>QWOP01000042.1 GCA_003669605.1 Planctomycetota bacterium
CTAACTCCCGCACCAGCGGTGCAGGGCAGAGGCCGAGGAGTACGATCGTCGCCAACAGCGCCGTCAGCGCCACCCGCTCGCGGAGCAGCACCTGATGCCGCGGGCCGTCGACGCTCGCCGGGCCACCAAACACCATAAACCACCCACGCATCACCGCGATCCCGGAAAGCACCGTGGCGGTGATCACGAGCAAGCCGGCATGGAGTTGCTCGTCGAGGCTCCCCGAGACGAGCAGGTCGTCGGCCACGAACGACAGCGTGCCCGGCAGTCCGATGGCCGCCAATCCAAAGAGAAGGAAGAAGCCGGCCAGCAGGGGCGCATCGCGAAACCGCCCCTGGGGCGTCTCGAGGAGCAGCGGCCCGGCCCGGCTCTCCAGCGCCCAACCGACGAGCCCCAGGCCCGTGAGCGCCAGGCCGCTGGAGATCCAGGTGCAAAAGGCGCCGTTGAGCTCCATGGGGAGTTTTCCAGCCAGCCCCGCCAGCACCAGCGCCGACTGGCTCATCGCCAGCGTGCCAATGAGGCCGCGAAGATCGCGCTGCACGACCGCCAGCGCCCCGCCGTAGGCGGCCGTGACCAGCGCCAACTGCGACAGGACCACCAATTCAGCCCCCACGCCGTCGCCATGATCGGCATGCCCAAAGAAGAGTCGCACGGCCGTATAGGAGGCCAACTGCGGCATCGTCGCGGCCAGCGCCGTCGACATCGGCGCCCCACGGAACAAAGCGGGATACCAGGAGTGAAACGGGAAGATCCCCTTGCGGACCAGTACCGCCAGCGCCACCAACCACCCGCCGGCGGTTCCCAGACTGCCTCCACCCGGCTCCCAGGGAGGATCGACGATCATCATGATCGTGCCGGCGGCCATACAGGTCACGGCCGGCACCATCATCGTCGCATACACCCGGGCGGCGGGGTGTCCGCCCGGAGTGGCACGCGTGCTCTTCCAGGTGGGCAACGCCGTCACGATCCAGGCGATGATCAGCACCAGCGGGTGGGCGGTGGAAAACAGTGCAAACGTCGCACCGGCCCCCCAGAGGATGCGGGCCGTCGCCGCACCGTCGAGGAAACGCTTCGGAGCCACCAGCACGATCGCAAGTTCCACCATCGCCACAAATGGAAGGAGCATGGCCGTGACACCGTCGACGTGGACGAGATAGCCGCCCCCCAGTCGCTCGCCAAGTTCGAGCGCCACCTCCGGTCCATTCACCCAGGTCGCTGTGATCACCAGGCTCGCCACCAGCGATATCGTCAGCGCCGCCACCGCCGGCTTCCGCGGACTTGCCGCGCTGCCACCGCGGCTGACGTAGAAGGCCGTGATCAGCGGCACGATCACCGCTGCTGCCAGGCTGACTACAAGGCGGCCGTCGTTCCCGTCGAGCGCGATCGTCCGCCCAAGGGCCATCACAACCGTCGGGAGAGTCGTCCAGGCAAGGATCACCGCGATCTCCCCCGCAGGCGCCGCTCGGCCCTGGCTTCGGCCCGTTCCGCGCCCGACATCCCCAGCCAGTCAGTCCACGCCCGCTCAAGGTCCGCCAAGCGCTCGAGCAACCGCCAAGCGGGGCCGACCACAGAACGCGACACCACCATCTCTTCAAAACCCCGTTCCAGCGCCACCCGATACATCCACCGCTGCACGCTTTCGGGAAGCAGGCTGACGACAGACCAACCGCCGGCGCCCGGGTGGCCCCCCAGCGCCGCCTCGAGTTCGTGACGGTCGTGGAGCGCTGAGGGGGAGCGGAGGATCTGGAGACTGCGGAGGACGGCATGGCTGCAGATATGCACCAGCGCAACCACCCGCAGCCCGAGCCCAATCTCGACAAAGATGATCCCCGCCTGCGTCATCGAGGCGTAGGAGAGCATGCTCTTGAGATCGGTCTGCACGCGCCCCACGAGGGAGGCATGCAGCGCCGTCGCGCTGCCAATCACAATCAGCGCCAGGCGGGCTAGCGGCGCAGCATCGAGGAGCGCCTCGCAGCGCAGCAGCACATAGGCACCGGCATGAATCGAGAGGGCGCCGTAGAAGATCGCGCTCGATGGCGTCGGTCCTTCCATCGCCCGTGGCAGCCAGTTGGAGAACGGCACCTGCGCGCTTTTCCCCATCGCCGCAAACACCAACAACAATGCCACAACCGTCGCAGTGGAGGAGGGAACCAAGCACTCCCCGTGCGGCCAGACGCCGCTGAACAGCCGTTCGAAGTCGCCCGACCCGACGGCGCGGTGGATCACCACGCCAGCCGTCAACAGCCCGACGTCGCAGATCCGGTAGGTGATAAAGGCCCGCAAGGCCGCCTTGGCGGCGTTGGTGCGGTCGTGAAAAAAACCGATGAGCATCGTGGAGGAGATGCCGAGAAACTCCCAGCCG
The DNA here is from genome assembly GCA_003669605.1 of Planctomycetota bacterium. GTDB lineage: Bacteria > Planctomycetota > Planctomycetia > Pirellulales > UBA1268 > QWOP01. The sequence goes on from QWOP01000042.1 coordinate 2,363, forward strand.
GCAAAGAGCACATCGATGCTGCCGGCCAGCACCATGAGGTTCATGCCGGTGCCGAACACCGTCAGCAGGATAAAGAACCTCGTGAACCCCGGCTCCCGGTGGAGATACTTGCCGGCGAAGGCATTCACCAGGGCACACAGCCCGGTGGAGAAACAGACGTAGGGGACCGACAAGCCATCTGCCACCAGATCGATGGTGGCGTCGTGGTGCCCCACCGAGAACCAGGTGCCTAAATGCACCTGCTCAGGGACGAACCCCCGCAGGGAGAGAAGCACGAGCATCGCCAAGCCGGCCAGAAACGCGGCCGTGAAGCCAGCGCCGACGAGGCGGGTGGTCGCCCGTTCGGAAAGCGGTCTGTCGAGCAGCGCCGGCAGGCCGATGGCCACCAGCGTCGCCGCCGGCGCCGCCAACTGCAGGGCGACCAGCACCGAAACAATCGCGTGCGTCGTGTCGGCGGGAACCGTGAGACTGTCGAGGAACGCCGCAGCGATCACGGTGGCAGCGGGTGACATCAGGCAGCCCCTTCCGCGGCCGGTTGCCGCGCTGCACGCAGGGTCTGTGCCGCCGTTCCCACTGCGGCGACTCGCGCCGGCGGGAGATGGCCGCGATGGCCGCGGTACCATTCCTCCGACCGGGGGACGACGGCGAGTTGATCGACCTCCGGACGGAAGGGGACGAATCGTCCGTTCTCGAAGACCGCCATGGTGTCGCTGTCGGGGTCCCAGGACACAAGCTGCACCCAGCGGTTCAGCACCAACCGCTTGACAGCCGGGACCTGCTCGGCAGCGGCCAGAATTCTTGCTTCCGAGCCATCGATAACAATCAACAGCCGCACCGGTTCATGGATCTCGACCATCTGCCAGGGAAGCCCGGTGCGGAGGTCGCTGGCATGGCCATCCATGACACCGATCAGGCCGCTGATGTTGTGCGGCAACTTCGTGCTGCAGCCGTACCCCACGGAATCGACCGAGGAGAAGAAGTATTCGAGATTGATCCCGGCGCCGACGGGGCCCACCGCCGCGAGCGTGCGGGCGAGGATCGCCCCGTCATCGTCCGCCGTGGGATCATAGGAGACCAAGAAAGCGCGACGGTCGAGAAACAGCCCGCGGGTCCGAGCGCGACGCCCGATGACACACACGGCGTTGGTGGCGTGCCCCAACTCGGGACGCACCTGCGCCAGATCGCCCGATCGCCCCTCGACGTGGCGAATTGCCTCCTCGGGAGTGATGTCGAGTGGCGCCGACTCGAAACGCCGGCAGCGTTCGTGGGCATTGGCGATCCGCGCCACCTCGACGACAGCCAGCAAGCGGTCGAGATCGGCCCGATGGTCGGCCGGAACCAAGTCCGTATCGTACCACTCCACGGTGTCGGCGCAGGTGTCCTGCATCCCACCGAGAAAGCGGGTGTCGGCGGGGATCACGAGCCCCGACGCAGCGAGGCGGGAACGGATGCGGGGGTCATTGGCCATCTGCGCGAAGGCCCGGGCGTTGGGCCCGCCGCGTCCGCCTCCGCAGGCGCCGCAGTCATAGGCGCTTTCATGTGGATTGTTGCGGCTCGACGAGCCATGGCCGATGATCGCCACGAGGCGGGCGAAGCCGCGCGTCAGGCCAATATCCTCCAGAACACGGCGGACGATCGCGGTCATCTCGGCAACGTCGAATCCTGGGCTCGTGCCGTCGGGGAGACGGGTTTCGTCTGGTCGCTCAAGCTCGAGTCGCGTGGGGATGCGGGTGGCCTCCGCGGCCCGCTTCCCCAGCGCGGCCGTCAAACGCGGAAAGACGACGCGGGCCACCAGCGGCACTGCGGCCACCGCCCCACCGATGGCCGTGAACAGTCCGCCGCGGAAAAGCGTCCGGCTGCCGCTTGAGACACTGCCAGAGATCTGCCCGACGCGGCGCCGGACCGCCTGACGCAGCCGATGGGACGCCAGGGCGCCATCCATCGGCACCTCAATGATCGTGTGTGTAGGACGGACGACGATCGGGCACAGCGGCTTGGCCATCCAGTCGTCGACCCCGCGGTAGTACATCGGCACCGCAAAAAAGCCTGCCGTGCCGAAGGTTTCAAAGGCCGGCCCCTGCTCCTCAACATGCCGGCGAAAACTCTCGCAACGCTCGTCGATGCAGAACACCGCCTGGAGGAGCGGCCGCTTTGCACCAGGCGCCACCGCCCCCGCCGCGGAGGCCGCCGCATTGACCAGCAGGGAGTCAAGAATTTGCACCCGGTGGCGACGCTCATAGGCGAGGTGAAACAGCCGTCGCCGGGCAAACCCGTCGAACCCGTGGATCGCCTGCTCGAGCCGCAGAATCTCGTTGTCATCGAGGGCGAGAATGTCGTGAGACGACAGCCCGATCCGCTGCGCCACCTGGCAAAGAAGAAACGCCCGGGCCACGCTGCCTGGGCCTCGACGGGCGGGGTGGCGGTCGCGCAGTTCGGTCCACAGTCCTGGCAGGTCGTCCGGGTGGCCGAAACGGGGAGCGATCCACTCGGCAGCGACAGAATCGAGAACGAGGCGGAGGGCGAGGAAGTCGGCCAGCTTCGCCGGGACCGCATCCACCGGCGCCCGGTCGGGGCGCTCCTCGAACTGGCGGATCATTCCCGCCCAGCCCCGCAACGCGAGGAGCGAGCGGATAATGAAATCCTCCTCGACTGCCGGCGGGATGCCAATCCGATCGATCTCGGCTGCAATCACGTCGATGGCATCCCGCCCCCTGACCGCGGAAAGCGCCGCAGGGAGACGGGCATTCCAGGGCTCCGTCGGCCCGCCGGCACGGGAATAGAGATCCACGACCGCGGCGAACAGCCCCCGCTCCCGCCCTGGCATCGGCCACGACGCCACCCCCTGGTCGAGGAACGCGGCACAGACCCGGATCAAAAACGGATGCACCAGGGCGTCTGTGTCGATCGAGGGCTCAACGGCGACGATCAGGTCGCGGAGCCGGACTGGGGGGCGGACATGGACGATCGTTGGCCGCGATAGCGACACCGCCTCCACGCAGGCCTGCCACAACTCCGCGGTGGCTGGGTCGTCGACCACATGACCATTCTCGGTGAGGGTCCAACGCACGGCCGAGTCGTCCTCCTGACGCAGGGGATGCTCCATCAGCGCCATGCACAGCGCCCGCAGAGTCACCCTTCCCCCGGCAAGCGTCTGTGCCGCCTGCCCGCCGAGGTCGGCGTCGACGACCGCCTCAATATCGGCCAGGCGGATCCTCCCCTTCCGCAGTTCCTCCCGGTAGCGTGCCTCGGAGAGGAACGGCTCGGTACCGAACAGGTGTGCGGCGTGGACGACCGCTTGCTCAAAGGGCTCGTCCTCGAAGGCATGCAGCGTGTTGTGGTGGATGAAAACGCCGATCGGACCCTGGGCCGGCAGATAATGCGACCCGCGCAACAAGGCACGCTCAATAGCAACGGCCCGGCCCGGTCCGGCTCCCAGGGAGACCGGGCCCGCGTCTTCGCCAACGCGCGACTGACTCGAATTCCCGTGCGCCTCGACCGGCGGCGACGGATTGGTGGTTCCCATGAATTCTGCGCTGGGCTCCGGGATCGGTCACCAGCGGGTCTATCCCGTCGAGGGAGGGCGGGGCGGTCGCTGGGGGAAAGAGTCCGGCGGAAAGAACTATGCCTTACAACAATAGGATCGGGGTTTGGGAGGCGTCAGGCAAGACGATTGAGGGCTTGCAATCCAGCAAGCCCACCCTCCCACTGGCAGCACCGTCCCTGGGAAGCCCGTCGGTGGGGAGGGACGGTTGTGTGGTAGTATTTTTATCGCCCAGCCCTGGATTCCCTCGAGGGATACCACGATTTGACCTCCCCGTCATCCCTTCCAACACCCGTTTCTGCTTCGCCCGCTGACCGCGCCGGCGGCGCTTCCGCCTCCGCGATCGTGCTCATGGTCGACGACCAGCCGATCATCGGTGAGGCCGTGCGCCGGATGTTCCTCGGAGTGGACGGGATCGCCTTCCACTATTGCCGTGATCCGGCCGCCGCGCTGGCCATGGCGAGCGAGATTGAACCAACGGTGGTGCTGCTCGACCTGGTGATGCCTGGCATCGACGGGCTCGAATTGCTCCGCAGGTTTCGCCACGAGGAACGCTTCCACGACCTGCCGATCATCGTCCTTTCCACCAAAGAGGAAGCCGCGGTCAAAGCCGAAGCCTTCTCGCTCGGCGCTAGCGACTACCTCGTCAAACTCCCCGACCGGGTCGAGATGCTCGCCCGAGTCCGCCACCACTCACGCGGCCACACCGCTCTCCGCGAGCGGAACGAAGCCTTTGAGGCTCTGCGGGCCAGCCGACAGGTGCTGGCCAACGACCTGGCGAGTGCCGCGCAGTACGTCCGCTCGCTTCTGCCGCCGCCAGCCGTCTTGCCGGGCGTCAAAATCGACTGGCGTTTCATTCCGTCGGCCGATCTTGGGGGGGATGCCTTCGGCTACCACCTCCTCGACGAAGACCACGTCGCCATCTACCTGCTCGACGTCTGCGGCCACGGCGTGGGTGCTGCCTTGCTGAGTGTCTCGGCGCTCAATGCGGTACGGAGCGAGACCCTTCCAAATGTCGATTTCCATGCCCCCGGTGCCGTTCTTGCAGCACTCAATCGGGCCTTCCGGATGGAACGGCAAAACGACATGTTCTTCACAATCTGGTACGGGGTCTACGAAATCAGCAGCCGGCGGTTGCGATGGAGCGGTGGGGGCCATCCTCCAGCACTTCTCCTGACGGGGCCGACCGCCACCGGATCCCATGGCGGCAACGCGAACCCTCAGCCAACCACCGCCCTGGCGCTTGAATCTGACGGCCCGCTCATCGGAGCCGTGGAGGGGATCGCATTCGAGACGCACGACATCGCCGTCCCGCCCCGCTCCACGCTCTACGTATTCAGCGACGGGGCCTTCGAAATTGGCCTTAAAGACGGGTCAATGTGGACGCTGAGCGAGTTCCGCACGCTCCTCGAAACCCCCACTCCGGGAGGGTCGCAACTGCTCGACACCCTGGTGGGGCACGCACGACAGATCTCGAGCCATCAGGACTTCCAGGACGATTTCTCGATCGTCGAGATCGAATTCAGTTGATTTTCCCTGTTTTTCAGGGGGTCCTGCGACCCATGCGGCCGCAATGCAGCCGTCTTGCATGACGGTGGTGAATCCGTACACTCAAGCGTTTCCCGTCCCGAGATCGGCCGGCTAGCGTAGCTCAATTGGCAGAGCAGCTGATTTGTAATCAGCAGGTTGCGGGTTCAACTCCCGCCGCTAGCTCACTGCGCAACCGTCGGTTGGCCTCATGCCGGGGACCATCAAGTTTGGAGTGTTGAATTCCCTGCTCGATGGCTTGAACTGCTTGAAGGCTCGTTGTCGGAGGTATCCGGGGCTGCCACAGCCAGCGACTGCATGATTGTCGTGCTTGTCGTGCCTGTCATGGCAGCAGATCGCTTCCCCACTCGCACACCGTCATTACGCGGAGTGGGAAGGGGACGCGGTAGAACTGCTGATAGCTTGGAAAAAACGGCTCCTGCCGCTTGGTGGACGGCCGCTCGGGCACTGACTTGCCTCACCACCGAACCGCTGACGCCTTTGCTCACGTTGGAAGCCGGGAGAGCCGAGAACCTCTTTTCACAGCCTGATCACTGCCCGACTGACATCGACAAAAACTTCGGCTTCCAGATTCGCCGGTACCAAAACACAAAGGGGGAGTTTCCCGAGCGGTCAAAGGGGCTTGACTGTAAATCAAGTGGCATTGCCTTCGCAGGTTCGAATCCTGCACTCCCCATCCCCATTCGACTCACCAGCGCCTAAGTCGGCCAACAACACACAGCACATCCGAAAGCCACCCATACCTGCAGCGACAAAGCGACAGCAGAGCACGCCAACGAAGACGGAAGCAGAAGAAGGTCCCCTGATAATAGGATTCGCCCCAAGAACCTCCCCCCGACAAGAACACCCCCGAGCAGAGCGTCCGGCCCGTTCGATGCAAAAAATTGGGCCTCGAAGACCAATGCGAGGGACCATCAGCGGGTGTAGCTCAATGGTAGAGCAATAGCCTTCCAAGCTAAAGACGAGGGTTCGATTCCCTCTACCCGCTCTGGAGAGATCGACCTGCTTTGAACCGCGTCCTCAATCGCTTCCTGATGGGCTCTTCTCGTACCCCGCACGCAGCCATTCACTCCGCTCCCCAACGCCACACGCTTCAAGAGGAAACACCCCCCACCACCCCCTGCTGCCGCGGACGATTGACCGTCGCCACCACCGTTGCGACGGAGTGCCATTGGGCCTCTGCAGACTTCAGGGAGTGGACACGAACCTGCCGCATGGCAGAACATCCGCTGCTGTAGCTCAGTTGGTAGAGCGCGTCCTTGGTAAGGACGAGGTCAGGGGTTCAAATCCCCTCAGCAGCTTCCCAGTGCCGGGCCAAAATCGTACAGACCGGCCCGGTTGTCGGAAAAACCAGTTCGGATTCGGATCGAGAAACAGTCGAACAACCTGCGGGCGTCGCCTGCAGGCACACCAGAGAGGAAGATCGAGGGAGAAAGCATGGCAAAGGACACGTTTACGCGGAGCAAGCCGCACGTCAATGTCGGCACGATCGGTCACATCGACCACGGGAAGACCACCCTCACCGGCGCTCTGGTCGCAGTCCAGGCGGCCAAGCATTTGGCGGTAGCAAAGAGCTACGCCGACATCGCGAAGGGTGGTACCGTCCGTGACGAAACCAAGACCGTGACCATCGCGGTCAGTCACGTCGAGTACGAATCCGAAAAAAGGCATTACGCCCATATCGACTGCCCGGGCCATGCCGACTTTATCAAGAACATGATCACCGGTGCTGCCCAGATGGACGGCGCCATTCTGGTGGTCAGTGCGGCCGACGGCCCGATGCCTCAGACCCGTGAACACATCCTGCTGGCGAAGCAGGTTGGCGTGCCGGCGCTGGTTGTGTTTCTCAACAAGGTCGATCTCGTGGACGACCCAGAGTTGCTCGACTTGGTGGAGATGGAAATCCGGGAACTGCTGACCAAGTACGGTTTTCCCGGCGACGATGTGCCGATCATTCGCGGTGCCGGCAAGCCCGCCTACGACCACCCGACCGATCCGGCAAAGAACAAGTGCATTGCTGATCTGCTCGATGCAGTCGACGCCTACATCCCAGAGCCGATGCGCGAACTCGACAAGCCGTTCCTGATGGCCATCGAGGACGTGTTCTCGATCGAAGGCCGTGGCACGGTGGCCACGGGCCGTATCGAGCGGGGCGAGGTCAAGGTCGGAGACGAAGTCGAGATCATCGGCCTCAAGGACAAGGCCGAGAAGACGACCTGCACCGGTGTCGAGATGTTTAAGAAGTTGCTCGATCGCGGCCAGGCAGGCGACAACGTCGGCTGTCTGCTCCGTGGTATCGCCCGCGACGGCATCGAGCGTGGCCAGGTGCTTGCCAAGCCGGGTTCGATCAAGCCCCACAAGAAGTTTGAGTGCGAGGTCTACGTGTTGTCGAAGGAGGAGGGTGGTCGTCACACCCCGTTCTTCGCCGGCTACCGCCCGCAGTTCTACTTCCGCACCACCGACGTCACGGGTGCGACCAAGTTGCTCGGCGGAGTCGAGATGTGCTCGCCGGGCGACAACGTGAAGATGGAAGTCGAATTGATGGTCCCGATCGCCATGGACGACGGTGTCCGTTTCGCCATTCGTGAAGGTGGCAAGACGGTCGGTTCGGGCGTGGTCACCAAGATCCTCGACTGAGAACCTCAGGGCTCCCGGGCGCCGGCCAAGTTGCCGGCGCCCGGGAGAATCCTTGCCAATTTATCGCGGTAGCACTCCCGGGAGAGCCTCGATACGAACAGCTGCTTGGAGAGCGATCTGGAGATGGTTGCGGATCGGGTTGATTTCAAAAACAAGACCGGTTTTCACAGAGGGGCGTAGCTCAACTGGCAGAGCGCTGGTCTCCAAAACCAGAGGTTGCGAGTTCGATTCCCGCCGCCCCTGCTCGCGACAGAACGACTTGGTAAAGTTCGATTAAAGTTTGATTTTCGGCAATTCACGGCATCCCATTCCGCCCCTCAAACACCCCCTCGTGGGGCCCTGACGGAGCGCCCCCGCCGGACGGAACCGACCATGGCAGGCATGCACGAAAACCAGTCCAGTCTCGGCTCGCCGTGGAGGGAGATTCTCAGTTTCTCTGTCTACAAGCGCAACCAGGGGCGGGTTACCCGACAGGTGACCTTCGCCGCCTTTGCTATTGCGCTGGCGGTGGGAGTGTGGCGATTGTCGCAGTTGCTTCCGGTGTGGCTTGCGGCGGGGGGTGCGCTTTCGGCCGGTGGTTCAAATGACGTTGGTGTCGTTCGATTCCTCATCCCCGGGCTGATCCTAGCGGCGGGGCTGTGGGTGCTGTACCGTCTTGTCAACGTGCCAAAGTTTGCCGACTTCCTGATTGCCGTGGAATCTGAGATGGCGAAGGTATCCTGGCCAACGCTGGGCGAAGTCGCTCGCAGTTCAGCCGTGATCATCTTCATGATTTTCGCATTGGCATTCATCCTCGCAGCCTTCGATCTTTTCTGGTGGTTTGTTCTCCGGGCTATTCAAGGGTTCAGGTGAGACACCTGAAGTTCCAGTTTCCCATGACCACGACCCCACACCCCAGCGACAATGACCGGACCGCGCAGTCCGAGGCATCCTCCGTGAATGCCCCGGGCACTGATGCGCCTTCCAGCCACACGCCTTCCACCGACCACCGACCCCAACCGGCGGTCGCCATCGAAGACGATGACGATGATGGAACCCCTGCGGTTCTGGACGACCCATTTGCTGGTCGGGATGACGCCAAGCCAGTGAACGTGTCCGATGCCGACGAGGCTGCCCCCATCGGCGAGAAGAACTGGTACATCCTCAAGGTGCAAAGCAACCGCGAGGACTCCATCAGCGACACCCTCGAACGGCGCGTCCGCATGCAGGGACTGGATCGATTCTTCGGCAAGGTTGTGGTGCCGAAGGAGCAGGTCACCGAATTCAAAAATGGCAAAAAACGCGTCGTTTCCAGGAAGCTCTACCCTGGATACATCCTGGTGAACATGATCCTCAATGACGAGACGTGGTATCTCGTCAGAGAGACTGGCGGAATTGGCGATTTCACCGGATCGGCCGGACGCCCCAGCCCCATGCTCCAGGCTGACGTCGATAAGTTGCTCAACAAGTCAGCAGTTAAGACGGACGAGGCGCCCCGTCTGAAGATCAACTTCAAGAAGGGCGACCGTGTGAAGATCACCGAGGGTACATTTGAGAACTTCGAAGGCGAGGTTGAGCAGATTGACGAAGCGAATGGGCGAGTCACCGTGATGCTGAGCATTTTCGGTCGATCAACCCCGGTGGATATCGAATACTGGCAGATCGAGGGGCTCTAAAAGCCCTTTCCGCCTGCAGGCCTCTGACGAGGTCCGCTGTGGAAAGTGATGGTTTATGCGGTTCCCGATCGATCGGTTCGTCGGGATTGACACTCAGCAGGGACGGACGCGACAGCGGGATCAACGAGGGCAGCGATGGCAAAGCAGATGGTCGGTCAGGCGAAGTTTCAGATTCCCGGTGGCCAGGCAACGCCTGCCCCCCCAGTGGGCACCTCACTGGGCCGCTACGGCATCAACCTCGGACAGTTCGTCCAGCAGTTCAACGACCGCACTCGCGACGCCGCCGGCATGGCGATCCCGGTGGTCGTCACCGTCTACAACGATCGATCGTTCGAGTTCTATACCAAGAGCCCTCCGGCCGCCGCTCTCCTCAAGAAGGCTGCCGGGTTAGCCAAGGGTTCGGGCGTGCCAAACAAGGACAAGGTTGGCAAGGTCACCAAGGCCCAACTCGCCGAGATTGTCCGCCTCAAAACAAACGACCTCAACGCCCGTGATGCCGAGCATGCCGTCCGCATGATCGAGGGCACCGCCCGCAGCATGGGAATCACCATCGACGGCTGACGCCCTCGAAGAACTTGCTCCCGACCGATTCGACTCTTCACCCGTCCGTCTCCCTTAGTTCCCAGGATCGAAGCAGTGGCACTCACCAAGCGCATGCGGGCAATGCTCGCCAAGATGCCGAAAACCGAAGCCCCGCTCCCCATCGCTGATGCGTTGGCGCTGCTCAAGGGCCTCCCTCCGACGAAATTCGATCAGACGGTCGAAATCCACATGCGTCTCGGGATCGACCCCAAGCAGGCCGACCAGATCGTCCGCGGGTCGCTCGTTCTGCCGCACGGCATTGGAAAATCGAAACGCGTCGTCGTCTTCGCCAGAGGTAACCTCGCCGACGATGCAAGAGCAGCCGGTGCAGAGGAAGTCGGTGCCGACGAACTGGCAAAGAAAATCAAGGAAGGGTGGACCGATTTTGATGTTTGTATCGCGGCCCCCGACATGATGGGGTTGGTCGGACCGCTTGGCAAAGTGCTTGGCCCACGAGGGCTGATGCCCAGCCCGCGTGCTGGCACAGTCACTGCCGACATCCGTAAGACAGTCAGCGAGTACCGGGCCGGAAAGGTCGAGTTTCGGAACGATCCCACTGGTATTGTCCACGCTGTCGTCGGCAAACTCAGTTTCGATCAAGCCAAACTCGCCGACAACGTCAAGGCATTCATCGACCACATCATGTCGATGCAGCCCAACAGCGTCCGCGGCCAGTACGTGAAAACCATCTCTCTCTCCGCAACCATGACGCCCGGCGTTCTGATCGCGGCGTGACGCTTTCTCTTTCTTTGGCCATTCCTACGCTCCGCCCCTCCTCAACGGCGTCTCTTTCGAGACGCCCTTCACGGTGCCCCCTCGCCGGGCCCTCCCACTATGAGCAAAATCGTCAAAAACCTGCTGGTCGATGACCTGAAGCACCGCCTCAAGAACGTCAATGAGGTGATCGTCGTCAGCCTCGGACGGCTCGACGGCACAAAGACCACGCAGCTGCGGCAGGTGCTCCGCAAGAAAAAGATCCATCTCCAGCTGATCAAGAACAGCCTCGCCCGGAGGGCCACGCTCGACACGCCACTGGCCCCTGCTTTCGGAACAACCGAAGGCATGCTGGCCATCGCATGGGGTGGCGAGGACGTCGTCGATCTGGCGAAGGAGCTCGATCGTGTCTCTGGCGTCAAGGAGTACGACGGGTTTGAGTTTCGCGCCGGTGCACTCGACGGTGCACGTTTGGCCGCAGACGACGTCAAGGCAGTCGCCAAGTGGCCGAATCGCGCCGAACAGCTCTCCATCCTCTCCGGTCAAATCAGTTCCTTGGGCGCTACGCTCTCGGGGCAGATTCTGGGAGCAGGCGCTACCCTTGCTGGGCAGATTGCCTCGCGGGTCGACGACTTGGAAAAGGCCGGTGTCGAAGAGGCCCCCGCCGCCTGATCAACGTACTGGACCGCTTTTTATTGGGCCGGGCTTCCCATAGCCAAGGTTCATGGTAAGACTGTTGGTTCCCCATTTTCGCAGCCGCCTCTCTGGTAATGGTCCATCCGGAATTGGCGTGCGGTATGCGGATGGTGTGAAGCGACCGATCAAAACGACTCAAACCGGCGATCTCGTCCGCCGGTCATATTTCTGAAGGGAAAGGATCTCGAGCGATGGCAACGGCTGAAGCGACCCGTGAATTCTCGAAGGACACTAAGGATCTCGGCGACAAGATCGTGTCCTTGACACTGAAGGCTGCCAAGGAGCTCTCCGACTACCTCGACGAGGTTCACGGAATCAAGCCGGCAGCAGGCGGTGCGGTGATGATGGCCGCTCCTGGTGGCGCAGGCGGTGCAGCCGCCGAGGCGGCGGCTGAAAAGACGGAGTTCGACGTCATTCTCGAGAACTTCGGCGAAAACAAGATCGGCGTCATCAAGGTCGTTCGCGCCGCGACGGGCCTTGGTCTCAAGGAGGCCAAAGACTTGGTCGAGGCCGCTCCGACGAAGGTCAAGGAGGGCATCTCCAAGTCCGACGCCGAGAAGCTCAAGAAGGAGCTGGAAGAGGCCAAGGCCAAGGTCTCGATCAAGTAAAAACAGCACATTCCCCGGTTCAGCGGCCGGAGGCTTGGTTCTCCGGCCGCTGTCCGGTATAGTTTTTGCATGTCTTGTTCCAGCCTGTCTTTGTTCTTCGTCTCTGCCCTCCACGGCGACAGCATGCGCCCCTCTTCGGATGGCCGATGCGCTGAATCCCTGCCCGGCGGAGAACTGCGTTTGCCAACTGCCTTGGTGGTTGGTCGTGGCGCCGTGTCTCCGTTGCGGCGTCCCGCCTCGCGCCAGTCATCTTCATAATCAGCCCGCCGCCCGGCGGTGACTGCAGCCGCCTTCGTTGGTGGCCAGCCGTCGCCTGCACGGTCACACCGCCCATACGGTCTCATTCCAAGGGTCATCCCGGGAGATTCGCCACATGGCAACTCGCGCCGTCCGTCGCCTTCAGCCGACAGAGATCCGTCACTTCGGCAGCCGCCGCGCGAGTCATGCGATCCCTGACCTGACTGAGATCCAGACTCGCTTTTACGATCGGTTCCTGCAGTACGACGTCCCCTCGCTGAAGAGGAAGGACGAGGGCATCGAGGGTGTCCTCCGCGAGATTTTTCCGATCGAGAGTTACGACCGGACTGTGAAGCTTGAGTACGTCCGCTACGAACTCGGTAAGCCCCGCTACGACCCGGACGAGTGCCGCCAATTGCGGCTCACCTACGGCCGTCCGCTGCGGGTGTGGCTGCGTCTGACCAGAGAGCAGCCGGTCGAGGAAGAGGTCTATCTCGGCGATATTCCCATCATGCTCGGCGGCGGGGAGTTCATCATCAACGGTGCGGAGCGCGTTGTCGTCAGCCAGCTTCATCGCTCTCCTGGCATCGACTTTGTCTCCGATACTGAGTCTGCTGACCGCAAAACGCACAACTGCCGGATTATTCCAGAACGCGGCAGTTGGATCGAGTTCAACGTGTCGAAGAAAGACACGCTGCAGGTCCGCATCGACCAGAGTGGAAAATTCTCGGCCCTGACGCTCCTTCGCGCTATGGATCCGAAGTATTCCAGGGATAGCGAGATCCTCAAGCTTTTCTACAAGACCACTGTCGAGAAGGTTGTCGGTGGTCGCAGTGTCCCGAGGCTTGAGGGGCAGATCGCGGCAGACGACATCGTCTATCCGAAGGAGAGCGAGCGGGCCGGCGAGATCCTGGTCGATGCCGGCAGCAAGATCAGCCACGACGCGGCTGAATTGATCTGCACCTCCGGGCTCAAGGCGGTGGAATTGATGGAGGAGCAAAAGGTGCCCCTCATCATGAACAGCCTCCGGGAGGATGCCGACGAGTCGAAGCGTCGCACCGGCGTCGCTCCCAGTCATGAAGACGCTCTGGTCCGCATCTACCAGCGACTTCGGCCCGGGAATCCTCCGGCTCTCGACAAGGCACGGACGCTGTTTGACGAGAAGTTTAAGGACACCAACCGCTACCGCCTCGGCAGGGTGGGGCGTTTCCGCATCAACCGCAAGCTCGGCCTTGCTGTTCCTGAAACGGAGATGACACTCCGCCCGGATGACCTGATTGCGGCCATCACGTACATGCTCCGCCTCAGCGACGGTGAGAGTGAGGTCGAGGTCGACGACATCGATCACCTCGGCAACCGCCGACTGCGGACGATCGACGAGTTGGCCAGCGACGAACTCCGCAAGGGATTTTTGAAGCTGCGCCGCACCGTTCAGGAGAGGATGAGCCTGAAGGACGTCGCGGAAATGACGCCGCGCTCGCTCATCAATCCCAAGAGCATCTCTGCGGCGATTGAGTATTTCTTCGGTCGCGGCGAGTTGTCCCAGGTGGTCGATCAGACCAACCCGCTGTCGATGCTCACCCACGAGCGCCGTCTGTCGGCCCTCGGCCCTGGCGGCTTGAACCGCAAGCGGGCCGGTTTTGAAGTCCGCGACGTGCACATCTCTCATTACGGGCGTATCTGCCCGATCGAAACTCCGGAAGGAACGAACATCGGGCTTATTTCCAGCCTGGCGATCTACTCCGGCGTCGACTCCTATGGCTTTCTCGTGACGCCATATCGCAAGGTGTCGAAGTGCAAGCTCACCGACGACGTCGTCTGGCTGCGTGCCGATGAGGAGCATGACGCCACGCTGGCCCCTGCCGATGCCACGGTGGTGGACGGGAAACTCGAGGGTGACACGATCATCGCCCGCAACCGGGGAGACTTTGTCCTTGTCCGCCCCGAAGACGTGGAATACATCGACGTTGCTCCTAGCCAAATGGTTGGCGTCTCCGCAGGTCTGATCCCGTTTTTGGAGCACGACGATGCCAACCGGGCGTTGATGGGCTCTAACATGCAGAGGCAGGCAGTGCCGCTGCTGGTCACCGAACCGCCGATCGTGGCTACCGGAATGGAGCGGGACGTTGCTGCGAACTCTGGCCTCATTGTCCGTGCCGCCCGCAAGGGAGCTGTAACGTACGTCGATGCCGAACGGATAGAAGTCACCCCGGCCGGAGCGTCGGCTACCCCCGACATTTACCGGCTCCGCAAGTACGTCGGCTTGAACGAGCGGACGTGCCAGAACCAAAAGCCAATTGTTGGACTTGGTCAGAAAGTGGAGCGCGGTGAAGTCCTCGCCGACGGTGCGGCGATCTACAAGGGAGAGCTGGCCCTCGGACGGAACGTCCTGGTCGGGTTCATGGCGTGGGATGGTTTCAACTTCGAGGACGCGATCATCATCAGCGAAGAGCTGGTGGAGGACGACGTCTACACCTCGATTCACATCGAGGAGTACGACATCGAGATCCGCGACACCAAACTCGGCCGCGAGGAATTCACGCGAGACATCCCCAACGTGGGCGAGCGTGCCCTCCACAACCTCGATGAGGGTGGAATTGTCCGAATTGGAACGTTCGTTCGCTCTGGCGATATCCTCGTCGGGAAGGTCTCGCCGAAGAGCAAGACCGAACTGACCCCGGAGGAAAAATTGCTTCACGCCATCTTCGGCCGTGCCGGCGAAGACGTGAAGAACGATTCTCTCGAGGTGCCCTCGGGAGTGGAGGGAATCGTCATCGCATGCGAGAAATTCTCGCGGCGGATGAGCCTTTCTGAGGACGAGCGACGTGAGTTCGAGAAGCAACTCAAGGAAACCGAGACCGAGGGCAATGCCCGGGTTGCCGAGGCATTCGGGGCGATGGTCGAGGAGATTGGCAAGATTCTTCAAAAGCCACTCACCGCTCCCGACGGCAGCCCCCTGGTGCGGGATCAGGAGCACAAGGTGGTCGCGGATCGTGCCGCTGCGTTTCATCTTGAGTCGCTCGACATCCGCTCTCCGCAGCGGAAGACTGAAATCGAGAAGCTCTACAAAGCCATGTGGCCGGCCGTTGACGAGGCGATCGACTCCCGCGAGAGGCGGCTCAACAGCATGAAGCGGGGGGATGAACTTCGCCCCGGTGTCCTGCAGATGGTGAAGGTCTATGTGGCTGCCAAGCGGGCGATCAGCGTCGGCGACAAGATGGCAGGTCGCCACGGCAACAAGGGGGTGATCGCCAAGATCCTCCCCAAGGAGGACATGCCCTTCCTCGCCGATGGCACCCCAGTACAGATCCTTCTCAACCCGCTGGGGGTGCCCAGCCGCATGAACGTGGGCCAGATTCTCGAAACCCATCTGGGTTGGGCCGGAAAGTTGCTCGGATTCCAGGCCATCACTCCTGTGTTTGATGGTGCGAGCGAGGAGGACATCAACCAATTGCTCGAGGATGCCGGGCTACCCCGCCACGGGAAGGCGCAGTTGTTCGACGGCCGAACCGGCGAACGGCTCGAGCAGGAGACGACGGTCGGCTACATCTACATGCTCAAACTCCACCACCTTGTCGACGACAAGGTCCACGCTCGCTCCACCGGGCCATACTCGCTGATCACGCAGCAGCCCCTTGGCGGCAAGGCTCGCTTCGGCGGCCAGCGTTTCGGCGAGATGGAGGTGTGGGCGCTCGAGGCCTACGGGGCCGCGTACATCCTCCAAGAGTTGTTAACTGTCAAGAGCGACGACGTCGAGGGACGTACAAAGATCTACGAGAGCATGGTGAAGGGGGAGAACACACTGGAGGCGGGCACGCCTGCCAGTTTCGACGTCCTCACCAACGAGATCCGCGGTTTGGCCCTCAATATGTCGCTGGAGAAGCGACGGCTGTGACCTCTGCACTGCTCCCGCGGCGGCCGCCGCCGCGGGAGCAGTGCCGTCACCCTTCCTTTTCCGCATTCCACGTACCCCCATAGCATTTCTGGGTTCTTCCAAGGAGACGTCTCGTGAGCATCGGTGAATCCACCTACGATCGCGTCAACGACTATTCCGCCGTGAAGATCAGCCTGGCGCGGCCCCACGACATCCGCAGTTGGTCGTTCGGCGAAGTGAAGAAGCCGGAGACGATCAACTACCGCACCTACCGTCCGGAAAAGGACGGGTTGATGTGCGAGAAGATCTTCGGACCGGAGAAGGACTGGGAGTGCTCCTGCGGCAAGTACCGCGGGATGAAGTACAAGGGGATGATCTGCGACCGCTGCGGCGTCAAGGTCACCCACAGTCGCGTCCGCCGGAAGCGGATGGGCCACATCGAACTGGCGGCCCCGGTCGTCCACATCTGGTTTTTCAAGGCCATGCCGAGCCGGCTCGGTGCCCTGCTCGATATGAAGACGTCGAGTCTCGAAAAGGTGATTTATTTCCAGGACTACGTCGTCCTCGACGCCAAGGACACGCCGCTGAAGCGCCAGCAACTCCTCACTGAGGAGGAGTACCGTGAGGCCAAGGGGACCTACGGCGATACCGGCTTCGAGGCCGAGATGGGTGCCGAGGCGGTTCGCAAATTACTTCTGGGACTGGACCTGGTCACCCTCTCCAAGGAACTCCGCGAGGAACTCCATACCACGGGATCAAAGCAGAAGAAGAAGGATCTCGTCAACCGCTTGAAGATCGTGGAGGCGATTCGCGACAGCGAGAACAAGCCGGAGTGGATGGTGCTCGACGTCATCCCGGTGATCCCGCCCGATCTGCGGCCACTGGTCATGCTCGACTCGGGCAATTTTGCCACCAGCGACTTGAACGATCTCTACCGCCGGATCATCAACCGCAACAACCGGCTTAAAAAACTGGTCGACTTGAACGCCCCCGAGGTGATCATCCGCAACGAGAAGCGGATGCTACAGCAGTCGGTCGATGCCCTGTTCGACAACAACCGCTGCAAGCGGCCGGTGCTCGCCTCGAGCAATCGCCCGCTGAAAAGCCTCACGGACATGATCAAGGGCAAGCAAGGCCGCTTCCGGGAGAATCTGCTCGGAAAGCGTGTCGACTACTCGGCCCGGAGCGTGATCGTCGTCGGACCAACCCTCCGCCTCCATCAATGCGGTCTCCCCAAGAAGATCGCGCTGGAGCTCTATCAGCCGTTCATCATTCGTAGGCTCAAAGAACTCGGCCACGCCGATACGATTAAGAGCGCTAAGAAGATGCTCGAGCGGAAGGACGCCGAGGTGTGGGATATCCTCGAAGAGGTGATCCGCAACCACCCCGTACTCCTCAACCGTGCCCCGACGCTCCATCGGATGGGAATCCAGGCGTTCGAGCCGATCCTCGTCGAGGGGAACGCGATCAAGCTGCACCCGCTGGTCTGCAAGGGGTTCAACGCCGACTTCGACGGCGACCAGATGGCCGTCCATCTGCCGCTTTCAATCGAAGCCCAAGTCGAGGCACACACGCTGATGTTGTCCACCAACAACATCTTCAGCCCTGCCAACGGCGCTCCAATCATCAGCCCCTCCCAAGACGTGGTGATGGGTTGCTACTACCTCACCATGCTCCTCCCCAACCGCAAAGGCGAGGGAATGGTCTTTAAGGACGCCGAGGAGGTGGAACTGGCTCATTCGCTCGGCAAGGTCGACACCCATGCGAAGATCCGGGTCAAGCTCTCGACCAACCGGCGTCTCAAGACCGAGGAGCTCGTCCAATCGACGCCCGGGGAGATCATCGAGACAACAGCCGGGCGCGTACTCTTTAACTCAGTGCTGCCTGAAGGGATGCTCTTCTACAACATTCCCATGCGCTCGAGCGAATTGGCCCGCGTGATCTCCGATTGCTACCAAACGCTCGGACGTCGGCGGACGATCGACCTCCTCGACGACATGAACCGCACTGGCTTCAAGTGGAGCACCAAGAGCGGCCTGTCGTTCGCGACCGACGATCTCATCACTCCCGTCGGCAAATCGAAGATTATTGGCGAAGCCGACAAGGAAGTTCTCAAGATCCTCAAGCGGTACCAGAAGGGCGTGATCACCGACGGCGAGCGTTACAACTCCGTTCTCGACGCCTGGACGCACGCCCGCGAAGAGATCACCAAGGACATGATGGCGGCCCTTGAGAAGGACACCGCGAGCGACGGCCGCCCCGACGGATACGTCAACCCGATCTATCTGATGGCTCACTCGGGTGCCCGAGGCGGCGTGGAGCAGATCCGCCAGTTGGCTGGGATGCGCGGCCTGATGGCGAAGCCGTCGGGAAAGATCATTGAAACGCCCATCAAGGCGAATTTCCGCGAGGGACTGACTGTCCTTGAGTATTTCAGTTCCACCCACGGTGCCCGCAAGGGATTGGCCGATACGGCACTCAAGACCGCCGACTCGGGCTATCTGACGCGAAAGCTCGCCGACGTGGCCCAAAATGTCGTCGTCACGATGCACGACTGCGGCACGTCACAGGGGGTCAAGAAGGGAGTCATCTATCGCGGAGAGAAAGTCGAGGTCCGCCTCGCAGACAGTCTTCGCGGCCGCGTCAGCCGGGCCGACATCAAGAACCCCATCACCAACGAGGTCGTCGTCCACGAGGACGAGTTGATCACCCTTAAGGTGGCTCACAAGATCGAGGAACTGGGGCTCGAGAATGTCCATGTCCGCAGCCCGCTGACCTGCGAAGCGCCACTGGGAGTCTGTCGGCTGTGCTACGGAATGGATCTCTCCACCGGCGCGCTCGTCGAAGAGGGGATGGCGGTGGGTATCATCGCCGCTCAGAGCATCGGCGAACCGGGCACGCAGTTGACCATGCGAACGTTCCACATCGGCGGCGTGGGCCAGCGAGCGCTCGAGGAGAATCAGAGCAAGGCAAAACGTGCCGGTGCGGTCCGCTTTTCCCGTCTTCGCAGCGTCCAGGATGAGCACGGAAATCAGGTCGTCCTCGCCCGTAATGGTGAGATCACGATCATTGATGCCAAGGGGAACGACCTCGAGAAGTTCGACATCCCCGCCGGTGCCATTTTGAAGGTCCAGGATTACGAGGAGGTCAAGGCCGGCACGATTCTCGTTCAGTGGGATCCACACTCCATCCCGATTCTCTCTGAGGTCGCCGGCAAGGTCCGCTACGAGGATGTCATCGAGAATGAGACGGTCCGTATCGAGAAGGATCCCAGCGGACACGAGCGTCGCATCATCATGGAGCACAAGGGGGTCTATCATCCGCAGATCGTCCTTCTTGACGAAGAAGGCAAGACGCTCGGCTTCTATTACCTGCCAGAAAAGGCCTACATCGAGGTCAGCGAAGGGGAAGCGGTCAACGCCGGTCACGTCCTCGCCAAGACCCCTCGCGAGGCCTCGGGTACACAAGACATCACCGGCGGTCTGCCCCGTGTCACCGAAATCTTTGAGGCCCGCAAGCCGAAGGATCCGGCGATCATGGCTGAGATCAGTGGCCGCGTGGAAGTGAAGGGGGAGAAGCGCCGCGGGAAGCGGACGATCGTCGTCAAGAACGAGAGTGGTCGGGAGGTGGAGCATCTCGTCACGCAGGGCAAGCACATGCGTGTCCACACCGGCGACGAGGTCAAGGAGGGCGAGGCCCTCGTTGACGGCCCCCTCGTTCCCCACGACATCCTGCGGATCTCGGGTGAGGAGGAAGTACAAAAGTACCTCGTCCGTGAGATCCAGAACGTCTACCGCAGCCAGCGGGTCGACATCGACGACAAGCACATCGAGATCATCGTGTCGCAGATGCTGCGCAAGGTGAAGATCGAGACAGTCGGCGACACGACACTGCTCCCTGGCAGCGTGATGGACAAGTTCGAGTTCCAGCATGCCAACAAGCGGATCTCCGACAGCCTGCGGATCACGGATAAGGGTGACAGCGAGTTCCCCGTGGGCAGCGTCGTTCCGAAGGACCACCTCGAGCAGGCGAATGCCCAAATCGAGACCCTCGGAGGGGCCCCTGCCAAGGGCACCAAGCCGAAACCCGCCACCGCCAGCACGCAGTTGCTCGGCATCACCAAGGCCAGCGTGCAGAGTTCGAGTTTCATCTCGGCCGCGAGTTTCCAGGAAACAACCAAGGTGCTCACCGAAGCCGCCTTGGCAGGCAAGGTGGACAACCTCGTCGGGCTCAAAGAAAACGTGATCCTCGGCCACCTGATTCCCGCTGGTACAGGCTTCAACACCTACCAGTCGTCCGAGGTGCGGGTCCGCCCTGAGGCACTGGAGTCGCTGCGACCGGACCGGGACAACGTTCTGGCCCGTCAGTTCCCCCTGCTGGAGGCAGCCAACCCCAGCGACGCCCTCCGGCAGGCAACCGGCAGTGACTTACCTGGCCTCGCCGTTCCCGCCGCCGACCCGGCAGATCTGCTGTAATCCAATCACAGAAGGGCTAGGGGGGCGGCAACCCGCCCCCCTAGGCCCAATCTGGCATCGGGCCCCGCCGAACCCCATGCCGGCGTAGCCTGCTCCTCCCCGCCAACTGACGATTCCGGGGGAGACTGTGCCGGTTGGAGCGTCGTATCACAGCGACTTGGTGTGGAGGTGGGTAATCTGCCGAGGGAATGTCGAGAGGGATCGGTTTCCCGGAGACATTGCCATGCCCTTGTACGACTTGTTGGCGACTCGGTTCGGTCGCTTCCGCCATACCCACTCCTCCAGAACGAGGCGCTGCCGGCCGGCTACCGATCTGGTCCGGGGGCTGACAACCGCTGCCGGCGTCCTCATTGCCCTCCCGACGGGCCTGTACTGTTTGCCAGTCTGCGCACAGGTCGCGGCCTACAACCCCTACGCCGACAGTCAGGACAGCCCCCCGCCGGTGAGTCCTGATGGCACCATCCATTGGGGCACGTTCTACAAGTCGGCAGCGCTCCAGAAGTCGTACGAGCGGTTGTGGAACCTCGGCGCATGCCGGGGAAGCAACAAGGCAATCACCGTTCCTGTGGAGCAGAATCAGCTTTCGATCGATAGCCTGCCGACGGTCGATTTCCGGGGTGTCGTGCAGGGGGTGACGGGAAGCAACTCCGGAGGCGCGGTAGCCTTCATGGTCACCTCGCCGGATGGCGCCGCCGCTACGCAGCGAGTGGCGGTTCTTCATCCGGCCGGAGTGTCGCGGGTGGATGTGTCCGGCACGGCCCCAGTGGCGATCCTCACGCCTGGTATGACTGTCCGCTGCCAGGCGACGGTGGATGGGAAAGGCCGTGCCGAAACCCCGATCCACACCCTCCATCTGGTGGCTCCTGCCACAGACGCCAAGCCGGCTCCCGTGACTCCTGGGCAGGAGGAGATGATCATCGGTCGGGTCGTGCAGATGAAGCGTGGCGTTCTTACCCTGCGCGTCGATGCCGGTCGCATCCGGCGTCTTTCGATTCCGCTGGCGGAGGATGCCACCGTCCAGGTGGCGTCGTCTCTGGTCTCGCTGGCGGGTGTCGGTGACGCCGTGGAAATCAAGGGAAGACTCTGGGAAGGGGAGGGGAGCATCGGTGACGGCACGGTCTTCGCTGATAAAATCACAGTCACCAAGACATGCCTGCAGGCAACCTCCTCGACCGCACGGATCCCGAGTTCTCCCAAGAGCCCATGAAGACCCGGATCTCCTCGTCGCCACGACGCTCCTTGTGGTGGTTCGTACCGTGGATCGGAGCCGGTCTGGCGGTGCTGCTGGGGCTGGGTCGACTGACGCTGCGCGACAATCCAGGCAGTGGACAGACAACCCGCCCCCGGCGCGGTTTTGAACCCACCATCGAGGACTCCCTCGCCGCCCCGGCAGACATTCCCGATGGAATGGTGTGGATCCCCGGAGGCGTGTTCTCGATGGGCTGTGACGATCCACGGCAGATCGAGCACGGCGGCAAAGATCCCATGCCCGACGCCCGTCCCATCCACAGAGTGTCTGTGAACGGGTTTTGGATGGACCACACCGAGGTCACCAACGCCCAGTTCGCCGCGTTCGTGCAGGCCACCGGGTATGTGACGGTCGCCGAGACACCTCCCCGTGCAGAAGATTTCCCCACCGCCCCGGCGGCCAATCTCGTCCCCGGCTCGATTGTCTTCACCCCCCCCCAAGGCCCCGTGCCACTGGCCAACCACTATGCCTGGTGGTCGTATGTCCCGGGAGCCGACTGGAGACATCCCACCGGCCCCGGCAGTTCGATCGACGGCCGCGACAGCGATCCCGTCGTTCAAGTCGCCTATAGCGACGCACTGGCCTACGCCACATGGGCCGGAAAGCGGTTGCCCACCGAGGCGGAATGGGAATTCGCAGCCCGAGGTGGACTGACCGGAGCCGCCTACCCTTGGGGAAACGAATTCCTTCCCGACAACCGCCCGATGGCCAATACCTGGCAGGGCCTCTTCCCCACGGGCAACACCGCCGCCGACGGCCATGCCTTCGCTGCGCCGGTGGCATCCTATCCACCCAACGCCTATGGGCTGTGTGACATGTCCGGCAACGTTTGGGAGTGGTGCTCCGACTGGTACCGCGACGACACCTACCGGCACGGTGCGCAGGCAGATAACTCCCCCGTAAGAAATCCCCAAGGCCCCGAGACCAGTCACGATCCGCAGGAGCCCGGTCAGGTCAAGAAGGTCCTGCGGGGCGGATCGTTCCTCTGCACCGACCAGTACTGTTCAAGATACATCGTCGGCACCAGAGGGAAGGGGGAGGTGTCCTCAGGCAGCAATCACCTCGGTTTCCGCTGCGTGAAACAGGCCAGATGAACGACTTCAGTGACGGCTTCGGAGGAGCGACCGGAGCGCTGCCAAGGGGAGGGTGTTGACCACGTCGGCAGCCTGCAGCCCTGCTCGCCTCGCCTGGAGAACGCCGCAGCCCATCGCCCCAAGTCCGCGGATGGAATGGGCGTCGGTGGAAATCACGATCGCAACGCCGGCACGCTGCGCTGCCGCAGCATGGAGATCATTGAGATCGAGGCGTCTGGGGGTGGCGTTGATTTCGAGAAACGTACCGGTACGGGCCGCCGCTTCGACGACGGCCTCCATATCGACATCGTAGGCTGGGCGACGGTTGATGAGCCTTCCGGTGGGATGACCGATCACGCTCACGGCAGGATGTTCGACCGCCTCGAGGATCCGGGACGTGATCTGCGCCCGTGGCTGCCCCTGACCGTAATGGAGGCTCGCCACCACCCACTCCGCGTCCTCCAGCACTCGATCGGGGAGATCGAGCCCGCCTTTCTCGAGCATGTCGACTTCGATCCCCTTGAGCACGACGATGGGCGAAGCCCCGTCGGCGGCCAGTGCCTCATTGAGCAGGTCGATCCGCTCCCACTGCCGTCGCAGCCTCGTCTCGTCTAGGCCGTGGGCCATCGTCACCCGCTGACTGTGATCGGTGATGGCGATGTATTCCAGACCTCGCTCGATCGCCCCTCGCACCATCTCGGCAAGCGTGTCCTCGCCATCGGTGTCGGTGGTGTGCATGTGGAGATCGCCCCGGATGTCAGCCACGGTGATCAGCGCGGGAAGCAACCCCTCGGCGGCGAGGTGGATCTCCCCCCGTCCCTCGCGAAGTTCTGGCGGAATCCATGGCAGCCCCACCGCGCTGTACACATCCTCCTCGGTGGCGGCAGGGAGCGTCGGGAACACATCCGGGGTGACTACAAGGGAGTGGATGCCGTATTCGTTGAGCGACAAGCCACGCTCACGGGCTCGGGAGCGGACGCGGATGTTGTGTTCCTTCGATCCGGTGAAGTACTGCCATGCCGCTCCGAAGGAGGCCGGCGGAATCACCCGCAGATCGATCTGCACCCCGCCAGGGCCGCGGATACTCGACTTCGTGTCCCCAGCGGCAATCACCTCCGATGTCTCCTGCCAATGATGGAAGTGGTCCATCACCGTAGCCGGAGAGAGGCTGATCGCGAGGACATCGATGTCGCCGACGGTCTCGCATCCACGCCTCCAACTGCCCGCTCCTTCAATGCGATCGAGCCCCGGGCACGATTCCATCCACACCAGAAGCCTGGCAAGGATCGCATCGGCCTCTTCCCAGAGGAGCCGCTCCTGCACGGTGCTCCGCACGAACGCCAGGTTTTTGAGAATTGATGCCTCGGTCTTTTCGCCGAATCCCCTCATGCCGCGGACGAGTCCCGCACGGCAGGCAGCCTCTAGGCCGTCGAGAGAGTCAATCCCCAACGACTGCACCAATTGCCTTACCTTCTTCGGCCCCAGCCCGGGGATACGGAAAAGGTCGAAAACAACAGCCGGCACCCGGGCCGATAATTCGTCGAGGGCCGGCAGGCGACCACTCTCGAGAATCGTCTCGATCTTCCCGGCCAAATCGCGGCCAATCCCCTCTAAGTCGGCGAGCGACCGCGTGGTGCTGTGGCGGATCGCCGCTAGTGATTCCGTCTCCGCGGCAATCGTTCGGGCGGCGGAACGGTAGGCACGGATGCGAAACTGATTCTCCCCCTCGTATTCGAGGAGGTCGGCGAGATGCTCGAACAACGCAGCAACATCGGCGTTGGTCACGGTTCCTCACATTGACAGGAAGAATCCAGGCTCATTGCTGGGGCCGGGAAGGCAGGGCGGCCGTCGGATACGCCCCCCTTGGTTGTACCGCCGGCTGCCAGGAAGTCGTGTGGATGGTGGGCTCAACAAGACGCGGAAACGCCCCTGTCGTGGTCCTCGGGCCGGGGCCAGGAACCGTAGGAATACCCGTACTCGAACCGACTGCCGGTGCCAACGGAATCGGCACCAGCCGTGGCTGGAGCGCCGGTGCCGATGCGGGCGACGCCGCAGCAGCGGCAGGAGCAGCAGGTGACTGGGGGAGCGCGGGCCCAGCGGCCGGCGGGGGCTGGATGGCAGGTGGTGTCGCCCCACCAGCACCGGTGGCTGCGGCCCCAGTTTGGCCGGTGGCCGGAGTACGGGGGGCTTCTTGAATCGGCCGGAGTGCCGGTGTGGGTGACAGGCCAGGTGGCGTGGTTGGCTGGAGCGCCGGAGCCCCTTGGAGTGGTGCGGCGAACGAACCGCTCTGCGGAACAATCTGGGGCTGGTAGGTGGGAGGGGCAGACGTGGCTGTGCCCTGAGGCAACATCGGGGCCGCGATGCTGGTCTGGCCATTGACGATCTGCTGGGGAATATCGGCACCGGCTGCCCCCCAAGCCTGCGGTGTCGTCTGAATCGGTGCGCTAAACGGACTGCTGGCGGCACCGGCCGGTCCAGGGGCCACCGTGGTGGCCGGCGCAAACTGTACGGGGGCTGCGGACGCCGGCTGGCCGTAGGTCGGCTGGCCATACGCCGGCTGAGCGTATCCCTGCTGGCTCTGCCCGGGTTGCATCTGGACATACTTGGTCGAATAGACAGCGCGGTACTGCGTGTACGGCACGTTGACAGCCTGCTGCACGTAATTGGTGACCTGCTCCATGCACTCACGCGGGCACCCGGTACACGGATCTATCTCCGAGGATGGCTTGTAACTGGTCACCGGAACGCAGCGGTACTGAGTCCGGTAGGTCGTCTCCGGCACATAGCTCACCTGCTGGACCGGAACCATTACTGGGCTCGGGGGCGCGGCCATCGGTGCTGCCATCGGGGCCATCAGCGGAGCGGCCACCGGAGCGGCCATCGGAGCAACGGGGGCGATGGCGTAGGCTTGCGGAGCCTTCCGGAAGCAGGACTGCATTCCGCCAAACAAATCATTGAGGCAACACTGCGCCTGCCCCGCACGCGGATCGTGAACTGCCAGGGCGCCAGCTAGGCTCAGCAATCCGACCCATCGCCTCGTATTCATGACTGACTCCTCGACTCGTTGATCCACTCGAACTGTCGAACAGATGTTCCCGCGCCAGCACCGGAGCACTCGGGTCTCCTCCGGTCCCAACGTTGGGAGGTGGCCACTGCCACCCAGAAATGCGGCAGGAACCCGTCGCCCGCGACGGTCCATTTCCGACTTCTGAATAAGCCTAGGTTCCGCTACAGCGTATTCCGGAAAAATATCCGGGCTCGGGAATCATGAATTCCTATGAGCAGCGCGTCACAATCGTCACCACGCCTACAGCCCGTTCGCGAGACACGCGAAACTGCGGTGGAAGCATCGACGGACCGTCGATTTGGACCTCGGATGAGGGGCGGACGTCCGACGTGTCACAGGTCGCCGATCAGACGGCGACGACGCTCGAATCGATCGTAGAGATCATCCAGTGCCCGGCGGATGTCGCCGCCGGAGTGACGAAAGGCTTCGGCAACGTCCTCGTCCCGGATCATGATGCCGTACCACTCATCGTGCCCAGGGAGCCGCGCGACGATCTCGGCAAGCAGCGACTTCGAGGTTCTGCAGATCACCAACACCGGGAGGCCAAGGGGGCGGTGCGATGTGACCACCAGCGCCACACTCCGCCACGCAGCTGTCCAGCGGACAAGACCGCGCCCGATGGCACCGAGGGCTTCCCAACTGTCGAGACATGCCACCCCTCCCCGCGGAAGGCGCCACACCATCCGCAGGGCATCCGGTGTGGCGGCAGCTCCACGGATCCGGATCCGCTCCACCGGTCTCCCTTCTGATTCGATGCGTCCTGCGAGATGGACAAGAAGCGTCGACTTTCCCGAACCATGCGCTCCAACGATAGCAGCACTGCCGCCGAGAATGGCAAGGCGGGCGGCCAAGCCCCCGAGGTCGTGCAGTCGACCGGCCGCCGGATCGTGCGGTGCCAGGCTGGCAGGGCCGATGTAGCGAGTGGCGAATGGATTCGTCGGCTCCACCGTCCGGGTCGTACACAGATCGAATGCTGATGCCATTTGGGCGAGTCATCACTGCTTCCACGGCACATGAACTGCCTGTGACAAAGCCGTCATGATCCTTCTTCCATGGAGTCAATAAAACCGGATTCTCACCTGCTTCGCACTCGCGACTGCCTCGTGAGGTCAGACATAGAGCCTCTCCACGGCCCGCACAGGGATCGCTGCCGGCGGGACGCTCCCGAGTGTGAACACGTGCTCCGAAACATGGTCTCGTCCAGTCTCGAAGAACACCCGGAGCCTCACGCACCAGCGGATCTTCACAATCACCCCCTCGTAGGAAAGTGGGCTCGAGGGGAGTTGCACGGCAAAGGATCCCTCTGGCATCACGCCGGCGATGGTTTCCTGCGTGGTAAACCGCTCGAAGAAATGAACCCCCATATCCTCCTCGCCCTTGCCTTCGGTGTACCACAGGAGCGACCGTTCCATCGCCCTGGTGCGGTCCTCGGCGATTCCGCTGACTGCATATTCAACAGTCAGCCACTCGAGCGGTTGATAGCAACGTCCCGGATGACTGAACTGGAGCATCACCCGGGGAAAGGACGTTGGCCTGGCCTCCGGAGTGGCATCCCGTGGTTCCCACGACTGCGGGGATCGTGCGGCGTCACTCATCCTGCTTCCTCCAACACTTCAGGGGGGGGTTCTGGCAGGACCGCACGGATCGATCCGGGAAAAACCACCACGGGAAACACACGCACGAATTCAGGCCAGCGGTCAGGCTGACCACGGACAACCACCCTCCATTGAACGGAATTGTTCTCCGATGCGAACGAATGCATCGCCCCCGGGGGGATCGTCACGGTGACACGGGCCTCGAAGCGGCCTCCCGGCACCGCGCGCACCCGCTGCCAACCGGCAATCCTCTCCCTCCGCACAACCAGTCGCTGCGTGCGTGTATCTGTCCCTTGGCGGAACGTCGCTTGTTCCTCAATCTCCAACCCGAGTTCAATCGAACGAAAGAGCCCTGCTCCACCTTGTCCGAGGAGCACATCATACGAGGATCCGGGGACGAGCGGATGGTCAGAGATCTCGATCTGAGTCGGTCCCACGGACGTCGCGAGGACGACCGCTCTCACGAAGAAAACGACGCCGCCAACTCCCACGGCGACGAATGGCACGAGCAGGCACAGCAGGAGCCAGTCGATGGTGCCGCCGATCAGATCGGCGCCGGCGCCAACGGCGAGAACCACCACAACGGCGTTCCACAGCAAGGCAAACAATCCGAATCCGACGAGCGTCCAGTTCTCCGGGCTCTCCAGTGGGAGACGGTAGCGGAGCACCGTGCCAGGGGAATTCTCCAGGTTTTCACAGGGAGGAACCCCGGGGTGGCCAGGGGGATTCTGCGTACCCCGGGCCAGTCCTTTGACCAGCGCCAGCCCCCCCGCCGCACGGTGTTCCAGTGACTTTCCCCAGATCCTCACCACCCGCACCAAGCCCGAACCGCCAAAGGCCAACAACGCCACTGGAATCAGGAGGGTCAATAACCACATCCACCAGTCGTACCCCCGTTGGAGGACGACAACGTCGGGCTCGGCCGGCGCGTAGACGGCCGCCCCGGTCACCAACAGGGCGCCGAACACCAATCCAACGGAGATCAACAACGCGTAGAAAAGCCCCTCGGCGAACGTGCCCCACGCCTGGGAGCCAGTCCGCCGATGCCCTCTTTTTTTGGCGAAGAATCGCGGTGGTCTCATGGCCGGACTACCGATCCCCCTCCCGCAGAATTCCACTCCGCTCCATCCTCCGCGAATGCGGAATCGGGAAGCAGCCAGGCCACGGGGATGGCGCGGGCCTGATCAGCCCCCCCTCCCAGCATCTCTGCCAGGTGCCACCGCCAGCGGCCCGTCAGCCGACGATTGCGCCGAACGATAAAAGCCGATCCGTTCGAGTGCCCTGTAGACCTCGTCAAGCGTCTTCTCACCAAAATTGGAGATCGACAGCAGATCCGCACGCGTGCACTTTAAGAGGTCGTGCACCGTGAAAATCCCGCGCTCCTCGAGGCAGTTTGTGGTTCGTACCGAGAGGCCGATCTCGGCGGTGCTCATGTCCAATTTCTCTGCCATTTCGTCCGACTGAGTGAGGTTCTTATAAGGAATGCGAGGCATGGGGTCCCTCCCGTGCGATTGACTTTTGAAACCAAGAATCGGGCCCGGCCCACGATCGGGGCCGGAACCACATCACAAAACCGTTGCCGACAGGCCCTGCATGCTGCCAAGGACCACACGAGATAAGGACCGCTTCCGCCCGATACCGGCGCCGGAATCGATCCGCCATCACCCACGATCCATCGCCGGGTGAACTGCTTTCGTGCCGGAGGAAATATACTCGGGGGCTCCGTTTTCCGCATCCTGTCGACCCGGGTCACGACTCACTCAAGACTGTGTATTCCCCGCAGACTCCCTCAGTTGCTTCCGGCACCATGGACCTCAACACCCTCAACGAGTCGCAGCGGCTGGCGGCCACGCACATCGAAGGCCCGCTCCTGGTGCTCGCGGGGCCGGGCAGTGGCAAGACCCGGGTGGTCACTCACCGGATCGCCTACCTCATCTCCCGCGGCATCCCCGCGAACCAGATTGTGGCTTTGTCGTTCACCAACAAAGCCGCCGACGAGATGCGCCGCCGCGTGACGGCTCTGGTAGGACCGCAACCGGTGGAGATGGGCACCTTTCATCGCTTCGCGGCCCGATTGCTGCGGACACACGCACGTTTTGTGGGACTGACGAGTGACTACTCAATCCTCGATCCGGACGATGCCACCGCGGTCATGAAGCGGGCCGCGAAACGCCTCGGCCTGACGCTGTCGCACACCCCCATCGATCGTGTTGCCGGGACGATCAGCAGGGCGAAGAACGATCTGCTCACACCGGAGTCGTTTGAACCCCGTTGGGGACGGCCCGCCGACGAGATCGCCGGTCGTCTGTGGCCCGTCTACCAACAGATGCTCCTGGAATGCAACGCAGTCGACTTCGACGATCTGCTGGTCCACGTCGCCAGGCTGATCACTGACAACCCGGAACTCCGCGCCACGCTCGACGCCCGCCACCGTTGGATCCTCGTCGATGAGTACCAAGACACCAACGCCGCCCAATATGCCATTCTGCGTGGACTCTCCATCGACTACCAAAACCTCTCCGTCACCGGCGATCCCGACCAGGCAATCTACGGGTGGCGAGGCGCGAGCATCCGCAACATCCTCGAGTTCGAGCGTGATTACCCGGCCACGAAGGTGGTGAAACTCGAGCGCAATTACCGCAGTACCAGCAACATTCTCGGCACTGCCGACCGACTCATCGCCCACAACAAGCGGCGCAAGCCGAAACGGCTCCTCACCGACGCGGCTGCAGGCGACAAGGTGCGCATCGTCCTCGATTCCTCTGGCCACGACGAGGCGGACCGGATCGCCGACGAAATCGCTTGTGGAATCAGCAGTGGCCGGCGGTCACCCCGCGATTTCGCTGTTCTTTTCCGCACCAATGCACTCTCCCGCTCCCTCGAAGTCGCACTTCGTTCCCGCGGTGTGCCGTATCAACTTCTCCGTGGCGTGGAGTTCTTCAAACGCCGCGAGATCCGCGACGTCGTCGCCTGGCTGCGACTCCTGCGCAACCCGCGTGACGACGAGGCGTTGCTCCGTGTGGTCAACGTTCCTCCGCGGGGCATTGGACGACAATCGCTCGACCTCCTTACCGCGTGGTCCGCAGACCACGCAAAGCCTCTGCTCTATGCCTGCGGACACGCCACCAAGATCGCCGGACTCTCGACCCGTGCCGCCGCGGCACTGCGAAAGTTTGGTGCTCTGCACGCCACCCTCTCAAAAACTGCCGCCGCGGAACCCGCCGTCGCCTCCCTCCTCGGGGCGGTGCTCGAGCAGACCGGATACCGGGCCATGCTCGCGGACGAGGAAGATGAGGAGGGGGACGACCGTCTGGCAAACGTCGAGGAACTGATCACTGCCGCACGGCAGTTCGACGCCGCATTTCCAGCAGATTTTGCGACCTTGCAATCTGGTGACGATCCGCTGGGGTCATTCCTCGACACCACGGCGCTCGTCGCCGACAGCGATGCCTGGGACCCCGGTTCCGACCGCGTCGCCCTGATGACGTTCCATGCCGCCAAAGGACTCGAGTTCCCGGTGGTGTACTTGATTGCCATGGAAGATGGCATCCTCCCCCACGAACGAAGCCTCGAGATTCCCGAACAGCTCGAGGAGGAGCGGCGACTGGTGTTTGTGGGCATCACCCGCGGAATGCAGGAGGTCCACGCCAGTTGCGCTCGGATGCGGGACTACCGTGGCACGCGTCGCATCGGCGCCCCCAGCGTTTTCCTTGCCGAGATGACCGGATCGGAAACGGCGGTCTGTGGCGCCGAGGCACGGGACAGCGACGCTCTGGCAGCCCCTTCCGCCTTCCACGACGACGACAGCTATTCGCAGGTCGATCCGGCGCCGGCAGAACGGAGTCGACACACCGCCGCGGAGACCAGCAGGCCCGATGGCCTGGTGTTGGAACCGGATGGCGACGTCCCCTCACCATCCGCCCCCAAACCGCGACGGACACCCGTTGCCTTCGAGACCGCAGCGGATCTGGCCGAACGCCTCGCGGGTGCAACCCGGCCGCCACACCGGATCAACAAGGGACAACGCGTCCGCCATGCGGAGTACGGCGAGGGGACCGTGTCCGGGCTCAGCGGTTCCGGGCCACGCTGCGTAGCCACCGTCTTCTTTGACGGCCCGGCCGGAACCCGCCGTTTCATTCTCGGTCACGGCGGACTCGAACCGGCGGATTGATCCGACATCCCAGCCGGCCCGGGAATTCCCTGGTGCCGCCACCAAGCAACCGTGGCGGCCAGACCGTCATCGAAACGGCGCACCGGGCGCCAGTCAAGGAGCCTCCTGGCCCGGCTGGTGTCAAGAAGTCGCCGTGGCTGCCCATCGGGTTTGGTGGCGTCCCATTCGATGTGGCCCTTGTATCCACACGCTGCAGCGATCCGCATCACTAAGTCACAAACCGTGATCTCCTCACCTCCACCGACATTGATCGGCACCGGTTCTTCCATCACTTCCGCCGCTCGCACGATCGCCTCAGCGGCATCGTCGACATGGAGAAACTCGCGCGTCGCCCGGCCGGTGCCCCAACAGATGATCCCCGCGGCACCGGCTGCGCGGGCCTCCTCGCAACGGCGGATCAGCGCCGGGATGACATGACTGCTGGTAGGATCGAAATCATCTCCCGGACCGTAGAGGTTCGAAGGCACGACGATGGCACTCCGCAGACCGTATTGGCGGAAGTAGGCATCGAGCATCACGAACAGGGTCTTCTTGGCGATACCGTACGGGGCGTTAGTCTCCTCCGGATATCCGTTCCACAAATCCTCTTCCCGGAACGGCACCGGACAGTGCTTCGGGTACGCACACACCGTTCCGGTGTGGACGAACTTCTCGATGCCACGTCGTCTCCCCTGCTCGATGAGATGCAATCCCATGGCGAGGTTGTCATGGAAGAATGATCCAGGCGCGGCCTGATTCGCGCCGATCCCCCCCACCTCAGCTGCCAGGTGGATGACGATGTCCGGGGTACAGGCGTCGTACATCCGCCTCACAGCGGCCTCCGACGTGAGATCGTATTCCCGATGCCTGGGAACAAACAGCCGCTGGGAATCGACCCCCCGTCCACGCAGCAGCCGACACACGGCGCTGCCCAGAAATCCGGCTCCCCCGGTGACGACGATCCGCTTGGCGGCCAATTCGATCACGGTACCCTCGGCATCCAATCGAAAAACGTCGCCGACTGATCAGAGGGGGGAGTCGCCAGCTCTCCTCCCCGTCCCATCGGCCAACTCCTTCCGTGCGAGTTCCAAGTCTGCGTCCACCATCAGCGCGACGAGTTCGGCGAACGAGTGCTGGGGACGCCAACCGAGCCTGCGGAAGGCCTTCTCCGGCGACCCCAGAAGGGCGTCCACTTCAGCAGGCCGAAACAGCCGCTGATCGACCTCCACGAAGTCGCGGTAGTTCATTCCCAATCGGCCGAATGAGTGCTCGCAGAATTCCCTGACGGTGTGAGTCTCGCCGGTGGCAATCACATAATCGTCCGGATCGTCTTGCTGGAGCATTCTCCACATCGCCTCGACATAGTCGCCGGCGTATCCCCAGTCCCGCGAGGCGTCCAGGTTGCCCAACTGCAACGTCTCCTGCAGGCCGAGGCTAATCCGGGCAGCCGCCCGGGTGATCTTCCGTGTCACAAACGTTTCACCGCGACGTGGACTCTCGTGATTGAAGAGGATCCCACAGGATGCGTGGAGCCCGTAACTCTCGCGATAATTGACGGTGATCCAGTGGGCGTACAATTTTGATACCGCGTAGGGGCTGCGCGGATGGAAGGGAGTGGTCTCCGACTGCGGGATCTCCGTCGCCTTGCCGAACAATTCGGAACTCGACGCCTGATAAAATCGGATCGGGTCGCCGATGGCGTCCTGAACATCCCGGATCGCCTCAAGAATCCGCAGGACGCCGAAGGCGTTGGCGTCGGCGGTGCAGGCCGGTTGCTCAAAGCTCACGCCGACATGACTTTGCGCGGCGAGGTTGTAGACCTCATCGGGACGGATCTCCCGGATCAGCCGCGCCAGGCCCCCGGCATCCCCCATGTCTCCGTGATGCAGCGTCAGTCCGTCCACGGAATCGAGACACAGTCGGTCGATCCGCTGCGTCCCGACACTACTCGACCGCCGCACCATGCCATGGACATGGTATCCCTTGGCGACAAGCAACTCGGCCAGGTACGAGCCGTCTTGCCCAGTGATACCCGTGATCAGCGCACGCCTTGCGGACGATTTCATGGCTCCCCGGAATCTCGATGAAAACAGCAACTCAACGCCATCAAATCACTTTGCAATCGCATGGGAAGCCCGCTCGTGCGAGTTGAGACAGCCACCACGACAACCATCCCCCAGACCGATGCCCTTCAGACGGATCTCTCCTCCGCAACCAATCCAATCATGACGCCGTCGGTCCCGGCACCACAGATACGCGAGCCGGGACATCGGCATCTGGCGTCGAGGATTGCGTTGTAATCAGCCGGTCGAACTCAGGAATCAACTCCGAAAGAAATTCGGCCCCAATCCGCGAGCCTTCCCCCTTACTGAGCAGGGTCTCGTCGACGATGGCGTAAATCTTGAAGACTGACGGATTGTTGGCCAGTTCGATCCTCGCAATCTGCGGAGCTATCCACCGGCCACCAGCGGCATATGTCCAGAAAATCCGCAGCGCCGCCCCTGGCTTCTTGAAAGTGCCGGAAAATGCCTCTGCTTTCGTGCCGTTTGGCAGCGGGATCACCTCCCGATGCTCCTGTTCACCGATCTCGAAGCCGGCACTCGGATAACACCGGTCCGGGGTGTGACCGGAGGCATCGTGCGGCGTGGCACAGACGATGAAGACACCGACAGTAGCCCCGGTATCGTCGTTGGCATATCGTCGCGAGATGTGGCCAACGGCACCGGCCGCCTTCAACTGGGCGGGATCGGCCTCATCCTCGGAAACCATCCGCCAGACACCGAACGACTCCGGAAACCTCGTCTCAAGCAATTCCGCATCGCGAGACAACTCGGCAGCAACGTTCGTGCCTGACCAGCGATTGGTGTACTTCCCCTGTGCGTATGTCACCCCCACGACGGCCGCAAGGCCGAGGACGATCGGAAGCCACGATCGAAAGCCTGTCGATTGCATCTCACGCCGCCCTTCGAGTTATGCCGGACGACCGATTGCCATCGACGGGACTTTGGACTCTCTCGTACCACACATCACGCATCCCAGCACCCGGACTCCGGCCGAACGCAGCCTTTCGGACGCGGCGGCGATGGCCGGCACACTACTCACATCGCGCATGGTGGCGATCAGCACCCCGTCACACCGCTGGCCGATGAGCAGCGTGTCGGCGTAATGCAGGACGGGACCGGCGTCGATAACGATAACGTCGAACGTATCACGAAACCCCTGCATGATCCGTCCAAATTCTGGACGCGACAGGGCATTGATGGCGGTGTAGTCACAATTCCCACCAGCCACCGCGAACAATCCTTCGATCGTCGTCGGCTGGATCACATCATTGGCCGTCACCTCGCCGCGGAGGAGATCCGACATGCCGGTAGCCGCACCATCCAACTGGAGTGTGGTGTGCACCGACGGCGTGCGAAGATTGCCTTCGAGAAGCAACGTCCGCTTGTCTGATCGGGCAATGCTGGCGGCAAGGTTTGCGGCGACAGACGACTTTCCTTCGCGATAGCCTGGGCTGGTGATCATGATCACCTTGGGGACGTCGCGTCCGCCATGGAGGACTACCGTCCGGATACTGTCGACACTCTCCGCGAGTCGGTATTCGCTCCCGGCGTCCCGACGCGAACCGCTGACCCACGGCACCGTGCCGATCAGGCGCAGCCCCAGTCGTTGCGTGATCACATCGGGGCTGCCCAGTTTGTTTCGCATGTACTCAAGCAGCACCACCGCCCCACCTCCAAGCGTGAGTCCCGCGCACCCCGCGAGAAGTGAGATCATAATCCTCTGGATCTCGTCATCGCTCTCTGGTACGGCTGCTTCCTCGAGAAGCTGAACGCGGGCAGGCGCTGTGAGATCGAGGGATGTCGCCTCCAACTGCAGCCCGATCTGGTCGGTGACCCGATGCAACTGTTCGATCTCTCCCTTGCGGACTTCCATGTCAGCATTTGCTTGGCCGAGGGAGGTCACTTCCTTGGAGAGTTCCTCTTTCTCGCGGGTGGTTTCCTGGATCACTTTGAGGAGACCCTCCCGGCGCAACCTCAGCACCGCCGGATTGAGGGTGCCACGGCCACCGCTAAGGGCAGAGACACCGGCCCCCGCTGGTCCCTGAGACATCACTCCGATAACCTGCTCCCGCAGCAGATTCTTGACCTCAACTAACTGCTGCTGCAGCTGCTTTCGCTGCGTTTTCATCCGCTTCACTGCCGGCTCGCTGGCGCCACGGGCGCTGCGCTGCTCCTGCGACTGAATTGAACTTGTCAGACCCGAGATCCGTTCCGTCAGGTCGCGTATCTCTGGCTCCCTGGAAAGCGCGGCGTCAACCATATCCTGCGACACGCCAGCCATGCCACCATCGGCATTGTTCTCTCCGTCAGCCCCTTGGTTGTCGCCGTCGTTCTTCTGCATTTCCATCACCGCCAACTCGGTGTCGATGATCGCAAGATCCTTCTCTGCCTGCACAAGCGCGGCGCGGACAGTCGAGAGGTGATCGAGCAACAGCGAACGCTGCGTGGCCACCTCGATGCTATCTCTCGTACCGAGCGTCTTGGCAAGCTCATTGAAGATTTCACGGCGGCTGCGCAACTCTGCCTGATTCTCCTTGTACTTCTTCTCCAGAAGATCACGACGGCTGAGTCGTTCCTGTCGATCCTTGTTGACAATGTCGTCGAGGTAGCAAGCGGTGACTGCGTTGAGAACCTTGGAAGCGTCCTCGGCCAGCGGCGCCCTGAGTTTCAACTGCATGACTTCCGATCCGGGCGGCACAGCCACCTCGATTGTCTCGGCGAGCCAGCGGACCGGATCATCCTGCTCGACTACAGTCTTTAAACTGGAGACTCCCGGACGACGCAGGGCCGCATTGAGCACCACTGGACTGCGGAGCAGTTGCAACTGCGTCTTCCGGTACGACTCGTACTCGCTCGTATCGCGCCCGCCGCTCGAGAGCATGCCCCCCTTGTCGCGAATCCGCAGCCAGACCACCGCCTCGAATCCCTTGGGAAGGAAATACCACGTCGGAATGGCGATCGCTGCCGCCAGGACTGACCCCAGCACCGCTGCGGGCAGCCACCTCCGCCGCAGTGCATGCACCAATCGCTTGACGTCGATCCCCCCCTCCGTCTGGGGCTGACCGTGATCCAAGCCAGGCCGAAACGACCCTTGCGTGTCGGGATAAGACAACGGGTTGGTGTCGCGGACGGTGAGCGAGCCGAGCGATGGGCCCGCACTCCTGACATCACCGACAACGGCCGTCGCAGCGGTATCACTCATGGGTGTTGAGCCGCTCAGTTGGGCTGTTTGACATGGATTCCTTTGGTGGCACGTTGCCATTCACCGCAGCCCCCGCACCAAGCGGAAGCGATCTGCCTCGGAGCGGAACAGATTGGCTCCCGTGCATCCCAACTCCGACAAGACCTGCTCCAGCACTCTCGAGGATGAAGACGTTTGCCAGGATGTACTGCTCCAAGAACAACATGCCCAGCGCCATCGGCATCATCACCCAACCCGCCAAGTCGTGGAACACGACCTCTGCCAATTCCGAATTGGCGACTTGATACAGCAACCCAGTGACGGTGATCCGGATCACGTTGACCGTGAGGGCGATGGGGATGGCGCTTGCAAGTATGATGCCATTCTCCCACCAACTCCGCTTCCCAAGCAGCACCAGTGCCACCGACAAGGCGATGAAGATCGTGAGCATGCGCAACCCACTGCAAGCATCCACGACCCCCAGATGCATTTCGCCGAGCACGATCTGATTGCCCTCGCGGTAGGCCTCCAATCCGAGCGTCTGGAGACCGAACGTACTGGCCATGGTGGCGAGCGTCTGCAGCGGGCCGAGCAGATAGCGGGTCGCCTCGTCAGGCAACGGGAACATGAAAATCAGGAATGCCACCGGAGCCCATGCCCAGCGAAAAACACTCCAACCACCGACAAGGATGAAGACTCCCGCCACTGCGGGAACAAACGTGTACATGTCGATCGTGATGATCCGGTAGCGGGCGACGAACAGCCGGAGGGCGAAACTGGCGCACAGCAACCCCAGACCGGCGACTCGAGCACTGACCGACACCGGAAACACCGCTGGCTTGCGCCACCAGAAGAGCAACGCCACTGAAAAAAGCGGCACAATCCAGCCGTGGGAATACTGGGGGTTGCTCCAACTGAGGTAGGCGTTGGTGAGGCCCGGGAAATAACTGTAGACCAGCATGGCGACAAACGCCCCGATCGTGATCAGCGTCATCCGCTGTTCAGGAGAGGCAAGGTCAGCGACAAGTTCGCCCCAACGCTTTTTGCTCCCTTCGAGGAGCCCTTCCTCTTCGTCTTGGATCGGCACGCGAACAGAATAGGGCATCGCGGGAACACTGCTGCGCGAAGCAGCCCCTCCCACCCCCAAGGGCAAAGCGGGCTGGCTGGCCGTGGAAGGGACACTGCCCGGTGCCACGCCGCCCGCTCCGGGGGACTCGCCACCGGCTGGGGCAGACGCAACCTGACCACCGGCCGGCGCTTTTTGCACTCCCAGCGGAACAACAGGCATTCCCAGAGGGCCTACGGGCGCAGAGGGCGATCGCCGGCGATGGTTCCCGAATCCAAGAATGGGTGCAGTCATCGCGCTCACATACTCCGCTAGGCTGGCTCTCCAGCCGCACCACAACTCTACCACCCAAATATACACAATCCCTCAGCCGGAAGGCCACTCCTCGCGTTTCGCGGCCCCGTTCGCCTCCGAAGCGGTGAGGCAACTCAAAAAAGAAGGCCTTGCACCCCCCTCCAGCTGAATTGCCAGGTGAGTTGATGGAGGACAAAGGCCACAGCCAGATCCCCCCCTGTGAAACCGACCGCCGACAGCCAGTCGGCCACAGGAACCGCCAACCGCTGGCCCAGAGTGCTCCCATCCGCCGGAGCCACAGGAGGGTCGAAGGATTGGTGGTCCTGTGTCACGGAATGCTCGACCTTACCCGGTCGCTCGGGGCTGACCACCATCCTCTGGGCCAACCTGCGGAGTCCGCCGCAGATTATGGTCATGCCTGCCAGCATCACCACGGCCTGCCATCCCAGTGCGGCCCCAGCCAGTATGAAACCGTCCCGAACGGCCGGTGAGCCCCGGGCCCCCAGGAGGATCCCAGCAGCGATTCCCAAGACACTCACGATCAACCCTCGCCCCCAGCCCACCGCTAGCCACGCCTGACTCCCCGGCCAAGGGCCGACCGGCTGCATCGCCGGCCAGGCCATGACCGCCAGCAGTGTTGCCAGCAGCGCGATTCTCCGCCAACGAAGTGGAACCCGCTGTCCATCCGCCTCGACAGCCGCGGCCACGAGGATCGCAAACAGCACCCAAACATGCAGGGCCGTGGCGGCAACAAGCCTCCAATCGGGATGGAGCAGCAGCGCGTCGGCTCCAGCCCGCCCTGATGCGAAGACCGTGCCGGGGAGCGTACGCCCCCCCGAGAGGAGCTGTGCTCCAGCCAGCCCACCAATGAGCAGCGCCGAAACCGCCTCCACAAGCGGATAGCCGGCGGCAATCGGCGCGCGGCAGTCGCGGCACCTCCCCTTGAGCACGAACCACCCAAGGATCGGCAGATTGTCAAACCATCGGATCGATGCTCCACAGGCGGGACAGTGTGACCCTCCGTGGACGACCGATTCACCCCGTGGCAGGCGGTAGACGACGACGTTCAAGAAACTCCCCAAGTTGGCGCCGAGCACCACCAGAAACGCCGCCACGAGGCCATCGGTGAGTGGGACGATCCAGTGGTCCATCGTATCCAGAGCGGGAGAGCGGAAACGCTTGGCAGCGCGTGGGAAGATGGGGGTCTTTCGGTTAGGGTACCGGAAGATCCTCATTCCTTCGCGCAACTGGATTGTTGGACCTTGGCCCGGCAGTTCCTATTCCATGCACAGCCCCCCCCCCATCTCCACGCCCCCTCCCTCCCCGCCAGCGACGTCCCGCGGCAGTTGGCGGAGCCTTGTGCTGAGGCTGGCGGTGACGCTTGGCTTGATGGCACTTGCCTTACGGGGGGTCGATGCAGCGAGTCTGCGCGAGCAGATGGCGGCAACGCAGTGGCGATGGTGGGGGATCGGGCTGGTGGTGGCTCTGTGCCTCCAGGTCATGGGGGGCATCCGCTGGGCGGCACTGGCTCGACCCCTCGGCTTTGACTTTCCGCTGCGGTTTTTCATCGCGCGATTCTTCGAAGGTTCATTCTTTGGCCTCTTCCTGCCGACGTCGATTGGCGGCGACGTGTTCAAGGCCTACCGCTTGTCCGACACGGCCCACGGCCGACTGCTGGCAGGCTGCACAGTGCTCGCCGACCGCTTGTCGGGGCTGGCGGCCCTGGTTGTCGTGGGGAGCACCGCGTTTCTCGCCCGCGAGTGGTCGCTGGGATCGATTTCCACGATCCTTCTCGGGGCCACGCTCTTGGCCAGCGTCATGATCCCGGTTCGCCTGGCGGTGGGCGCCCTCGACCGGATCGTGGCAGCTCTCCCCCCGCACCTCCGCATCGGACGATTCCTCTCTGGACTCCTTCCCTACCAACGGCAACCGGGGCTGTTTGTCCGCGCGATCGCCTGGAGCATGTTTGTGCAGATGGGAGTCGCAATCGTGGTGGCATGCGCCGGCCGGGCGGCTGGTGCGCCCCTGCCGTTGTCGTATTGGTTCGAGATCGTTCCCGTTGTTTCGCTGGCGATGGTGCTGCCGCTGAGCATCGGTGGCCTCGGCGTCCGCGAGGAGGGATTGACCAGGATGCTCGCCCCGGCCGGCGTGCCTGCGGAGACCGCGATCGCCATCGGACTGTTGTGGTTCCTGACCACGATCGTCTGCGGCCTCGTGGGAGGAGCGCTGTTTCTCACCGACAGGAGTCCCTCCACATCGATTCCAAACCGAGGGGCACGGGAAAGCGATGCGGCTGCGGAGCGCATTCCCACCGCTTGAGGCGGCATCCGGGGCTGTTGCATCAAGTCGCCCCGCGGCGGCACGCGTCGACGAGCAGCAGGCCGGCTACGGTCTTGGCGTCGTCGATGATGCCCTCACGGCACATCGTCAGCGCCTCCTCCCAGCGCACGACGCGGGTCCGAATCTGCTCGCCGGGCTCCAGCGCCTGCGGCCCAGCCACGAGATCCTCGGCGATAAACAGGTGCATCCGCTCGCGGAGAATTCCCGGGGACATCCAGAACCCTCCGGCCGCGCTCATCCGCCCTGCCCGGTACCCCGTCTCCTCCGCCAATTCACGGGCCGCTGCGGTCGGGAGCGACTCGACCCGATCGAGCGTGCCGGCGGGCAACTCCAAGAGCGTCATCCCGACCGCCACCCGCACCACCTCCACGAGACAGACCTCCCCTGGGGACACCATGGGAACCACCACCACGCTGCCGGGATGCTCGATCACGTCGCGGACCCGCAGCGCGCCGTCGGCACAGCGTTCCCACCGACGGACCACGCGGAATCGGGCCGCTTCGAGCAGGAGTTCCCTCTTCTCCGGACCACCAGCCGCATCCGGCGAC
The DNA here is from genome assembly GCA_003669605.1 of Planctomycetota bacterium. Taxonomy (GTDB): domain Bacteria; phylum Planctomycetota; class Planctomycetia; order Pirellulales; family UBA1268; genus QWOP01. The sequence goes on from QWOP01000042.1 coordinate 43,556, forward strand.
TGCCCTCCGTGGCCTGCCATCGTTGATTCCTCCATTGGCCTGTGGTTGCTTTCCGTTCCCCGCCTTGCTCCTTCCGCTCCCCTCTCAGAGACCGACTGCCTCAAACAGGCAGCGTCACCCACCGCGCTACGACCCCATCCACCAAGAACTCCGATCCTTCACTCAGGCTCCCGGTGCGGATCAATCCCAGGCCGAGCCAGCCACCGAGAAGAGGCGACGGCCCGGCAGAAGTCAGCGTGCCCACGACCCGGCCCGGTTCGCCGCTGCTGATCACCTCTGCTCCCACCCGCAACTCCTCCGCCGCGACGACTCCCACAAACCGGCGGTTGACATGCCCCAACGCATCGAGTCGGGCAACAGTTTCCTGGCCGAGATAGCACCCCTTGGTAAACGAAATCGCCTCCGCGTTGCGGTGGAGTTCCTGCGGCAGGGTCTTGGGAGGAATATCGGCGACTCCCGGCCGGCCCTGTTCGCGGCGGACCGCGTCGATCGCGGCAGCATCCGCCTCTGGCAACCCAGCCGCTTGGAACAGTTCGACAAGCCGTTCCCGCTCAGCAGCGGCAACGCGCACGAGGAAGGAGTCCGGGCCCGCCCACTCCCCGCGCACCACTGCCGAGCGAACACCGCCGCAGTCCCCTTCGAGGCGCCCAGCTGCGAGCCCGAGGGCGCTTGCTCCATCATGACCAAGGGGGGTCGCCGGGAGCGGACCGCGATACCGCGCCGCCAGCCATTCCGCTGCCGCAGGCCCCGCCAGGATCAGCGCCGCAAAGCGCGCAGAGCAATCCACAATCTCCAATTTTTCGCGGATGTGATACCGCTCGAGATGGGCGGCCAACGACCATCCCAGGCTTGGTTCGGCCTCGATCCACACCCCATCGGACGTGCGCAGGATCGTGGCCCACGAGAGCACATGCCCACGGGAGTCGGTGAAGAATGATTCCACCCCGGCCCCGGCGGCCAACCGAGCCACGGCAGCCGTGGTGAATCCATCGACGAACTTGGCGGCCTCATCCCCCCCCACAACCACCGACAGCCGTGGCCCCGGGTCCAGCCAAGCGACGCTCCCGCGGAGCGCGTGGTAGCCGACGGGTGCCGCGAAGTGTGGAAGGGATGGCATGTGCCGTCTCCATTTCTGGTGGGCCCCCTGGCCAGTCGGTCGGAAGGGACTGTCCGGCGAAGTCAATAAATCGGTAGAAAAAATTCGGTGGGGCGCGAACGACCGTCGATTGGCCCGCGTACTTCTTTCTGTCACGGGCCCAGTCGGCTCCGGACACTGGCTGGCCAGCGACGGCTCCAAACCCCGCTTGCCACCAGCAGTAGATTGATCCAGTCGGATTCTCCTGGCAAGGCGGAATCCGGTTCTGGCGAGCGGCGTCCGCGCCGACCAACTTCTTTCTGCCCGCTGATTCCCCTGAATGACACTCCGCGCCACCGGTGCGCCCTGAGCCCGATTCGAAGGAGACTTTTCACCATGGCTACCGTGCACTACCAGAGCAACTGCCGCGACGGCTTTGATGACACTGACGACGTCTTTCGCGATCCGTTTGCAGTCGCCGACAGCGGTCACTCCGACGTGGTGCGCGCTGCCAACGAGTACGGGCAGCGCACCATCTCCGCCGATCCACTACCACGGCCCTCGCGGCATGGCCGCAAACGCCTCCACCGGTTGTCCGACGTGCGGCAGCAGCAGGGGGTCACGCTGCGGAACATCTCCAGACGGCTCGGCTTGGATCTGGCGGTCGTCCGCCGTCAGGAGGAGGATGATTGCGATCTGCGAATCTCCGATCTGCTCCGCTGGCAGGAAGTCCTGGAAGTGCCGATCGCCGAACTGCTCGTCGAGGGAGATGGGCAACTCTCTGGCCCGGTGCTCGAGCGGTCGCGGATGGTGAAGTTGATGAAGACCGCCGCCGCCATCCGCGAACAGGCTGACGGCGCCGCCACGCAGCGACTCGCCAGCATGCTCATCAGCCAGATCTTGGAGATCATGCCGGAATTGGAAGATGTCTCGCCTTGGCACAACGTCAGCCAGCGACGCACTCTCGACGACGTCGGCCGGGCGGCACGTTGCCCGGTCTCGGAGGAGACGTTCCGCAGGGAGCCCCAGTAGCCCCCCAGCGGCAGAGCCGACTTGTGGGCGCGAGGGGGCCTGTCTACGATTCCATTCGCGAGTCGAAAATCACGGTATTTTCGACCGCCTTTACCGGAAACGAGGGCTTCCCGACCATGTTCTCCCTGCTCGGCGTGCTGGGAATCGCATTGATCCTGTTTGTCGTCGTGGCTGCGACGGCCGGCATCGTCCTCGGGAAATGATGTTTGCCGCCCGTCGCCGCGGCGGCTCCCGGCGCACGCTTCATTGATCAGGTTGGTCCGGTTGGTCAGGCAGGCCCCTCGCTCCCGACTCGGCGGGATGACGATGCCTGCCCAGGGTGCCGCTGACCATCACCCCCAAAAACGCCCCCAGCGTGCCGCCGAGAATCAGCCAGGCGGCAATCGCCAAGCCGATATAGTCCCTCAGCCAGACCCGCAGTGGTGGCTCGGCACTGCGCGGTACCTTCCGCTGCACCGGCCCCTCCCGCCCGGTCTGGGCCCGCATGTCGCGGCGAAAAACTTCCCAATCTGCCTGAGCTTCCGGGGCGTCCAAACTTTCCAGCCAGCCTGGACGAGACCTGAGGAGAAGCACCGGCGGCACGGCCAGCACGGCCAACCAGCAGGCGGCAAAGAGGATGCCGATGACGCGGGATGTCGGCGCTTGCAATCGGGGCATGGTTGTTTCCTCGGGCCCTCGTGGGGGCCGACACAGCGGCATTCACCGCACCGCTGCTCCATTCTTCACCCCTGCACTGCTGTCGCAACCGCTCTGGCATCAACCGCGGTGGCTTGCTACTGTCCGCCCCGCCGAGGGCCCCCGCCCACCCATCTTCATTGCCAAGGAACCGTTCGCGTGAAACCGGTCACCTTCCAAAACGTACCACGCTGGCTGCCGGCGCTGATCTGCCTGGCTGCCGTCGGCGTTTCCGAGGCCCACGGTCAAAGCGGCTGGTTGCCGGCCTCTTGGTTCACTCCGGCGGAGATCGACTCCAAGGCGATGTTTCCTCTGGCGGAGAAGGATGGCCCGTGGCTTGTGCTGGCCACGACGTTTCGGGGTGAAGGCGCCCGTGATGACGCCCGTCGACTGGTTCAGGAGTTGCGCCGGGTCCAGAAACTCAAGGCATACACCCACGAAAAGGCGTTTGACTACACCGGCGCCCAACCGGGACGGGGTCTCAATCCCGACGGCTCACCAAAGAAAATGCGCTATGCCAACGCCGAGCAGATTATCGAAGTTGCCGTCCTCGTCGGTGATTTTGCCTCGTTCGATGACCCACGCGGCCAGAAGGTGCTCGCCAAGGTGAAGGGCCTCCACCCCGAGGCGCTCAGCGGTACCAGCGGCAAGAGCCAGTCCTTCTCTGATTTCCGCCGCATGGTCGGCCTGGAACGATCGGCCGGGAAGGGCCCGATGCACCTCGCCTTCGTCATCCCCAATCCCCTGTTGCCGGAGGATTACTTCGCCAGGCAGGAGGTCGACCGGTTCGTCCTCGAGATGAACTCTGACGTCTCCCACTCACTGCTCGACTGCCCGGGGCTGTACTCAGTCCGTGTGGCCACATTCACCGGGGCCGGCACTTTCGACCAGAAGGCGATCGCCGGTGGCGACGATGATGTGCAATTCGAGGGCCGGTTGGTCGAAGCGGCCGACAACGCTCATCGGCTCACCGAGGCTCTGCGACGGGCGGGGTGGCAGGCCTGGGAGTACCACGACCGCGAATCGAGCATCGTCTGTGTCGGCAGCCTGCAAGCGGCCACAGTGCCAGGCGCAGCGGGGAAGGCAGTCCCCCATCCAGAGTTGGTCCGCATCTCCCGGGAACTCGGCCCTGATCCGGCCAAACTCGCCACCGGAGTGCTGTTGCCCAGGACGATGGCGGGCATCATGCTCGACGTTCAGCCGGCGACGATCCAGGTGCCACGGGCACCGACGGGCTGGCGTTAGCACACAGCCCCGGCAACTCCATGACACTCGGCCCATCGACCCTCCACCGTGGGGGCCACCTCGTCCTCGGCACCACCAACGCCGGGAAGGTGCGAGAACTGACGATCCTCCTGGCACCCCACCAGATCGCTGTCCGTTCGCTGGCAGAGTCGCCAGGCGCGGTGGCCGTCGCGGAAACGGGCACCACGTTCGCCGAAAACGCCGCCCTCAAGGCGACCCAACAGGCCAAAGCCTTGGGCTCCTGGGTGCTGGCCGAAGACAGTGGTCTGGTCGTCGATGCCTTGGGGGGCGCCCCAGGAATCCATTCGGCTCGTTTCGCCACCGATGACAGCAGCAACAACGCGTTGCTGCTGGAGCGTCTGGCAGGCGTGCCGGCTGGTAGTCGCACCGCCCACTATGCCTGCCACGCCGCCCTCGCCGACCCGGAGGGGAGGATCGTGGCGGAGTCCAGCGGAGTCTGCTGCGGCCTGATCGCCAACGGCTACGCCGGCGAAGGGGGGTTCGGATACGACCCCCTGTTCGTCGTTCCAGAGTACCACCGGACCTTCGGGGAACTCTCCCCGGAGGTCAAGGCGTTGATCAGCCACCGGGCTCGGGCCATGCGGAGTTTGCTGCCTGCGATCCTCCTCCATGCCGGTGCCCCAAGCGTCGCGCGATGACATCGACGACGGCTGGCGTGCCATCCATGCGGCCGACCACCCCCGCCAACGCCGGCTGGAAGCGATCGAGCCGGGCGAGGAACAGCTCGACCCGCTCAGCCGTCACCTCCTCGAGCGGGCAATACTCGCCGCAGCCCGTGGCCTCGAGGAAGTGGCTGTTCATCAACTGCTCTGCATGCGAACTCTCTGGGAGGACCAGCATCGGTTTGCCGAGGTGCAAGGCCTCGCCGATGAGTTGATTGCCGGCCGCCGCAATCAGCGCCCGGCAATGCACGAGATCGTCGACGAATCTCGTCTCGTCGATGTCGTGGAATGTCATGCCGCCGACGGGATCGCGCCCTCCCAGTCCATACACTCGCACCGGCACTCCGCAGTCGGCCAGGGCGGCAAGCGCCGAAAAAGGCGTGTGCCGGCGGAGATAGCTGACGACGAATCCACCGTCGGCCGGTTTGGCCCGCACGATCTCCCGGCGCAACAGCGGACCGACCTGGACGACATGCTCCCAGCCACGCCGCAGCGGGGGACGAAAAAACGCCGAGACTACAGTGTCGGCTGCGCCCGACAGGTACATCCAGACCGCCTGGCTCATGAGCCAGGCCTGCCACTGCAGCGACCACGGGAGCGTGCCCAGATCGTAGGCCAGGAGAAAGTGCTGATGATCGACGCTGACCAGCGGGATCTGCTGTCGGGCGCAAGCCCTCGGGAGTGATGGCTCGAAGTCTGTGACCGCCAGATCGGCGCCGAAGGCGTCGAGCTCCGCCATCAGGCGATCGACGAGCGGACCGAGCGACCTGGCCTGGAAATCGAGGCCAGCGGCGATCGACTTCATCACGTCCAGCCGCCCGCCGGTGTACTGAAACAGCAGTCCGGGAATCTCTCGAACCTCGACGCCCCCCTTCCCAGCAGGGAAACGCCGTCCCAAAAAGGCAAGGGCATCGCCGGAGGTGTAGATGAGAATCTCGTGGTCGTCCTCGAGTTGCTCAACGAGCGTGCCGATCCGCGTCGCGTGACCGCGGCCTTCACCGCACAGGCTGATCGCGATTTTCGCCATCGACAGACTTCCGCAGGCGTAGCCCACGCCCCCGACCGACAGGACCACCACCAATTCTCCGCAACGAACACGGGCTGCGTGGGGACATTGTGCCGGGCGGATCGAGAATCAGCCAGAGACCGGTGCCTCCCGCTGCATGGCCTGGCAGGCTGTGGAGAGACTGCCTTCAACAAGTTGCACGCGGCGGTCGGGCCGGCAGTTGATCCACAGCCTGCCTTGCCCACCGGAACGCTTCTTGTGCAACTGCCAACGGCGTAGACTGACTGTCTCCTCAAGTTTACCGCTTGGGAGCAGCACCATCTGCTGCTCCCTTCTTCCCTCCATTCTGGTCCGACCATGCACCACCGACAGTTCGACTACGGCCTGCTGGGTTGCGGGATACTCGGTGGCATGCTTGGCATGCTTGGCATGCTTGGCATGCTTGGCATGGCGCTATCGCTTGGGGTGGGCAGGGCCGCGGCTGCCGACACCGCCGCCACGGTGATTGGCACGGTAGGCGACACCATGCTCACGACGGTCGATCTCGATCGGGCGGTGCGGCGGCGGGCCGGCGGGCGCCGTCCACCGCCAGACCAAGAGCAGAAAATCACCGCCTTGGCGATCGAGGACCTCATCGACCGGGCCGTGCTCCGGGACGAAATCGCCCGCAGTGGCGTCGTCGTCGAGCAGGGGGAGATCGACGAGCATATCGCCCAGATCACCAAGCAACTCTCCCTCCGACGGATTCCCTTGGAGTCCATCCGCGAGTCGATGGGGCTCGACGTCGACGCGTTCCGTCAGCAGATGGAGCTGGAGGTCGCGATCCCCAAACTCGTTGGCCCGCAGATCACACCCGATGTCCTGCGGGCCGTGGCCCAATCCCACAAGCGTGAGCTCGACGGCACTCGTTTGCGCGTCAGTCACATCATCATCCGTCCGGATGGCGGGTCGAGTACCGACGCCGTGACGGGGATGCTGAACCGGGCCGAGGCGATCCGGACGGCCATCCTCAAAGGTGAGATCTCCTTTGCCGACGCGGCCGCACAACACTCCGCTGGCCCCAGCCGACGACGCGGCGGGGATGTCGGGTTTGTCCCCCGGCATGGCATGCTGGTGGAGGAGTTTTCTAAGCCGGTGTTCACGCTTGGACAGGGGGAGATCTCCAAACCGTTCGTGACATCGTGCGGTGCCCACATTGCCACCGTGACCGAGACCGAACCAGGCACGGGAAGCGTGGAGCAATACCTGCCGCAACTGCAGCAGATCGCCATTGAGAAGACACTGGCGGGCATCGTCGCCCGCCTGCGGAAGACGGTGGCAGTCGAGATCGCTCCGGATCTCCCCCGCGTCGAACCGGCCGCCGCACCGCCCCCTACCCCGTGAGGTGTGGCGAAAAAGTTCGGGAGCCGCATCTTTTAAAGCCGTCGGAACGCCGGACTGGGGACCGCTGATTCCGGATTGTCGTGGCCGCGTGGAGAGGCTATCGTCCCCCCCCTCCCGTGGCGTCCAGCCGGCCCCAGGCCAGTGACGGCTGCGCGTGCCGAAACCCGCTCCAGGTCGCCTCGCCCCCGCCGGGCACCGTCTTATGAAACTGCGTTCCGCACTGCTGATTGCCTGCATGCTCGTCGTGCCGCTGCTGGCAATGTTCTCCCACAAAATCCCCTCCGAGCTGCGCCTTGCCGCCCGAAAACGGATGTGGGACGCCTTGGCGACCGCTCTGGGCCACGACCAACCCGAGCACCCGCTCGGCGTGTCGTTCGGCCCCGCTGCGCCGATCGCTCTCCCGGATCCCGGCCCAGCCTCCGCTGCCATGGCAAACTCCGCCGTACCTGCCGCCGTCGATGCGGCGGCATTCGTCGCTCCCTCCCCCCTCCCTCCCCCGCTGCCGCAAACGCTCCATTCCCCGGTCGGCCAGATCGAGGCGCCCCCCTCTAGGGCAGCGATTGAACCGCCGGCGGCTGAGGCTGCGATCGGTGGCAGCGTGCTGCCACTCTCGGCGCCGGAACTGCTCTCGGAGGGACTGTCTTCCGAATCGGTCGTTCCCCTCGCCACCAGCTCGATCAGCCCAGCCCCAGCAGAGGCGATCGAACAGCGGCTCAGAGCCCTCGGGGCGCTGTCGATCGAATGGACGCCTTCGCAGGCAGGTGATGGATTGCACCGCTGTTCCTGCCGATTGCCGGCCGACCCCAGCGGCCAGTTGCATCGCGTCTTTCAAGCCTCGGCGGCTGATCCGATTGCGGCCCTCGACAGCCTGTTGGGCCAAGTCACTGCCTGGTCCATGCGGGCGTCGACACCGTCACCACAAGGCGGCAGGGTGTCGCGGACCGCAGCAGAAGCAAGCCAGCCCCGTCGCTGACTCGCTCTGCCGAGGGGGTCCATTTCGGATCCGACCCACGTTGGCGCCCCTCCATGCTCCATCTTTCCCGTTGCTCCAACCGGCTGCCCGACCTGCTGAACCGGCGGGCCGTGGCGAAGCATGGGCCGCGACAGGTGATGCCCCGGCCGCGGTCCCTTGCGCGTCTTCTTCCCAAACCAGCGATCAGTGGCACTCACCAGAGGGGGAACCAGCCAGACGAGCCGGTTCTCCCAGGTCCCCACAGGCGTTCGGAGGAGCTGGCCCGCCTCGAGGCGGCATTGTTCATCGCCCGCGAGCCCCTCTCCACCCGTCGTCTCGCGAAGCTCGCCCGGCTCACCGACGGCACGAGGGCCAGAACACTGCTCCGGGAGTTGCTGGGCCTCCAGGAGGCCAGTGGCAGCCCGTTCCGTGTCGAACAGATCGCCGGCGGCTTTCAACTGCTGACGCGGGCGCCGTTCGGCCCGTGGGTTCGCAGGCTTTTGACCACGCCGGCGGAGACGAGGCTTTCGGCCGCTGCCCTGGAAACACTGGCGATTGTCGCCTATCGGCAACCGGTTACCCGGGCCGATATCGAGGCCATTCGAGGAGTGGGATGCGAGGAGATGCTGCGGCACCTGATGGAGCGGGATCTGGTGGCGGTGGGGGGACGCACCGAGGATCTGGGACGGCCGAACGTCTACCAGACGACGAAGCGCTTCCTCCAAGCTTTCGGTCTGGCGAGGATCGAGGACCTGCCCGACATCGGGCCGGCGGCAGGCGTTCCCGAGGCGCAGATCCCCCCTCTCGACCGGTTCGGCGAACCAGATCGCGATCCCCCGCCGGGACCCCTCGGCTGAATTGGCAAAGAACTCTGGTTTTCCGTGCTTGCACTCAGCCCCCCAAGGGGCCACACTTTCCGGGCTTCTGCGCCCAGCATTGGCGTGGTTGCCGACCACTGCCAACGAATTTTTTTCAGGCTGTTGGATGATTTCACGCGATCGGGTACAGAATTGAGAAGCGATTTCTGCCGATGATCGCTACTGGCTACGTGACGGGTGTCGTTGAGCCCCCGCCCGTAGCCTTCAGTGTCCGTCCATTGTGTTTGTATTGGTTTCGTTTCCTTCTGCCATCGTTTACCGGCCGTCGCAGGGACGGTGAACCGACTCTAGGGAGGTTTCTTCAGTGACCAGCGTTGCGAGCCCCAGGGGATACCGAGACGTGTTGAACTCCGAAGTGTTCTGCTGGGACGAACTTCCCGATCTCCTCGCCGCCGAGGAACTTTTCGAAGGCCTTGGCGTGCGGTGCGCGAGCGGAATTCCGGCACTCCCGGGTGCCGGTCCTCTCGTCGCCAAAGCCGAGGACGAAGAAGAGGATGACGAGGACGAGGAAGAGGATGACGACGAGGAGGACGACGACCTCGAGGATGAAGAGTGGGAAGAGGTCGACGACGAGGAAGACGACGAGGAAGAGGAAGACGAAGAAGGTGACGACGAGGAGGAGGATGAGGAGGAGGAGGACGACGACGAGGACTGGGAAGACGACGACGAGGAGTGGGACGACGAGGATGATGAGGAAGAGGATGAGGACGATGCAGAGGACGCCTGACCTCGTCTGAGCGCTTCGCCTTCAATCTCACTCCGGTCCCCTTCCGGGGGAGGTCTTCCGCTCCTCAAGCATCGCGTGGATGGCCCCAACACACCCCGGCTCGCTTTCAGCGGTCGGGTGGGGCCACCCGCTGGACGTCGAGCGTTCGTGTCCGTCCTCGTCGATCGATGGAGAGCGTCACCGCATTCTCTGTCGATGCCAGGCGGTGGATCATCATTCCTTGATCAACCACTGCTTCTCCGTCGATGCCGATGATCCGGTCGCCGATCTCCAGTCCGGCCACCGCCAACGGTGAGCCAGGGACGACGCGGACGACCACCGGGGCCGTCGGATCTCCCGGATCAACCCTGGTGCTCATTCCCCAGCGCGGCCGCGGCCCGGAGCCCACCTCGTCTGGCGGCACCGCTCGCTCGAGCACATCACGATTGGCCCCCTTCTCACCCCGGCAGGCGGCGCGGAATTCCGGCAGGCCCCCGGGTGTGTCCGCCACCAGCGTCACGACATCAAATGCCAACCGTCCAACGGCTTCCACGCCGATCAGGTTGACCAGATGGGCGTCATCACTCGGCCGGTGGTACTCATCATGGAGACCGGTGTGGAGCATGAGCGTCGGGACGCCGGCGGTGATGAATGGATAATGGTCGGAGTCGTCGACAATCTCCCAGTCGAACGCCAATTCCAAGTCAGACGATCGGTTGGCCGCCACAAGCATCGGCCTCAGTCCAATGGCTGAGCGTGCTCCGTACACCTCGACCCGATCGCCGCGGAGGCGACCGATCATGTCGATGTTGAGTGAAAAAACTGGCCGGAGGGGGGCGATTCCAGTCGGCCTGACGCGCAGAAAGTGCCAGGAACCGAGCAACCCCTTCTCCTCGCCATCCCAGAAAGCCAGGAGGATTGGGCGGCGAGGCCGGGTTGGCAGGCCGTGGAGCACCTCGGCAATCTCCAACAACCCCGCCACGCCGGAGGCGTTGTCGTCGGCACCGTTGTGGATCAGCCCGGTGGGGCCGTAGCTGTTGGAGGGGGTTCCGTAGCCCACGTGGTCGTAGTGGGCTCCGACGACCACCAATTCCCGCGCCAGATCAGGATCGCTCCCCGGAACGATCGCCATAATGTTCCGCATGGTGCCAAACCGCTGGAAGTAGGTCCCCTCGTCGCCGGCCGGATCGATCCCTAGGCCGCGGAGCGTCTCGACGATGTAGGCTCCGGCAGCCCGACCACCGCGGCTCCCCCCCTCACGCCCCTCGAAGGCGTCGTCCGAAAGCGCCTGCACATGCCGCCCGGCTTCAGCAGCCCGGATGCCAGTTCTGGCCGCGGAGGCCTCGGCTGCCACCAAAGGCGGCATGAAGGGCGTCAGGCACCCCCATCCCAAGGATGCAAGCAGGACCCAGGCGAGAGGGCAGCGCATCGGATGGCTCTCCGCGGACGGTGGCAGTCGCCGGAAAAAGGCGGGAGACACAGACCCCACCAAAGTGGGGATTCCTTCCTTGCCTTCCGCCTCCCACAATGGCCCCTCCAGTGGAATCCGCTCCGGCGGCAACGGCAAGGTCATTTCCGGCAGTCCCGATTGCCGAAAGAAGGCAGGCCGGTAGTCGACCTTCCGGATGACGGCCCTGGTGAGGAGAGGTGGCAGAGTGGTCGAATGCGCGTCTTTGCTAAAGACGTGTCCGGTCAAAAGCTGGACCGCGGGTTCGAATCCCGCCCTCTCCGTTTGATGGTTGTCGTTCATGTCCGAGTCTGTCGACGATTCACACTCTGGCATTGAACAGCGGGTCACCGCTTGCAACCGCGATTGCCCCGACGCCTGCAGTTTGGTGGCCACCGTCGAACAAGGGCGGATCACCCGCCTCTCCGGTGATCCCAATCACCCGGTGACCCGCGGCTTTCTCTGCCACCGGACCAGCCGTTTCCTCCAGCGGCAGTACGACCCTCGACGGCTTGTGACGCCGCTGCGGCGCGAGGGGGAATTGTTTGTCCCCGTGGGCTGGGGCGAAGCCCTCGACGACATCGCCCAACGCCTGCTCGCAATCCGCGCCGAATCGGGCCCCGCCGCGATCCTCGCCTACCGCTGCGGCGGTTCAATGGGGATCCTCAAGGCAGTCGTTGACTTCTTCTTTGAACGCTTCGGTCCGGTCACCGGAAAATCGGGCGACGTCTGCACCGGTGCCGGCGACGCTGCCCAGATGGCCGATTTCGGTGATGAGGACAGCCACGACCTGTTCGACTTGCACCACAGCCGGACCATCGTGCTCTGGGGCAAGAATCTTCACGTCTCGAGCGTCCACCTCCTGCCGGTGCTTTTGGAGGCCCGCGCCCGCGGCGCCACGCTGGTCTCGGTCGACCCGGTGTTCCACAAAACGGCGGCGCTGTGCGACCTGTTCGTACAACCACGGCCCGGGGGAGACATTCCCTTGGCACTGGGTGTCGCCCGCTGGATGTTCGATGCTGGAGCGAGCGATCCCAGGGCCGGCGACTACTGCGACCATCTCGATGCCTTCGCGGCACTGGCCCGCTCCCGGCCTGTCGAGGAATGGGCCGACTTGGCTGGGGTGAGCTGCCAGTCGCTCCTGTCCCTCGCCGAAGCCTATGCTGTCCGCCCCGCTGCCTTGCACATCGGCTGGGGACTCCAGCGCCGCCGCCACGGATCAGCCACCGTCCGAGTCCTCGATGCCCTCGGGGCGGTCTCGGGCAATCTGGGAATTCCCGGCGGCGGCGTGTCGTATTACACCAAGCGCCGCGGCGCCTTTGACCTCTCTTTCGCACGCCGCGACGAGGTCGCCCCCCGCCTTCTGCCGGAGGCGCGGTTGGGGAGAGCGATCGCCGAGGCCCAAGATCCACCTATCCGCGCCGCCTGGATCAGTTCCGCCAACCCGGTGGCCATGCTCCCGGATTCTCGCGCCGTCGCCGCGGCCCTCTCCAGTCTGGATCTCACCGTGGTCGTCGATTCCTTCCTCACCGATTCGTGCCGCTGTGCCCACTACGTCCTGCCGACGACGACGCTGCTTGAGGAGGACGACCTGCTCGGTGCGTATGGCCATCACTGGCTGGTGGAATCGCGCCCCGTCGTTTCCCCACCCCCCGGCGTGAAGAGCGACTACCAGATCATCCAGGAGTTGGCCCGCCGCACAGGACTTGCAGAGGAGTTTTCCGACGACGTCGAGACCTGGAAGCGCCGCGTGCTGGCAAAGGTCGCCGACCGTGGCGCATCCCTCGAAGCACTGCGCCGCGGGCCGGTCCGCAATCCACTGGCACCGATGGTGATGTACCCGGACCGCATCTTCTCGACCCCCACCAGGAAAGTGAACCTGGTGCACGACGCGCCCATTGCCCCCCCCCAGGGGACGGCACTGCGCCCACTGCTGTTGATGGCACTGGCTACCGAGCGGGCGCAGGGGTCGCAGTGGCTCCCCGAACAGCAGCAGGGGCCGGCCACTGCCACCGTCCACCCGTCGGCCGCCGGCGGATGCGCCGACGGCAGCCTCGCCCGCCTGGAATCGGAGGTGGCGGAGATGGTCGTGCGGCTAAAATTCGACCCCCGCCAGCGGCCCGACATCGTGCTCATGGAGAAGGGGGGCTGGCTGAGTGCCGGCCGCTGCGCCAACGCCCTGATCCGCGGGGAAGAGACCGACGCCGGTGGGTGCGCCGTCTACCACGACACCCCGGTCCGACTGCTGCCAACTGGCCATTCCTGACCCCGGACTTGGCGGACAACAGCGGCCCTGTGCTCGACACGCCGCTGGGGCTGTGGTCTGATCGGTCGCCTTCCTTCGTCCCCTTGGCGGAGTCGGCAGCCCGCGTGCTCCAGAGGGATCCCATGCCGTCCCACGCTCCGTCGAATCGTCTTTCCGCCCCACAGCGCTTCTTGGGGTGCTTTCTCTGGTTGGGGTGCATCCTCTGGGCCTTTGCGACCGCGGCAGGAGCAGTCGAGGTTGCCCCCCCCTCCGACCAATCGCTCCTCGACGACACGCGGATCATCGAGGTCGTGATCACTCTCCCGGCAGAAGACTGGGAGAAGCTGCGGAACGAATCCCGTGACCCGGCGAAGGTGTTCGGAGGGGACACCGTCTCCCCCTTCACCTACCGCCGCGGCGACGTCGTTGTCGATGGGTTTGCCATCGATGGTGTCGGTATCCGCAAGAAGGGGCTGTTCGGATCGCTCGACTCAGGGAATCCGTCGCTGCTGGTCGATTTCAACCGCTTCGTCGACCAGAACCCCTTGGAAGGGCTCGGCCGGCTGACGCTCAACAACAACAAGCAGGATGCGTCGCTGATCAGTCAGTATCTGGCGTACAAACTGTTCCGCGCAGCGGGGCTGGCGGCACCGCGGGTTGGCTTCGCAAACGTCACCGTCAATGGCGAAGCCCTGGGGATCTATTCCAACGTCGAATCCGTGAAGAAGCCCTTTCTGAAGCGGTCGTTCGGCGACGGGAGCGGTGCCCTCTATGAAGGGACGATCTGCGATATCCTCCCGGAAGCGCTGGCGCGGCTTGAAGTCCAGGGGAACGAGACGCCGCTGACGAAGCGCCACCTCGCCGATCTGGCTGGGATCCTAGCCGCAACGGAGCCACTCGATGTCGAGCGGCTCGGAGAGGTGGTCGATGTCGACTGGTTCATCCGCTTTTGGGCACTCGAATCGCTGCTCAACGTCTGGGATGGATACGCTGCCAACCAGAACAATTATTTCTTCTACGCGACGCCCCGCGACGGCCTATTCCGCTTCATCCCTTGGGGGGCTGATGCCACGGTCGGCTCGATGCCCGGATTCGGCGGCCCATTCGGCGGCAACCGCACGCCGCCGGCAGTCTTCGCGCAGGCGGCTCTGGCCAACCGGCTCTATTTTTCCCCAGGGATCGCCGATCGCTACCGCGCCGAGTTGGAACGGCTCCTGGAAACGGTCTGGAAGGAGGAGGATCTGCTCGCCGACGTCGATCGGCTGGAACACCTGCTCACCCCCCGACTTGGCAGTCGTCAAAGCGGAGGCCCCAAGGCGATGCAGTCGGTCCGAGACTACATCGGCAGGCGGCGTGGGGAGATCACCGCAGCACTGGAAAACTGGCCGGCAGAAGCGCCAGAGACCTACCGCAAACCGATGACCACTGAGCCGCTGGGCACCGCCTCGGGATCGTTTTCCGCCACCTACCGGGACGGTGCCATCGACGATGTGCCGCCGGCCGAGGTGGAGTTGGAACTGCTGATCGGAGACGACGTGGTGGAACTGACCGAAGTCGAGGCATCGGTGTCGACCTTCATGTTTCCCACCTTTGGTGGCGGCGGCGGCCCCCCCGCCGATCCTCCGATGAGCGTCGTGATCTCAGCGAAAAGGGTGAGCGACGACAAACCGATCGCTCTCAACCTGTTCGTCGATCGTCGACGGATCCGGGAGAACGACCCACAGATTCCGCTCAACGGCATGCTCACCGAGGGGACTTCCGGTTTCGGCATGCCCGGCTTCGGCCCCATGCGGTCGATCAGCGGCACGCTCGAGCCGATGGAGCGGGGCACCGATCCTGGCAGCATCTTCAGCGGCCGTTTTGATCTCAAGATCGTGCAGATGCGGGGCGGATTGATGAACTCCGCGCCACTGCGTAAACCGGGCGTTATTCCTGAATAGCAGGCTCTTGAATAGCAGGATTTTGGGAAGCGGTCGGACGGCGTTGCAGAAGGACCAGTCACGACTAGCCCTGACCAGTGACGCGATGACTTCAAATCATCGGCCCGTCTTTGACAAGTCATTCCGCAGGGGCAGATGATCCCTGGAAATCGGCGACGGCATGCAGCGTCGAACTGGAGGCATCACGCCATCCACCGATCAGGCACAACGCCACGGCGAGCATCGTCCAGACGAAGGTTCCGCAGAGCGTGCCAGAGAATCGGCAAGCGATATCCGCCCCAGCAGAGAACCGACTCGTCGGGCCCGGTTTCATGATCCATTGACTCCGACCAAGTATCCGCTGGGTGGGCACCGTCCGTGGTGGCCGTTCCTCTGCGATTTCTACTGTACGGCGTCAAAACTTCTGGCGACAACCCCCCCCACACCAACTCCACAGGCGGTGCAGCGACAGACAGTCACCTGAGAACGACAGATCGTTCACAGGCGAGGGGTGTTTTCTTCGGGGATCTTTCGCCTTGGGATGGCAGGCCCATCCTGCTAGCCTCCCCGCCCCCCCGGGAGATCTATCCATGCGCTCCAGTATTCTTCCCTCTCCCCTCACTTCCCCCCCTCAGGCGTTGCCGCCAGGCCCGCGCCGGAGCGTCTCCGCGGTCGGGGCTGTGGCATGTCTGTGTGGGATCGCACTCCTCACCCCTCCCGCCAGCGCCCCGGCGCAGGAACCGGGAACTCTCCGAGTGGAGACCACCGTGTTCACTGGCGACGACAAGGAGCCTGTGGCCCGGAGCCTGACGCTGTTCCGCAACGGCATCGCCTGGGACTTCCTCGAGCCGGTGGTGAAACCGGGGGGCAAGGGCGACGGCGGGGGGGAAAAGAAAACCGAATTCGTGCTTCACGACCCGGCACGGCAGCGGATCGTGCTGGTGGATCCCGAGCGGAGCGTGAAGACCCACATCGACACCCTGCGCTTGGAGCGGCTGCGGGCCTCGCTGGGGACGTGGGCCAGGAAATCAGACGACAAGGTGATGGCGTGGGCGGGAGGCCCAGATTTCACCTCCGCCATCGAGGAGGATTCCAAGAGCGTGACTCTCGTGGGACCGCGGGTCCGATACGACGTCCGCTTTGAGCCGGCGCCCTCGGCTGACGCAGCCGAGGAATACAGCCGGTTCGCCGACGCGGCGCTCCTGGTCAAGGCGCTTATCCATCCGGGGGGCCTGCCACCATTTCCGCGGATCGCGATCAATCGTCGGGTGGCCACGGCGGGTGGCATCCCGATCGCCGTCACCTTGGAGATGGAGTCGCGCGTGTCAAAATTCGGCGGCCGTGCGGATGTTGTCCGCTCCGAACACAAGGTTCTCCCTTCACTCCTGGCAGGTGATCACAAGCGGATCGCCTCCGCCGAGGAGCGGCTCGCGGTGGCGGAGTCAGTCGATCTGGCCACCTACGCCGGTGCGCTTCCGGCCCCTCCAGGCGCCGCTGGAGAGACCGCAGCACCTGCGCTCCGCTAACTGCCCGTTGAAAAAGTCATCCCTGACCTTTTTCCCCTTGGAAAACCTCCGGTTTTCTCGAGTGCTGCGCACTCGCGACCGCCTCCTGCTGTCGGGCCGGCAGTTTATCCACGGCCTGCTGAGCGGGGAGAAGGGTGCCCCCCGGCCGAAGGTCTGCCATCTCTTCAACCGCAGACCGACGCGTCCCGCGATCGATACCGCCGGATCGCGCCGGAACAATACGATCCACAGGAATTGACTCCGCGGCCCCCAAGAAACTCGGCCTGGACGGACGATGTTTCCTCTACCGCACAGATTGCCCATCTCACTGAATCAGCCCTGCTTCCACCATCTTGGGGAAACAGGCCACACGGCAGATCGCCCGGACGGCAGGAGGCCGCGGTGGTTGACATGTGTACAGCGTTGTCACTAGAGTTCAACGATTCATCGACACAGCCCGGAATGGAGTCTCCCATGCTGGTTCTCTCGCGAAAACAGAACGAACGGATTCGAGTGGGCGATTCGGTCGTGGTGACCATCGTCCGCGTCAGCGGCGACAAGGTGCGGATTGGGATCGAGGCCCCGCCGGGTGTGCGCGTGCTCCGCGACGAGCTTCGCGGCCATTCCGACAGGGACTTGGGCCGCGTTGACGGAGCCGGTATCTCCCAGCAGCCGACCAACACGCAGGCGATCGAATTGCGGTTACCGCCGCTGGCCATCGATCGGCTGTTGAGCGCGGCCGGGTGATGAATGCCATCGTTCCTTGACACGTGGCCCCGCCGGGCGGGCATCGCCGCCGCCGTGGCGGTGGGCTTCCTCGCCACTGCCGTGATCGTCGTTCGCTATCAACCACCGGTGGTGAGGGGACCTTTATCCCTCACCACCGGTGCTTCCCAACCATCCCCTGATCAGGCCTCCAGTCGGATGCTGACCAAGGCCTCCGCCTTTCTCGCCGCCCTCAACAGACCCGGCGACTGGGGAACCGCCGTCACCGACGAGGAGGTGAATGCCTGGCTGACGGTCGATTTGCCCAGAAACCATGCCAGACTCCTCCCCCGGGGCATGCGACTGCCGGTGGTCCGTTTCTTGGAACGGGGTATTGCAGCCGCGATTCGCGTCGGCACCGGGCCCTTCGAGGCCACGCTGTGGGCCGAGGCGACCGTCCAACTCCGCCGAGACAACCTGATCGGGGTCGGCATCCGGGCCGCCGGAATCGGTGCCATCCCCATCTCCCCAGGCTTGGTGCTCAAGGGGATTGCCAGCCGCGCTGCCGCCGCCGGGGTCACGACCGAAATCCGCCTCGTCGAAGGACAGCCCCAGTTGCTCCTCCAGCTGCCTGGAAATACTCGCGGGGCACCGGGAGATGGCCCGGAGTACCATCTTGAGGGCCTGCGGCTCACTCCCGGAGAACTTGTCTTGGCCGGCACAACACAGATTGCTCCGGCAAGCGCCACCTTGCTTCAGGCGCCCGATCCACCGCGGGGGGCCAATCCGCAGCGGTAGGCATCGCAAAAGCCCCTTTGAGTCTGCCGACCATTCCCCTCGATCCAGGAAAGCGTTCCCCAGCGGCACCGTCCGCCCCTCTCCACGATCACGTCTCTTTTTCCAATAGGGCCATGCCATGTCGACCATCCGGTTTCTCGGTGCGGCCGGTACCGTATCAGGCTCCAGACACCTCCTCGAGCACGACGGCAAGCGTGTCCTGGTGGATTGCGGACTGTTCCAGGGGGAGAAGGGGTTGCGACTGCGGAACTGGGACCGGTTTGCGGTCCCTCCCGACTCCATCGACGCGGTGGTCCTGACCCACGGCCACATCGATCACTCCGGTTGGCTGCCACGGTTGGTCCGGGAGGGCTTCCGGGGTCCGATCCTCACCTCGCGGGCCACCGCCGATCTCCTTGGCCTGCTCCTCTACGATTCGGCCAAATGCCAAGACGAGGACGCCGAATATGCCAACCGCAAGGGCTATTCGCGGCACCAACCAGCGCTCCCTCTCTACGACGAGAAGGACGTCGACCGGGCACTGCGCCTTGTCCGGCCCGTCGATCGCGAAACCTGGTTCCCCCCCGCGAAGGAGATCCGCTGCAGGTTTCACGACGCCGGACACATGCTCGGCAGTTCGTTTGTGGAGATGGAATTGGCGACATCCGCGGAGCCCTTGCGGATCGTCTTCTCGGGGGACGTCGGCCGGTACGACGCACCGCTTTACAACGATCCTGTGCCTCCTCCCCCCTGCGACATCCTCGTCTGCGAGAGCACCTACGGTGATCGCGATCACACCCCCAGTCGTCCGCTCGACGAACTGGAGGCGGCGACGAAGGAAGCCATCGCGCGGGGGGGCATGCTGCTGGTGGCATCGTTCGCCATTGGCCGCTGCCAGCAACTGGTCTATCTCTTACGAACGCTGATGGCTGCCGGGAGGCTGCCCGAGATTCCGGTCTGGATCGATTCCCCGATGGCAGTCGAGGCCACGGAGGTCTTCCGGCGCCACGTCGAAGAACACGACTTCACCGAAGCCCGCATGCAGGGGGTCGCCGATTCACTCGCCTCACCGTGGGTGCGGATGGCCAAGACCGCCGATGAATCGAAGGCCATCAATGCCCACGCCGGGCCCGGCATCGTCATCGCATCCAGCGGGATGATGAACGGCGGCCGGATCCTCCATCATCTGGCCCGTCGCCTTCCCGACCCCAAGACGACGGTGCTCGTTGCCGGATTCCAGGCCATCGGTACCCGTGGTCGCTCGCTCGTCGACGGCGCTCGGTTTCTGCACATTCACGGCCGTGACATTGAAGTCCGGGCCGCGGTGCGGCGGGTTGATGCCCTCTCCGGCCACGCCGATCGTCACGAGTTGTCGCGTTGGCTGGGCAGCATGCCCACCCCGCGGCGCACATTCCTCGTCCATGGTGAGCCCGCCGCCGCACGCGGTCTGGCCGATCACCTCCGCACCACCCTGGGCTGGGAGACGACCATCCCCGCGATCGGCGACGCCTTTGACATCAGTTCCTGAACGCTCGCCCCGCGTCCGTTGTCAGGCCCCACCAGCGTCCCTTTCAGCCCCGCTTTCCTCGCCGAAATCCGATGCCCAACACACCCCCAGCCCCCCCCAAGACATGCAGTATGCTCCCCGACACAACGCTCGGGGACGATGTTGCGCTCGTGGCCGAGAACATGGAGGCGATCCTCAGTTCGCCGAGTTACGGACTCGCCCAAAACGACCACCGGCTGATGGAAAGACCCGAAGTTCGCGGCGCCCGCATGCTGCTGGAGCTTGAGAAGGCGGAACTGGCCTTCCGGGAGCACAAGATCGACTCCACGGTGATCGTCTTTGGCGGCACCCAAATCGTCGAACGAGGGGCTGCCGAACGGCGGCTTTCGGAGACCCGCAGGGCCTCGCAAGCCAACCCCGATTCCCCGCGGCTGAAACGGGACTTCGTGCGGGCCGAGAAACTCCTCTCGCGGAGCCGGTATTACGACGACGCCCGCGCGTTCGCCCGGCTGGTATCGATCGATAACCAGTGCGATGACATCCGCAAATTCGTGATTGTCACCGGGGGAGGGCCAGGGATCATGGAGGCCGCCAACCGCGGTGCCTTCGACGTCGGCTGCCAGTCGATCGGCCTCAACATCAAACTCCCCGCCGAGCAGCAACCGAATCCCTTCATCACGCCCGACCTCTGCTTCCAGTTTAAATACTTCGCCCTGCGGAAGTTCCACTTCATCCTCCGGGCCGCCGCCGTGGTGCTCTTTCCCGGAGGCTTCGGCACGCTCGATGAGATGTTCGAGACGCTCACGCTCCGCCAGACCCACCGCATGCAGCCGGTGCCGATCATCCTCTTCGGCCGCGAATACTGGTCGCAGATTATCAACTTCCAGCAGATGGCCGACGAGGGGGTGATCTCCGACGACCATCTCAGGCTCTTCTCCTGGGCGGAGACTCCGGCGGAAGCCTGGCAGCAGATCGTCGAATTCCACAACGCCAAGCGGACGGCCACCCCGTGAGCCGGCACCCTTGCGGGTCTTGGTCGGACGCATCTCCGAAGCGATGAGAAGATCCCTCCTCGATCCGCCGCCGCCTGCCCCTGTTCAGCAAAGCGCCGCTGGCAGCAGCACCCGAAACGTGCTCCCCACCCCGGGCTCGCTCTCCACTGCGACGCTGCCCCCGTGGGCCTGAACGATATGTTTGACGATCGACAGTCCCAGTCCGGTGCCACCCAGCGTGCGGCTGCGTCCCTTGTCCACCCGGTAGAACCGCTCGAAGAGCCGCGGCAGGTGCTCGGCGGCGATCCCTGTGCCCTCGTCACGAACTTCGATCAACAGTCCCCGCTCGGGGCCGGGCCGGGCGGCGGCCGACACCCACACCGTTCGCCCCGGTTCGCTGTACTTGATGGCATTCTCGACGAGATTCATGATCGCCTGCTCGAGGAGCGGAGCATTGACATCCGCGGTGAGGCCCGGTGGACTCGTCGCCTCGATAGCAATCGACCGCTCGTCGGCCCGCGGGCGGCAATCGGCAATCACCGCGGCCAGCAGATCAGCGATCTCAACCCGCTCCAGCGGTAGGTCTCCGGTCCCCTCCGTCTGCTCGATCCGCGACAAGGCCAGCAGATCCTCAATGATCGATCCCAGCCGATCCGATTGCCGGGCCACGATCTCCAGGAATCGGCGGCGATCAGCCGGATCGTCGACGCCGTCGTCGAGGAGCGTCTCCACGAATCCCTTGATCGAGGCTACCGGGGTTCTCAATTCGTGCGACACGTTGGCGACAAAATCCCGCCGGACATTCTCCAGGTGCTGGATATCGGTGACGTCGTTGAGGACGATGACCGCTCCGCCGGCCCCGGAAGCATCCCGCAGCGGTGTGCCCCGGACACGGATCGTGCGGTCGCGGAGCCCGCGGAGCACGAGGTCATCTTCAACCGTCTCCCGGCAGTCCAACGCCAGCAAGGCAAAGCGACGGAGGTCTGGGTTACGAATCACTTCCTGGAGCGAACGGCCCGCCACGGTGTCAGGATCGATTCCCAGCAGATCGGCAGCCGCCCGGTTGGCGCTGACGATCCGCTGTCGGCCATCGATCGCCAACACTCCTTCGATCATGCTGCCGAGCACCGCGTCCTGCTGGGTGCCCTGTCGGCCGATCGTCAGGCCTCGCTCCACCAACTGGCGGCGGAGGGAATCGATCGCACCAGCCAACGTCGAGACCTCGGCGATGCCGGACGCCGGCAGGAGGCCGTCTCCGGTGCCGTCGGCAAGCTGCGCGGCCGCGATCGACAATTCTCTCACCGGAGTCCCCGTCCGATACGCAAACACCCAGGCCGCGACGGCCGCGGCCACCGCTCCGGCCAGCGTCCCGAGGAGCAGACGCCGCTGACCACCGGCCAACTTCGCGTCTGCCAGGGAGGTATCGGCCGAGACCCTGATCACCGTCGTCGGTATTCCCATCCGCTCCAGGGGCACGCTCACCACCATCGTTCGTCTCCCGGTGGCCGCGTCATACCGGCTGGTCATCTCGCTCCGTGAGGCACTCGATCGTGGCACTGCGTCGTTCCGGGCGGCGGCCTGGTGAGGCGTCGACTCGGAGACCACAAATCCATCGGAGTCGATGAGGTCGATGTCGGCGGCCACAGCCCGCTTGATGTCCTGAGCGGCGTCCTGAAAAAGTTGGAGATCGACCGGCCGGTCGCTGGAGATCGGCGTCCCGGATACAGCCATCGCGGCCTCAAGCAGCCGCCGATACTGCGATTCCTCCGACAGGCGGGCCATCTCCAGCGACGCCAGCCAGCAGAAGACCAACAGCACCGTGGTCAGAAGGACACACCAGCCGCTAAAAAGATGCCGGATGAGGCTGGTTCGGGGGTTGGATGTTCGTGACATGGCTGGTCGTGCGGGGAGGGGCACCGACCACCGGCCCCGGCCGAGATCACGACCGAAAGCGATAGCCCACGCCGCGGACGGTTTCGATGTACGAGGCGAAACCACCGAGCTTCTTCCTCAGGCCGGCGACCTGGACGTCGACCGACCGCTCTGTGACAGGATAGTCCTCCCCCTTCACCGCGTCGACGATCTGCGACCGCGTGAACGCCCAGCCTGGTTTTTTCGCGAGAAACCGCAGGAGGGCAAACTCCGTGTAGGTGAGTTCGAGCGGTTCGCCAGCGAGCCGCACCTCGTGCCGGCCCGGGTGGATGGCCAACTCGTGAATCTCGATGGTGGACTCTGAATCGGCGTGCCGTTCCGACTCCCGTCTCCGCAGCAGCGCCTTGACCCGCGCCGATAACACGCGCGGGCTGAAGGGCTTGGCGATGTAGTCGTCAGCCCCCCTTTCCAGACCGGCGACGACATCCCGCTCTTCGCTCTTGGCCGTCAGCATCACGATGGGAATGTCCCGTGTCCGCGGATCGGCCTTGAGCCTCCGGCAGATCTCCAAGCCATCGAGTCCGGGCAACATCAAGTCGAGGACCAGCAGATCGGGGGCCTCACGGCGGATCGACTTGAGCGCCTCCTCGCCGCTGGTCGTGCAGGAAACGGCGTAACCATCCCGGGTGAGATTGAAGCGCACAAGCTCCAGCAAGTCTTCCTCGTCGTCAACAACGAGGACCTGCACCTGCGGGGCCGGCCCGCCAACCCGTCCCTTGGTGGGATGCTGTTTCACGGCGACACCTCCGTCGGAAACCATCCCGGGAACGCCGGCACCTTTGCCCAACCGTCCCGACAACTCCACTCCGATCGCCATCATGGCACCACTGTTGCGGGGAACGTTGACATCGCGGATTCGCTCGACGCCCAAGCCCGGCTGGCTCATCGGTAGTCTACGCGGCCGGAGCCCTCTCGGGAGCGTGGAAGACGTGAGTTTTCCGTGAGTTCTCCAACCTTTTTTGAAAACTGCTCACGAGAGGAGCAGTTCGACATCCTCCGCCGTGAGCGTGGTGATCATGTTCTCGTCGGCCCGGACGATCGATTCGGCAAGGTCCCGCTTCCGGTCCTGGAGGGCGAGGATTTTCTCCTCGACCGTGTCTCGGGCGATGAGCCTGTAGGCGAACACCGGACGCGTCTGCCCGATGCGATGGGCCCGATCGACGGCCTGGGCCTCCACCGCTGGGTTCCACCACGGATCAAGGATGTAGATGTAGTCGGCGGCAGTGAGATTGAGACCCTGACCGCCAGCCTTGAGGCTCACCAGGAACAACCGGCACTCCGGGTCCTCCTGGAAGTGGGCAACCCGGGCCTGGCGATCGGTCGTCTTGCCGTCGAGGTATTCGTAGGGGATCGAGCGGGCTTCCAGATGCTTGCGGAGGATGGCGAGGAAACTGGTGAACTGGCTGAAGACCAGCACCTTATGCCCCTCATCGAGGACCTCACCGAGTTGCTCGAGGAGCGTCTCCAGTTTGGCACCCGGTTCGTCGAGTCGTGCCGGATCGACCAGCCCCGGATGGCAGGCGGTCTGGCGGAGCCGCAGCAGCGCCTCAAGAACGGCGATCCGCGACCGGCCAATCCCCATCCGGCCGATCCGCCCGGAAAGTTCCTGCCGGTAGTGTTCCCGCAGGTCGTCGTAGGCCTTCCGCTGAGACTCTCCCAATTCGCAGAAGATCGTCTGCTCAGTCTTCGCTGGCAGGTCAGAGAGGACCTGGGCCTTGGTGCGGCGGAGGAGGAACGGCCGCACCGCCCGGGCCACAACTTCCGCTGCACTGCCGCCGCGCCCTCCGGCCAGAAAACGCTTCAGCCTGGCGGCGCTGCCGAGTTGTCCGGGGTTCAGGAACTCAAAAATACTCCATAATTCACCGATGTGGTTTTCCACCGGGGTGCCGGTGAGTGCCAACCGGTGACGGGCACGGAGGAGCCGGCAGGACTTGGCCGCCTGACTCCCGGCGTTCTTGATCGACTGCGCTTCGTCGAGGACGATGTAATCGAACTCGATCTCTCGGTGGCTCATGATGTCGCGGCGCAGCGTCCCGTAGGTGGTGAGGACAAGATCCGCGTCGGCGAGCGACTCAGTCCCTTCGGTCCGCTGGTTCCCGGTGTAATTGAGCACCTTGAGCGCCGGGCCGAACTTGGCCGCCTCATCCATCCAGTTGAAGACCAGACTCTTGGGAACGACCACCAGTGTCGGCCGGTGCGGGAGCCCTCCGGCAGTGACCACCTCCCGACGGCGGACGAGCATCGCGAGCACCTGGATCGTCTTGCCGAGACCCATGTCGTCGGCCAGGCAGCCTCCCAATCCCATCCGCTCCAAAAACGACAGCCAGCCGAGCCCTTCGCGCTGGTAGTGCCGGAGCGTGCCGCGGAACCCCTCCGGTTCGTTCTCGGCCTCTGGCCGCTCGCCCCGCGCCAGCTCGCTGCGAATCCGGTCGAAGGCCTCGTCGACATGCGACTGCGGCTGGCCCGCCAGCAGGGCATCGAGCAGCGCCACCTGGATGCGGCCGTACCGCAGCCGACCGTCATGCTTCTGGGCCAGCGCAATCATCGGCTCGAGCTGGGCTGCGAAACCGTCAGGGAGGATGCCGAGCGAGCCGTCCGGTAGTTCCACGGTCCGATCACCCCGAGCGAGGGCCTCGAGCAACGCCGGCATCTCTGCCGAAACCCCGCCGAAATCGACACTGCCTGCCAATTCGAACCAGTCGATCCCACTGGTCACGTTCCAAGCCACGCTGCCGGCCGGCCGGTAGCGCCGTCCCGCAACCTCGATCGTCCAG
Source organism: Planctomycetota bacterium (assembly GCA_003669605.1). Lineage (GTDB taxonomy): Bacteria > Planctomycetota > Planctomycetia > Pirellulales > UBA1268 > QWOP01. The sequence goes on from QWOP01000042.1 coordinate 68,994, forward strand.
CCAGCCGAAGCCAACTGGGAAACCGACGAGTCGAGACGCGCTCTGGCGATTTCAACATGGTGGGTCACCGGTTCGCTGTCGCCTTCGTCCCCCCGTGGTGCCGTGGCCCCGAATCGGGGCAATAACGAGAGGGCCTCGCGTTCCGCAGAGCGGTCGCGGCGCACGAACACTCTCCGCTCCAGGTCGGCCGTACCACCGGCCGGGTCGTCGGCCTCGACAAGCATCCCGCCGTAGTCAAACCAGATCCGTCCGGCCAATTGCACCCGGGGAACGGCCCGCCGCCGGCCGCGGCGGGCACCGGAAGGATCATCCTCCTCGGTGGTGGTCACCGCGCGCGAATCGTCGAGGACGAGTTTGGGCCGCGGTATGCCGGACTCAATCCGCCAGCCCGTCCACCCTGGGAGGATCAGCCGGGGAACATCCGCCAGCCCTGCCAACCGCTCGATGAGCCCGTCGGTCTGCGAACCGGCCAACTCGATTGGTCCACGACGTTCGAATTGGTGCAGCCAGCCGGTGGCATGGAGGGCGCCTGGGGCATCCCCCAGCGCCAGTCTTGCCAGCCGGTCAGAGAACACGACCAGCCCCGAACGGAGGATGGCCCTTGGCTCACGGATGTCGCGCCGCTCGCTGCCGCGCACGAGCATCCCGCGGAGGGTCGCCTTGCCGGGGCGGGGAAGTGGCACCGTTCCCTCTTCGGTGATTTCGCGGAGCGTTTCGCCGCGCAGGCTGGGGGGATCCTCAGGCTCGAGCACCAAGGAGAACTCCCAGGGACGGCCATTGTCCCATGCCAGCGGCACGACAAGCTCGGGATTGCGACGCGGCTCCGGCTGCACGAGCAAACGACCGTTCTCGCAGAGCATCGACAGATGCTCCGCCGCGGCTTGGGCGCTGACGGCAATCCTGCCGACGGTGCGGCGTTCGAGCGGCTCCGGCGAGGCCGCCTCTCCCAAGGCCACCGTTCCCACGAGCTTTGCCAGGATCGACCGCTCCTGGAAATCGAGTTGTTCGTAGTCGGAATCGGCAGACTGTCCGGGCCCGAGGATCACCGGACGGGGACGTCCCGTGGTCTGCCCGGCAACGTCAATCTGCATCCTGCAGGGCACCAGTACCGCCGCCAGGGAATCGGCCGAAGCGGTGAGGTCTAGAAGAAAGACTAGTGCCCCGGCCGACCTGCGGCCATCGGCGATCGAGATCGCCCGCGTTCGGACAGCCGGCTCGACGAGCCGGCGCCGCTCCTCCAGATCAATCGCCCAGGCCGGCTGCCGGCCCCCAGGACGCTTCGCCGCGGCTTCCACTTTCTGAGTCTGGTGTCCTGCACCTACTGGAGTGCCATCGGAATCGACCGCGGCTTCTTCTGCCGGATCGTCCACAACCTCCTCGTCCACGCTCTCCGCCTCCTCATCCGCATCATCGGCGGGAAGGACGTGGAGGGTGATCGGTGTGTTGTCGTGGATGCCCTTGAGGAGCCCGCGACGATCAACTTCCAGGAGCACAGCCGCCAAGGCGTGGCAAGTCTGGCCGCTGCGACCGCGGGGAGTGGTGCAACGGGCTTCGAGGGTCATGCCTCCCCGGCGGCAGGCGGAGAGTTCAAGGATCACCGAGTGGGCGGCCCCTTCGACTCCCTCGACGGTGCCGCTGACATGCCCCACGCGGGGGCAACTCACGCGGACTGTGCCGGCCAGGCGGGCAGCATCGAGCTCTGCGGAATCGAAGAGATGAAACAGGCGTTGTTCAAGAGTCGCCATGCAGCGGGGGCCCACGGGGGTCGGGGAGCTGCGCGAGGGATACGCCGGTGATCGCGGCGGCGCGCAACACGCGTTTGTACCCTGCCGGGTCGGTTCATGGGGAGGGGATGGTGTGCGGCTCCGTCAGGATCGAGGAAAAAGGCCAAGGATGACTTTTTCCGCAGGCTGCTAGCACCCCTTGACGGTGGCGATTAGCTCCAGCACGTTTTCGACCGGCGTCTGCGGATGGACGCCATGACCGAGGTTGAAGATGTGGCCGGGACGACCCTCAGCCTGGGCCAGCACCGCGAGCGTGTGGCGGCGGACGGTGTCGCGATCGGCCAGCAACAAGGCCGGGTCGAGATTGCCCTGAACAGCGCGGTCGTGGCCGACCATCCGCCAAGCATCCGCCAGAGCAATCCGCCAGTCGATGCCGATCACCGTCCCCCCAGCCTCGGCCAAGAGCGGGAGGAGGGACGGGTTGCCGGTGGCGAAGTGGATCACCGGAGCCCTGGCGGCCGCCGCTGCCATGGCAGTGCGGCTGTGGGGGAGAACGAACCGCCGGTAATCGTCCGGCGACAAGCAGCCGGCCCAACTGTCGAAGAGTTGCACGATCTGCGCACCGGCGTCGATCTGCGCCACAAGATAGGCGCTGGCCGCCCTGGCGAGCCGATCCATGAGGTCGTGCCACGCCGCTGGTTCCCGGTACATCAACGACTTGGTGTGCAGCCAGGCCTTGCTCGTCCCCCCCTCAATGCAGTATCCCGCCAGCGTGAACGGGGCCCCCGCGAACCCAATCAGTGGCAGACCTGGGTCGAGCCCGGCCCGCGTCGCCCGGACGACGTCGAACACGTACGACAAAGGATCGAGCGACACCAACTCGCGGAGCCGCTGGACGTCGGCGGCGGTCCGGATCGGATTGTGGATCACCGGTCCTTCGCCGGCGGCAAACTCCAGATCCATGCCCATCGGCTCAAGGATCGGCAGCAAGTCGCTGAAAATGATCGCCGCGTCGACCCCCAGCCGAGCCACGGTGGCCAGCATCACCTCGGCGGCTAAATGGGGCGTCTTGCACAGTTCCATGAACCCCACCCGCCCACGAATCTCGCGGTATTCGGGGAGGTAACGGCCCGCCTGACGCATCAGCCATACCGGCGTCCGCTCCACCGCCTCCAGCCGGCAAGCCCGCATCATCAACGACCCCTCCCAGGGGGCATGACTGCGCGAACCAGCTGCGGGTTGCTGGGGCGGAAGAGGGCGAGGGGCAGGGGGGGGATTGGTGCTCATCGGGGAAGTATAGACGCGCCCGCAGCCCCACGCGGCGGCCCTGGAAACCAGCGCCAGCGGCGGTCGGCCGCCGCGAAGGATAGAATACTGAGGCGTCGATTCAACACTTGGTTTTGGCACGGCGATCGGGCATGGCCGAATTCGTTTCCCGCATCTCGGTGGTCTGCTTCGCCGCCAGTTACCTGGTAGCGCTGCTGTGCGAGATTTCGCGCCTCCTGTTTCGCTCCGGAATTCGCGGCGCCGTCATGATCGGATTCGCTGCCGCCGGCCTCATCGCCCACACCCTGTTCCTCGTTTGGCGGGCCGCCAATGAGCCGGCGGTGCCCCTCTCCAGCGCCTACGACTGGTACCTGCTGGCGGCCTGGCTGTTGGCCGGTGGCTCCCTGTGGCTGACGGTCGCCAACCCCCGCACCCCCATCGGTTTGTTCATGCTGCCGATGGTGCTGGGATTGATCGGTGCAGCCCAGGTATCGAGCCGTTCGCCCTTCCCCCAAAGCCCGGCCACGCAGGTCTGGGGGGCGATCCATGGGAGCTTCAACCTCGCCGCCAGCGTGGCCGTGGCCTTCGGTGCTATCGCCGGCATGATGTGGCTCATTCAGGCTGGGAGGCTCGCGCGGAAACAGGCGCCGATCCAGGGCTTCCGGATGCCGAGCCTAGAGAAACTGGCCCGGTTCACGGGGCGCTCGCTCGATATTGCCGCCTGGGCGGCTGCCGCGGGCTTTGTCTCGGGCCTGGTGCTCAACGCCGTCAACCGCCGGCAGGGGCTGCTGGAGACCATTCCCTGGACCGATCCGGTGGTGCTGCGGATGGGGCTGGTGGTCGCCTGGCTCCTGGCAGCGGCGATCCTCGTTCGGACCACAGCCCGCCGGGCGGAAGGGCCGCGGACCGCCGCGATGCTTTCGCTGGTCAGCCTTGGGGTGCTGACGCTGTCGATCCTCTGGGGGTTGTTCGGCCCCACGCGCCACGGGGTGCCGCCGCGGGCGGTCGTGGTGGAGTCCCACTCATGACGCTGGCCTTCGTCGGTGGCAGCCACCACACCGTGCCGATGGCGCTCCGCGAGCGCTTGGCCTTCTCGGCCGACCAGGCCGCTGAGGCGCTGCGCCGGTTCCGCGAGCGGTTTCCGGGACGCGAGGCGGTCCTCCTCTCCACCTGCAACCGCGTGGAGTTCTACGCCGCCGGCGAGCACGACGCCGTGCCCCCAGCCACCGGTCAAATCGTCGATTTCCTGGCGGAGTGCCGGGGCATTGATGCGGCGATCCTCAAGCCGGTGCTCGCCGGCGAGAGCGACGACGCCGTGGCCCGTCACCTGTTCAGCGTGGCATCCGGCCTCGATAGCATGGTTCTCGGGGAACCGCAGATCGTTGCCCAGGTGAAGCAGGCCTGGTCGCTCGCCCAGGAAAACAACACCGCCGGACCACTGACCAGCGAGATGTTTCAGGCCGCCCTCCGCACCGCCAAACGGGTGACGAGCGAAACGGCCATCGGACGGGAGCGACTCTCGATCCCAAGCATCGCCGTGGCCGATTTCGCCCGCGGAGTGTTCGAACGCTTCGACGACAAAAGGGTGCTTTTGATCGGTGCCGGCAAGATGGCCGGCGAAACACTCCGCTACCTCCGCGAGGCCGGTGCCCGCGATGTCGTCATTGTCAACCGCTCGGCGGCCCGTGCCGAGGATCTCGCCGGACGGTTGGGGGTCCGCGCGGCGAGGTTCTCTGACTTGGCCGACGAATTGACGCGGGCTGATCTGGTGGTGAGCACCACCGGCGCCACCGAACCGGTGGTCACACCCGAGTTGTACTGCGGGATCGAGTCGCGACGCGGAGGCCGTCCGCTGGTCGTCCTCGACCTGGCGATGCCCCGGGACTTCGATCCCCGGATCGGTAGTCGGCCCGGGGTATGGCTGTATTCAATCGACGATCTCGGCGCCGCGTGCAACGCCAACCGCAAGGCAAGACAGCGCGAACTCCCCGCTGCGGTGGCAATCATCGAAGAGGAAACCCGCCGCTTCATGGGCGATCTCCACCACCGCTCCTCAGCCCCAGTGATCGAGCAATTGCGGGCCGGCTGGACGGAGACTGGGGACGTGGAACTGGAGCGGCTCTTCCGCAGGCTTCCCACCCTCGACGACGCTGCCCGAAGGGAGATCCGTCAGGCGTTCGAGCGGTACGCGGCCAAACTGATCCACCGGCCACTGGCTTCACTGCGCAGCGAGAGCCACTCTGGTCCGCCGCACGGACTCCTCGACGCCCTCCGCCGCCTCTTTGATCTCAAGGACTAACTGCCCGGGGAAAGCCTCCGGTTTTCTCCAGTGCTTCGCACTCGCGACCGCCGCGTGCAATGCGCGAGGGCTGTGGATCGAAAGCCGGCTTGATCCACAGTCTGCTTAGCGGGCCGCTCCCGTTGGCGGTTGGCAGTACGCCAGCGCCATCAGGGCGTACGCGGTGACGAGATTGGGATCGTTTTCCATCCACCGGGCGTTGGGGTTGACCCACGATCCGTCCGCCTGCTGGCGGGCGAGCACCGCGTCGGAGAGTTCCCCGCGCCAAGCGTGGGGCGTTCCCGACGCATCGGGAAATGTCTCGTCGCCAAGAACGTCCAAGGCCTTGGCCATCGTGTGGTAGTAGTAATACAGGCCGCTGTCGGCCATGCCCGGATTCTCATCAAACGTGTAGTGCTTGGCGAGCCACTCAAGCGCCGCGATGACCCGTGGGTCGTCCTTGGTGAGACCAGCGAAGACCATGCTTTTGAGTCCTGCGTAGGTCATCGACGCGTAACTCCGCAGCCCCCCTGCGGGGGTCGTGCCGGCCATGCTCTCACCTCCGTTGGCCGGCGTGTAATAAAAACCTCCGTCAGGGTTTTTTTCCGCGATCGGCAGTTCGTTGTGAGGGCCGGGGAGATTTTGTGTCCGTGACACGAACAGCAAGGCGCGCTGGATGGCGGGATCGTCCTCGGCGGCCCCGGCATTGCGCAGGGCCTCGATGAGAAACGCCGTGTTGGAGAGGTCGGGGCGCCCCTTCTTGCCGTAGCCAGCGCCGCCGTAGTTGGCGTCGGCAGGAGTCAGTCCCTCCGACTCGTCCCATTGCAATTCTTTGAGGAAGGCCTCTGCCGCTTCAATCTCCTTGGCGTAGCGGCCGTCCTGGTTGCAGGCCGCCAGAGCAAACAACGCGATCGCGGTCTCGTAGTTCCCAATCGACGAATCGGGGGTGTGGATGCCACCGTCCTCACGGCGGAAGGAGAGCAGATAGTCGAGTCCTTTGCGGATCGCTGGGGCATCGACCGGCGTGCCGCTCTTGGCCATTCCGGCCACCACCAGGGCCGTGACCGCAGGGCCAGCCGCGGCAGAAAAACTGCCGTCGGCGGCCTGTCCAGCGGTGGCCAGATAGGCCGATCCCCTGCGGATCGCTGCCTGCACCGCAGCGGGTTCTGCCGCCCGGGCAACCACCGGAAGAGTGGCAAGCATGGCTGCCGGCAGTGCCAGCAACCACAGACTCGGACAACGGCCTGCACGCAGAATGGACATGGGGGGTCTCTCTGACAGGGAGGGGGGGAAACAAAGTCGTCCCGCGGCCCCCTGAAGAATACGCACCGGCAGCGGGGGGACGAAGTCCCCAAACCGCGGAATCGAGCACCACACGGCGGGGAATCTCTCCCCACCCAGCGGCAAACGATGCGACAGCGGGCGAAGCATCAGACCGGAGCGGTGGGGAGAGCCCGGGGATAGGGGGGCACCTGCCGGGGCGGGGCTGCGCGTCCCTCCTCCAGGCTCCACTGCGTCCGCTCGGCGTCGGTGGCGTAGAACACCAGCCAAATCGTCGGCTCCTCCGATTCAGCGGCGCTGCAGTCCCAGTGGACGAAATTGTCGGGGATCTCCACTCGCTTCACGGCAGTCGGCAGGATGTCCCGGCGAATGAGGGAGTAGAGCTCGCGGTCGGAGAGGTGATCGGTGAAGTCGAGCACGATCCGTTTGTCGAATAGCCGGTCGATCGTCTCCCACAGCCGCTGGTGCACCTGGTCATCGTCGAGCGTGCAGGCCGGCTGGAGTGCCAAAGGAGGGCTAAACCAGCGGGCGATCGGCTCCAGTGCCGCCCGCTCCCAGGCGAGCATCGATTCCAGGAATCGGTTCTCGGCAGCAGTCGGCAATCCACGGAAGTCGATCTCGAAGATCGCCTCGTCGAGATAGGGCTCGATCGCATCCCGCAACTCGGCGTTGTGGAGCAGGCAATCGACTTCTTGCGGTTCCGGGTGGCGGGCGAGGGGCATGCCGGGCGGGTCCCAGTGGGGTCTACGGAAGCGGATCAGAACCGCTTTTTCCTGCGTCTGGATTCGACAATACCAACACCGCCGCCGGGTTCAACGAACCTCTCTGCTCTTCGGACGCCATTTTCCTCGAGGCTCGGCCGCACGACCGGCACGACACTTCGAGTTTCCGCCGCTACCCGCGCTCCCCTGGATTGCCACAATGACGGCCCAGCCGGCGGCGGACGGCCGGCCATCCGGCAGACAAATTGCCTGGAAAGGGGCCGTTTCAACGGCGATTCACATCTGCCAGGCGGTCCTGGCCCTCAGGCGAGGATTCCGGTCACCACGTGACCGTGGATGTCTGTGAGGCGAAATTGACGCCCCTGGTAGCGGTACACCAGACGCGTGTGGTCGATCCCCAGCAGATGGAGCATCGTCGCCTGCATGTCGTGGACATGGACAGGATCGGCGGTGATGTTCCAGGCGAAGTCGTCGGTCGCCCCATGCACATGCCCAGGACGGACCCCGCCCCCGGCCAGCCACCAGGAATAGGCCCGGCCGAAGTGATCGCGTCCCTTGGGGTTGGCCGGATCCCCCTGGCCAAACGGGGTGCGGCCGAATTCCCCCCCCCAGGCCACCAGCGTGTCTTCGAGCAGCCCACGCTCCTTGAGGTCGAGAACCAGCGCCGCCGACGGCCCCTCGGTGTCGCGGCACTGCTCCTCGAGCTGCGTGAAGAGGTTGCCGTGCTGGTCCCAGCCGGCGTGCATCAGCTGCACGAATCGGGTGCCCCGTTCGAGGAGTCGCCTGGCGATCAGGCAGTTGGCGGCGAAGCTTCCCTTCACATGGACGTCGGGCCCGTAGCGGTCGAGAACGCGCTTGGGCTCGGAGGAGAAGTCGGTGAGGTCCGGGACGCTCGCCTGCATCCGGAAGGCCATCTCGTATTGCGAGATCCGTGTGTCGATCTCCGGATCGCCGTAGTCGGCCAGATGGGCCGCATTCATCGCCGCCACGTCATCGAGCAGCGCCCGCCGCGCCGCCCGGCTCACCCCCGGGGGATTGGCCAGATAGGGCACTGGGTCGCCAGTGTTGCGGAACCGCACGCCCTGGAAACGGCTCGGCAGGAAACCGCTCCCCCAGTAGTAGTCGAAGAACAGCTGCCCGCAGGTCTTCGCCTTGTCGGAGGAGGTCATGACGACGAACGCCGGCAGTTCGTCGGTGTCGCAGCCCAGGCCGTAGGTGAGCCAGGCCCCCATGCTCGGCCTGCCCGGCACCTGCGCACCGGTCATGAAGAGCGTCACCCCCGGAGCGTGGTTGACCGCCTCGGTGTTCATGCTGCGGACGACGCAGATCTCATCGGCGATGCCCCCGATGTTCGGGAGCATCTCCGAAAGCTCGATCCCGGAGTTGCCGTAGCGTTTGAAGGGCTTGATGGCCGGCTGGATCGGCCACTTCGCGTAGCCGCTCGACATCGTGGAGAGCCGGGTCGTGCCACGGACACTCTCGGGGATGTCCTGGCCGGCACGCTCGCGCATCACCGGCTTGGGGTCGTAGAGATCGACGTGCGATGGACCCCCTCCCTGCCAGAGCATGACAACCCGCTTCGCCTTCGGCGGATGGTGGGGGAGATCCGCGAGCCCGGCGATCACCGGCCCGGCCGCAGCCCCCTCACGGCCGAGTATCGCCGCCAGGGCCACGCCGCCGATCCCCATTCCGGCCGATCCGAACAGCCGTCGGCGCGAGACACGGGCCACGTTCTCGGCCATGGCAGCCGACAGATCGGGGCTTTCGGGGAATCTGGCAGTGCGTGGATCACTCACGGGTGAGGGCCTCGTCGAGGTTGAGGATCGCCAGACAGACTGCCGCCAGGGCGGCATGATCGACCGGATCGACCGGATCGACCGGATCGAGCGATTCGTCCTTCGGGCTGGATCCCACCGACACAAGCGCCTTCGCTGCAGCCGGGTCAGCCGCATAGAACTCGCGCTGCCGGGCAAACATCCTCCGCAGGGCGACGAGATCGAAATCGGTCGGCACGCGCGAGACGACGCGCCGGAAGGCATGGGTGAGACGGCCATCGACGTCGGGGGAAGCCTTGATCGCGCCGGCAGCCAGAACGCGAGCCCCCTCCACCCACGTCGGGTCGTTGAGCGTCGTGAGGGCGTGGAGCGGAGTGCAGGTCGTCGAGGTGCGGACGCGGCAGGTCTGCCGGTTGGCGGCATCAAACATGTTCGCCGGGCTCACCGTCCGCCGCCAAAAGGTGTAGAGGCTGCGCCGATAGAGATCGCTCCCCTGCGACTGCGGGTAGGTGAAGTCGCGTTCCTTCGTGATTGCCAGCGCCTCCCAGATCTCGTCGGGCTGGTAGGGATAGACCGGTCGCCCCCCCTGCCGCCGGTCGAGCAGGCCGCTCGAGGCCAGGGCGACGTCGCGGAGCACCGCGGAGGGCATGCGGATCCGCGTCGCCCGGCCGAAGCGACGGTTCTCCGGATCCGTGGCGAGGTCGTCAGGACGCACCCGGCTCGACTGACGGTAGGTGGCGCTGGTGACGATCAGCCGGTGGATCTGTTTCTGGCTCCAGCCCCGGTCACGGAACTCAAGCGCCAGCCAGTCGAGGAGCGGCAGGTGGAGCGGGTATTCCCCCTGCACCCCCAGATCCTCCACCGTCTTCACAAGCCCAAGCCCGAAGAAATACTGCCACATCCGATTGACCTGCACCCGACCGGTGAGGGGATGATCGGGGCGGAAGAGCCACTGGGCCAATCCCAACCGGCTGGCGGGGGCCCCTTCGGGGAGCGGCGGGAGCACGCCCGGCGGTGCGAAGGCGAGGGGATCCCCCTGCGGCGTCAGATAGTCACCCCGGTCGAGGAGTTTCGTCTCGCGCGGCCTGTCGTCGCTCATCACCATCACACGCGGGATCTGGTCGGCGCGATACTCCCCGAGTTGGCGGCGGAGCGTCGTCCCCCGTTCGACCGGCGCCACCTTGCCGACGAGATCATTCCGCACCTTCTCGTCGAAGTGCTTCCGCAGGTCGGAGTCGATCGCCTGACGCTCCTCAGCCGTCCGCTCCCCCTCGGGCTTTTTAAGCTTCTCGAGCACTCCCCCCGGAAGGCCGACCGACTCGCCGGGCACGCCCGATGCGAGCAGCCCCTTCCGCCAGCCGGCGAAGGCGACTTCGATGATCGGGGCCGCCTCGGTGTCGGCGGCAGCGATCTGCGTCTCGAACTCGGCGATCCGGGCATTGTTCTCCTCGGTCGGAAGCTCGAGCAGCGGCGGCGCCACCCGGATCCGGCTCGAGAAATACTGCGGTGTTCCGTTCTCGGAGAGCCGGTTGAAGGCGTCGAGGAAGCGGTAGTAGTCGACCTGCGTGAGCGGGTCGTATTTGTGGTCGTGGCACTGGCAGCAGGCGAGCGTCAGGCCGAGCCACGTGGTGCTCGTCGTGTCGACCCGGTCGAAGAGGTTGTTGAACCGCTGCTCCTCGGCGATTGCCCCCCCCTCGCCATTGAGGAGATGATTCCTGTTGAAGCCACTGGCTATTCTTTGCTCGACCGTCGCCTCGGGGAGGAGATCACCGGCGAGTTGTTCGGTGGAGAAACGATCGAATGGCATGTCGACATTGAGGGCACGGACGACCCAGTCGCGCCACAGCCATTGCCAGGTGTCGCCATCCTGCTGGAAGCCGTTGGAGTCGGCGTAGCGGGCGGCGTCGAGCCATGGCAGTGCCATCCGCTCGCCGTAGTGCGGGCTGGCGAGGAGACGGTCGACGAGCTTCTCGTAGGCGTCCGGGGCGGGATCGGTGACGAAGACATCAACCTCCTCCGGCGTCGGTGGGATGCCGACGAGATCGGCCGACAGGCGGCGGATGAGCGTCGTCCGGTCGGCCTCGGGCGAGGGTCGCATCCCCACGGCCTCGAGCCCAGCGAGGACGAAGATGTCGATCCCGTTGCGGACCCAGCCGCCGTGATTCACAGCCGGCGGGTCAGGGCGGGTCGGTGGCTCGAAGGCCCAGTGCTTGCGGTACTCGGCCCCGGCGGCGATCCAGCGACCAAGGAGCGCCTTCTGCTCGGCGGAGAGCTTCCGATTCGAAGACGGCGGTGGCATGACGACGTCGTCGTCGGAGGAATGGATCCGCTCAAGGACGGAGCTCGAGCCGGGGTCGCCCGGCACGATCGCCCGGGCGGCAAGCGCCGCGTCGCGGTCATCGAGCCGCAGATCGGCCTGCCGCTTGTTGCCGTCCTGGCCGTGGCAGTAAAAGCAGTTTTCCGAGAGGATCGGCCGGATGTCGCGGTTGAAGTCGATCGGGGCTTCAGCGGCATCGGCCGCAGGGGATACGGCGATCAACACCGCCAGGACCACACCAATCAGGGGAGCGATCCTGGGGCGACCTTCGGGCTGCCCGAACCGGCGGCGCGGTCGGAGGCCCCCCGCCGGGCTGAAAGCGGATGCGATGGTGGAACGGTGCGGACGCGTCATCATGGCGCCTGGACGTTTCGATTCCCCTTGGGCCGGCTCCGCGCCGACCGTTGGCAGACCCTGCACAGTCGTCAAACTCTATCGCTATGAGTCTACCCCGCAGAACAGCGCCCATGCAGCGGCCGGATCAAGGTCTCGCTCTCCCGGCGGAATCGGACGTCGTGGTGGTGGGAACGGGCGCTGCCGGCCTGTTCGCGGCCACGTGGGCCGCCCGGGGCCAGGTCGCCGCCGGGCGGATGGCGTCGGTGGTCGGCCTCGACAGCGCCCGCAAGCCAGGGGCAAAGATCCTGGTTTCGGGGGGGGGACGATGCAACATCACCCACTGGCAGGTGACAGACGCCGACTTTGCCGGAAGCACTGCGCCTGCGATCCGCAAGGTCCTTGGTCGCTTCCCCGTCGAGCGGACGGTGGCGTTCTTCGCCGCTGCCGGCGTCGATTTCTACCGTGAGGCCGACACCGGAAAACTCTTCCCCACCACCGATTCTGCGCGGACGGTGCTCGAGGCCCTGCTCCGCGAGGCGAACGCCGCCGGAGCCAGTCTGATCCATCCGGCGGGGGTGACGTCGCTCACCAGGGATGGGAATCGGATCCGGATCGAGTCCTCGGCCGGCGAGGTGAGAGCCCGCCGGGTGATTCTCTGTACCGGAGGCCAATCCCTGCCGAAGTCGGGCTCCGATGGATCGGGATGGGCGCTGGCCCGCTCCCTTGGCCACTCACTCTCCGCACCGATCGTCCCGGCGCTGGTGCCCCTGGTGCTCCCCGGTGACCACTGGATCCGCGAACTCACCGGGCTTGCACTCCCCTGCGCATTCACGCTCCTCTCCGGCAAGGGCAAAGCGGTGGCGGGGAGCCGTGGAAGTACCTTGTGCACCCACACCGGCCTCTCCGGCCCCGCCACCCTCGACATCAGCCGGCACTGGCTCGTCTCCCGATCGACCGATCCAGACGCTCTTTTGTTGATCGACTGGCTGCCAGGCCAGTCCGCCGACACCCTCGAGCAGGCACTGCTGCAGGGGGGCGGAGGAGGCGCGCTTTCGGTGCTCAGGCGTTCCCTCTCGGAACGGCTGGCACGCCATCTCTGCGCCGACGCCGCTGCCCCCACCGCGGGCGACCTCCCCCGTGACGCCCGCCGCCGGCTGGTGGCAGCAGTCAAGGCGATGCCGCTGCCGATCGCGGGTGACCGCGGGTTCACGGTGGCCGAGGCGACGGCTGGAGGAGTGCCGCTGGCGGAAGTCCGTCTGGAGACGATGGAGAGCCGGATCTGCCCAGGCCTTCACCTCGCCGGCGAGGTCCTCGATGTCGATGGACGGATCGGCGGCTTCAATTTCCAGTGGGCCTGGGCGAGCGGCTTCGTCGCCGGAACCGCGGCCGGAGGGGAAGAGGGCCGCTGACTTCTATCACGCCGCCGCCTGCCGGGACGGCAGGACAGCCTGCCGGCCGGCCAGCAGTCGGTCGATGGCCGCCTCCACCTGCTCGACACCGATGTCGTTCATGGCTGCGGTGCCGATCGGCCAGTGGAGATCGCTCCCCCTCAAGGGAAATAGCGCCTGCCGCAAGCGGAGCGCCCACGGACGCTGCAGACGCGGCGCGCGGATCACCTCGGAGAATGTGCCCCACGGGCACCAGCGATTGGGATCCGTCGGCCCGACGAGCGACACCACCGGCACACAGTGCGATGCGGCGACGTGCAGCAGTCCGGTGTCGACCCCCACGGCCAGGTGCATCCTCGCCAGCAGTCCGCCGGTCTCGCGGAGATTGAATTCGGATGTCATGTCGTGGGCGTGGCGGGCAGCACGGGTACCGGCGCGAGTAGCGATCTCCTGGTGCATCGCCATGTCGCGCGGCGCCCCGCAAAACACCACCTCGCAGTTGCGCTCGTTGACCAACCAGGACACGACCCGCGCCATCCGCTCCACCGGCCACTCCTTCTCCCGCGCCGTCGACCGTGGGGCGATGAACACGCGGGTCCTGTCAGGGGGGAGGCCGCCGAGCCGGCGGTCGACCTTCGTGGCCACATCGGGGGCGACCCAATTCTCATTGCGGCCGTCGTCGACCGGAATCCCATCCACGCGCAACAGGTCGAGGAACACCTCCACCTCATGCCTGTGCCCGCCGATCCGCGCCGCACGTGAAAGCAGCAATCCGCCCCCCTGCGACGCGAAGCCGACGCGGTGCGGGATGCCGGCCAACCTCACCAGAAGGATCGCCGACAGCGACCGTTTGAGGATGTAGGCCCTGGAATAGTGCCGGTTCCGCAGCCACCGGGCGTTGGCGAACAGGGTCGACAGCGCCGCGGGGATGGGCACCCCGCGGACGGCCGCGTCGGGCAGGACGAGGAGTTCGTCTTTGTAGGGACAATCGGCCAGCACCGCTCCAGGCGCCTGCTCCACGAGCACATCGATCTGGGCCCGCGGATGGCGGCGACGGAGATTCCGCAGGAACGGGATCGCCAGCACGGTGTCACCCACAAACCGGGTGCGGACCACCAAGATCCGTTCGGGCTCCAAGCCTCGCGAGGCGGCAGTGGCCGACAAATTCATGCGTGCACCTCGGCCTCCGTCGGTGGTCACCGCGCAAAGCCCACGAAGAAACTGAACAACTGCTGGCTGTCGTAGGGGGCGTAGGCGATCGGCACCGCGAAATCGAGCGCAATCGGCGCCGGGCCCATCGCCGGGAGCGTGATCCGCAGCCCCACACCAGGGGCGACACGCATCGTGTTGATCGAGACGTTTGATTCCACCGTGCCGAAATCGGTGAACACGACGCCGCGGAGCGTGTCGTCGGCGGTGATCGGGAACAGGTATTCAACCGTGTTGAGCCACTCAAACGGACCGCCGACGATGGCCCCGTTCTGCCGGGGGCTGGCCCCACGGAACACAAAGCCGCGGAGGGTGTTGTAGCCGCCCGCGAAGAAGTTGTCGTAGGCGGGCGTGTTGGGGCCCGACATGCCAAGCACCGAACCGACCGACAGCACATGCCGGCCCGATCCGTCAGGCCGCTCGTTGAGGAGGAAGTACTGCCGCCCTTCGAGGATGCCACGCGGGTAGACGAACGTGCCGATCACCTGCTCAAACTCGAACGTCGCCAGATGGCCCTGCGTGGGGAGGAAGGGGCTGTCGCGGGTGTCGTGGACGAGACCGCTTGAGAATCCGTAGACGGAGTTGGTGCCGAGCATGTTATCGATCGCGGGGGCTGAGATGCGCGGCTTGAAGATATCGACGCTCTCGCCGCGGAACCCGACGTTCACCGAGAGATCGGGGGCAAAGCCAAACTGGTAGCCGAGCCCCACCCGGCCTCCGGCCCGAGCCTCCGCCCAGTCGTAGAAATAACGGGTGTAGTAGGAGGCGCTGGTCGAGAGACCGATCCGCGTGTCGAACAGGTATGGCTCCTGGAACGTGGCGGTATACCGCTGCAACTGCGTGCCGGGGGCCGCCTCGAGACGGAATCGCTGCCCGGCCCCTCGAAAGGCGGTGCCATTGCGGACGTCATCCCAACTGCGCGGCAAGCGGAAGAGATCGAAGTTTTGTTCGTCGACGACGATGTTGCCGACGAGTCCGGCGTTGGAGTTGACGCCGGCACCGATCATCAACCGTCCGGTCTGCGTCTCCTGCGCATCGACATCGAGGATCACATAGGGCTCAGTGCCGGGGAACACCTCCGGGGCCTGTTCGGGGGCAAAGTTCGGCACCATCCCCGGCTGACCGGGGAAACCCTCACCCGGGAATGGCGCCGCCAGCGGCTGCCCCGGCAGGCCGCCAGCCTGCGGAGCCGGGAGGATCTGGGCCTGCGGCTGCCAGGGGGTAGGGGCCACCGCGCCGGGCTGGAATCCGGCCGACGGCCCAGCCGGGAATCCGGGAGCGACAGGCGCTTGCGCAACCGCCATCGGCGGCTGCCGCTGTGCCACTTGGGGGGCGGTTGTCCGGCCATAGTCGACAGCATCCGGACCGGTGGGCGCAAGCGCCGTTCCGCCCCATGGGGAGGGGGCGGCCGCCTGCGGGGCTGGAGGCTGATATGCCGGCTGATTGGCATACCGCGGCGGCTGGGTGGCTGACGGAGCGTAGCCGGGTTGTGGTGCGTAGCCGGGCTGTGGTGCGTAGCCGGGTTGTGGTGCGTAGCCGGGTTGTGGTGCGTAGCCGGGCTGTGGTGCGTAGCCGGGCTGTGGGCTTTGGCCGCGCCACACCGTGCCCTCCGCCGGACGGTTGGTCCGTGAGGGCAGTGGCGCCACCTGCAGAGGGGCTTTGTTGGGGAGGGCGCCAGGCTGGGGCGCCACGTGCTCGGGCCCTCGCGGAGCGATCTCACCGGCCTGCCCGGCGGGAGCTTGATTGAGGAGGGTTTGGCCGGCGGCGACCTCGGCCGCCGCCAGTTCCCCGTCCAGCACCAGGTCGATCACCGCATCCTGTTGGTCGTCAACTGCCCCGTCGGGGCTCTGTCCCCGGAACCCACGCTTCTGGGGCTCACGGGCCATCTGCGTGTCGTCACCGTCGGGCTTGTTGAAGACGATCCGCGGCCCTTCCCCTTTGGAGGCGTCGGCGGCGAACAGACTGCTCGATTTCAGGCGCCGCTCGTCCTCGCGCAGTTTGCGGATGTCAAGGATGTCACCGGGCCGGAGCGAGAGCCGGTTGAGGATCGTGCTGTGGCGGGTGTGAGGATGCTCGCCGCGGATGCGGACGTTGATCTTCCCCACGCGGTAGCGCTGCCCCTCGGCGACGTTATAGACAAGGTCGAGTTCGCCTGGCTGCTCGAGGAAGCGGGGATCGGCGCGGATGTCGGCGAAGACGAAGCCCCGGCCGCCGTAGATGTCACGGATCAGACCCAGATCGGAGTCCATCTTCGCTTGGTTGAACGGTTCGCCACTCTTGAGTTTGAGATCCCGGGCGAGGAATTCTTCCTTGAACTTGCTGTTGCCGATGAAGGAGATGTTGCGGACGTTGTAGCGCGGTCCTTCGTTGATCACGAACGTCAACAGCGTCCAGTCGCGCCCCGCGCCTTGCACCACCTGCAGTTCGCGGCCCACCTTGGCCTGAAAGAATCCCAGACTGCGGTAATAGGCGGTGATCAGATCGACGTCCTCGTCGACCTTGGTGCGGTCGACCTCGCCGCCGATCAACCAGAGGATGCCGGGCTTCGACTTGATCTGGGTCATCAGCCGGGCATCGCTGGCGATGGTGTTGCCCACGAAAGTCGTCCACAGCGACTTCCGGCTCCGCCCCTCGTCGATGAGAAACACGGCCCCCTTGTCGCCCGGCTTGCTCCCCTCGACGGTGGTCACCTTGGCGGTGTCGTAGCCCTTCTCGTGGTAATACGACTCGATCCGCCGGCGGGCTTCCTCGACGACATAGGGATCCATCGAGTCGCCGACGTCGATCTCGGATTTCCTCTTCAGGGTCCGGGACGGCACCCGCTCGTTACCGACATACTTCACATACCGGAGCATCGGCCGTTCAACCACCTGGAAGATCACCACCACACCCTCGGCCACGCGCACCGTCTTGGGCTGGACGTCGATGAATTTCCGGCTGCGGTGGAGCGTGCGGACGTCTTCCTCGATGACCTGGATGTCGAAGATCTGTCCGGCCCTGGTGACCAACTTGGGAAGTTTGGAGACCTCCGTGGCGTGGTTTCCATCGATCCGCACCTCGACGATCCGGTTCGTTTCGTCGACCGGATCGACTGCCGGCGCGGCCGGGGGAGCGACCGGGGATGGCATCGGCAGCGGCACTGCCGGTTGCAAAACCGGAACCGGAGCCACCGCAGGGGGGGGGAGGAGATCGGCGGGCACCTGGGCCTCCGATCGGGCGACACTGCCCACGCAGGCGACCAGGGCCACAATCCATGCCAGACGCCGACAGCCGCGCCGCCGGGAGTCCGGAAGGCGGATGAGCAGAGATGGCATCCGGGGGGCGAGTGGCATAGGTGCGCAGACTGGTGGGTGCGTCCGGAGTGGGGCCGCGGAGGTGAGTCCGTGGAAGCCAGAGACTGATAGCGGAGGCCGTGGGGAAGCCACAAGGCGAAAACCTCAAACGGACCTCCGCCCCGCACAGTCCCGGACGGCCGCTCCAGTCGATCGCGAAAAAGAGCGAGAAATCAGGCCGTCTGCCGGGCCGTGGCTTCTTGACGAGCCACCACGGGCTCTAGTAGGGTTGAGGTTCTCCCCGGTGCTGGTCTCCTCGCAGGCTGTGGATAAACTGCCGGCCCGACCGCACGAGGCGGTCGCGAGTGCGTAGCACTCGACAAAACCGGGGATATCCGACGTGGAAAAAGGTCCTGAATGACTTTTTCCACAGGCAGCTAGGTGCGGATCCGGCACGCTCCGTGCATGGCGTCACCCCGAGCCCCGACCTTGCCCATGCCGCCAACGGTCATCGACCTGCGCCGCACCGACGATGCCCGCGATGTCGTGCACCGTGCGGTCCAGGCACTGGCCGAGGGGCGGGCAGTCGCCTTCCCCACGGAAACCGACTACGTCCTGGCAGCGAGTGTTCGGGACGCCGCGGCTGTCGGCCGGCTGTTGGAATGGGCGCCGCGGCGGGGGAACGAACCAGGACTCTCCCTGGCGCTGAAGGGAGCCGACGAGGCCCTCGACTGGGCACCGGGGCTGAGCCCAATAGGCCAGCGCCTCATCCGCCGCTGCTGGCCCGGACCGGTGGTGGCGGTCGTGGCAGACGACCATCCAGACAGCCTCGTCAACCGGCTGCCGATCGAATCGCGGCGGGCGATCCTCGGCGATGGCCGACTGCGGCTCCGCGTGCCTGGTCACTCCATGCTCTGTGAATGTATGCGAATGCTCGCCGGCCCGGTGGCCTTAGCGGAACCGATGGCCGCAGGCCGTTCCCCCACCTCTGCCGAGGAGATTCTCAGCTGCGCAGGCCCCGGCGTGGTGCTGATCATCGACGACGGGCGGGCCCGCTACTCCCAGCCTCCGACGACGGTGGAAATCGGACCGACCGACTTCCGCGTCCTCCGTGCAGGCATCGTCTCTGAGGAGACGCTCCGTCGGCTCTCCAGCCTGATGGTGCTGTTTGTCTGCACGGGCAACACCTGCCGCAGCCCGATGGCAGAGGCGCAGTTCCGGCAGATGATCGCCGAGCGGATCGGCTGCCGGGAGGACGAGGTCGATGCGCGCGGCGTGGTGATCACCAGTGCTGGCCTCTCAGCCTGGGGAGGGGGCAAGGCCAGCGTCGGGGCCGTGGAGGCGATGGCCGAGATCGGCGCCAACCTCTCCGAACACGAGAGCCAACCGGTGACCGAGAATCTCGTCCGCCAGGCGGACGTGATCCTGACGATGACCGCCGCCCACCGGGCAGCATTGCTCTCCCAGTTTCCAGACGCCGGCGGGCGGGTGGCCATGCTCTCCCCGGACCGCCAGGACGTCCTCGACCCGATCGGCGGGCCGCTCGCCACCTACCGGCGGTGCGCCCAGCAAATCCGCGGGCATTTGGCCGTCCGGCTCGATAGACTGGTGGATTCTTTCCTCCGCTCGTAGGCTGTTTCCCAAAGCAGGCGAAGGGGGAGGAATGAGCTTCGTCCTTCCGCCTGCGGCCCCGTCGAGGAGTGAGTGTTTGATGCGCATTGCCATCGGGAGCGATCATCGTGGCGTTGCCGCCCGGCTGCGGCTCATCGGACTGCTGGAGCGTATGGGCCACGACGTGGTCGATTGCGGAAGCCAGGAGACGGAGGCGGTCGACTACCCAGACATCGCCGCCGATGTGGCTGGTCGGGTGAGTCACGGCACGGCCGATAGGGGGATTCTCCTGTGCTGTACCGGAGTCGGCATGGCGATCGCCGCCAACAAGGTGCAGGGTGTGCGGGCGGCAACCTGCCACGACGAGGTGACCGCCGAAATGAGCAGGCGCCACAACGATCTCAACGTTCTGTGCCTGTCGGCGGAGATGATCGGCCCCGAGTTGCAGGACAAGATGCTCCGCACCTGGCTCGATACCCCCTTCGAGGGTGGCCGTCATGCCCGCCGGGTGGCGAAGATCACGGCCCTGGAACACCACTGCGACGAAGCCAACCGCGACCCGTCGCCGGAGTGATCCGGGCAGACGTGTGACGACAGTCCGCTGCGATCCCTGCCGTCAATCGCCGAGATGCTACCGGAACCCGGAGACGCTTCTCAGGCCCCGGGGGCTGGGCATCAACCCACTGGGTGACCGTTGACGTTCACCCATGCGTGGCTCTTCGCGCTGGCGAGCACCGCATCACAGACGCGCTGTGTCTCAAGGGCATCGCGGAATGACGGATGGGCAGGCTGCTTCTTGGCATACGCCTCGAGGAAATCGGCCACCTGGTGGACGAAAGAATGCTCGTAGCCGATCGACAGCCCCGGCACCCACCACTTTGCCATGTAAGGATGATCGCCGTCGGTGACGTGGACGCTCTTCCAGCCCCGCTCCGGACCAGCGTCGGAGTAGTCGAAGACCTCCAGCCGATGAAGGTCTTCGAGATCCCACTTCAGGCTCATCTTCTCACCGTTGATCTCAAAGGTGTAGAGGGCCTTGTGGCCGCGGGCGTAGCGGGTGCTCTCGAAGAGCCCGAGCGAACCGTTCTTGAAGTGGCAGAGGAAGGAGCAGGCGTCGTCGATGGTCACCGGTTCCATCTTGCCGGTGAGGGTGTGCATCCGCTCCTTGATGAACGTTTCGGTCATGGCGGTGAGGTCGTTCACCGGACCGTTGAGCCACAGCGCCGTGTCGATGCAGTGGGCGAGGAGATCACCGGTGACGCCGCTCCCGGCGGCGGCGGCATCGAGCCGCCACAGCGCCGCCCCCCCTTGAGGAAGGTCTGCGGAGATCGTCCAATCCTGGAGGAACTCGGCCCGGTAGTGGAACACCCGACCGAGACGGCCTGAGTCGATGAGTTGCTTGGCGTATGTCACCGCCGGAATGCGGCGATAGTTGTACCAGACGGTATTGGGCACGCCCGCCTTCTCGATCGCCGCCACCATTCTCTCCCCCTCCGCCACATCCATCGAGAGGGGCTTCTCGCAGAGGATCGCCTTGCCGTGCTTGGCCGCCTCGATGGCAATCTCGGCGTGGAGGTTGTTGGGGGTGCAGATATCGACCGCATCGATGTCATCGGCCGCCACCAGCTTCCGCCAATCGCTCTCCACCCGCTTGTAGCCCCAGCGATCCGCAAACGCCTGCGCCTTCTCCGTATCACGCGCCGCTACCGCCTGCAGCACCGGGACATATTCCACGTCGAAGAAATCGGCCACCCGCTTGTAACCATTGCTGTGGGCACGGCCCATGAATCCGTAGCCGATCATGCCGATGCGGAGGGGCTTCTTTGCCATGTGATGAATGCCTTCGATGAAACGGGAGGGAGGACGGAGGAGGAAGGGATGGAGAAAGAAGCGATGACTTCCGCGGGCGATCGGTCAGGACCAGCCGTGGGCCTCGCGGACCGCGAGCATCACCTTGAGGATCGAATTCCAGGTGGCGGGATTCTCGAGCGTGGCGTTGGGGAACATGCAGCCGTCCCAGCAGACGTGCTTGATGCCCCGGTCTTTTGCCCCCTCAAGCCAGTACCCTGAGCACTTGACGATGTCGAGCTTGCCGTTGGGGTCGTCTGCGGGGCAGTGCTTGCCTGTCTTGTCATGCGCCCCAGCACCATGCACCTGGCCGTCGTTCTGCGCGACGTGGAAATCGATCGTCCACGGCCGCAGCTTGTCGGTCATCTCCTTGTACGCCGCCCAGAATTCAGCCTCCGAGTAGCCGGGCTTGAGGAGCGCGTGCTCCGGGGCGTTGTAACCGAGGAGGTACAGGTAGGTATGGGCCAAGTCACACTGGAAGCCGAGCGAACCAGGCATATCGACCATCTCCAACAAGTCGAGCATGTCCTTCCAGGAGTGCATGCCGGCCCAGCAGATCTCCCCCTCCGCGGCCAGCCGTTCACCGTGGCCGGCGGCCACAGCGGCCGCCTCACGGAAGGTGGCCGCGATCCGCTTCGTGTTTGCCGAAGCATCCTCGCGCCACTTATTGATACCGAACTCCGCGGAATCGATCCGGATCACTCCGTACTTCCGCACGCCGTGCTCATTGAAGATCCTCGCAATCCGGCAGGCCTTCCGGACAGCATCGATGAACTTCGCCCGCTGCACCGGGCTCCCCATTGCCGAGTCGCCGACAGTCCCCGGCCAGATCGGAGCCACCAGCGACCCGACAGCAAAGCCGTAGGAGGCGATCTTGTCGGCGATCCGACGGATCTCGTCGTCGGAGGCATCGGGGTCGGTGTGGGGAAGGAAGAGGAAGTAGTCGATGCCGTCAAACTTCTGCCCGTTGACGCTCGCCGCCGCCGTCAATTGGAGCATCGTGTCGAGGCTGATCGCCGGCTCCTGCCCCGGGCCTTCCCCCTTGCCGACGAGACCTGGCCACATGGCATTATGAAGTTTGGGGGCAGTGAGCGCGGACATGAAGGGGGCCTTTCGGAGTGGGTGCTGAGTGACGGTCGATGGAGACGGAAAGCCCGGCGGAGATCACTTCTTCCGGCCGCTGGCCGGCAGGTCTGCGTGGACATCGGGGCCGAAATACCGCAGGGCCACCAGCGGCCCTGGGCCGGTGTTCACCACCTCGTAGCCGGCCGCAGCGGCGTGTGCTGAGATGAACAATTCGTCGGCCGTCATCTGTCCGAAGCGAATCAGGGTCGGTGTGGCCACAGCGTGGCCTCCCACCTCCCCTTCCCCCTGGACGGTGATCCAGCCGCTGGCACCAGCGTCCTTGACCGTCAGCCGGGCACCCGGCTCGAGGGTCAACTCCTTGGCGCTAAATAGTTGCCGGCCGTCGACCTGCCCGTAGACGATCCAGCGGTCATGGGCACCGCCGTCGGAGCGCTTCGTGTCGAGGATCGGCTCCAGGTAGTTGGCTTCCTTGAAGTGGGTGTCGACGTTCTTCTCCCAGTCGAGTTGGCCGATGATGAAGTCGAGATCGTGGTGCTTCTCCTCCGGCATGTCCTTGACCAGCAGGCTCCAGGGCACGGCACGCCCCTCGACGAGCGACTGAAACATCGCGAACACGTCGCTGCCCCACTGCGGCTCGTAGGTGAGAAGAGAACCCGGGGCGTGGAGGACTCCCGGCGGGATCAGCCAGCCAGTGCCGCGCTTGAGGCGGTACGCCTTGGCGAGGTCGATGATGCCGTTGTCACCCCGGTTCCAGTTCTCAAGACACCGGCGGACATCCGCCTTCGTCGTCCCGGGCTCAAGCCCCATGAATGTGTAGGGGAAATTGTTGTCGCAATTATTGTACTGCGGCGGAAAGTAGTAACTCTCCGGCTTGCCTTCCCGGCCGACGAGTTTGGCGTCGTCGAACGATTGGTGCATGTGGTGGGGGATCGGCCCCATGTTGTCGAAGAATTTCGAGTACACCGGCCACTTCTGGTAGCGGTCCCAGATCGCTGAACCGACCAGTGCCCCTCTCCCTTCCGCGACGGCGTCACGGAGGAGAAAACGATGGCCTTCGTGAACACACCACGACAGCCCCTCGTCGGCGACGCGCCCCTCGTTTGCCGCTTCGGTGGTGCTGGCGAACCAGCGCTCGTCGATGCCGCCCCGGTCGAGGCCGTAGGAGTAGTAGTCGTCCGGGTGGAGGCGGATCCGCTTCCCAGGGTGGAGAAAGCTGCGCGGCACCCAGGTGGGAGAGAGACGGAGGATACCGCGGCCGGCGTCCATCGCCTTGCCCAGGGCGGCGCCGACGTTCTTGGCTTCGGGCAGTTTGGCGGACGAGGCGGAGGCGGCCATGCTGGTGATCTTTCGTCGTTGACGAGGGACTCTTGGTGACGTTTCCGGGTGACTTTTTGGAAAGGAAAACGGCCTGCCGCCGTCCCCTCTCAGACCGCAACGTTGTACGACTCCCAACGAAGAGCCGCAAGCATCGGCCGGTCGCCGCTTGTCCCCATCGCTCGACAGGCGATGATCACCCGTTCCTGATCCGTTCCCAACCGTTTGCCCCGGTTTCGGAGTCCCTGATGCCCCCCTCCCGATCAGTTCTCCGCCTTGCCGTGCTCATCGCCTCTGTGCTCCTCTTCGGTGGAGCCGCGACGGCCGACGATTTCCCGCGCTTCGTCGTCCCCGGGGAGGAACGGGCGATGGGGCTTCTCGACGAGTTCCATGCCCATCATCACGCCCGGGCCTCGAGCGACTGCACGCTCTGGGACGGCTGGCTCCCCCATGCCACCCTCTGGGCAGCCGAGCCACCACGGCAGCATTACCGGGCCTCGTTCCTCCGCCGGCGGATCGACGACGAGGGCTACGTCGCCATGCAACAGCATCGCGGCATGGCCCACTCCAACGGCTGGCCGTTCCCCGCCTGGCAGCAGAGCACAGGCTCCGGCTGGCATTTCTCCGTGTCGGGGGATGAGTGGGCGATCCAGCAGCTCGGGCTCAAAGCCCTCGTCCCCCCGGGAGGCTTTGCGATCGAGGGCGCGGCGGCCCGCCCCGCCGCCGATCCGCTCCGCGGCATGCTCCTCGATGTCGAGGCCGACCGCGTCAGCCTCACCACGCCCCCCTTCCGCTGTGGCACGATCGTCGCGCCGTTTGCCCGGATCGAATGGGGGGCCGAGAAGCTCCCGGCCGGCGCCTCGGCCCGGCTGCGGTGGCAGATCGAAGGGCAGGAGGGCTGGCAGCCGGCGGCGGGCGTGCCCCTACCGCTCCCTCCAGCCGATGGCACGCTTGCCTACGTCGATCTCCCCCTCTATTGCCAGCCGGGCTACGGCGGCCTCCTCACCGGCTACTCCATCGAGATCGACGGTGCCCGGGGGGCCACGGTGGCGCTCAAGTCGGTGATCACCGCCATCGACACGCGCCATCCGATCACGAATGCCCTCTTCATCCGCGGCTCTGCCGAGACCTTCGCCTGGACCGGCGACCTCGACTTCCTCCGCCGCTCGCTCCCGCGGATGCGGCGCGCGGCGCGGTGGGCGCTTGAGGAATTCGATGTTCGCCACGAAAAGCATGTTGTCGTCCGGTGGGTTGGGCATGACGGCCGCACCGGCCTCGAGGTGAATCCCGACGGCACGAAGCGGCTCCTTCCCGGCCTCGGTGTCGGCAACAACTACTGGGATCTCCTCCCCTTCGGCGGCCACGACAGCCTGGCGACGATCTACCTCACCGATGCCCTCGCGCGCCTCGCCGACCTCGAAGCCGCCGTCGCCCGCCATCCCGAATGGATGATGCCCGCCGGGCAAGAGACGCCTCCCGCCGGCGGCGTTACTGACGCAGCTTTCAGCCCCGTCGACCTGCGGAGCCTCGTCGCCGCGCTCAAGGCCGACTTCCAGTCGCGCTTCTGGGATCCCGCCACAGGCCGGTTTGTCGGCTGGATCGATGCCACAGGGCAAGCCCACGATTACGGCTTCACGTTTGTCAATCTCGAAGCGATCGCCTCCGGAATGGCAACGCCTGCGCAGGCCAGGGCGATCTTTGCCTGGCTCGACGGGACGCGCGAGATCGACGGCGACACCTCGCGCGGCGCCGACATCTACCGCTGGCGCTTCGCCCCGCGAGCGACGACCAAGCGGAACGTCGAGACCTACTGCTGGGTCTGGTCAGGGCCGGAGTCGATCCCCTGGGGAGGGCAGGTGCAGGATGGCGGCGCGGTGCTCGGCTTCAGCTACCACGATCTCATGGCGCGGCTCGCCACCCAGGGGCCCGACGACGCCTGGCAGCGCCTCCGCGCGATCATCGACTGGTATGCCGAAGTGAAGGAGGAGGGGGGCTATCGGAAGTATTACGCCCCAGAGAAGGGGCGGGGCACGCTCCAGGGGGGTGGGCCACCGGGGGGCCTGGGGATCGACGAGGAGTTCATGGAGAGCGTCCTGGTGCCCCAGGTGATGCTCGATGGATTCCTCGGCTTCGAGCCGACGGCCGAGGGCTGCCGGATCGCACCGCAGCTCCCCTCGAGCTGGCCGGAGCTGACCGTGACGGCGATCCGCATCCACGATTCCCAAGTCGACGTCACCGCCCGGCGTGACGGGAGCGTGACGCTCCGCCGCCGCACCGCGGGCACGCAACGGCTGGCAATCGAAGTGGGGGAGACCACCACCACGCTGCCGCCGGGGGACGGGGCCGAGGTCACGCTCGGGAATCGTTGAGCGGCACGGCGCGGGGATCGGCGGCCGGCTGCGGCGGCTTGTCAAACACCGCTACCAGCGCCGGCAGGCAGAAGATGTCGCACAAAAGCGCGATCGAGAGCGTGATCACAGCGAGCGTGGCGAAGGCCCGATGATCGTGGCTATCGCTGGCAAACACCGACGAGAAGCCGGTGACGAGGACGATCGTCGTCATGATCATCCCGGTGCCCACCTCGGCGAACGCTTGGCGGATCGCCGAGGTCTTGTCGAACCCCTGATCGAGCTCGAAGCGGTAGCGAGAGAGGAAGTGGATCGTGTCGTCGACGGCAATTCCCAGACAGATCGTCAGGGCGCACACCGAAACAATGTCGAGCGGCTGCCCCGTGGCGACCATCCATCCGGCGGCCGCCGCCAGGGGGAGCATGTTGGGAATGATCGCGATCAGCCCCAGCCGTAGGGAGCGGAAAGCCACCATCATGACGACGAGAATCTCGACCGCCGCCGTCCCGAGGCTGCGGGCCAGATCCAGCACCACCTGATAGAGATCGCGCCAGCGCATGATCGGCTCGCCGGAAAGCGAGACCTCGAATCCGGGATGGGCACCCTCGATCCGCTTCAGCCCCTCATCGACCCGTTCAAAGGTCGGTTTGCAAGCGACCGTTCCCCGGTCGGGGACACGGAATGTGACCCGCGCCGTCTGTTTCACCGGATCGTAGAGGCTCTCCTTGAGAGGCGGCGGGAGGAGGTCGAGGAGATCCATCCGATCGCGGGCCGCTCCCTCGCCTGGCAGGCTGTCGATGAGGCGGCAAACGGAAAGCGGGTGGCCCAGGAGCGGCTCGGCGGCGATCACCCGATCGATCTCGCCGAGGACGTCGGCGATCTCCTCTGCCGACTTCTCGACGCTCCATTGCAGATCAGCCGAGCAGACATCGAGGCCTCCCAGGGCTCTGTCGATCGTGTCGAGGGCGCGCTGCGCGCCGCTCCCGGGGGGGAGGATGTTGGCCTTGCGATCGTCAGGCTCAAGGCCCAACGCCACCACGCTGAGGATGGCGAAGAGGCCGATCGTCAGGGCGCTGGTGATCCGAGCATGGCGGAGGCTGAAGTCGATCCCGCGGGCGACGCGGTGGAGCTGGCCGCCGATCACCTCGCGGCCGGCGCCCCGGGCCAGGACTCGGCTCCAGGGGGTAGCGCAGCACAGCGGCAGCACCGTCAACACCGCCACCCAGGTGCAGGCCACGCCGATCACGCACGACCAGCCAAAGTCGCGGACGACCTCGTGGCGGGCCAGCGACAGCGATGCCATTCCGATGGCGGTCGTGATCATCGTCAGGAAGCAGGCAACCCCGACAGTCCCCAGCGCCCGACGGCAGGCCTCACGGGGCGTCAGGCCGGCAGCGAGGCCGCGACGGATGTCGACCATCATGTGCACCGAGTCGGCAAAGCCGACGAGGCTCAGGAGCACCGGGAGGACGACGTGGCTAAAGGGGTTGTCCTGGAGGCCGATCGAGCGGACGATCCCGAGCGTCCAGAGCACACCGAGTGCCGGCGCCGCCGCCGTGACGAGCACCACGGAGAGCCCGCGGAAGAGGACCGCTGAAAGGGCGAGGATCAGGCCATATCCGACAAACTGAAAGAGGCGTTCGTTGGCATCGCGGTTGCGGACCCATTCCAGTCGGATCGGCACCGGGCCGGTGAGGGCGAAGGAAAGCGGCACGTCCGGATACTCGGCCGCCGCCCCCCGGGCTGTCGCGACAAGGGCTTCGGTCACGTCGGCCTCGTCCTGGACCAGTGCCCAGTCGTAGGTGATGAGAAACAGGAGCGTCTGTCCATCGGGGGAGAGGAGTTGCCCGACGATGAGCGGATGATCGAGCGCCTTGTGGCGCGCCACTTCAAACCGTTTTGGTGAGGCGGGGCCGCGGGGGAGGATCGGCTCGTCGAGACCGAAGATGTTGAGCGGTGGGGCCCGATCGAGCCAGGTCAGACCAGCCACGGCATCGAGCGATTCCAGCCGCTCAACCACATGCCGCAGGGCCGCGGCCCCCTGGCGTGAAAACACCTCCGGGCACTCCACCACCATGATCGCGTCGGCGCA
>QWOP01000049.1 GCA_003669605.1 Planctomycetota bacterium
AGGATGTCGCAGTCCAGCCGCACCGTCGGCATGGAGAGCGAACGATCCTGTCCATCGAACTGGGCGTTGAAAATCCCGCGGCGTCGTCTCGCTGGCCGACGCTTGCGGGTGCCGAACGAAAAGAGGGAGGGGAACGATGTGATCGAGGCGGGCATGAGACTGTGGTCCTTCCGGGGTGCGTGTTGGCCGAGAGAGGCGGGGGCCTCGTGGCTTGGTTCAACGTGCCAGGAGGAGGTGTCTGAGAAGAGTCGCGCGCGCGGCGCAGCGCTCGTGTGGTCTGTGATTGGTTCCCCGCCTCACGGTACGAAGTTCTTACGAGATGTCCAGCCCTCGGAGTAAAAAGTGACAAATGGAATACATTAATGATGAATGGTCAGGTTTGAAGGACGAATGGTCAGGTGTGTGGGACGAATGGGCAGGGTCACGTGCCGTTTCGCAAGAGACGGAGTTCAGAGAGAGAAGCTCGCCGCGACGGAGTCGATTCCGGCCCCGACCCCCATCGCGGTGCGTTTCGGCTGCCGTATGCTGCACGTTTTAATCGGCATTCACCCGCGGTCCTTCAACCCTGCAAGCGACGAAAGGCACCCATGCGGAACACCCTGTTGGTCGTCGCCATGCTCTGTGTGGCGGTGTTCGTCACCTCCGGGCTGTGGTTCACGCGGTCGCGCGGCTGGACCGAGGGACAGACGTCGCACCTGGGACTTGTTCCGGCCGATCACCCCGTGGCGGTGGACGTCTGGGAGAGCAGAGGCTGGCTCGGGTACACCACCTGGCAGGGAACCAGCGAGCCACCGGAACACCCAGGCTCACAACCGACCCTGTACGCCCGGCGGATGACCGGTCGCGTGGTGGAAAGCGATACACCGCTTTTGATCAGCTGTTGCTTGACGGCTTTGGCTTGGATCGTGGCGGGGTGGCACCTCCGTCGCTGGATTGTCGAGACGCCCTTTGTCACCCGAGCCCTGCGGACCTGGCGAATCCGCTTGGCCCTGCTCGGCACGGCGCTGCTCCCCGGGATCGTCGGCACTCTTATAATCCTCGCGCCTCCGGGAGGCGGGCCCGGCTTTGGGGGGGCCTATGCAGCCGGGGCCGCAGGCATGGTGTTGGTGATGTCGTGTTATGCAGCACCCGTGTTGGGGGCCCTCGGATACGTCATCGGTTGGTGGTGCGACCATCGCGCTGCGTCGACGGGGGTGCATCAAACCACTCCGTGACGAAACGGAGAGGCCGAGCTCCACGGCCACAGCGGGCGAGCGTTTGGTCGGGAATACGCAGCACTCCAGAAAACCGGAGGTTTTCCCCAGTGGCCGCTGCTCCAGGCTGCCTCGCAGCCGGTTCGGTCAGGAATTGCTGTTTCGACGGGCCGTCAGGGCGCGAGCCGCTCGAGGATCCACGCGCCGCCGGACGAGCGCCGGAAGCAGAGCCGGTCGTGGAGCCGGCTCGGCCGCCCCTGCCAAAACTCGATCCGCTCCGGCACGAGCCGGAAGCCGCCCCAGTTCGGCGGCCGCGGAATCGTCTCGAGGTTCGGATGCTCGGCGCTAAAGCGGGCGAAGAGGGCTTCGAGCGCGGCCCGGTCGGGAATCACTTCGCTTTGCGGCGAACTCCAGGCCCCGATCCGCGACGTCGCCGGCCGCGTCTGGAAGTATTCGTCCGATTCGGCGGCGGTCGTCCGTTCGACGCGCCCCTCGATCCTCACCTGCTGTTCGAGGATGGCCCAGTGGAATGTCAGGGCGGCGTGGGGATTGGCCGTCAGTTCGCGCCCCTTGCGGCCGCCGTAGTTGGTGAAGAAGCAGAAGCCGGCGGCATCAAAGCCGCGGAGGAGGACGATGCGGGCCGAAGGACGGCCGTCGGGCGTGGCCGTGGAGAGCGTCATCGCTTCGGGCTCAGGCACGCCCGCAGCGACGGCGCCGTCGTACCAGGCCGCGAACTGGCGAATCGGGTCGCGGGCCACGGTGGCCTCGTCGAGCGCCCCCTGTTCGTATTCCTTGCGGGCGTGCGTCGACCTCGGTTCCATGGCAGGGGCTCTCTTTGCCGTCAATGATCGCGCGGTGCGCGGGCCGCTTACCCGTTCGCCCGAACCGCCGCGAATGTACCAGATGGCCGCGGACGGTCAGCGATCTGCTGCCCGCGGGCGGAACACGGAACACGATCTGGATCGTGTCCTCGATGAGTCGTCCGGGGACATGCCACGACACGTGGAGAGCGGAAAGAGTCTTCTGGTTGCTTGAAGCTCAATAGACCAATCCCATCACCCGCGTCGCTCTCGAAGAAGCCCAGAGGAGTATCTTCAAGTAGATTGTCACTTTCTCGAACTTGAAACCGACCCACCAGGCCCTCGGATACCGGTCGCCCGACAGGCGTGAAGCCGAGCACACCCCGGCTGTCGCGGTGTGAAGCCTCCCCATAGTCCGGAATGAGTGGGCCACCGCAGGCCGTCTCAACGGCGTGGGCTGGATGCGGCTTGTCTCTCGAGGCCTCGAGGAGCCCCCAGCCCAGGCCCGCAGTCCGGAAGGAGTGGGACGACTCACCTCATGGTTGGCTGCGTGTGGTATTCTTTTGTGCCGAAAACGTGCCGCTCAAGCGGTGCTGGAGCCGACCACAGAAAACCAACGGCGAACACTCCATGAAAGACCCGACAGTCCGCGGCGTTGTCCACCTCATCGAGGAGACCAAGACCTTCGGTCAGAAGGGCTTTCGCAAGCGTCTGGTGGTTCTCGAGCAGTCAAAGGGCACGTTCACCAACTTCATTCCCGTCGAGTTCGTGAAGGATGGCTGCGACGCGGTGGACGAACTGGCCATGGGGGACGAGATTGAAGTCACCTATCGCCTCAGCGGTCGCCGCTGGCAGCGGGATGCGGCCAGCGAGGCCAAGTACTTTCTGAGTGCCGAGGGGATTTCGTTCCAGCGGTTATCCGGGAGCGGGCGGCCCAGTGACGGCCCAGACGACGCCATCGACATCCACGACGACTTTGCCCAAGCTGGCAACGACGACGTGCCGTTTTGAATGGCCCTTGTCGCTCACGCGTTCGCCAGGGGGGGGATGAAAGGAGGCTTCAATGCACTCGAGCGGAACCAGCCTGCGAGCGCCGGGTTGACGCCACCACGGTCCCAACCGGTGGTGCCGGCCTCGTATCGCCCCCCGGGGGACAGCGAGACCGACCGAACGAGTCGTCGGCGGGCTCGCGTCGTCTACTGGGCGAACGGGGGAGGACTGTCCCGGTCGGCTCGCATCGTGTCGGAGGCACTTGCGTCTGCAGGTTGGGAAGTCGAACTCGTCGAGGACGTCAGGTTTCCCACGTCTACGCACCGCCCGGCACGCGCGATTCACCAAGTGCGCCGGTGGCTGCGGCATGGGCTTGAAGGAGTGGTCCGGGCGGCGGCCGTTCGATGTGGTCGGATCGATCAGGCCGATCTGAATATCTTTCTCGAGCATCTGGTGCCGTCGCAGTTCCATCTCGCCAAGAGCAACGTCTGGATTCCGAACCAGGAATGGATGCTTTTTCGGTGGCGTCCGCACTTGCCGCGGCTCGATGGAATCTGGGTAAAGACGCACTATGCCGAGCGGATCTTTAGCGCCTTGTCGCCTTCGGTCACCTCCGTCGGATTCAGTTCGTTCGATCGGTACGCCCCGGCGGTTGTTAAGGAACCGAAGACGTTTCTCCATGTCGCCGGCCGGAGCCGCCAGAAGGGCACGTCTGCGTTACTCGAGGCCTGGCGACGAAACCCCGGTTGGCCACGGCGAGTCGTGATCCAGAATCCGGAGAGAGCACAGATCGTGACTCTCCCCAACGTCGAGTATCGGCCAATTCGTCTCGATGACGAGGAATTGCGACTGCTCCAGAACAGATCGGAATTCCATCTCTATCCATCAGAAGCCGAGGGCTTCGGGCACGTGCTCTGCGAGTCGATGGGACTGGGAGGCATCGTGATGACGACCGACGCGCCGCCGATGAACGAGTTGGTCGCGAACGACCGCGGGTTGCTGGTTTCCTACGATCGCACCAGCCCTCAGGGGCTCGGCACCAATTACTACGCTGCCGTTTCGTCCATCGAAGCGGCCGTCGAGCGGATGTTGCAGATGAGTGATCAGGAAAAACAGGTGCTTCGCGACAACGCGCGGTTGTGGTTCCGGGAGAATCACGCGACATTCACCCAGGCGCTGCAGAGAATCGCTACGCATGCGGTGGAGAAACGGAGGCCGTGATGAACATTGAGATCGTGGGGGCGGGCGTCGTCGGCTCCGCGTTTGGCCGAGCCCTGCTTGCCGGAGGACACGCTGTCCAGTGGATCGATAGCCATCCCGGACGCGTCCAGGATCTTCGAGAGAACGGCTTCACAGCCGCGCTTCCAGACGAACCCGCCGATCCCTGTCCACTCTATTTTATATGCGTGCCGACACCGCCGATCGGGCGTGACCAGGATCGTACGGCACTGAGCAAGGCACTTGCGCGAGTAGCGATGCTGCTCCGCCCTGAACTCTCGCCAACGGTCGTGATCCGCAGCACGATCCTGCCGGGGACATCGCGCCAATGGGCTCTTCCCTCCCTCGAACGGGAGAGCGGACTACGACGAAGCGATCACTTTCGGTTCGTGTATTGCCCCGAGTTTCTCCGCGAGCGGCAGGCCGCAGAAGACGCGTCGGCGCCGCGGATCCATCTGCTGGGGGAGTCGGAGCCCGGGCAAGGCGACGTCGTCGCCCAGATCCTCGGGGGGGCGAGGCGCCCGTCGTTCGGGTGCCCCTCGAGGCGGCGGAACTGCAGAAGTACATCCACAACAGCTTCAACGCGCTGAAAATCAGTTTCTTTAACGAGATGCGTTGTGTTGCGGAGCGGATGGATCTCAAAGCGGAAGTCGAGACAATGTTTTCCGTAACGCGTCAGAGTGCCGAAGGGATGTGGAATCCAGCCGATGGGACGCGTGATTGGGGGCCTGTTTCTGGGCCGTGCCTTCCCAAGGACGTCGAGGCTTTCTTGGGATGGATGCGATCGTGCGATCTCGCATCGCCTCTGCTCGAAAGCCTGTCGGCATCCAGCGGAAACAGGTAGCCCGGGAGGGGGAGGAAGCCAGAAGGGGGGGAGTCGTGCCGCTCTTGCGTCCTCCGTTGCACAGGCCGGTGAATGGCACAGCGCCTGATCAGTGACCGCTAGTCAGCCTTGAGTGAGTAGATGATCGCCGGGCCCTTGCGCAGCGTGCCGGTGAACTCATACCACACGCTCTGCGATCCGCGGCGGGGCGCTGGGGGCATGTCGAGCGAGTTGAGATTGACCTCGTCGTACGGGCTGCCCCAGTAACCGCGCAGATCAACAGCCGCCAGACGGTCGATCACGACCCGCGACGGTCCGTCGTCGACCTCCAGATCAAATAGCTCTCGGTCGCCGTTGGATGGCCGGAGGCGGGAACTGGCCACGCTGAGCGATGTCCGGATTTTCACGAAACTGCTGCTGATGTTGAGGCCATCCTCGAGAGCATCGAAGACGCTGAGCCTGTCGAGCGTGATCGAGGAGTTGGTCACATCAAACCCATCGTCGCCTGAATAGTCGCTGCTGACTGCCTTGATGCGCCATTCGGTCTGCCCCATGCCGAGAATGGAGATCGCGTCGATGTCGTCTCCCACGTCCCCCGGGCGACCGAACGGATCTGTGCGCCCCAGATACGAGGTGAAGATCTGGTTGGCGGTGAAGGCAGACCGTCCGGAGGAGGTGGCCACGTGGACGTCGATACCATCCTTGGATGCATTCCGGGAAGTGCCCAGGAAAAAGACGCCGCCGTTGTCGGCCCGGGGCACGATGGCGTTGCTGGCATCGGCCGCCTTGAACCAAACAGTATCGGCCTTCAGGCGGGAACCGCTGTCGAAAATCAGCGCTGCGGTGTCGAGTCGCCGGCGAGGAACCAGGCCATTGCGGATCAGGACTGTGACGCCGTTGTCGATGGTGAGCGTCGCGCCGGCGAGGACGTGAACCTCTGCCGAAATGACATACACGCTGCCACGCTTGAACGTGGTGTTGCGGCTGATGTCGGCGCTCACTTCCACAAACGCCTGCCGGAGGTCGGGAGGGATGGTGGTGGCGATCCCCTGCGGCAAGCTGAGGATCATGGGCGTGCTTCCGGCGGAGCGGAGCGAAGCCCCCGCGGGAAGCCGGAGCGACCTGCCGCAGACCACAGCCCCGGCGGTGGCGTCCTGCGGGGTGAGGGTGTAGACAAACGTGAGCTGGCTGACATTGGTTCGCGGCGCGGAGGGATCGAGTACCGCCATGCGCTGCGTGGTGCCGAAGAAAATCGGCAGCTGCGGCGAGCGACCCGCGGCGGTGACAGGATCGGAACAAGCGATCTGCACGCGGAGGAACTGCAAGCCAGGGCCGGTCGGCTCGACCAGCTCCGCGAAGGCAGCCACGATCGCGACGGGGCGTGTCGCCGGGTTTTTCAGGGCCTCGACTGCCGTCTCGAGCAACTGCAGCGGGAGTCCACCCACATTGAAGACAAACGTGACTGGAACCGAGTCGCGCACATTCGGAGCCCCGCGCACTCCCCACATGCCTGTAAAGACGTAGATCCCGGCGGGGGCGCCGGGCTTGGCAAAGGCATTGTCCCGGCCGCCGGTACCGATGGTGACATCGACCGACCGCAGCAGCGGCAGGCCATCCGAGATGCCGATATCGATCGAGCGGCGGATCGTCCCGGTGCCGGGAAGCTGGTCGGTGGTCGCTCCGATACGGAGGTTGTGTCCTCCAATGGCTAAATCCAATTCCACCCCTGCCCGGACTGGCGCGAAAGAGGGGCGTTGTCCGCTGCCGCTCCAGAAGCTGAGCCCGGAGAGCACCTGCAACTCGAGCGTGGCCCCCGCCGGAACCTCCACGCCGGTGATCCCCACGCCAGCGCCCACGGCACGCCCCACCTGTTCCAGGCTATAGCCATTGGCGCGCTGTGGCGTGACGAGTTGGAAGACATCTCCATAGGCTGGGTCTGCCAGGCGCACCACTGCCACCGGCATGACGCTTGCGGCAGACGCTTGGATCGCGACCGGCGCGACGACGTTGGCATCAGGAGCCCGAGGACTGCCAAACGGCAGCGGGCCTGCAGGGGCGAGGAAGGCATCGAAGTCGGTGGAGATCGACGGGGGGCGGCACAGCCACCACGGCAGTTCGGCTGCCGGGGCGAGGAAGGTATCGACCGCCAGCAGGTGCCGCGGTTCCAGCGACTCGCAGCAGAGCCTGAGGGGGGTCTTGGACTTGCGAAATATACGTTTCATGGGGAGCAGTTCCTGTCCGGGGGTGAGGGTGAACAGGAGCTCTTATTTCTTCTTCGGAGCCGCGGCCAGTTTCTGGGTCGGTGCCTTGACGGTTGTCCGGATGAACTGCACCCCGTTGACCACCCGGCCATTGCCGGTGGCAGCATTGGCGGCCTTGCCGGCCACCGTGGCGTTCGGATTCCCTGCATAGCCGGCAAAAGCGAATACATACCGGCCCTTCCCCTTGTTGGCAGCGCCGATCTGGATGGCGCCGATCGTTGTGCCGGCCACAGTCTTGGCGCCGATCTGAACGTTTTTAGCCACCTTCTCCAGCGAGCCGACGGTGAATGATCCCATCTGCACAAGGTTGGGCAGGCCCTGGGGCAGCGACAGCATCCCTCCCACCGACACGTTGCCGATCATGGTGGCGGCGGGGGTTGTCAGCGTGGCATTGCCCCCGGCAGTGACGTGGCCGAGTGTGGTGGCCAGCGGGGCGTTGACCACCGCATTGCCCCCCGCAGTGATCGCGCCGATCGACTGGGCCGTGGAGGCGGTCATGGTGAGATTGCCATCGACATCAAGGTTGCCAAAGGCCAGTACTTTGGCGGTGAGGCTCAAGTTGGCGGTATTCAGGCTGCCGGGGGCGCTGACGGCGATATTTCCCACGGCAGAGGCAGCCAGCTTCAGCGTGATGATCGTGCCGGCCGGAGCATCGACAAAGCTCATCGGTCCGATCGTGGATGTGGTGTCGAAGCTGATGTCCGTCGAGCCATCGGGGGTGATGTTCACCGGACCGATCGACGTGGGCGGTGGGCCAACGGAGCGGGCCACTGGCCCCACCGGAGCCCCCGAGACGATGAACACGGCGCCGAGCGTGCGCCCCTGAATTGTCACCGATCCGATCCCGGTGGTGGCATCGAAGAGGGAGGTAAGCACTGCATAGCCCACCCCGAGGGTGGTGGAGATGAAGCCGGTCTGCGAATGCAGGATGGCGACATCGCCGATCGTGCCATCCCAGGCCTTGAAAGTGCTGAGGGCGACGGCATTGAATCCCTGGGCGGCGTTGTCGGTCAGCCGGACGGTGATGTTGCCGATGCTCGATCCGAAGAAGCCACTGGCGCTGACGCCGCTGGCGTTTCGGCCCGGCACCCGCACCGTGATATCGCCGATGTCGCCCCGCACGTTGCTATTGAGCGTCCAGTCGAAGTCGGCCACGAACGACGAAGCGGTGATCCCTGAGCCGATCGAATCGACGGCGATGTTGCCGATGCCAGCCGCAGAGGAAAAATTCGAGAGCGTGATGCCCGCCGGTAAAAAGGTGGAGTTGGCCACCCGCCCGGTCTGCACCGTGATAGTTCCAATCGTCGAGGAGTAGAGATCCTGATCGAGATCGATGGTGAGGGCGGAGGCATCGAACATGCTGAGAATGATCCCCGATCCACTGACGGTGGTGACTTTGATATTGCCGATTCCACCGGCCGCTCCGGCGTAAAAATAGCCGGAGGTGATGCCATTGCCTGTGCCGAGCTGATCGGCGGCGTTTTTGACGACGATGTCACCGATCGTGCCGGTGTTGTTGAAATTGCCCACGCCGTCATAGACAGCCGTGCGGGCGGTGAACGTGGAACGACTGATTCCATCCCCTCCCTCGACCGTCTGCACATCGACCGAAATATTGCCGATGCCAGCGGCGGTAAAGATCGAATCGACGATCCCCGACGACGCGAGCAGCTGTCTGCCAGCGGCGACAACGGTGATGCCGGCAATCGTGCCGGTATTCCGGCCGCCGGAAACAGCGGCCGGATCGTAGTTGCCATCGGAGTCGGCCGTGAACGTGGAGCCGATGATGCCCCCCGCCCCCTTGCTGCTGGCCGTGATCATCCCGATATCGCCGATGGCAGTGAAGGTGGAATTGAGGATCGCGCTTGAAAGGGCGCTTGTGCCGCCAGCGATGGCGGTGATGGTGCCAAAGCTGCCGCGGGGATCCTCGTCGGCCTGCGGAGCAAAGAAAATTCGCCCTGGAGCAGAGAAGATGGCATTCTCAATGGCGTTGCCCCCCTTCACGCTTTCGGCAGAGATCGGGCCGAAGTTTCCTCGCGATTGAAAGTCGCCGCCGAGAATGGCGCTGTTGTTGAAGGTCTTGACAGTGATCTTGCTGATGTCGCCGGAGGCGCTGATCAGGCCGTCTTGGATGCCGATACCGTTGATGGAGCGAACGTCGACCGTGATCGAGTCGATGGGGCCTGAGAAAGCGCGAATCTCCCCGGCCACGATGCCGTTGCCGTTGAGGCCGCCATGCACGGTGGCAACGATCGCCCCGATCTGCCGGCCGTAGACGGTGGCGCCGTTCATGGCGTCGAAGCCGTTGGCGTTGGCCGAAGTGGTGATCCCGAGAATTCCACCGCGGTTTTCGTCGGTCGATTGAAACCGCGTGCCGAAGATGCCGTCGCCCCCGTCGGCGCCGCCGGCAGCGATGATCTGCCCGATGGAACCGTAGTTGGCGTCAAACGAGCCGTTGCGGATGCCGCTCCCGGTGACAATCGATACGCCAGTGATCGCCCCGATGTCGGTGTGGGCGACGGCCACCACATCGAGCAGGCCATCCTGCCAGCCTTGCCCCTCGATGGAGGCGATTCGGCCAGTCGCCGTGCCGGAGACCGTGCGGGTGATGATCCGCGTCGCCTCGATGCCAAAGCCACCGACGCCCCGGCCGAAGACGGCGCCGATATCGGCCGCCACAAAATTTGACCCGCTGATGCCGGCGCCGGCGAGGACCCCGAACTCGCCGTAAGAAATCCCGGAGATGCTCGCGATGCTGCCCCCCGCCTCCACCTTGAGTGAATCGATGCCGAAGCCGGTGTGGGCCTGCCCGAGAATGCTGCCGATGTTCCGGCCGGCGACGAGGCTTGTATCGGAGATGCCAAAGCCGGCGATGCTGCCAAAGGTGCTGATGCTGGCAAGATCACGGGTGGCCACGATGGAGGTGGTCTCGATGCTGCCGTCGGTCACGGTGATAGGACCGATATCGGTACCGCGCAGGTAGGAGAGCGAGATTCCTCCGACAGCGATTGAGATCGGGCCGAGAGTGCCTCCGGCAACGATCGATGTGCCGAGCATTCCCTGATAGAGCGACAGCGGGCCAACATCGCCGCCGGCAATGATCGAGAGCGATTCCAGGTTGCCTTCCACGGTGGTGATCGAGCCAATGCTGCCGCCGGCAATGATCGTGCCGAGGATGTTGCGCACCGCTTTGAGGTTGCCGATGCTTGTCCCCGCCTGCAGGTGGCCCTCCAGAGTGCCGCTGCCGGCATCGATCGAGCCAATCGAAGTGCCCGCTTGGACGACGAAATCGCCGGTGAAGCCGTCGGCCGAGATGTTGCCAATGCTGGAAGCTGATGAGACCCCAAGTTCTCCCACGCCATCAATGGCGATCGAGGCGATGCCGGCCACTTTGCTCGTGTTGGAGAGCGAGCCGAGATAGCCGGCGGGAACGAGGATCGGGTCGGTCGTGGAGGCCTTGTCTGAGCCAGAGATTCCGCCGCCAGCCTCGATCTGGCCGGTGATCAGCGCCCCATCACTGAGGGGAAAACCGAGATTCAGATGGCCTGCGGAATTGATGAATCCCTTGAAATTGGCCGGCAAGTTGATAGAGAAGGCCTCGGCAGTGTTGCGCGTGGTGATTTCGCCCGCGATGGCTGCCACCCTTACTGAGCCGATGGAATCGGCCCGGATGGCTCCGCTGAGTGAACTTCTCAGGCCAACGACTGTTCCGATCGCGCCGCTGACATTGATCACGCTGCGGAAATCGTTGGTGACGGAGGTGTCGTAGGGATTGGCCGTGGGAGCGCTGATGGCCCCATTGATCACCAGCGAATCGATGCTGCCGGCCTCAATGCCCCCCAAATCGATCAACCCCGTAACCGGGTTGTACATCGTCGAATCGGCGGCCTGCTGGTTGTTGGTGGTGTTGATGCGGTCGATGAAGGGGGCCTGCCCGGCATCGAGTGAGATGTTGCCGACGGCGACGCCCGCCAGCGAGATCGAGTTCACTACCGCAGCACTGAGCTGGATGCCCCCGAGGGCCGCGATCGGCGGTGCCGGATGGGCGCTGTCGGAAAGAGCGGAGACAAAGCCGACGTTGGTGTAGCCGGCGCTGTAGATCCGGTTGAAGCCTGGCCCGGCGCTCGTCGTCAGTTCGGTGGGGGTGACCACAATCTGCAGGCCATTGCCAGCAGTCAGCCCGACGAGATTAATGCGTGTGGCATCGGCGTGGTCAGTCGCCAGACCGGCGAGTTCCACGGTGAACCCCTGCGTGGCGGAGGCTGTTCCGCTGACCTGCACCCGCACCGTGTCCCCGTCGGCGTCAGTAAATGAGGCATCTGTGTAGAGCTGGCCGGGGGTGATGGCCAGCAGCCGGCGATCTTCAAGGGGATCAAGTCCCAGCCGAAACGTCTGTTTCGCAGTCCGGCGGGCATTGAGACGCTTCTGCTGGCGTG
This sequence comes from Planctomycetota bacterium, assembly GCA_003669605.1. Lineage (GTDB taxonomy): Bacteria > Planctomycetota > Planctomycetia > Pirellulales > UBA1268 > QWOP01. The sequence goes on from QWOP01000049.1 coordinate 11,722, forward strand.
CGGTGGCTCTGGAGCGGAAGCCTGCAGCGACCGGCGAACGTTCAGAAAAAGAAAACACCATGGGAGTCGCTCCATCGGGGGGGGGGGCGCGTGCATGGAACGCGTGTCTCTTGGAAAAACTCTTCCAAGTCAACGTAGTGGATCAGAAGTAGAAGAGCAAAAAATGCTCCTCTGCAGAATCTGTGGGTGCATTCCCGGCTCTGAAGAGGCGCTCCCTGACAGGCCTGGTCTGGCGGACGCTCCGCATGCGGCGCAACCCCGCTGTCATTTTTCCGCGCAGCGCATCGGAGTGAATCCTGCTTCGTGCTCTCCAGCCCCAACTGCAAGCCAGTTGGGGCATTCCTCGGCCCATGTACCCTGGGCCGGGTAACTTCCAGATTCACCCCAGCAGAGGATATGATGCCGGGACTGGCTATATTGCTCACCCCCGGTCGGAAGTCCGGAGGCTGCCGTCGACTTGTCGAGGAACCCACGATGATCCGCTCCCTGCCTGTGTGTCTCTTTTGTGCCGCGCTGCTCATCTCCGCTACCACTGCAAAGGCGCAGCAGCCCGCTGCGAGGAAGCCCAACATCCTCGTCATCTGGGGCGACGATATCGGCACCTGGAATATCAGCCACAACAGCCGCGGCATGATGGGCTACAAGACGCCGAACATCGACCGGATCGCGCGCGAAGGGCTGGCGTTCACCGATTATTACGGGCAGCAGAGTTGCACCGCCGGCAGGGCTGCGTTCCTCGGCGGGAACGTGCCTGTCCGGACCGGGATGACGAAGGTCGGCCTGCCGGGCGCCAAGGAGGGGTGGCAGAAGACCGACGTCACGATCGCCACGGTGCTCAAAAGCCTCGGCTACTCAACTGGGCAGTTCGGGAAGAACCATCAGGGGGATCGTGACGATCACCTGCCGACGATGCACGGCTTCGACGAGTTCTTCGGCAACCTCTACCACTTGAATGCCGAGGAGGAACCGGAAAACCGCGACTACCCGCGCGACAGAAAGATGGCTAATGGCAAGACTTTCCTGGAGACCTTCGGTCCCCGCGGCGTGCTCAAGTGCAGGGTCGACGGCAAGGGGGGGCAGACGATCGAAAACACGGGCCCGCTGACGAAGAAGCGGATGGAGACGATCGACGAGGAAACGCTCGCCGCCGCCAAAGACTTCATCCAGCGGCAGTCGAAGGGGGGGCAGCCGTTCTTCTGTTGGTGGAACGCCACCCGGATGCATTTCCGCACCCACGTCAAGGAAGCCAACCTCGGCAAGTCGGGGCAGGATGAGTACAGCGACGGCATGGTTGAGCACGACGGCCACGTCGGCGAACTGCTCCAGGCCCTCGACGACCTCGGCCTCGCCGACGACACCATCGTCCTTTACTCCACCGACAACGGTCCGCACTACAACACCTGGCCCGACGCCGGCACGACGCCGTTCCGCAGCGAGAAGAACTCCAACTGGGAGGGGGCCTACCGGGTGCCGGCCTTCGTCCGCTGGCCGGGCAAGTTTCCTGCCGGAGTGACCCTCAACGGGATCGTGTCGCACGAGGACTGGCTGCCAACGTTCGCCGCCGCGGCCGGTGGCATGGACATCAAGGAGAAACTCGCCCAAGGGGTGGAACTCAACGGCCGGAAGTACCGCAACTTCATCGACGGCCACAACCAACTGGAATACCTCTCCGGAAAGACCGAGGAGCCGCCGCGGAGAGAGTTTTTCTACGTCAATGACGACGGGCAAGTGGTCGCCATCCGGTACGACGAATGGAAGGCGGTGTTCCTTGAGAACCGTGGCGAGGCGTTCGAGGTGTGGCGCGAGCCGTTCACGGAACTGCGTGTACCCCTGCTGTTCAACCTCCGGCGCGATCCGTTCGAGAAGTCGCAGCACAACGCGACCACCTACAACGATTGGTTTATCGACCGGGCCTTTGTGGCGATTCCGCTCCAACAGGTCGCTGGCCGGTTCCTGATGTCGATGAAGGATTACCCGCCGAGCCAGTCGCCGGGTTCATTCAATCTCGAAAAGATCCAGAAGCAGATTGAGGCGGGGACCCGCTGAGGCGGGGGCCCGTTGAAATTGAATTTGCCTGAGCGGCTAGGGCACGGCACTCAAAACTTCTGGGTCGCGTCATAGCCGGCCATCGTCGGATTGGTGCTCACGCCTTTGTTGAAGGGGAGCGCGCCGCTCTTGCCGCTGGATCGGTCGGCGGAAGCGTCACCACCGGCTTGCCAGGATTTCCCAACCCTCACCGCCCCGGCACGATTGACAGGCCGGCCGCATCGGCCCCCACGCTCCCCTGCAGGTTTGGGGTATCGGGGCCATTCGTCGGCTCCCTGTCTGTCGGTAGTTGGCCCTCCGGAGGAGAGGATTCACCCCCGCTTTCTCAAGCGATCCTGCCGAGTATTCCGATGATCCGGAATAGAGTAAGGGGAGGGGCGAATGCAAAAATGGGCAGACTGGGGAAGTAGCCGGTGGGCCGCGGGGCTTATTCTTGGATTGGCGTGGGGGTGGGCTGGGGGGATGACTGCATCCGCCCAGCCGTACGGAGTCGACCTCCGCAACACGCTCATGCCAGCCTCAGGGGGAATGGCTGGGACAAGCGTGGCGGCGCCTCAGGACTTTCTCTCGGCGATCAACGGCAACGCCGCGGCTCTGACGCAGTACGCGGGGACGCACTTCACCATTGGAGGGGCATTTGTCGAACCGACGGTACGGCTCTCACAGTCTGAAAACATCCCCACACTCGGGGTCAATCCCTTTTCCGAGAAAAGCAGCACGCCTGGCGGGATCGTGCCGACGATCGGAGTCTCCCAGCAGCTCGATGGCCTCCCCCTCCCCACCACCGTCGGCATCGCCGTCCTCGGCGCGGCTGGTGGCGGCACGAGTTACTTGCAGGCCCCGGCGAGTAATGGCACTTCCTCGTATCTCTTGATCCTCGAATTCGCGCCGTCGGTGGCGGTAGCGCTCACTGAGCGGCTCTCGGTGGGGGCCACGATGTTCATTGGCGACGGCTACTCCTCCGGGCCGTTCTTGGGTAAGAGCGCCATGACCAATGCCTACGCTCTCCGTGGCGGGGTCGGCATCGATTATCTCCTGGGTGATGCCACGCGCCTCGGTGCCTATTACCAATCGACCCAGGCCTTCCGATTTCAGAACGAGGTCATCCTCCTCAACCAGACCGCACCAATCGACGTCGACATCGGTCTGCCGCAGACCGTCGGCCTGGGGATCTCCAATGAATCGCTGATGGATGGGAGGCTGCTGCTGGCCGCCGACGCCCTGTTCCTCGATTGGAGCAGTGCGGCTCTCTTCCAGAGCAAATACCGGCCGCAGTGGGTGATGCAGTTGGGGATGCAGTATCGTGCGACCGACAAACTGAAGCTCCGGACCGGCTACGCCTTCGCCGAGAATCCGATCGACGGGAATGCCGGCACGTCGATCGGTCCGGTCGTCGTCCCCGGCGGCCTTCCGGCCGTGAAGTATCTGCAGGCCCAGTTCGGGGTCGTCAACCAGCACCGCCTGACCGCCGGCTTCGGCTACGCCGACGTGATCCCCGGTCTCGATTTCGACGCCTTCGCCGGCGGCATGCTCCCGGCGAGCGAACTCTTCGGGCAATCAACCCGGATCGACATCTGCAGTTACTGGATCGGTCTTGGGTTCACCTGGCACTTCGATCGCCCCCCATCCCCCCTCGCCGCCGCCGGCCCATGAACCTCACCAGAGCCACGCTGCGGCTGCGATTGATGGTGGTGGCGACGGCGATTGTGCTTGCCACACTGCGGCCGTCTCCAGCCGAGGCGCAGATGGAGGTTCTCCGGTTTCGGCCCGGGGAAGCCGAGCCCGCTGCGGCAGAGGATGAACTCGAGACCGACCGGGATACGTTCACCTTTGCCCCCACCACAGCGGGTGCGGGCCGGACGATCACCGAGTTGTCCTACTCGTTCATCGATAATTCCTCCGGTCCGGAAACCCACAGCGCTCCTGAACTGCTCGTCCGCCGCGGGATCGGCGCGCGGCTCGAGCTCCGGTTCGGATTCAACTACGAAGCCGGTGGGGCCGGGACCGTGTCGGGAACGGATGTCGGCGGCGAGGACCTGCTGCCGGAGTACGAGAGCCGGATGCTCTACGGCGCGAAACTTGAGACCAGCGATCAGTCAGGGTGGGTGCCAATGTCGGCCCTCATCGTTCAGGGCTTTACTCCGCTCTACGGACCATCGCACCGCTCGACGTTGATGATCGGAGAGGCTTGGGGATGGCGCTTCGCCAATGGCTGGGAGTGGCGGACTGCGATGCGGTATGGGACGGGTTGGGAGAAGGAGGACTTCTTCAACCAGTGGGCGCCTTCGACCACGCTCAAGATCCCGCTCGGTGAGCGTTGGGAAACCCACCTTGAGTATTTCGGGATCATGTCCAGCGGCAAGGAAAAGGCGATCAACGATCAATATGGAAGTTGCGGTGGCCATGTCCTCCTGAGTAACGACATGGAACTCGGCCTTCGGGTTGGTTGGGGACTCAACGACACCACGCCGAATTTCTTCGCCAACGGCGGTATCGGGTACCGCTACTGATTTTCCGTTCGTTCCGGTCATTTGTCCACAACCTGAGAGATGCCCCGATCGACCAACCCCGGTTTCGCACTTTTTGCCGGTTTTTTTCGGCTGGCCCGGATGGCCGACACCCGCCACAATCCCGCCCCGTTCAGTCATCCTGCCGGTTCCCCGACGAGACACCGAGTCGCCATGGACGCGAACCACTCTCCAAACCTTGGTATCGCGGCGATCGCGTTGCACCAGCCCTCCTGGGAATTGGAGAACGATTGGTTTGGCCCTTCGATGCCCCGCAAGTTCGCCCACCACACCGGCATCGAAGCCCGCGGCATCTCGCTCGATGACGAACTGACGATGGGACTGCACGCCGTCCGTCAATTGCAGCGTGACACCGGTTGCAACCTCGCCGACTGCCGCGGCATCGCCTTTGTCTCGCCATCGTTCATTCCCCCTTCGGTCGTCCGCAGGCATCTGGCCCCTGCGCAGGCCGCACGCGAACGGCCGGGGCGCGCTGCCAGGCAGTTGGTCCGCGAACTCGGGCTCCGACAGTGCCGGTCCATCGGGCTCAACTGGTTTTGCTGTGGCTTCACTCGGGCGTTCTCGGTCATCAACTCCCGCTGGGCACCGCGGTTAGCGCTGGGCGTTGACGAATTCCTGCTGGTTGTCGTCGCCAGCCGCATCAGCCGGATCACCGATTACAGCTGCCTGCAGACCGCCGGACTGTTCGGCGACATGGCATCGGCCACGTTGCTTGCGCCGCTGGCCAGCCGCAGGCACCCGGTGCACTTTGAGATCGTGCATGCCGACGCCGAGCGGCAACCTACCGAACGGCCGGCCTTCGACTTCCACCTTCGGCACCAGGTAGCCTGCCCAGATCCAGGAGGCGGCTTGATGCATGACAGCCAGCGGTTGGTCTATGCCCTCGACGGGATGGCGATCGCCGACATCGCTCCCCGGGCGATGTCGGCTGCCACGGGGCAGGCGCTGGCCGAGGCCGGCCTCTGTGGCGCAGACGTGGACTTCGTCGTTCCGCACCAGGCCGGCACCGGGATCGTCCGCTTCACCGGCATGCAGCTTGAGGGCTACGGAGTCCACGGCGAATTGATCAACGGGCTCACGCGCCGCACGGGCAACGTCAGCGCCTGCTCGATTCCCCACGCGCTGAAAGAATCATGGAGTCGGCTCAAGGGGCTGATTGCCTGTCCGACCGCTGCGGTTGGCAGTCCTGGTCGGCCGGAGGTGCTCCGGGGCTGTATCCTTCTCCGCGCCACAGGCGCTCATCAGCGACAGGCTGTCGCGGCGGCCTGAGGCACTTGCCCGTCGGGGAGAGGTGATTTCGATCAGACAACTGCCCACCACGCCGCCGGCAATCATCGTTGCGGAATCGGCTCCCGCAGGGCCCCCGCTGCTGGGCGATGATGGGCGCTGGCGGGCCGCGACGAGCGTGCTTTAGGCAGCCCGGACCATGGGCGGCAGGTGCGGCAGGTGCGAATGGCTCGTTGAGCCGCCGGGCATTGGCAGGATCGATTTCACGGACGAAGCGACGACGAGATTCATCCCCCCCCGGAAGTGATGGACTGCCCCCGGGACTGGCCGGCCTGTGGCGATCAGTCCCCCGGCGTCGCCTGTCAATTCCACCGATCCGCGGCGCACCGTCCAACGCGACGGCATCACCTCCTCAAACCGCACCCGGTGCACATCCGGGCCGACGCCCACCGGTTTGAGAACCACCAGATCGTCGTCGATGATCTGGTCCCGGGAGAGAAGGTGTCGCTCCCAGTGTTTCATCTGTGGAGGGACGCCTGTCGTGAATCGCATCGACACTTCAAGCCTGTCCTTGGCCGCAGCGTGGCCAAGAACGGTGTCACCGTGGTCCACCAGTTCGATCGTTTCAGCAACATACTTGGGGAAGCCAAGGTGGTGTCCCCCCTGCTTGGCAATCCACGTCGTGACAGGCATCGTCAGGGGAAACCAGCCCTCGGCTCCTTCATGCGACGCACGCAGGAGCAGCGACCACTCCTGATAGCGGGTGAACGGCCACGGTGAGACCTGGAGATAGTCGATGAGAAACAGCTTGATCACCGGCCGATTTGGCATCTCCAGGGAGTCGGGCAGGTAGTGGCGGTAGGCCGCGATATCGGGTGGCTGATAGTGCGCCGTGATCCCCAGCAATTCACGGAATTGCCCCTCCGGTCGCGCGAACAGGAGCCGGTCGAGAAGCCGCAGCATGAGGATCTGCTCCCGGTGGATCGCCGCTGTGATCGGAAGGGGTGGGCAGCAGGCGGTGCGGAGGGTACTGACGCTCCGGGAGCGATGCAATCGCGCTCAAGCCATCCCTTGCCCGATCTGCGCACTTCCCCCAGACATGGATAGATGCATGCATCTATGCATCCATCTCATTCATCCATCCATTCATTGTCGTTATCATGCTTGCCGGTTCACCTCCGTGGGACTACTACGATGTCGGTTCCAACCCAGGAGTTTGCACCATGCCCGCCCCTCTCCCTGCCGTTCAAGGCAGCGTCTATTCTGCGGAGATCGGCCGCCGACAGGCCACGCTTGTCTCGCCGCAGCTGACAGGCGCGGTGTGGCGCGCGGTGCTTCTGCTGGCCGCTGGGCCGTGGAGTTTGAGTCTTGCCCAGCAGCCCGTCCAACAGGTTCCCGGCGGAGTTGATCTGACCAGCAGCCGGGTCTACGTGTTCGTGGGAAAGACCGGGTTTGGCCACGATCATGCTGTCGTCGGCCGGCTCCAGGCTGGCGAGATCCGGCTTGATGCCGCCGAGCAGGCCGGTCGGCTAGTGTTCGAGATGGGATCGTTCCTGGCAGACACCTCGGAAGCCCGCAAGGTTCTCGGGTTGGCCGGTGAGACCGATGCCGGCACCCAGAAACAGACAACCGACAACATGCTCGGCCCCGAGGTGCTCGATGTTGCCCGCCATCCCACCGCCACCCTCGAGATCCGCTCCGCCCTGCCTGCGCCCCAAGGAGCCCCAGCTGGACGCAAAGCGGTGTACGAACTCAACGGGACCTTCACCCTGCATGGCGTCACCCGGCAAGTCGTGATCCCGGTGGAGATCGAATCGCTTGACGGTGTGATCCGGCTCAGCGGCGGCTTCCCCATCAAGCAGACTGATTTTGGAATGAAGCCCTATAAAAAACTCGGTGGCGTCGTCGGCGTCGCCGACGATTTAAAAATCTACGGAGACATTCGGTTGCCGGTTCCCCGTGCCGCAGCGCCATCCCCAAACCCGGGAGCGGTGCGATGATCTTTTTCATCCCACGAGCAGGCTGTCGATGCAGTGCCGGCCCTTTGCTGTAGGACGAGGTTGAAAACTCCTTCCAGAGGCACCACGCGCGATGCAACGAGCGGTCGGGATCATCACCGGTGTGGCCACGCATGCATTGTTTGCCTCCACGGTCTGGCACCTGTTCTGGTTTCTCAAAGGGCTGCCGCCGCGGACAGCGCCATGGAGCGGGGTCTCTGTCGCCGGGGCGTTATGGATTGACGCGGCCCTCGCCACGCTGTTCGCCGTCCCCCACAGCGTCTTCCTGCTACCGGCGGTGCGGCGGCGGATCATTGCCGCCGGTCTGCCGAGCCCGTTTTATGGCTGCTTCTTTGCCGTTGTCTCATGCCTGACGCTGCTGGTAGCGATTCTCGCCTGGCAGCCCGTGGGGAGCGTTGCCTGGCGCTGGCCAGCGCCGCTGGACACCGTCATTGCCTGGGCGTTCGTGGCGTCATGGGTCGCGCTGTTCTCCAGTCTCTCTCTGACCGGGCTGGGTTGGCAGACCGGTTGGACCCCGTGGTGGCACTGGTTCCGCGGGCTGCCGCAGCCCCGCAGGGAGTTCGTGGAGCGGGGGGCGTACCGCTTCCTCCGCCATCCGGTTTACTTGAGTTTCCTGGGACTGGTATGGTTCGTTCCGGTGGTGACCCTGGACCGGGCCGTGCTGATCGTCGTCTGGAGCGCGTACATTTATGTCGGTAGCGTCCTCAAGGACCGACGGCTCGCCTATTTCCTTGGCGACCGCTACCGTGCCTACCAGTCTCGCGTGCCCGGCTACCCGGGGATGCCATCGGGGCCGTTGGCCCGGGTGCTGAGAGCGGAGTTGGCCCACTTCGAACGTGTTCCTACCGGCCCGGCGGCAGCCCCACCTTAGTCCCTGAAATGGAGCGAGCCTTGGCACACCTGCCCCATCCCTCTCATACCGATCATCATCACCACGACGAGGAGCATTTCACTGACTCCGAATCGGTCCGCGACATCGTGATTGGGATGTCTGACGGACTGACGGTGCCCTTCGCCCTCGCAGCCGGGCTTTCAGGGGCGGTGGACTCCAGCAGCATCATCATGACGGCGGGACTGGCGGAGGTGGCCGCCGGCGCGATTGCCATGGGATTAGGGGGCTATCTCGCGGCCCGCACCGACCGTGAACACTACGCCGCCGAGCGGCTCCGCGAGGAGCGGGAGGTGGAGGAGATTCCGGAGAAGGAGGCCGCCGAGGTCCGCGAGGTGCTGCGTACCTACGGGCTCACCGACGAGGAGGCCCACAAGGTCACCGAGTCGATCCGCTCCGACAAACGCCGCTGGGTCGATTTTATGATGCGGTTCGAATTGGGGCTCGAGGAGCCAGACCCGACGCGGGCCAGACGCAGCGCGCTGACGATCGCCACGGCCTACATCGTCGGCGGCTTGGTGCCGCTGGCGCCATATATGGTCTTTCGTTCGGTCCCCACGGCGCTGTTGTGGTCGATAGCGGTCACGCTGCTAGCGCTGTTAGTGTTTGGGTATGTGAAGGGGAGTTACACCACCGACCGGCCCTGGCGGAGCGCCTGGCAGACGGTGTTCGTTGGTGGATTGGCGGCATCAGCGGCGTTTCTGATCGCCAAGGCGCTCGGCTAACAGCAGGCAGCCAGCAGCCAGCGGCTCAGGAAATGTTGGTGATCGGACGTGCCATCCATCATCCGCGACGTCATCGTGTGGTGATGGGAATAGAGCTTGGATGCTGTTTTCAACCGTGGCAGGCTTTCTCCGCCGCGCCGCCGAGCGCCTCAAGCGCCTCATCGGACGCTTTCTCGGTGGAGCGAGCGTCTATTTTCGCGCCCCACCATGTGGGAAAGACAGGGCCGTCGATTGAGGGTTCGGGAGATGGAGGCTAAAATCGAAGCCTGCTGTCAGGTATCCCGGCAGGTCCCTCGTTCTTCAAGCGTGGGGCTGTCACTCACCTCGCCGCCGGACGAACGTGGGGTCGAAGGGCTTCGTGGCCCTCCGTTGGGATGGACCCGCTGGACGGATCATGTCAACTCTTCGTGACTCACGCCACCTTTGGTTGCTCGCCGGCCTGCTGGGAGCCGCAGCTCTGGGGATGATGCTTCTGCGGACGGTGTTGATGCCTGCTACCTACGGTATCCAGGGGCCGTACCGGGCAGAAGCGTTGGCGGAGATTGCTGCCCAACCGAGCCTCTTCCCGGCCGACGCCACCTGTCACCAGTGCCACGAGAAGGTTCGCCACGAGCGGGATGGGACACTCCACGAGGCAGTCCGCTGTGCGCACTGCCACGGACTGGCTGTTGACCATGTCGCGAAGGCCCGCCTGGCCGCGGCTGATCCTTCAGTGCCGATCCCTCCGGCAGCCGAATGGGACGGCAACTTCCTCACTAGGATCGACCTCTACCTCACCAAGGACCGCTCCACCTGCCTGTCGTGCCACGAACAGGTGGTGGGGATGCCGGCCGACTTCAAGAAGATCGACCCGGCGGTCCATCTGGAGGAGCAGGGCGCATCCGAACCCACCTCCCGGGAAACCTGCTTCGAGTGCCATGGTGGCCACGACACGGCTCCCTGAATAGTGCCCCATCCACACACTGGAAACTACGCCATGTTCGACGTCGCCGAAGAATCCCGCCGCAGTTTCCTCAAGCATGCCACGACCGTCACGATCGGCGCTTTTTCGTTGACGATCCTCCCCTCGACGCTCGCCGAGGATGAGCCCCAAGTCACGAAGCCGGGGCAGTTGCCAATCCTCGGGAATCCTCCTGCTGCTGGGCATGGCGCGAGCCCCAAGCCTGTGTACGGCTTTCTCATCGATACCACCAGATGCACCGGCGCCGGCAAATGCCTGACGGCCTGCCGCGTGGAAAACAAAGTGCCGGAGGGGCAGTCGCGGACCTGGGTGGAGCGGTATGCGCATCTCAAGGACGGTTCGGTGAAGGTCGACCTCGTTCCCGAGACGGGGTACGCCGGATCGGAGATTCCACCGCTCGACGCCGATGATGTCCTCCGTGCGTATTTCGTCCCCAAGCTCTGCAACCAGTGTGTGGAAGCCCCCTGCAACCAGGTCTGTCCGGTGCACGCCTCGATCAAGAGTCCGGAAGGGATTGAACTGATCGACACCGATCGCTGCATCGGTTGCGGCTACTGTGTGCAGGCGTGTCCGTACGGGATCCGCTTCATGAATCAGGACACCGGTGTGGCCGACAAGTGCAACTGGTGCTACCACCGCATCATGCGGAACGAGCAACCGGCCTGCGTCGAAGCCTGTCCGACCGGCGCCCGGGTCTTCGGCCGGCTCGACGACCCAGAGAGCGAACTGGCCAAGAGACTGGCGACGGTTCCCACTGAGGTCCTCAAGCAGCATCTGGGGACGATCCCGCTGACGCGGTACATCGGCCTCTGCGACGAGGTGACCTGATGGATGGCCATCCCCTGCATACTGCCCCCTTCATCTTTCCCAATGACGCCCATCCGGCATGGAGCATCATGATCGTGCTCTATCCCTACATCACGGGGATGGTGGCAGGGGCGTTTGTGGTGTCGTCCATGTACCACGTCTTCCATCGGGAGGCGCTCAAGCCGGTGGCCAAGCTCGCGGTGGTGACGTCGTTGTGCTTTTGCGCCTGCGCAACGCTTCCGCTGCTGCTCCACCTCCACCAACCGCAGCGGGCCCTCAACGTGATGGTGACCCCCAGCCCCTCCTCCGCAATGGCGGGCTTCGGCTTCATCTACTCAGGCTACATGCTCCTCCTGCTGGTCGATGTGTGGCTCATGTTCCGCCCAGCGATCGTGGCCCGGGCCCGAAGTCTGACGGGGCGTTGGGGGCAGTTGTACCGGGTTCTCGCCCTCGGTGTTCTCGACATTTCCCCTGGTGCTGCGGCGATCGACCAGCGTCTGATCAGCGCTTTGTCGGTCCTGGGAATACCGGTCGCCTGCGTCCTCCACGGCTACGTCGGATTCCTCTTCGGTGCCATCAAGGCAAATCCCTGGTGGTCGACGTCGTTGATGCCGGTGATCTTTCTCTCCTCGGCGATCGTCTCCGGGATTGCAGTCGTGATCCTCGTCTATCTGTTTCTCTGCCGCTGGAGCGGGATCGAGGCGGAGCCAGAGTGCATGCGTGCGCTCTCCCGACTGCTGTGGATGTTCCTCATCCTGGCGGTGGCCTTCGAGGGGGTCGAATTGCTCCACATTGCCTATGAGCAAGAGGCGGAATGGCATGTGATCCGCGAACTGCTGGGCTCGAAATTGCGGTTTTCCTACGGCATTGTTCAGATCCTCATCGGCTCGCTGATTCCGCTTTTGATCCTGCCGTTGCCAGCCTTCTCGCATCGGTTGGCTGCCCGCTGCCGTGACTCCTGGAGTGGCGTTGCCGCCGTCCTCGTCCTTTTTCAGGTGCTGGCGATGCGCTGGAACGTCGTCGTCGGCGGGCAGTTGTTTTCCAAGAGTTTCCGGGGATTCGTCGACTATCCTCTGACGTGGTGGGGCCGAGAGGGGCTGATCGCCGCCGCAGTGGTGTTGGCAATGCCTCTTGTACTCCTCTTCGGCGCGATGAAGATTCTGCCTGTGTGGCCTCCCGGAATCGACGATCACGAGGGAACAATACAATGAAACGCATGCGCTTCGAGATCATCCGTGGGGGCGTGTCGGTGGCCGCGTTTCTTCTCGCCACGTGGGGGGCTATTCTCTGGGCGGCACCGATCGTCCCGGAAGGAGTCGTCTGGGAGGAGGGGATCGAATACACCCGTCCCGACGGCGAGCCCCTGCTTCTCAACCTTGCTCGGCCGAAGGCCGGTGACGGCCCGTTCCCGGCGGTGATCTGCATCCACGGGGGAGGATTCCGGGCCGGCAGCCGCGATGGCTACGACGCCCTCTGCGTGCGGTTGGCTGCCCGGGGCTACGTGGCCGCCACGATTTCGTATCGGCTGGCGCCCCAGCACCGCTTTCCCGCTGCGGTCCACGACACGAAGGCAGCCGTCCGCTGGCTGCGGGCCAATGCCGCAAAGTATGCCGTTGATCCAGCACGGATCGGCGTCACCGGTGGCTCGGCTGGCGGCCACCTTGCCCAGTTCTTGGGAGTGACCGCGCATGTGCCCCAGTTCGAAGGAGAGGGGGGCCACGCCGAACAATCAAGCGCCGTGGAGTGTGTGGTCAACGTCTACGGGCCGAGCGACTTCACAAAGTCGTATGGCAAAAGCGTTGATGCCCACGAGGTGCTACCGCTCTGGTTCGGCGGTAACCTCGACACCCACCGCGATCTCCACATCCAGGGAAGCCCGTTGTATTGGGTGACGCCCGATGCGGCGCCGACGTTGTGCATCCACGGCACGGATGACAAGTACGTGGCCTATGAGCAGGCCGTGTGGCTCGTCGATCGGCTCAAGGCGTCTGCCGTGCATGCGGAGCTTGTGACCCTCGAAGGGGCCGGCCACGGATTCAAAGGAGCCGATGCCGAGCAGGCAGACGTAGCGCTTTTCGAGTTTTTCAACCGGCGGTTGAAGACGCCAAAGGCGCGCTGATCTGGGATCGGCCCTCGGCGGAATGCCGAGCAGGCATCCGCCCTGCTTCACCGCCTCGGCTTGAGATGTCTGTCGAACCAGCGCCCAAAACGGATCAGGTCGAGGAGCATCGTTGGCCAGCCATGCCCGCCACCGGCATGGATCACGAGGCTCACATCGGCCCCCACCTTCTTGGCTCGGGCTTCGAACCGCTGCGACTGCTCCAGTGGCACCAGCGTGTCGGCGTCACCGTGCTCGATGAGCGTGGGAGGGAGGTCGGAGGAGACGAAGAACAGCGGCGACAGTTCGCGGCCGGTCGTCGGCCAGGTCGCCATGTTGACCGGATCCTGCTCGAGGGCGGCGCGGAAACTCTTTGGCGGGCTGCCATCGTGGAGATTCTCGGTGGAGTCTCCGAGGTCGAGGAAGTCGGTGACCGGATAGAAAATCGCCACCGCTTGGACGGCGCTTGAGGCCCGGTCGATCTCGTCAGTGGCAAGCGCGTCTCCGGGGCCGCCGCGGGTGGCGATCATCAGTGCGAGGTGGCCGCCTGCGGAGCCGCCGGTGAGTCCGATGTGGTTGGGAGAGATTCCGTACTGTGCCGCATGGGTGCGGATGAAACGGACGGCGCGGTGAGAGTCGGCGACGATTTCTTTGATGGTCGCCTTCGGTTGCGAGACGTGATAGACGGGGAAGATGGTGTAGCCGCGGCGGAGGAGGGGGGCGAGGATGACGGGATTGAAGTCGCCGGGGCCGCCGGACCGCCAGCCGGCGCTGGTGAAATAGATGATGCCCAAGCCGTTGGGATCAGCGGGACGGATCACGTCGAAGGTGAGTTCGTCCCCCTTGCGCTCGCCGTAGACGACCCCCTTCTCCACATCGAACGAGGGGTGGTAGTAGACCCAGGCGGCAGCGATCGTGAGCCCGGCGGCGGCGGCGCAGCCGAGGAAGCCGAGCAGGAGCCAGGTGAGAATGCGGAGGACGGCGCGGCCGCGTTTCGGGAGGGCTTGATCGGTGGTGGGGGGCTCGCCGTGGTCGAACGGGGCTGGAGTTGTCATGGAGAGGCTCTGGGCGGCGCGTGGGGGCGGAGATATGCAAGCGCGTCTTCGAGCGCCCTGCGGATCGTGGGCTTTGCGGTAGCGGCGGCGGAAAACTATCCTATTCCATGCAGTTGCGGTGTCGGGGGATGATTCGGATCGACAGCAACCCGCAAACGTGCCACTCCGGGCCGATGATGCCAAAGCCCAGACGAATCCGCCGCGGTCCCGCCGACACGAAGGCCTGCTCGCGCCGTGGCCTGCTCCGCTCCTCCGGCGCCCTCTTGGCACTTGGAGGGCTGGGAGGACTTGATGGGCTCTGGGGACTGTCGCTCCCCGATGTTTTACGGATGCGGGCAGAGGCGGCGGCGCTGGAAGCGCAGCCCCCCAGGGCCACGTCGCTGATCATTGTCTATCTCTGGGGGGGCTTGAGTCACATCGACTCCCTCGATCCCAAGCCCGACGCGCCGCCAGAGGTCCGCGGCGAATTCCGGCCGATCTCCACCGCGACCCCCGGCGTCGCCTTCAGCGAGCACCTCCCGCTCTTGTCCCGCCACAGCGAGAAGCTCGCCGTCATCCGTTCGATTCACCACGATGACGCCGCCCACGGCCGGGGGATGTACTGGAACCTCACCGGCCACAAGCCGCCACGGGTCGGCAACATCCCGCCGCTGTCGGGCGACTGGCCGTCGATCGCGGCGATGATCTCCCGGCTCAGGCCGCCTTCCGGGGGTGTGCCCCCCGCCGTGCGGATCCCCTACCCGCTGGTCGACAACGGCACGCTCCAAGCGGGCGAGTACGGAGGCTGGCTAGGGGTGAAGTACGAGCCGATCATCATGCGTCCCTCCGGCGGCGTGCCGTTTGCCGGCGTGTCACGCTCCCTCGGCGCTGAGACATTCGAATTCGGCGCCATCGACGCGGCGCGGGTGGCGCGGCGTGAGGAGCTCCGTTCTCGCCTCGAACACCCGCCAGGCAATGAGGCCGACTTCGCCTCGCACGACCATTTCCGCGCCCTGGCCCGCGACATCCTTCTCGGTTCGGCCGTTCGGGAGGCCCACGACATCGATCGCGAGCATCCCCGCGTCCTCGAGGCGTACGGCAACCACATTGGCGGCCGCAGCCTGCTGCTGGCCCGGAGGCTGACGGAGGCGGGGGTGCCGGTGGTGCAGGTCTGCTGTGCAGCAGGGGACTTAAACGGCGCCTCGGGCGACATGTGGGACACGCATGGCGACAACTTCAATCGCCTCAAGCACCGCCTCCTGCCGGTCTTCGATCGGAGCGTCTCAGCCCTCCTCGAGGATCTTTCAGATCGCGGCACGCTCGGCACGACCCTTGTCGCGGTGCTTACCGATTTCGGTCGCACGCCGCGCGTCAACGGGGCTGCCGGCCGCGATCATTACCCTGGTGTCTATTCCGTGGCTCTGGCTGGCGGTGGCATCCGCGGTGGTCAGGTGTATGGATCGAGCGATGGCTTGGGAGCGCTCCCGCGCGACCGTCCCTGTGGACCACCCGACATCCATGCCACGCTCTTTCATGCCCTGGGCCTTTCCCCGAGGGCAGAACTCCGCGATCCCCTCGGGCGTCTCTTCCCAGCGACCGACGGCGAGGTGCTCGACCTCTTCTGACGACACCTCCCTCCCCGTTCTCCTCCTTTTGGGAATTGCTCTGGAATGGTGCGAACAGAAGCCTCAGCCTTGAAGCGACGAACTCGTCTTCCCCCTCGATCACCGGCACAACCACGCTCCAGACCCCGCCGCCAGAGTTTTAAGGAAGTCGAGCGTCCATGGCCGCATCGCCCAGTTCCGGGACCCCGTGGATCGCCCCCCCGGTCCAGCAACTTTTGGTCCGAGACCTCCTCACGCGGGCCCGCAATTGGTCGCCCCGGCAGACAATCACCTACCGTGACCTGCGGGAGCACACCTACAGCGAATTCATCGATCGGATCGACCGGGCCGCCGCCATGCTCGTGGCCCTCGGGGTCAAACCAGGCGATCGGGTCGGCGTCATGGATTGGGACAGCCACCGCTATCTGGAACTGTTTTTCGCGGTGCCCATGCTGGGGGCGGTGTTGCACACCGTCAACGTCCGGCTGACTGCGGAGCAGATCGGCTGGACGATCCGCCACGCCGGCGACTCGGTGGTCCTGACCAATCCCGACTTCCTCCCCATCGCGGAGGCTCTTGCGCCCCACCTCCCCAGGGTGCGCACCTGGGTGTCGCTCTCCGACGATGGCGTGCCACCGCTCACGACAGTGCCTCTGGCTGGTGACTACGAGCAACTTTTAGAGCAGACAGCGACGGGGTGGGAGTCTCCCGATCTCGACGAAAACACGGTGGCCACGCTGTTCTACACCACCGGCACCACCGGGGACCCCAAGGGGGTCTATTTCACCCATCGGCAGATCGTCCTCCATACCCTGGCCGCTGGCGTTACATTCGCCGCTCATCAGCAGCCGGTCGGTATTCACGCCGCTGATGCCTACCTCCCGCTGACGCCGATGTTTCATGTCCACGCCTGGGGAATTCCCTATCTGGCGACGATGCTCGGGCTGAAACAGGTCTACCCGGGCAAGTACGATCCCCAGCAGTTGGCAGAACTGATCAAGCGGCACTCGATCACCTTCTCCCACTGCGTGCCGACGCTCGTGCAGATGCTCCTCCATCATCCCGCGGCGGCCGGTATCGACTACACCGGGCTGAAGCTTGTGGTTGGCGGCGCCCCGCTCCCCCAGGGGCTGGCCGCCGAGGCGATGGGACGGGGAATCCGCATCATGGGGGGGTACGGGATGTCGGAGACCTGTCCGGTGGTGGCGGCTCCGCATTGGAAGCCCGAGCACGCCTTGGTCGATGACCAGTCGAAACTCGACGTCCTTTGCCGCACTGGGTTTGCGTTTCCGTTGGTGCAGGCCCGCATCTGGGGGGGCGACGACCGGCTGCTGCCAGAGGGGAGCCGAGAAGTTGGCGAGTTGGTGCTCCGCTGTCCGTGGCTCACCGCGGGCTACTACTGCGATGAGGAGCGCAGTCGGGAACTGTGGCGCGGCGGCTGGCTCCACACTGGTGACATCGCCTTCCTCGATCGGGACGGCTACATCCGCATCACCGACCGGCTCAAGGACGTGATCAAGATCGGTGGGGAGTGGATCTCTTCACAGGAGATTGAAAGCGTGCTCAGCCGCCACGAGGGGGTCAAGGAGGTGGCCGTCGTGGCGCAGCGCGATCCCAAGTGGGACGAGCGGCCGCATGCCGATGTTGTCCTCCATGATGGGCACGCCGAAACCGTCACGCCCCGCGAACTGGGGAGATTTCTCCACCGCTTCATCGACGACGGATCGATCCACAAGCGGGCCGTGCTCACCGAGATCCGCATCGTGAAGGCTCTGCCACGGACGAGCGTCGGCAAGATCGACAAGAAGGAGATCCGCCGCAGGCTGGCGGAGTCCTGAAGTCGACCGTTTTCAGGTATCCTCTCCAGCCCCGGTACCGGCCAGGGCGATCGAGCCCTGCTGGTGACCTCCGCCCAATCGTCGTCCTCTTTTCCTCTCCAGCGAGATCCTCCATGGCCCGGCCTCTGGTTGTGATCACTGACTTTATTCAACCACCGCTCGGCCACGAGGAGAGGATCCTCGGTGATCTGGCCGACATCACGGCGCTCGACGCCTTTTCTGAGGAGGCACTGGCCGGCCGGATTGAGGAGGCAGACGCGATCATGATGTATCACTTCCTCTCCATCGGCGAGCAGACAATCCGCCGGCTCAAGAAGTGTCGGCTGATCGTCCGCTGCGGAGTGGGCTACGACAACGTCGATCGGGCGGCGGCCCGCGCGCGCGGGATCGACGTCGCCAATGTGCCCGATTACGGCACGGAGGAGGTGGCTGATTCGGCGATCGCGATGCTTTTGACCATGATGCGCGGCGTCTCGTACATGAACACGCGGCTCCAGAATCGACAGGGTCCGTGGATCTACCAGCAGGTTCGTCCTCTCCACAGGCTCCGCGGACTGCGGCTGGGGATCATTGGTCTGGGGCGGATCGGCATGGCGACGGCGCTGCGGGCCAAGGCGCTTGGCCTTGAGGTGTTGTTTTACGATCCCTCTGCTGTTGACGGGCTCGACAAGGCCCTCGGGGTGGTTCGCTGTGAATCGCTCGAGGAGATGCTTCCCCGCGTTCAGGCGATCAGTCTCCACTGTCCGCGGACGGCCGAGACCCAAGCTCTCATCAACGCCCGCACCATCGCCCTGCTGCCTCGCGGGGCGTTTGTGGTGAACACCGCCCGCGGTGGTTGCGTGGACTCCGGGGCAGTGCTTGCGGCGATCGAATCGGAGCATCTCCGCGGGGCGGCGCTCGATGTCCTGGAGGTGGAGCCGCCGCCCGATGACGACCCGCTGATCGCCGCCTGGCGGCAGCCAGGCACGCTCGCCCACGACAGAGTGATCATCAACCCCCACGCAGCCTTCTATTCGGAGGAGGGGCTCGACGACATGCGGATCAAGGGGAGCACCAACATCCGCCGCGTCCTCAACGGTCAGCCGCCGCGGAACGTCGTCAATTGACGGTGGCGGAGGGGAATCTCGATTGGAAGCGGAGTGGGGAGCCGGTTTGGCCTTCCGGATGCGCCGCGGCACGAATTATATATGGCTGGCATGGACACGACCGGACGGGCCCCGCTGCTGTTCCACCGCGACTTCCGCCGCCTCACCGGTGGCCACCTCAAAGTATGGCATTACTACCGCCATGCCGGCGGTTCGCGGCGTTACCAGCCGCAGGTCTACCTGACGCCGCACAGCCTGCGGGGACCAGAGAACCCCTTCGACGGCGGTGATCAGATCCCCCTTGCCGAGTGGCGCCCGGAGTCGGCTGCGACGCTGTTTGTCGCCGGCCTCGATTGGCTGGCCGTTCCCGCTGACTACCCGGGCCGGATCGTGAATCTTGTTCAGGGGGTGCGGCACGGGATGCGCGAAGACCCCCGGCGAGAATTTCTCCGCCGTCGGGCGGTGCGGATCTGCGTCAGTCGGGAGGTTTCCGATGCGATCGGAGCCACCGCTCTGGTCAACGGACCGGTGTTCACGATTCCCAATGGCCTCGACCCGATCGGCATGCCCGCGGTCCGTCCCTGGCCGCGTCCGGTGCCACTTTTGATCGTCGGCTGGAAGGATGCCGTGCTGGCCGCCGACGTGGCCGACCGCCTTCGTGCCCAAGGAGCCAGCCCCCACCTCCTCTGCGAGCGGTTGCCGAGAGAGGAATTCCTTGGCCGCCTGGCTGCGAGCGAGGTGGTGGTGTTCTTGCCGCTGGCAGCCGAGGGGTGCTTCCTCCCAGCCCTCGAGGCCTTCGGGTTGGGGTGTCTGGTGGTCTGTCCTGATTGTGTGGGAAACAGGAGTTTCTGCCGTGATGGCGACACCTGCCTCCATCCCCCGCGGGAGCCCGGTCCGATCGCCGCCGCAGCCTTGGCAGCCCTGGCATTTCCCGTGCCCCGACGGGAGCGGATGGTGGCCGCCGCCACCCGGGAGGCGGCCGGACTTGGACTCGAGGGTGAACGGCGGGCATTCCTTGAGATCCTCGACAACCTCGACGCCATCTGGTGACCCGCAGGCAGCACATCCAGCCCAGGGCTCTTCCCGTGAACATCATCCTCACCGGCATCGCCCGCTCCGGGACCTCGCTTGCCTGCACGCTCCTCAACCGCCTCCCCAATTCAGTGGCGTTGCTCGAGCCGATGTCGCCGCGTTTGCTCGAGGGGCTGGAGCCCACCGTCGCCATCCCAGACAGGATTGATGCCTTCTTCACCTCCCAGCGGGCGAGCCTGCTTGCCCGTGGCGAAGCGATCAGCAAGGCCCGTGACGGCGAGATTCCGGAGAACCCCTTCAGCGAGTCACCGGACTCCAGTGGCCTGCGGCCCCTCCTGACGAGCCAGTCGGTCGTCCGTTTTGAGAAACCGCTCGGGGAGAATTTCCGGCTGGTGATCAAGCACCCCAACTGCTTCACCGCCCTGTTGGGGGTGCTCGTACCCCGCTTCCCCTGCTTCGCGCTGGTCCGCAATCCGCTGGCAGTGCTCCTCTCGTGGAACACCACGCAGTCGCACAGGATCGACGGCCGGCAGCCGGCCGCGGAGGCGTTTGATGCGGAACTGCGGCGGAGGTTGGAGGCGGAAAAGGATCCGATCGGCAGGCAATTGGCGATGCTTTCCTGGAGTTTCGAGCAGTATTCCCGCCATCTTCCCCCCCAGCGGGTCATCCATTACGAGCAGTTGGTGGCCAGTGCGGGGAGGGTCCTTGCGGGGATCGATCCGGAGGCCGCGTCTCTCCAGGGGAGCCTCGAGAGCCGCAACGCCAACCGGCTCTACGCCGCCGCAGACATCCAAGGGCTCTCTGCCCGTCTTCTGGAATCGCCCGGGGCCTACTGGGATCACTATTCCAGGGAGAGCGTGAGGGATTTGGCGGGGGTCCTTCTCGGGAACTGAGCCCGTTTTCCGTGGGATTTGCCGCTCCTTAAGCCCTGGCAGCCCGCGGCTGGATCCCCCTTGGCTCCGGCACGCTTCCGGCGGGTGATCGCCGGTTTTCCACCCCCCGCGGCCTCACACCAGGCTGGTGAGAAGGCTCACCAAATCGGTGAGAAGGGGAAAAATAGCGGGGAATAGGGCCTCGAATGCCGTCGGTGCCCCTCTCTGGCATCCCCGTGGGCTCACCAAAGCAGTGAATCCGCCCCTCCCTCTCCGTGGCGGCCGAAAAACTTTTTCCGGCGCAAACAGGCCTGTTTTCTTGAGCAAAACGGATTTCTGTGAGCCCGGCCAAGGCTTTGGCACGCCAGGTGCTTTCCTTCTTCAGCGTCGGGAAGAAAAGAAGGCCGGAACGAAGAGGGAGTCGGAAGATCATGGTCGCTTTCAACAACCAGAACGTCGCGGTGAAGGGAAAGACCCTGACGGTTGCCTCGCCGGCAACCCGGGCCACCCGCACCTGGGCCGCTCGCCTCCCCGACACCACCTCCTGCCTGGTCGCCTCCGGGAATGCCACCCTCCTGCAGCGGCTCGATGCCGCCGCCGATCTGGCTGGCTGGTCGGAGTGCGACGCAGCCGTCGACGTCGATTCGCTCCGCGGTGCGGTCAGTGGCGACCACCAGTTGGTGGTTGTCGATCTGGCCAGCCCGCTCGACGGTGACGCCAAGGCCGTGGTGGCGGTCGCCGAGGTGCTCTCCCAGCAGCCGGGAACGCTCTTGGTGGTGTGCGGTGCGGATGGCTGCCCGGATCACGAACGGTGGGCCCGCAGCATCGGTGCCTTCCTCTATCTGCCTGGCGTGACCCGTGGTGACGACCTCGTCTCGCTGTTCGCCGAGGCCCGCCGCGTGGCCGGACGGTGGTCGTCGCTGCCGCGTCAATGGAACAAGAGTCGGAAGGCCGCCTGCTAGGGAACGACGAACGGATTGATCGCTCTCGGATTTCAAACGCAAGACACAACAATTTTGAGGAACGGTTTCATGTCGATCTCGATGAGTTGGATGAAGGGACTGAAGGGACTGAAAGTTGTGACGGCATCGGCTTGCCTGTGGGCAGTGGCCGCCGTCGCTCAGTCCACTCCCTTTACCTACATCGACCTGGTCAGCCCCACCGGTTCCACCGGCAACGGCAACCCCGATCCCAACTGGCAGGTGGTGGCCCTCCCCACCGACTTCACGCCAGCCCCGTCGACTCCCTATGCGTCGCTGACCTTCTCCGGCACTAGCCCCAACACGATTCCGGGGCTGTGGCTCGGCAGTACGGACAACAACGGTGGCGGATCGGACGGCAAGTGGATTGGTGTCCGGGAATCGCCGGCATCATTGTTCAACACGAATGTTGGCGTCGGCTACTCAATGATCTATGCCACCAAGATCGAATCCCACTACGACGGCCCGGTGATCTTCCAGATCAGCAACTGTGCCGACAACGCCGTGGAGTACATCCTTGACGGCACGATCGTCGCCGATGCCATCACCCCCTCCATCATCGACGGGCAGGATCTCGGTGGAGTGCAGCGGGGAGCTTTGGCGATTCTCCGCCTCTACCAAGGCTGGGCGAACCTGACCATCGGCCAACACACGCTCTATGCCGTGGTCACGGATTTGTGGTCGACGACAGCAAACAGTTACGGCTCCACCGGCCTGCTGGTGAGCAGCGTGACGGTTGTGCCGGAGCCCTCAACCTATGCGATGGCCGGACTGGCCTTCGTCACCGTCGCCTTGTGCAAGGGCCGTCGCCGCTTCGCCCGCCGCTAGTTGACACACAGACACATTCGCTCTCTCGGTTCTCACGCTTTCCCTGCCTCTTGAGCCTCAGAAGGAGTTCACCATGAAGACTGCCATGACCCCCTGGATCACTGTTCGAGACATCGTGCTGTGCAGCCTGCCTGTCAGCCTGCTGTTCGCCTCGATCCTGTCGCTGATGTGAGTTGATTGACCCTGCCCGCCTGACGCTTGGCGTCGGGATGGAGCGGGTGGTTGGTGGGACGCGGGTCCCGGACTGGTGTTGGAAGAGT
The DNA here is from genome assembly GCA_003669605.1 of Planctomycetota bacterium. Taxonomy (GTDB): domain Bacteria; phylum Planctomycetota; class Planctomycetia; order Pirellulales; family UBA1268; genus QWOP01. Next base: position 34,554 of record QWOP01000049.1, read on the forward strand.
TTGAAAACCGGAAGTTGCTGATCTCGGCCGTGTGGCCTGGCAGACAACAGCCGGAGGGATGAAGTCGAAATGTCCCCCATCGGGGACCAAACCAAAGGAACCGCTCGTGAACGCAACCGCAATGATCAATGGCTTCGAGGACATGGACGCCGACGGCTGTGACGCCAAGAACCACGAGCCGATGCAGCGGAAACAGCGTCGTGCCGAACCCCGCCGCAAGGCCGGTGGATCCCACTCTGGCGGGGGAATGCAGTGCCGCCGCAACAAGCACTTTTCTTGGGGCAGCGGTCAGGGAGCACGCCTCGCCGACCTGCGGGCCTTCGCCAGCGGCTTGGTGATCTTGCTGTGCGGCATGGTCGCCTCCGCCTCGGCAGTGACGTTCGACATGACTGAGATCGGCAATCCCGGCAACGCCAACGCTCTCTCGGGCTTGGGTGCCGTCAACACGACCTTCCGGATCTCGACCTACGAGACCAACAACACTCAGTTCGCTGAGTTCCTCAACACTTCAACCATCGGCAAGTCCAACCAATACTCGATCTACGACGCCAACATGGGCAGCAATGCCCAAAACGGTGGCATCACCCAATCCGGCTCGGCTGGTAGCTACTCCTACGCTGTGAAGTCAGGATTCGAAGACAAGCCGGTGACCTGGGTCAACTGGTTCACTGCCGCTCGCTTCGTCAACTGGTATGCCAATGGCGGTAAGGATGTCTCGAGCACCGAGACCGGCAGCTACACCCTCGACGGTAAGACCACCGGCGACATCGTGGCCCGCAACGCAGGAGCCACCGCGTTCCTCCCCAACACCAACGAATGGACCAAGGCCGCGTACTACACCGCCGGCACCAGCACCTACACCGTCTGGCCGACCGGTCAGGACACCAAGCCGACCGGCACTGTCACCGACATGACCGGTAACAACGTCGCCAACTTCGGTGTCATCGGCAACGTCCAGCAGGTCGGATCCTACGCCAACACCACCTCCTCCTATGGCCTCTTCGACATGCTCGGCAACGTCAACGAGATGACCGATAACCAAGGGACCGGGGCCAACGCCGGCAAGTACGCCGCGATGGGTGGCGGTTGGGGCAACAGCACCACGAACATCAACGCCTTCACCTCGAATCTCGCCCCCGTCGACGGCTCCTACCGTCTCGGGACTGCGGCCTCTTCATCGCTCGGCTTCCGCGTCGCCACCGTCGCCGTCCCCGAGCCCTCCACCTACGCCCTGGCCGGGATGGGCATGCTGGGGATGATGGGAATGCACCTTGCCAAGCGTCGTCGGCTGGCCGCTGTCCCGATGATCCTGGGCTGCTGAATCAGAGATTGATTCGCGTCTCGCACACTCTCTTCCCCCTGAGAACGAGCCCGCCCCCGGAACCCGGGGGCGGGCTTGTGTCGTTTCTGGGAGCGGAGCCGGCCGGGGCCAGCGCTTTGGCCGCTGGTGGACGGCCTTGCACATTTGTCCCATGGGTGGGAGTCTGCGAGGCAAAGGATCCCCGCCCTGGAGACGAGCCGTGATGGAGCGGGAGATCGGCAGCGACGACGGCAGCCGTGGTCAGCCCATCGTTTTGCACTCGGCGGCAAAGCCGGTCGGCGTCGTGCTGCCCTTGCTGGGCTTGGCGGCGCCGATGCTCCTCGGACAGGCAGGGCAGGTGCTGCTCCAGCTCACCGACACCCTCCTCATCGGACACCTCGGTGCGGTGCCGCTGGCGGCGGCGGCCATGGCGGGAAACTTCGTGATGGTGGCGATGTATTTCGCCTACGGCGCAGTTGGCGCTGTGTCACCACGGATCGCCCAGGCGCACGGCGCCGGCGACAGACAGATGGTGGCGACGACGGCCCGCGGTGGAATGGTGCTAGCGATTTGCGTGGGCGTCGGGATCAGTCTGGCCCTCTCGGCCGTGGTGCCGATCCTCGATCGGCTCGGGCAGCCCGGGGATGTGGCTGGTGCCGGGAGGGACTACCTGCTCTTGATCGCCTGGTCACTGCCGGGAGGGATCCTGGCGGTGGTCCTCGGCCAGATCGCCGAAGCGGTCAACCGTCCCTGGCCAGTGCTGGGGCTGATGGCAGTGGCTGTGGCCATCAATGCGATCCTCAATTGGTGTCTGATTTTCGGCAATTGGGGTTGCCCGGCGCTGGGCTTGGCAGGCGCCGGCTGGGCGACACTCGTGGCCCGTTGGCTGCACGCGGCGGCGCTGTTGTGCTGGCTGGCGTGGGATCGGCGGCTGACGCCTTTGCGGATCTGCTCGCGTCAGCCACGGGGCACGGCGATGGAATTATTCCGCCTCGGGCTGCCGGTGGCTGCTCAGGATCTGCTTGAGGGGGGCGCCTTTGCGGTGGGAGCGGTGATGCTCGGCTGGGTGGGGACAAATGCACTAGCCGCCAACCAGGTGACGATCTCAATCGCTTCGCTCGCCTGGATGGTGCCGGTATCGCTGTCGATGGCCACTGGAGTGCGGGTGGCACACGCCGTCGGTGCCGGTGACCTAGCTGCCGCCAGGCGGACTGGCATCGTGGCGGTGCTGCTGGGGGCCGGCATCATGGCGGCGTGTGCCGCAGTCTATGTCAGCGGTGGGAAGGCGATGGCGCGGGTCTTCACTGACGATGCTGAGGTGGCGGCACTGGCGGGGACACTCGTCTGCATCGCCGGCGTCTACCAGATCTCCGACGCCATCCAGTCAGTGAGCCTGGGGGCCCTCCGCGGCCTCCTTGACAACCGGGTACCGATGATCGCCAACGCCATCTGTTACTGGGGTTTGAGTCTGCCGACGGTGTGGCTGCTCACGTTTCGCTGCGGTTGGGGGGCAACGGGAGTGTGGATGGGCTATCTGCCCTGGATGGTCGCCACCGGCCTGTTCTTCCTGTGGAGATTCCTGCGGCTCACCGATCCTGCCCGGCAAGCCGGACTCAGGCCCGCGTTGCGTGGCGCAGCGACCACCCCGTCGCCGCGAACATGAGTCCGCTGGAGAGCAGGTTCACCCCCACAAACACCCCCAGCAGGACCCCGGCTTCAGCCGGACGGGAGGTGAGGAGCACGGTGCCGAGAACGGCCGTCAACAGCCCGTCAAAGAGGAGCCAGCCGAGCGGGTAGACATCGCGGAAGGCCCAGGCGGCAGTGAGTTTTGCCGCCGATTCGAAGACCAGCACCAGCCCCAAGAAGACCACCAATGCCTCGACTCCCGCCTTGGGGAGAACGAGCATGCCGGTGCCTGCCATCAGCGACAGGCTCCCGCAGACAAGCGTCAGCCAGAACCCACGCCAGTCGAAGGCACTGGCCGACAGCAGGATCTGCGCCAATCCGGCAACGATCAGCGCCGCCCCGCAGAGCACATCGACTGCTGTGGCGGCTCCCCAGGGGGAAGCCAGCGCCGTGGCACCAAGCACGGCCAGCATCCCTCCCAGCAGCAGCGCTGACGACGACACGCGGCGGAGAATTGAGTGGGGCAGTGGATGTGCCGAGGAAGTCGATGGCATCGGGGATCTTTCTGAGGGGATTGAAGAGGGCCAGGGTATTCTAGGAGGTGGCGCTTTCCAGCGGCAATTCCGCAGACAGAGGAGACGTCGGTCGGAGTTCTGAAAACCACGACTGCTCCGTCAGGCATCCCAAGAGCGTTTTTCACCGATGAAGCCTCCATCCGCATCACGCGAGGACACCTCGGACGGCCAACAACCGGCTGATCGCGATGCCACCATGATCTCGGCGGGGCGCGCCCGCGAACCGGTGGTGGCGACGACCATGGAGGAGATCGGCAGGGCGCTTGAGGGGCGGAGCCTCGGGCCGTACCGGCTGGAGCGTTTTGTCGGTGGCGGGGGAATGGGGGCGGTGTTCCGGGCCATTGACACCACGCTCGACCGGATCGTGGCGGTCAAGGTGCTCTCGCGTCACCAGTCCTCCGACGCCGACATGCTCCGCCGCTTCAAGAACGAGGCCCAGTCAGCGGCCCGGCTCGATCATGAGAACATCGGCCGCGTCCACGCGGTCGGTTCGGATGATGGCTGGCACTACATCGTTTTCGAATTCATCGAGGGCACGAACCTTCGTGACCTCGTGGCCGAGCGCGGACCGCTGGACGTGCCGCGGGCCATCCTCTTCACAGTCCAGGTCGCAGAAGCGCTGCAGCACGCCTCTGAGCGGGACGTGGTGCACCGGGATATCAAGCCCTCGAACATCATCATCACGCCGGCGGGACGGGCCCGCTTGGTCGACATGGGACTGGCCCGGGTGCCAGCCATTTCCGATGCCCACGATCTGACCGCCAGCGGGATGACCCTCGGCACATTCGACTATATCTCGCCGGAGCAAGCACGCGATCCCCGGGCGGCGGATGTCCGCAGCGACCTCTATTCGCTCGGTTGCACGCTGTTTTACATGCTTGCCGGCCGTCCACCGTTTGCCGATGGCACGCTCGTGCAAAAACTGCTCCAGCACCAGCAGACTGATCCGCCGCACATCGTCGACATCCGCACCGACGTGCCGCCGGGGTTGGCGGATGCCCTCGGGAAGTTGATGCAGAAATCGCCTCAGGACCGTCACCAACAACCTGTCGATCTGATCAAAGATCTGGTTGTGGTGGCCAACGATCTCGGCATCGACATCGACGCCGAAATGAGCGATCCGTCTCCACAGCCGACGGTCGTCCATGGACCGCGGCCATCCCCATTGCCGTGGTTGCTTCCGGTGCTGGGGTTGGTGGCGGTTGTGGCCGGGCTGTGGGGGATCAGAGCGGCCCGCCAGCCGTGGAGAGCGGCGCCTGAGAGGGAAGATGTCTTAGGCCACGCTGACGTGGGATCTGGTTCGGCGTTACCGACGGGCGGTGCTGGGGCGCCAGTCGGCAGCCGGGGCTTGAGAGTTGTGGATGTTCCGCTTGTCGAAGGTGATGTGGCGACGCTCGCGGAAGCGCTCGAACTGGCGGGCGACTTTGACGTCATTGAACTGGCGTTCTCTACCGCTCGCGATCAGCCTCCGCTGGTTGTGGTGGGAAAGAAAATCACACTCCGGGCCACCGTCGGATATGAACCAGTGCTGCGACTGGGGGGCGCGGATGGTGGACAGGGCGGGGCCGCGGTCACCGTGCTCTCCGGTGGGATCGTGATCGATGGGGTGTCGCTGCGCAGCGACGCTGTCCGGACTGGAGAGGGAGTGCTGTTTGCGCTTTCTCCCGGGGCGGACCTCACCTGCCGTGACGCTGTTATCGAGATGGGACGGGGATCGGAGGGGACGGCAGTGGCCTCCGATGCGGCATGCATCCAAGCGGGAGGGGAGACTTCACTTGGAGCGGGGACGACAGCTGGGTCCACGGAGCCGCGGCGGTGCACGGTCCGCATGGAACGCACGGTGGTGATTGGCGAAGGGACATTCCTCCGCGCTGCCGCAGACCTCGACCTCGTCTGGTCTGGTGGACGCTGCGTGACAGCCGGCAGGTTCCTGGCGATTGGAGGATCACCGCGTGGCCTGGCAGGAACGACAGTCCGACTGGCGCTCGATGAGGCACTGTTTGCCAATCGCGATGGGTTTGCCACGCTCGTCGACTCTCCGGCGCTACCGTCGTTGCCCCACCTCCTGGTGCGGGCCGCCGGATGCCGGTTCCTCGCGCCTCCCGGGAGCGTGTTCCTCGAACAGGCCGGTATCTCCCAGCCTGACGACTACCGCACAGCCATCGATTGGCTCGACGAGGGGAGCCGCTATGAGGGAATGGGGGGATTTCGCCGTATCGACGGGGCTGCGGAACGGGAGGAGATTTCCTTCAGCGCCGTTTCCCAGCCCCTCCGGTATGAGCCGGCGATCCCTGGATGGCAGGAGGGGGAACCGTGGGATTTTCGCAGCCGTTGATGTGTCGATGACGGCTCGATTCTTGACAGAGGGTGGCTAGCGACGGTCTAGTGATGAAGGCGTGGATGGCCCTTTACGACCTGAGGAGTGCAGCCGATGAAGCGGGGCAGAGGTTTCATGATGGTGGTGGGGATGGGATTCGCCCTTGTTTTGGGTGGATTCTCCCGACCGGCGTTCGCCATCAAGCAGTTCCAGGACGAGTTCAAAGCGCTCTACGTGAAGCCCGACAGCAGCGATCCGGCCGAGAAAGCTTTGGCCACAGCGGTTGAGGCTGCCAAATGCAATGTCTGCCACAAGGGCAAGGAAAAGAAGGAGCGCAACGCCTACGGCCATGCTCTGGCCGAGTTGCTCGACAAGAAGGAAGACGCCAAGAACATGGAAAAGATCCGCAAGGCCCTGGAAGCGGTGGCAGCGATGCCGAGTGCTGACGGCGGTCCTACCTTCGGCGACCTTATCAAAGAGGGCAAGTTGCCCGGTGGCCCGGCTGAGTGATGCGGGGGCAATTGCCGGCGAGCGTTCTTCGCCGGTCCTTTGCCTGCCTGATTCCCCGAACAATTCATGGCCGGGGGCGCCGCCAGTCGGCGCCCCCGGTATTTTTGTAGAGGGTGGTTGGTGGCCTTCTGCAGCGGTCTGTGGCTTGGCGATCGGCTTTCTTCCTGTCAGCGTCCTTCTTGGGGAATTGATCCATGCTTCAGTATTCCTGTGGCTCCCGCGCGCGGCACCGTTCCCAGTCCGATGTCTGGCCCGGCCTGAGCATGCGGGCCGTGGGTCAACCGGCTGTGAGGCTCGTGTTGGCAGTGGCGGTGGCAGTCATTGGCCTGCCGGCCCTGGCCCAGCGGCCTGGGATCGGGGGGCGGAGGAACCGTGGAACGCCAGCTCCCCGGGCACCAGCCCAGGGGCGGACTGTCGCCCCCCAAGGATCAAAAGCCGGTGCCGCAGCAGCGCCGGCCGGGGGACAAAAAAAGGGGCCAGCGACAGAGAACGCTGGCAAGGGGCGCACACCACCTGCCGGGACCAAACCTCAAGACGATGCCGAACGACCACAAACCACCGCGACAGAAGGAACAGAAAAGCGGGGCACCGCCAATCAGGCCGAGCCTCTTCAGCGGAAAGCAGCTGATATCGATCAGTTGGCCATCGCCACAGCGTGGGGGGCGCAGATTCCCTTCGGGGCGGAGTGGTATCAGTCCCATCCGTATGCCTGGCGCGTGGGAGGCTCCGAAGGTGAAGTGGTGTTGGCGAGCGGGGCGATCGGCGGGGCGACAGCCAGCGACGCTGCAGTGACGCTCGCCACTTGGACCGAGCCGTCGGACGCCAATCCGATCGCCACCGCCGACCAGCGGCCCACGGTGCAGGTGGGGGGATTCCAGGCCGGTGAGGACGATTCGTCAGAACTGGTGGTTTTTCCGGGCATCGGAGCTGGTCCTCTCCCGCGATCCACTGGTAATCCGCCGGCCACGCCAGCAGTCGACGGGACAGTGAGTGTCCTTGTGCGCGGCGAGAATCAGTCATCCACGGCCAGCGTGGCAGACGAGACGCCGCCGGCCCTGCCGCCGGCTTGGCTTCCGCTGGGTACCTTCGCGGCGCTGCCTGCGGGGCTAGGCAGCGACGTGGTGCCGCACATTTTCCTCCAACTCTCGCTGCATCACGATGGCACGGTGCGGGGCAACTACTTCGATGCGGTATCCGATACTGTGCAACCGCTTTCTGGCAAACTCGATCGCGAGCGGGGAGTCGTCGGCTGGCGGATCGGAGGCGGGGGCGCCGATTTTGAGACGACGATCGAAGGGCTGACGGCCGGGCGGATCGAGGCCAATGTCCGCAAGGGGGCGGTGTCGCGTGGCTGGACCCTGATCAGTCTGCAGTGACTCGCTGCACTCAAGATGCGCTGGGACGACTGGGGGAGCGGACCCTGATCGACGCCACCTTGCCAGACCGGTCAGGTCGTGTGTGCCGGGGGCGTTGTCTGTGACGATCGAGACGCCGCGATCGCGGACTCAAGATCGGGAAGAATGCCATCCTCCAGAGTTGCGATCGCGTCAGCCACTGGCGCCGGGGCGAAGATCCGCACCCGTTTTACCAAGTCATCGAACTGCTCGCGGGCGAGGCTCCGCACCACCGGTGACAACTCGGCCAGGGACTTCCAGCGTGGCCCGGGAGCGGTCCGCGATCCTTGCCGGACCTGGAGCTTGAACTCCACCTCCCGCTCTGCCGGAGGGGCGTCGATGAGCAGCGTGACCGCAGCGACCGAAGTCCCCAGGCGGCTCGAGAGCCTGTCGGCCAGCAGCGCCGCGATCGAAGTGGACTCGGCATACGTCTTTCCTGCCAGCGCCCGATGGATGGAGGGGTGATTCACCGCGTCGAAAGACGCCACCCGTTTGCAGAGCAGGCGGCGGTCTCCGAACAGCCCGTCAACCAGCGGTGCTGCCTCCGTTCCCACTGTGACGTCTCCTATCCAGGCGATGAATGCTCGATCGTCGGTACGGGTCAGCGTTTCCGGGTCGATCCGATCCCGCACCGTCCACACCGCCCGCTGGAGCATGGCCGTCGCGGCCCGAACGGCGTGGTGCCAGTAGACTTCGCTAAACATCACATAGCGGGCGAAGACCATCAATTCTGCCGCGGTCCTCCCCTTGTCGGTGATCGCCAGAGAGCAGCCGTCGCCATCGACGCAGAGGCTCGCCAAGAGCCTCTCTTGGTCGAAGTGACGGCCGTAGGGAACTCCGGCGTGGAGGCTGTCGCGGGCCAGGTAGTCCATTTTGTCGACATCGATTGGCCCGGAGAGCAGGGAGTGGAGGAGGACTCCGGCTGGATCGGTGGCGGTGCCACCGATGAGCGCTGCCACGCGATCGGGATCGAGTTGCCAGTCATCGCGGAGGACCCTGGCGGGAGCGCCATGGGCGAGCACGTGGGCCGAGAGAGTCTCGTGTTTGGGGAGCTCCGCCAGCCCCATGTCTTCCAGCGGGTGGCAGAATGCCCAGTGGCCGATGTCGTGGAGCAGGGCAGCCACCACGAACGCGGCCGCATCAGACTGGTCAATGACGGCAAAGAACACCGGGTCGCGGCGCAGTCGGGCGAGAAACTCGATCGCCAGCCGGTAGACCCCCAACGAATGTTCGAAGCGCGAATGGACCGCGCCTGGATAGACAAGCGATACCAGCCCCAGCTGGCTGACGCGCGTCAACCGACGCATTTCTGGGGTGTCGATCAGCGCCCGGACTCGCGGGGTGAGTGGAACGGTGACGTCGGGAGGGATCCGGACCCCATCGGTCGCAGCGGAGCTGGCCACCAATTCGGGGAGGGCATCGAAAGGCATCGTGGACCCCGGGACGGAAGTGATCGGCAGCCGGAGTCAGAAGGTCGTCACGCCAGCCAACCAGCGGAGTCCCGCGGTCACCAGCAGATAGAGCGAAAAATGGGCGACCGCGGAACCGGACTCGAAATCGAAGCAAGCGAAGGCGGCGAAGGCGCCGATGCCGACGAAGATCGGAGCAACGTACAGCCACTGCCACATCTCGATCCCGGGGGGGAGGAAGCCATAGGCTGCCCACAGCGCCGCATAGACTGCTGCGCAGATGAGCGTGCGGAGGAGCAGGCTTCGCCCACGGTGGGGGGCCAGTTCGCGTTCGCGGATCGCGGCGTAGCCGAGGAAGGCGCAGGGGATGGCCAGCAGCACGGCCCCTGCGGCCAAAAACTCCCGTGGCGGATCACCATGCCAGACGACGCGGGCCACCATCGCGGCCGCGAGTGCCAGCACCGATCCCATCGCCAGCAGCGTCCATTGGATCGCGGTCACCCCCCGGTCGGTGCGCTTGAAGGGAGCGGTTGGCGCTCTCCCGGTGGCAGTGGAGGTGGTGCTGGGGGCCTCGGGTTCGTGGATCGTCACGCCCTTGATGGGCGCCGCCGGAATGGTGATCGGTGCCTTGCACTTCGGGCAGGGGCCGGTGCGACCGGCGAACTGATCGCTGACAGCGAACGTCGCCTTGCAGGACCCGCAGAGAACCTGGATGGCCATGGAATCACTTGGGACGATTGTTCCCCGGGAGTTGGCTCCCCGAGGCAGGAACCGGGGGGGCGGCCCCTCTGCCGCTGATGGCGCAGAGGGCCCGAGGGCTTTGGGAAGTGTCAGAGTCGGCGCTGTAGCCGTCAAGGCGCCCGCGATGGGCCGTGTGGGCTGGTACATTCATGGTCCCCTGTCCCGCCGGGGTTCAAGCGTCCGCACCGATCCTTGGGAGGAGGTCACGAGTGATGTCCGAAGCCAGTTTCCCACGGCCTGCTGGGAAGTCGCCGGCGCCACCGGCCAGTGGAGCGATCGCGTTCCAGTGCCCCAACGGACATCGGATCAGCGTCCCGGCAAAACTCGCCGGCAAACGGGGCGCCTGTTCGAAATGCGGTACGGCGGTGGTGATTCCGGCGGCCACGCTGCCAGCGGTCCCTGCCGCGGTCACCAATTCGCTCCGGGGGGCAGCTCCGCTGGTGGAGCGGGGGAGTGCGCCGCCGGAGCCTGGACTGTTCGCGGCCGGCGATGAACCGGTGCCCGGGGACGAGGGGACGATCACGATCCAGTCGGTGCCACCGTGGATGCCGCCATCACCGTCGCCCTCTTCCGCACCCCGTCCCGCGGTGCCACACGCCGCCCCTCAATTCCCTGCGGACACTTCGCTTCCGCAGTCGGCAGACCAGTTCTCAGACCAGGCGGCAATGCCGATCACGGAGAACCCCACCGCGCTGCTGGTGGCCCGGCTGTGGGCGGAACGGGACCACGGCGGCGTGGTCGAACTCCACCTCGTCGGTGGCAGCGTGATCCTGCCTGAGTGGTATGAACCGCGCTGGTCGTTGGGCAGCCATGGACTGTTTGCCAGTCAGGCCGCCGACGGATCGGTGACGCTCACGGCAGTGGCCTGGGATTCGATCCAGAAAGTGGTCGTTCGCCAGGTGGAGGGGCTGCCAGACGGGATGTTCGAGTGACGGGATGTCAGTCGTCTTCGTCGATATCCCCTTCGGTGATCATCGTGAAGCCACGCTTCCCCAGGGTCTCGAGCCCCATCTCGGTGTTATCGACCATCAGGGCGACCGCTGGCCGGCCACGCGGCCGGACGAGGATCGGGTAGGCCTGGATGATGTTGACCTCGGCCTGGAGCAAAGCCGTGCAGACCTGCAGGAGCGGTTGCTGGCAGTCAGGGAGTTCCACGCCGATCAGATCGCTTTCAATGATCGCCAGCCCTGCCCGCTCGAGAATCTCGCGGCCTTGTTCCGGATGGCTGACGAGGAAGCGGACGAATGCACACTCGCCGGAGTCGCTGATCGAGAGGGCGACAATCCGCACTTTCGAGCCATCGAATCGGCGAACGACCTCCAGTAATTGGCCGACACGGTTCTCAAGAAATACCGTGAACTGCCGGAGGGTGGGCCAGTTGCGTCCCCTGGAGGTCGCGAAACCGATCCCCTCGCCCGCGCTCGAGTTGCCGATACTCACGGGTGACTAAACTCCAGTTGGGGGGCTAGATGCTGGGCCTATTCAGCACGCTCGACTGGGGAATAATAGAGTCTCGGCGGTGCCGCGGTCAACGAATCCTATGGCGAGGTCCTCCTCCAATGCAGCCGCTGTTCCACCAGACGGAGATCCGTGTCCGCTATCAGGAGACCGATGGCCAGCGGCGGGTGCACCATGCCAACTACCTCACCTATTTCGAGGTTGGCCGCACCGAGATGCTCCGGGCGAAAGGGGCGACATATCGGGAATTCGAGGACGCAGGACTCTATCTGGTGGTCTCCGAGGTCAGTTGCTCCTACCGGGCACCGGCCGACTACGACGACCTCCTGACGCTCCGGACCTGGGTGGAGAAGACCGGCGGCGCGAGCATCCGTCACGGCTACGAAGTGCTGCGGGGCAACAGGATCCTGGCCACGGGCTCCACCGTCGTGGTCTGCGTGGACCGTGAGGGAAAGGTCTGTCGGCTTCCAGACTGGCTGCGTGGATGACGAGGCCGCGGTGGCCGGCTTGCGGAGGGGGGGCTCCCCAAACCACCCCCAAGCATCCCCCCCAAGCATCGATAGAGCATCAACTTGCCAGGGGGGCTTCGAGCAGTTCGAGGACGAAGCGTTGTTCGCCGCATTGAAACTGCGCCGTGGCGTCGAGGCGCAGGGGAGTGGCCAGGCGGACCCAGAGGCCGTTGAGTCCGCGGTTGACGATTCGCCAGCCGCGTCTGCCGGCGATCACCTCGGCATGGATGGGACTGATGAACGGATCGTCGATACCAACGACGCGCATCCCCTCCTCGAGGCGGAAATCCTCCGCCTCCTCGCCATCACCAGCCGCCGCGGCCTCGGCCCGGCCGATCAGAAACGGTGGAGACGGGCAGGAATACTCCCAGTGATCGGCGGTGGCTGAGGCCACGAGAAGCGGAGTTCCCGATGCCCGTTCGGCGAATTCGATCCGCGTCCCACCGAGCTGGAATCTGGTGCCGGGGCGGAGTCGGGCGGTTGTGACCCGCACCCAGGTGCCGGCGGTGGTGCCGAGATCGGTGAGTAACCAGCCGCCGCCGGGGAGGCGGTCGAGGCGGGCGTGTTGTTCACAAAGCGAGGGATCGTGACGGATGACCACGCCACCGGTCGATCGGCCGATGAGCAGGGTGTCGTCGCGGAGGCGGACAATCTCGCCGGTGTCGCGGCCGTCGTCGACGATGTGCACCAATGCCATTGGCGGCCGGTGGAGGGGCCGCCAGGGAAGAGCCTCCTCGGGGCCAGCGTGGGAGTCGGTGGCCCAATCTGCCGGGGGAAAACTCCCCGGCGCAACTTCTGCCGCGCAATCTCCCTCGCCCGTCTGGTCGCCCGCAGGCGTCTGCTGTTCCGGGCGCGCCTGACGGAGCAATTGTGCCCAGCCGTCGAAGGTGTCAAAAAAGGTGCCCGTAGCCTGCGGCGACGAATCGGGACGGGGGACGGAAGAATCCATGGTGGCGGCTCCGCATTCCGGTGGGTGCTGCCCGACACCCTCCCTTCAATGTACGGCGGCGGTCAGCCGTGCCAAGGTGTGCGGAAAGTTCCCCCGCAGTGCACAATCCATCTGCCGGCGGAGGGTGCCAGCCTCTGAGGCCAAAGTTCGGCACCGAAAAAGCCGGAGCGGCCCTGCGCTGCTGCCCCGAGCGAGCCCCCATCCCGGAGAGAGTGATGAGCGATGCCGCCGATCCGATTGCCCAGCGGGCTTTGTCTATCAACATCGACCAGCAGATCTACGGCACCTTCGCTGAGATCGGCGCCGGCCAGGAGGTGGCCCGCTGGTTTTTCTCAGTTGGGGGCGCCGCAGGCACGGTTGCCAAGTCAATGTCGGCCTATGACATGCAGGTCAGTGACGCTATCTACGGCAAGGCCCAGCGCTATGTCTCCCGCGAACGACTCGAGGAGATGCTGACCCACGAATACACCCTGCTCCGGGAACGGCTGGATGAATCGCGGGGAGCCAGCACCCGATTTTTCGCGTTCGCCGACACTGCGGCAGCCAAGGCCCATACGGGGGGGAACGATTGGCACGCCTGGATGGGGATCCGTTTTCAGGACAGGCCACGCAGCGCGCCCAACGATGTGATCGTCCATGTGCGGTTGCTCGATCAGAGCAACTCCCGGCAGCAAGACGCCCTTGGCCGGTTGGGAGTGAACCTGATCCATGCCTGCACGCATCATTCCAAGGATCCCCATCAGTTGCTCGAGTCCCTCATCGAGGATGTGGGGAGGGACCGCCTCGAGATCGATTGGGTGCAGATCCGTGGCCCGGCCTTCGTCACGGTCGACAACCGGCTGTTAGCTCTCCACCTAGTGCGGATCGGGCTCACTCCGGCGGTGCTCTTTGGCGTGGACGGCATGCCGCTGTTGGCATCGGAGGCGATCCGCAAGCGCCGCGTGCTGGTGGAGAGGGGACGATTCGCACCGGTGACGAGGCTCAACCTCGAGATGCTCGCCCGGGGCGGAGAGATGTTTGCCCTTCCGGTCCCCAATCCCCCCGAAGGCTCGGCGGCGCCGATCGCCCAGAGCATGGAGACGATGGAGATCATGGAGATCACGATGAACAATCTCCGCGACCGGGGGCAGGTGGAGGACGCCGACTTTCTTGCCCGCGTCGACCTGCTTTCGGCCGTGAAGAAACTGGTGCTCGTCAGCGATCTAGGGCCGTTCCACCGACTGGCGGATTATCTGGCAAAACGCAACGTCGAGCGGACGGGGATCGTGCTTGGGGTGCCGCTGCTGCGGGAGCTCTTCAACGAGGCCCACTACCGCGATCTCGGCGGGGGCATTCTGGAGGCTTTCGGTCGGCTGTTCACGCATGCGGTGCGGTTGTACGTCTACCCGACGCGGGATCCGATCGACGGCCGGGTGGTGACCGCGGACACGCTCAAGGTGGCTCCGCACCTCAGCCACCTTCTCCAGCACCTTCTGTCCAACGGGTTGATTCGCTCGATCCCCTGTGAGGATGGAACACTGCGAAGCTATTCCAGCGAGGAGGTCCGTTCGCGGATCTGCTCCGGCGATCCATCGTGGAAGGAACTCGTTGATCCGGCGGTGGCGAAAATCATCGAAGCAACCGGGTATTTTGGGGCCCGCTGTGAGATCTAGCCGTTGGTGGAAAAGGCTCGGGGATGATTTTTCGCCCAGGGCAGCGAGGGATCCCGTGTCGAACCAGTCGAATCAGTCGAATCAACTGTGATCCAGCAGGAACGGGGATCTCCGGCCAGTTTCCTGATCCCGTCGCATGCCAGAGGGGGTGAGTGTCGGCCAGTGTTCAGCGGGGAATTGGTATCGCCAACTCCCAACCCACCGGCTGCGTCCATGCCTGTTGGCGCTGTCCTTCCCACGAAGGGTCTGCCGGTGCTCGGCTCGACGTGATCACCCCCCGCACGTACAGCTCGTTGCCGTTGAGGCGGTAGTCGGCCACCGGCCCCTCCACCGTGGCCAGCACTTCGCCGATACGGTCGGAGTAGCGGTGTGCGGGGCGGACGAGATTCCGGGAACCAGCGACCGGCGGCTGGTCAATGGGGATGGCCGTGGTATCGGTGCCCTTGAGAGACCCGATGAACTCCACCCGGTAGGTGGCGTCGCCGTCCGGTTCCACCTCCAGATGGAGGCAGCGGGCCGCTTGGTCGTATTCCACGCTCCGCAGCGTGACGCCGGTTGAGGCGTAGGCGTCCCCTGCCTTGAGCGCCCGGACGATGTGTTCCGGGGTGAGGTGGGTGGCCCGCACGAATGTCCAGCCCCGTCCCGGACGGGCGCCACCGGGCTTGCCGTGGTAGTTGTGGCTGTCATCGGTGGCGATGCCGAACAGCGGGGGAGCCCCGAGATCGACCAGCCGAATCGTGTTGGCGATGTCCCACATCCGTTCGATGCCGGGGTGGATGGCATCCCCCTGCTGGTTGACGAGGGGGTGGCCATTGTGGACTTCAAAATGCCGTTCGAGGACGGCATGGGCCAGATCGTGGGGCGTGATGGCGTAGCCGAAATTGGGATGATTGAGATGGGCAAGGATCTCGCGTCCTGATCTCTCGGCCTGATCTTGCACGGCGCGGAGGTTGCCGGTGATCGCCTCCACCACGGTTGCTCCACCAGTGGGGGCGAGGGGAGCGAGGATATTGGAAGCGTTGATGTGGATTGGCACCCCTTCGGCCTGATCGCTGATCTCTTCGGCGGCCAGGAGGAGAAACCGGCCCCGTTCCTCGACCAGTGCCCGGTACTCATCGAGGGGCTTGAGTCGGACCTCGGCGGCATCTCCCGTTCCGCGGCGCTCGACCCACGAAGGGCCGAAGCGGGTCAGATAGCGATCGATGACGGCGGGATCGGCGGTGGCGGTGAGGGTGGATTCAGTCCGCCAGCGGTGTCCCTGGGCGAGAACGTTGTGGTCGGACAGCGCCAGGAAATGGTAGCCGTGGGTCCGGTACCACTCGGCCACCATCTCGGGGAAGTCGTCGCCGTCGCTCCAGAAGGTGTGGGTGTGGAGGTTGCCTTTCCACCAGCGTGGGGCGGGGTGTGGCGGGACCGCGTCGACGACGGCGCTCGCGAAGGGGGGCACCTCGGCGCGGATTGATACCGGGGAGATCACCACGGCGACCAGCAGCCAGACGGTCTCGAGCCAGGGGATGAAACTGTGGAATCCTGTCCTCGGCGACGGTGTGGTCGGCCGGCATGACAAAGGGAGCATGGCAAGACTCTCCAGGCCACACAGGGGGCATGTGGCAACGACGTCGACAGGGGCTGGGCCATTGATGGTGACACGAGTCGGCCAGCCCAGCTCCAACTCCCTCCCGATCACAGCCACTGTCGCATCGTGCAAGGTGAGCGAAGAGGGACTCGAACCCCCAACCCCCTCGGTGTAAACGAGGTGCTCTGACCAATTGAGCTATTCGCCCGCGTGTACCCCTCGGGCACCGTCAGACGCGCAGCGTATCCATGCCAAGGCGCTTTGGTCAAACGGCCTCTGCAGGAAACGCTGCCCGCCCTCTGTCCCCCTCTGCCAGCGGGAAACCGCACGGGTATGCTCACGGCATGACATCCGCCCCCCCACCCGCTTGCGTCACGCTCCATGGTGCCGGCTCGTCTGCCCGGGCGACGATCCTCACCGGACGGGGATTCGCCTGCGCCGCGGCGATCCTTGAAAGCCCACAGGGACCACGCGATGTCCTCTGGGCGCCAGACAACTACTGCACTGCTGATGGCCGGCCTTCAGCCGGCGGGATCCCCATCCTCTGTCCGTACCCCGGCCGACTCGCCTCGACGACGATGCGGTTCGCCGGCCGCTCTTTCGCGCTTCCCCCCGGCGACGCACTGGGGAGGCCAATCCATGGACTCGTCCACGACCGCGCCTGGCGGATCGTGGAGCAAGGGGCCAATCGCGTCGTGGGGGAGTTTCGTCTCTCCCGCGATGCTCCCGACGCCCTCGCCTGCTGGCCGGCCGACTTCACCCTCACCGCCACCTGGACACTCCTGCCAAACCAACTCAATGTGGAGTTGGTGCTCCTGGCCCACGACACGATGCCCGCCGCCTTCGGGCTCCACCCCTACCTGCCGGTGCCCGTCGAAAGCGGCGGCGATCCGGCCGCCAGCCTGCTCGAGGTACCGGCGCGACTCTGGCAGCCCCAGCAGGACCTGCTGCCCGTCGGGCTGCCGGTTGCCGCCGAGCAACGGATCGGCTTCCCGGGAAGGATCCGGCTGGCAGAGGAATCGCTCGATGACCCGTTCTGCGGCCTTCTGCCGGGCGACAGTCGGAAGAACGATGATGGGATGGAGCGCAGGGCTGGGTGGATTGTGTCGCGCGTCATCGATCCACAGAGCGGGGCGGCAACCGTTTTGGAATGGGATCCGGTGTTTTCGGCGTGCGTGATCTTCACCCCCCCGCACCGCCGGGCGGTCTGCATCGAGCCCTACACGGTGCTGCCTGGGCAGTCAGAATTGAATGCCGCTGCCGGCTGGCCGGTTTTAGAGAACGGCGAGTCGCTGCGCGGTGAGGTGTCGCTGCGGACCGAGTGAGCCATGCTCTTCCGGTCAGGCCTTCGGCGGTGGGACCACCGTCCGCACGCCGAGCTCCACCAACTGCTTCGCATCCACCGGCGACGGTGCCCCGGTCATCAGGTCGCTGGCCTTCTGCGTCTTTGGGAAGGCGATCACGTCGCGGATCGAATCGAGCCGACCAAAGAGCATCACCCAGCGGTCAATTCCCAGCGCGATCCCACCATGTGGCGGGGCCCCACTGCGGAGCGCGTCGAGGAGGAAACCGAAGCGTTCCCGGGCGGAGTCCGGCGAGATGCCCAGCAGACCAAACACCTGCTCCTGAGTGGCGCCGTCGTGGATCCGGATCGTGCCCCCTCCGGCCTCCGTGCCGTTGATGACGAGGTCGTAGGCCTGGGCCCGGCAGCGGGCCGGATCGCTGCCGAGAAACTCCCGGTCGATTGCTCGAGGGGCGGTAAAGGGGTGGTGCATGGCTCCCCAGCCACCACTCTCGGCGTCGTGGGCAAACATCGGGAAGTCGACGACCCAGGAGAAGTGCATCGCCGCGGGGTCATAGAGCCCAAGCCGGCTCCCGAGCCGCTTCCGCAGCATGTGCAGCGCCTTGCAGGTGACGTCGAAGGAATCGGCGACGACAAGCGCCAGATCTCCGGGCTCGCAGCCGAGCTGGGTGCGGATCGCCACCGCCACGTCGGGGCCGAGGTTCTTGGCAACCGGGCCCGACCAGTCGCCGGTCGCTTCGGCCTTGAGCCAGACAAGCCCCTTGGCACCGCCATCGACGGCGACAGCGGTGAGGTCGTCGAGTTCCTTGCGGGAGAATTGCGTGGCCCCGCCAGGGACACGGATGCCGCGGACCCTCCCCCCCGATTCCAATGCCCCCTTGAAGACGCGGAACTCACTCTTCGCTGCGGCGTCGCCAAGATCGACGATTTCGAGGCCATAGCGGAGGTCGGGGGCATCGTGGCCGAACCGCTCCATGCATTCGTCCCAGCCCAGCCGGGGCAGGGGAAGCGTGACCTCAAGGCCGAGGACCTCCTTTGCCGTCCGCTTCACCAATCCCTCGATGACACCCATCACGTCGTCGGCAGTCACAAACGACATCTCCACGTCGAGCTGCGTGAACTCCGGCTGTCGGTCAGCCCGCAAGTCCTCGTCGCGGAAGCATTTTGCCACCTGCACATAGCGGTCGAAGCCGGCCATCATCAGCAACTGTTTGTAGAGCTGCGGCGACTGCGGCAACGCGAAGAACGATCCGTGGTCCAGACGGCTGGGAACGAGGTAATCGCGCGCACCTTCGGGGGTGCTGCGGCCGAGCATTGGCGTCTCCACATCGATGAAGCCCAGTTCGTCGAAATGGTCCCGCATGATCTTCACGATCCGATGGCGGAGGAAGAGGTTGTGCTGCATCGCCGGCCGTCGCAGATCGAGCCAGCGGTGCTCGAGTCGGACTTCCTCGCCCGGCAGATCGGTGGCACCGGGCTGGAAGACCGGCGTCTCGGCCTCGTTGAGGACCTCGAGTTCCTGGCAGATGACTTCGATTCCTCCAGTGGCAAGTTTGGGGTTGGTGGTGCCCTCGGGGCGGTGGCCTACGGTGCCACGCACAAGCACGACCCACTCCGATCGCACCAGCCTGGCTGCGGCAAGATTCGCGGCAGGGCTCTCCGGTCCAATCACCACTTGGGTCCTCCCCCAACGGTCGCGGAGGTCGAGGAAGATCACCCCCTTGTGATCGCGGACGCGGTCGATCCATCCGCAGAGGGTGACAGACTCTCCGAGGTGTTCGGGACGCAGCTCACCGCAGGTGTGACTTCGCAGCACGCCACAGGCCTTTCATCAAGGGGCCGATCTGGATCGACCGGAGGGAAGGGATCGACCGGAGGGAAGGGATCGACCGGAGGGAAGGGATCGATCTCAGAACAGATCGGCCCCGACTCCCATTGAAAGCGGGAGTCGTCCACCGGGCGGAAGCAGAGGATACGCGATCCGGGCCCGTCAGCCCATTCCCATCCAGTGGGTGCCTGCTCAGGACTGGAACGCACCCAGCAGGAGGATCGCAACCGCAAGCAGGATCGCCAGCGCCAGCACCGGGATCGAGCCGTAGAGCACAAGGCTCGGCGCCAGCGCCCCCACGGCACTCCCGCCGAATACGGCCGTCAGTGCCAATCCGGCGGCCACGATGACCATGGCGAAACTGATCCAGGCGAGGAGCTTGGGGATCATGGGGATCATGGACGGGGCCCTTGGGGGTGGACTCCGGGAGTCGGGATAACACGCTCGGCACTGAACGCCAGTTGCAGCTGCTGCGTGCCATCGGACTCAGGGGAGAGTTCGCGGAACATCATGCTCGGCTGGATGTCGT
The DNA here is from genome assembly GCA_003669605.1 of Planctomycetota bacterium. Taxonomy (GTDB): domain Bacteria; phylum Planctomycetota; class Planctomycetia; order Pirellulales; family UBA1268; genus QWOP01. The sequence goes on from QWOP01000049.1 coordinate 54,230, forward strand.
GGTTGTGCTGGTATTTCGTACTGGTGTACTCGGTGATATCACCGCAGATTTGGTGGAAGAAGAGTTGGCAGATCGCGACGCCGGGGTAGATCTTCACCGGTTGCACGGCGAACATCTCCAGCGTCCAGTATCCGCAGAAACCGACGTCGCCGAATCCGGCCGTGACGTGGACAAAGAGGCCCAGGCGACCGATCGAACTCCGCCCCTCGATCATCGGCACGAGGTTGTGGGTCTCGGTCCGCTCTACCGTACGACCGAGATACAACTGGTTGGGGGTCAGGACCAGCCCCTCCTCGGGGATCCGCACCCGCTCCACGCGGTTGCTCTTTCGCATGTCGAGCACCACCTCCTCGTAGACGAGCAATTCGTCGTGGAGGGAAAGGTTGTAGCTGTTGGGATTGAGTTTCGTCTCGTCGAACGGATCGATGAGGATGTTGCCGCCGAGCTGTTTCCGGATCTCGTGGCCCGAAAGGATCATGGAATGTTCCCGTGCGGTCGCCGTCCGGACTGCCTCCGACCCAGGGAGCGATTGTACGCGTTTCGCGAGCGACTTCCCATTCCCTACGAGTCCTGTCTTTCCGGGGGGGTGTTCTCGGCCGGGAGACCGCGCCGTGGGCAGAGGTCGGCGAGGAGGCATTCTGTGCAACGGGGGCGTCGGGCCCGGCAGATCGCGCGCCCGTGGTCGATGAGGCGGTGGCTGAAGGTGATCCAGTGATCCGCAGGCACCACACGCACTAAATCGCGTTCGGCCCGGACCGCATCGCTGTGGCGGGTGAGGTCGAGCCGCCGGCAGATGCGGCCGACGTGGGTGTCAACCACCACCCCCTCGGCCCGACCGAAGCCGACACCGAGAACCACATTGGCGGTCTTGCGACCCACGCCGGGAAGCCGCACCAATTCTGCGAGGGTCGCTGGCACCTGGCCGCCATGCCGCTCGACGAGCCCCCGGCAGCAGCCGAGGATGTTTCTCGCCTTGGCCCGAAAGAAACCGGTGCTGTGGATCACCGCTTCGAGCTCCACCCCCTCTGCCTCGGCAAGCGCAGCCGGAGTGGGCCAGCGGCGAAACAGCTCACCGGTCACCATGTTTACCCGCCGGTCGGTGCACTGGGCGGAGAGGATGGTCGCCACGAGCAGTTCAAACGGGCTGCGAAATTCGAGGGAGCAGCGGGAATCGGGGTAGCCCTCCGCCAACCTCCGGGCCACCGCCTCGCCCCTGATCTTGGCAGTCGCTTCGATCCCAGTTCTGCTGCGGCGAGCCGGGGGGCGGGGGGGATCCCCATCCGGCGGCCGGAGGCTGGTAGGATTCATCGGTCGAGCGCTCCCCTGCGTTTTTGCGCCGTACGCCGACGCAGGCCGCATCGACAGGTGAGTTTCGTTGCCACCACCTTCCGCCGTGGCATCCGTTTTGGCATCCGTCCTGGAAAAACCTTGCGTGGCCCCGAGCAATCCCCCATCCGACGCCGACTCCTCTGCCGACTACGACCCGCTCTACGTCGCAGGCATCAGCCACTTCAACGCCTGCGAGTATTTCGAGAGCCACGAGGTCTGGGAGGAACTTTGGACGGAATACCGTGGCGAGGCGAGAAAGTTCTACCAGGGGCTGATCCAGGCTGCGGTGGCACTCTATCATTTCGGCAACGGCAACATCCGTGGAGCCCGCAAACTCCACACCAGTGTCCATGGGTACCTCGATCCTTACGCTCCCAGGTATCTGGGACTCGACCTGACCGTGTTTCTTCGGGAATTCGATACCTGTCTGGCCGAGGTGGCCGCCAGTACCGATCCGCTCCTTCCGATCACGCTCGATCCTGAACTGCTCCCCGAGATCCACCTCGATCCGCCTCCAGTGGCCTAACTCCACCCCGACCGCCATCCGCCCCAACCGTCGAGCGCAGTCCGATGTCCGACGAACCGCTCGCTTTCTCCCCCGATCAGTTCGGCGGCCTCGCCCGGGTCTTCCCGTTGCCGAAGTTGGTGATGTTTCCGCACGTCATGCAGGCGCTGCATATCTTCGAGCCGCGCTACCGGGCGATGCTCGAGGAAGCCCTGGCGGACGATCGGCTGATCGTGATGGCAACGGTGGCATCGGAACTTGAGCCAGCGGATCTGCCGACCAGGCCTCCCTTGGAACCGGTGGCCTGCCTATGCCGCATCGCCACCCACCAACTTACCCCGCAGGGCACGTACAACGTCCTCCTCATCGGCGTCCGCCGCGTGCGGCTGGGGAGGGAGTTGCCGGCGCTGCGGCCCTTCCGGGTGATCGAAGCGGAGATTCTGGACGAGATGGAACCGGAGATCACCGGGGGCGAGGCGTTGCAATTGCAGCGCGACCTGCTGCAGGCGTTCAAGCGGACGATGCCGAAACTTCCCGATGCGCAGTTGCAACTGGACGAATTGCTCGGCAGCCAGGTGTCGTTGGGGATGCTCACCGACATCGTTGCCTACACGCTCGATCTCGATCCGGAGTTGAAACTCCGCCTGCTGGCGGAGTGCGATGTCCTTCGTCGCACGCGCTTGCTGCTGGAGGGGCTCGCGGCGCGGGGCGGGAGGCGTTTTCCCCCGCCATTCAGCCGCAATTAACGCTCCGACTGACTGGAAGCAGCGGCTTGGTACACTGTCCTTTCCATGAGCATGCCCCCCCCAGAACAGCCGTCCTGTGCCGCCGATGAACCCGAAGCGGCCGCCGCCCGCGCCGTCGGGGAAAAGGACGCCGCCCGCGCCGTCGGGGAAAAGGCCGCCGCCCGCGCCGTCGGGGAAGCGGACGCCGCCCGCGCCGTCGGGGAAGCGAGCGCTTCCGATGTCCGGGGGGTAGACCATGCCCGGATCGAGCGGGCCGTTCGCGAGATCCTCCTGGCTGTCGGCGAGAATCCCGACCGCGAGGGGCTGCTGCAGACACCGGCCCGCGTGGCCCGGATGTACGCCGAGATGTTCTCCGGCCTTCATCAAGACCCGCGCGTTCACCTCCGCACCGCGTTTACCGAGAAGTACGACGAGGTGGTGCTGGTCCGCGACATCGCCTTCCACAGTGTCTGCGAACACCACCTCCTCCCCTTCATGGGGCGGGCCCACATCGGCTATATCCCTGATGGCCGGGTGCTGGGCCTGAGCAAATTGGCCCGGATTGTGGATGTGGTTTCCCGCCGTCCGCAGGTCCAGGAACGGCTCACCGAGACGATCGCTGAGTTGCTCGTCGAGCAACTCGGTGCCAAAGGGGTGGCGGTGGTTGTCGAGGCGGTGCATACCTGCATGACGATCCGCGGCGTCCGCAAGCCGGGCAGCGAATGCGTCACGTCGGCGATGAAGGGGCTGTTCCGCTCCAATGTTTCCAGCCGGGCGGAGGTGCTTTCGCTGATCTACGGACGTCGCACGACCTGACAGCCGAGTTTGCCCTATGACGCTGTTGGTCGACTTTCTCTGCCGTTTCGGCTGGGGACTCGCGCTGGGGTTGGTGTGCACTCCTGCCGGTCTTGTGCCCGCCGGTTTCTTCCGGGTGAACCTCCTGGTTGTCATGGGGCTGGCGACGTTCGCCGCACTGCTGGCGGGAAGCTGTCTGCCGGGGAACGCGTGGCTGGTGCCGGCTGCGGCCGCCGCGATCTCCTGGATCGGCACGATCCTCTGGCTCGCCCAGCGGAAGCTGGCCGGCAAGATCGCCTGTGCCCTTGCCGGCGGATTGCTGGCGGCAGCAACCTGGATGGCCGGGCCAGTTGCCTTGCCTGGCGCGGTGGGTGGGGCGCTTGCGGTAACGGCCCGCCACCTCCTCTCCGGGGCAGTCGTCGGGCTCTCCGTCCATGCCATGCTCTTGGGGCACTGGTACCTCAATGCGCCTGGGATGCGGATCGACGCCCTCCGGCGGGCGATCGATGTGGCCCTGGTGGCCTGGGGGCTGCAACTAGCCCTCTGCACCGCCGACATGCTGGCTGCCGGCGGTGTCGCTCACCTTGCTGCCACGTGGGGAGCGGCGGGGCACTCAGCCAGCGGGGCGGCGATGACGTCCCTGCGCTGGCTGGCGGGGCTCGTAGGACTGCCGATACTCCTGTGGATGAGCCGGAAGACCCTCGAGATTCCCAACACCCAAAGCGCTACCGGTATTCTCTATGTTGCCTGTCTGGCGTCGATCGTCGGAGAACTGGCCGGTCAGTTACTCGATGCGTCAGGCTGAATGCCCCGCTGCTGGTTTGTGACGCACCTCACTCCCACACCTCACCACCCCCCGCCCGCTCTCATTCATCAGTCATCGCCGCCGCCTTGAGCCCAGCCGAGTTATGCAGATCTCACACGCCTGCCCTGCCTGCTCCCATGGAGTGCGGCTTGAGGATATCGAGACGCTCGGGGTGCTCACCTGCCCTTCGTGCGGCGCCGGCATGACGGTGCCAGCCGACGCTTTCGCCACCGCTGGTGGTGCCACTGGCGAGAAGGGCGCCCGGCGGCTTACTCGGTGCCTGGTCTGCCCGAGCATCGATCTCTTTGTCCGCAAGGATTTTCCCCAGCGGCTGGGGGTGGGGATCGTCGTCGCCGGCCTGGCGGCCAGTTGCGTCACGTGGGCGATGCGAGAGTTATTTGCCACCTTCGCCATCCTCTTTGTCACGGCCCTGATCGACGTCGTGCTCTACTTTGTCGTCCCCAACTGCATCAGTTGCTACCGCTGCGGTGCCCGCTATCGGGGGCAGGGAGCGGATGGTTTCGGCCCGTTTGACCTGGAGACGCATGAGCGGCACCGTCAGCAGGTGGCACGGGTCAACGAGTTTTCCGCCCAACGCCCATCGCCTCCTTCCGGCGGCTGATCTTGGCTGCCGTACACGACTGAAGGGGACGATCCATGGACCAGGAACGGCAACGCATCGAGGAAGACCTCCGCGGCGTCGTCAGTGGCGAGGTGCTGTGCGATGACGCCACCCGCGCCCTCTATGCCACCGATGGCAGCCTCTTCGACGTCTGGCCACAGGTCGTCGTTCGCCCACGATCGGTGGACGACGTGGCGGCGACCGTCCGTTGGGCGGCGGAGCGAAACATCCCGGTGCATGCCCGCGGTGCAGGTTCGAGCATCACCGGCGACTCCCTCGGCTGCGGTGTGGTGATCGACTGCTCCCGCTTTCTGCGGCGGATTGTGTCGACCACGGAGGGGCATGTGCGCGTCCAGCCGGGGGTAGTGGGGCTGCAGTTGGAGGAGCACCTCCGCCAACTGGGGAGGACGTTTGGCCCCGATCCGGCAGCGGCGGCGGTGACGACGTTGGGGGGGATGATCGGCCGCAACACATCCGGGAGCCGGTTTCTCCGCCATGGTGCCGTCCGCAGTCGCCTGGCTGCCGCGCAGGTTGTTCTGGCTGATGGCATGGTGGTGGAATTGGTCCCCACAGCCTCCCGCCCGTCCCGCCTGGTGGCGGAGGGGCCCTCAGCGGCGAACGATCCCGCGGTCCGGGTGGCCGCTTTGGCGGAGAGCATTTCAGGAGTTTTGGCGGCTGCGGCGCCGGTGATCGCCTCCGGACAGCCTGCCAATCGACGCGCCCATGGCGGTTACCGGCTCGACGATGTGCTCCATGACGGCGTGGTGGATCTCCCCCGTCTGCTGTGTGGTTCTGCCGGCACGCTGGGGATTGTCACCGAGGCGACGCTCCGGACTGTCAGTACTGATGGCGGGAGTGCCGTGGCGCTGCTGCTGTTTGAATCGCTGGAAAAGGCGGCGCAGGCGGCCCTCCGGCTCTCGTCCCTGCTCCCCAGCGCGTGCGACTTATTTGACAAGCGTCACTTGGCGCTGGCCCGTGGAGCGCGGGTCGATTTCGATCTCCTCATTCCGCCGGTGGCGGATGCCGGTCTGTTGGTGGAGTTCACCGCGGCCGACCACGCTGGCGCCAGTGCCCGGCTCGACGAGGCGATCCGCCGCATGCAGGGGGCTCGGAAGATGTGCCTCGACATCCGCCGGGCAGACGACGCCAACGACGCGGCGCTGTTCTGGGACCTGTCGCGTCACCTGATGCCAACACTGCATGGTGTTCGCGGCGTCGAGCGACCGGTGTCGTTTATTGAGGACATCGTTGTTCCCCCCGAGGTGCTCCCCGAATTCCTCGTTCGTCTGCAGGGGGTGCTCAAGCGCTGTGCGGCCACGGCGATGATCTTCGGTCACGCCGGGCATGGCCAACTCCACGTCCGCCCCTACGCCAATCCGAGTAATCAAGCCGATCGCGCGGCCCTCCTCCGCCTTGCCGAAGCGGTCTATGTGGAAGTCGTGGCTGTGGGGGGGACAATCGGTGGCGAGCAGGGGCTGGGGCTGTCACGCACCGGTTTTTTCGAGCAATTTTTCCCCGATCTGGCACGGGTCTTCGCTGATGTGAAGCGGGTCTTTGATCCCCAGGGGCTGCTCAACCCAGGGAAAATCGTCCGCCTGCCCGGCGAGTCCTTGGCCTCGCTCCCCTTCCGCCCCGCCCTGCTCCCGCAGGCTGCCGCCGAGCCCGTCGGCACCGGCGACGAGGCGCCACTCGCTCCGGCAGCTCCGCGGGTGCCACTGTCGGTGTTGCAGTGGCCGCCACCGGGATTGGCAGGCGAGGTCGATGCCTGCAACGGCTGCGGGGCCTGCAGAACTCTGGCGGCGGGGGGACGGATGTGTCCACGCTATCGGGAGGACCCGGCGGAGGAATCCTCGCCCCGGGCAAAGGCCAACCTGTTTGCAGCGCTCCTCGCCGGACGGCTCGATCCCAAGAGCCTTTCCGGGGATGCCGTGCGGGCGATCGCCGACACCTGCTTCAACTGTCATCAGTGTCGCGTCGAGTGTGCCGCGGGGGTTGATATTCCGGGCTTGGTGACTGAGATCAAGGGAGCGCATGTCGCTGCCAACAGTCTTCCCCTGTCACGCTGGCTGCTGTCGCGCGTTGATACCCTGTCACGCTTCGGCGGAGCGACGAGGCCGCTGGCCAATGCCGCCATCAACGATCCGCGGGCCCGTTGGCTGCTGGAAAAATGCCTGGGCATCGCGCAGGGGAGGAAACTTCCCCGGTTCACCGGCAACCGGACGATGCGTTGGGCGGCACGGCGCGGTCTGACTAGGCCGTCGCGGCGCGGGGGCCCGCGGGTGCTCTACTTCCTCGACACCCACGCCCGCTGGCACGATCCGCTGCTGGTGGAGGCCTTCGTGACGATCCTCGAGCGGCACGGCGTGGGGGTGTCGATCGATCCCCGACAATTAGCGGCCGGGATGCCGCTGGTTGCTGAAGGAGACATCCCGGCGGCCCGGCGAGTGGCAGCGGCGAATGTCCGCATCCTCGCCGAAGCGGTGCGGCTCGGTTACCGGATTGTATGTACCGAGCCGGCGGCCGTGACCGCCATCACCCACGACTATCCCCTGCTCGTCGAGGACGATGACATGCAGCGCGTCGTCGACGCCACCTGCGACGCCACCACCTATCTTTGGGAGATGCACCGCGACGGGAAATTGAAACTCGATTTCGAGCCCCTGCAGGCCCGCATTCTCTACCACCTTCCCTGCCACCTTCGCACGCGGTCCCCGGCTGGTCCCGCGGCGCAACTCCTCCGACTGATTCCAGGGATATCTGTCGACACGGCCGACCGCGGTTGCTCCGGGATGGCGGGGGTCTTTGGCCTGTCGCGCGACAACTACCGAGCCAGCCTGCGGATCGGCCGCGGGCTCGTCAGTGCGATGCGGGGGGCTGGCGTCGATGTCGGCGCTACCGAGTGCAGCGCCTGCCGGATACAAATGGAACAGGGAACCACAAAGCCCACCATCCACCCGGTGAAACTGCTCGCCAAGGCGTGGCGGATGATGCCCGGCCCGGCTGGCCTCGATCCGCTCCTCACTACTCCCAGCGGCCGCCTGATTACGAGTTGAATCCATGCCTCTCCAAGAATCCGTGTTGCGGAGTGTTGCCATGGGAAGTGTGACGGTCAGTCTCTTTGCCGGGATGGCAGAACTCGCCGGATCTCGCCGCCTGGAAATCCCCTGGGCGGGCGGCACCGTCGGCGCTCTCCGGTCGGCTCTCAAGGTCGCCTGCCCGGCAGTGGGGCCGCTGCTGGCCCGCAGCGCCGTGGCGGTTGCCGGACGGTACGCGGCGGACGACAGTGCCGTGGTGGCCGGCGACGACGTGGCGGTCATTCCCCCGGTGAGCGGAGGCTGAAAGCGTGGACGGCACTCCTCTCCCTGCTGCACCGCCGCCTCTCGCGGCGGCGGGCGATCCCCACGGCGTGGGCTTGGTGCATGGGCCGATTGACGCCCAGGCGCTGCTGGAGAGCGTGGCCTCGGCCAACGCCGGAGGCACAGTCCTCTTTCTGGGAACGACGCGCGGTCGGACAGGGGATGTCATCACCCGAGGGCTCGACTACGAGGCCCATGAACCACTCGCCGCCGGGATGATCGCCACGATCCGGCTTGAGGCGCTGGGGCGCTTCGGTCTGGTCGGTTGCGCGGTCGTCCACCGGCTTGGCCGCGTGGAGGTGGGGGAGGCGAGCATCGCCATCGCCACCAGCGCTCCGCACCGCCGGGCTGCATTCGCCGCCGCGGAGTGGATCTTGGAGCGGATCAAGCAGGAGGTGCCGATCTGGAAGTGTGAGGAGGGTGAGGATGGAACGCGTGCCTGGATTCATCCCGGCAGCATTCCGTTGACGTCGGGAGGGAGTCAATGAACGGTCAGGTCGAGAGCGGTCACATCGAGAACGGTCGGGGGGGGCTCGTCGATGGCTTTGGTCGGGTACACACCGATCTGCGGGTGAGTGTCACCGACCGCTGCACGCTGCGCTGCACCTACTGCATGCCGCTGGATGCGACGTTCAAGCCACGCGCAGAACTGCTCACCGACGATGAGTTTCTGCGGACAGTGCGGGTGGCGGCGGGGCTGGGGATCCGCACCCTCCGCATCACCGGAGGCGAGCCGCTCCTCCGGCCAGGGTTGGCCGGCCTGATAGCGGGGCTGGTAGCACTCCCCGGGATCGACGAGGTGTCGCTGACCACCAACGGGCTGTTGCTGCGGGAGCAGGCCGTATTGCTGCGTGATGCGGGGCTGTGCCGCATCAATGTCAGCCTCGATTCGCTCCGGGAAGAGGTCTTTCGGAAGATCGCCCGTGCCGATGGCCTCGATCGCGTGCTGGCTGGCTTGGCGGCGGCGAAGCGGGCCGGGTTCCGCGAGATCCGCATCAATGCCGTCTCGGTGCGTGGTCTGACGGAGAATGAGATCGTGCCCCTGGCGGCGTTTTGTCGGGACGAGGGATTTCATCTGCGGTTCATCGAATTCATGCCGCTGGATGCGGAGACCAAGTGGTCGGGAGAGCAGGTCCTTTCCGGAGCCGAGGTGCGGGGGATCCTGGAGCGGGAATTCGGTGCCCTTCTCCCCCTGCCGGTGATCGATCCGGGGCAGCCTGCTATCGACTGGCGGTTTGCCGATGGTGGTGGTGTGGGATTCATCGATCCGGTGTCGCATCCCTTTTGCGACCGCTGTGACCGGCTCCGCCTGACCGCCGACGGACAGTTTCGCAACTGTTTGTTTTCCACCACCGAGTGGGATGCGCGGGCCGTGCTTCGCGGGGAGACGCTGCCGGCGGATGTCGATGCGACACTGGCAGAACTGTTGCGGGGATGTGTGGCTGCCAAGCGGGCGGCCCACGGGATCGGCGAGATGGATTTCCAGCGGCCGGCCCGGGCGATGTACCAGATCGGAGGCTGACGGTGCCGGCATCTCTCCCTCCCAGGCGCTACCTCGATCATCCGGCGACGTCGTGGCCGAAGCCCGAGTGCGTCTTGGCAGCGATGGAGCACGCCATCCGCGCGGTGGGAGCGGCCCCAGGGCGGGGGGCCTACCGCGAGGGGTTGGCCGCCGACGCGATCCGTTCGGCCGCAAGGAGCGCCGCCGCCCGGATGCTGGGGAGCGATCCGCAGCGCGTGGCGCTTCCGGCCGGAGCGACGTTGGGGCTCAACATGGCGATCCACGGCCTCGTCGAACCGGGGTGGCATGTGATCGCCACGGCCGCCGATCACAATGCCACCCTCCGACCGCTCCACTGGCTGTCGAGCAGGGGGGTGATCGAATTGGATGTCGTGCCGTGCGATGGCAGTGGGTTTGTCGACCCGGGGGATGTGGAGCGGGCTTGGCGCCCCACCACACGGCTGATTGTCTTCAGCCACGCCTCGAATGTCACCGGCCGACTGCAGGATGCCGTAGGACTTGTGGCTGTGGCCAGGCAGCGTGGTGCGATGTCGATCCTCGATGCGGCGCAGACCGCCGGTGTGGTGCCGATCGATTGTGGTCCGTGCGGAGCGGACGTCGTCGTCGCCCCTGGCCACAAGTGGCTGCAGGGGCCGGCCGGGAGTGGCGTTCTCTGGATGCGCGAGGGACTTGATCCCCGACCGCTGCTCCAGGGGGGCACCGGTACGGCGAGTGACACCTTGGCGATGCCGGAGACGTTTTGCGATCGGATGGAGGCCGGCACTCCCGATCTGGCGGCGCTGGCGGGATTCGGCGCCGCCATCGGCTGGGTCGAGGAGCGTACGTTGTCTCTGCTCACCGCGCACAGTAGGACGCTGGCCGCCGCCTGCCGGGCTGGGCTGGCGGAGATCCGGGGAGTCCGCCTCCTCACACCACCAGACAACGACGGCCCGCCGATTGTCGGTTTCACCGTCGAGGACTATGATCCGTCGCTCGTGGCGGCTCTTTTGGAACAGTTGGGAGGAGTCCGGGCCCGGGCCGGATTTCACTGTGCGGCCCGCATCCACGAGCATCTCGGCACGACGGCCGGAGGTACGGTCCGCGTCGGTTTCGGTCCGCACAACACGCCCGATGACGCGGCCGCCGTGATCGACACGGTGGCGACCATCACCGCTGGTTGAGTGGCCCCTTCGCAATCAGCCCATTTTTTTGAACCACTTCGCACACCCCAAGGCAGGCTCCGACATGGCAGGAATCAGCAAGGACGTCTGGTATTCCGGTGGCCTGCGGTTTTCCTGCACCCAATGCGGTGACTGCTGCTCCGGATCGGAGGGCTATGTGTGGGTCAATCAAGAAGAGATCGACGCCATGGCGGCCCGGGTGGGAATGACCGCGACCGACTTTGAGGCGCAGTTTGTGAAACGCGTCGGGATCCGGCGCTCGCTCAAAGAACGTGCCGGCGGTGACTGCGTTCTGCTCGACGAGAAGACCCGCAAGTGCACCGCGTACGAGGAACGTCCACGGCAGTGCAAGACCTGGCCGTTTTGGGATTCCAACCTCCAGTCGCCTGCCGCCTGGGCCGAAGCCGCCGAGGCCTGCCCGGGGTGCAACCGGGGCAACCTCGTTCCCTTGGAGGAGATCCGCCATCAGGCCGCAAAGATCAAGGTCTGAGGCTTTGGCCGGCACTTGATCCACAGCCTGCTAGGAAACAGTCTGTTTTCCAGAGGCCGCCGCCGGGCAGCTTAGAGAATTCCGCCGTGCGTCCGGTAGAGGGTCATGTGTGACGGCTGGTCGAGGAACCAGATCCGCTCCCATTCGTCGGTGATGGACCGCAGGTCTTCGGACGTGAAGATCAACTGCTGGGCCCGTCGGAGTGGATCACCGGAGTAGATGGGGATGAGGCAGCCGGTGCTCGTAGAGAGCGCCATGGCGGCGAACAGCATCCAGCAGATCTTCCTCATCGCACGTCCTCCGTGACTCACTGACGAAAGAAACTCGCGGTTGCGAACCGGCTGGTTGCCCGGCTCAACCGCGTCTCTGGGGTGTTTCTGGCAGACATCCTGTCTGCCATGAGCACCCTGGAAAAGTTCCGAACAATGCCTTCTCTTCCCAACAACCCAGCGGTCAGGACTCGGGTTGGTCCTTGGGGGAGGGGCGTGTCATCGGGGACGCTTCCGCGTTCCGCGACTCTCCCGCCGACTCCAGTCCAATCGCCCTCTCCCGATCGAGTTGCCTGACCCTCGCCTCCATCTCCTTCCCAGGCTTGAACGTCACCACGCTCTTGGCCTGGACTGGAACCTTCTCGCCCGTCCGCGGATTGCGGGCCATCCGCGCCTTCCGCTCCTTGATCTGAAAGACCCCGAAATTCCTCAACTCGATTCGCTTTTCCAAGACCAGTGCGTCGATCAGGGCATCGAACGTCAACTGGACAAGTTCCTTGGTGCGAAGTTGGGGAAGTTCGAGTTTCTCCGCGATCGTGCGGACGATGTCTTTCTTGGTTACGGCTTTCGTCTTGGTCACGGCTTCGACGCTCCGACCGATGCGTGTCACCCTTGGCCTGAGAGGCCCGGAAGAGATTCACTGCCCCGTGGAAAATCGTCACAAGCCTAATGATGGCAAGCACTAATGTCAACGTTGATGGGCGCCGGATCATGTCTTCCGGACACCCACCATGCGAGGATGATCGACCACTACGACCGGCAAACTTGATTCAACCCGAACTTTTATTCCGAACTGTTCCCCGGAGGGCGTGATCACCGGCCCCTGCTACACTGCACCTTCGGCCCTTTCCCGCCGCTGGCGTTCTCCCTTCTCAAGCCCTCCTGCAGGCCAGACCACCTCCTCCACCATGCCGCATGCCCCTGCGGGCCAGCCCGCTCCATCACGGCCCGCCGACCTCTCGGTGACCCTCGGACGGCTGCGGCTCCCCAACCCGATCCTCGTGGCTTCGGGGACGTTTGGCTATGCGAAGGAGATGGCGGGCTTCGTCGATCTGCGCAGGCTGGGGGGGATCGTTCCCAAGACGATCACACTCCTTCCCAGGCCGGGGAACGTCCCCTGGCGGACGGTGGAAACGTCCTCCGGGCTGCTCAACTCGATCGGCTTGGACAACGACGGCATCGACGCCTTCCTCCGCCACCAACTTCCCTTCCTGCTGCAGTGCGGGGCGCCGGTGATCGTGAGCATCGCCGGGGCCAGCCAGCGGGAATTCGTTCAACTCGCCGACAGGCTCGAGGGGGTGGGGGGCATCGCCGCCCTGGAACTCAACATCTCCTGTCCGAATGTCAGCCACGGCGTCGACTTAGGGACCGACCCGGAAATGTGTCGCCGCGTCGTGGCCGGTGTCCGCGGCGTCACCCACCTGCCGGTGATCGCCAAGTTGACCCCCAACGTCACCGACATCGCCTCGGTGGCCAAAGGCGCGCGGGATGGGGGGGCCGATGCCCTGACCGTGATCAACACCTGCCAGGGGATGGCGGTCGATTGGCGGCGCCGCCGGCCGCTGTTGGGGAACGTCATCGGTGGCCTTTCCGGCCCGGCCATGAAGCCCATCGCCCTGCGCTGTGTGCACCAGGTGCGCCGTGCCGTCGAGACGCCGATCATCGGGGTCGGCGGGATCATGTCGATCGATGACGTGATGGAGTTTCTCGTCACTGGCGCCACCGCCGTGCAGGTCGGCACGGCTAATTTTGCCGACCCGCGATCTTCCATCCGACTCCTCGACGCCCTGCCGGGGGCATTCTCCGAGGCTGGGATCGAGAGCATTGCCGACCTGATCGGCTCGATCATCCTTCCCGGACAACCACCCTCTGCCCCCGGGGCATCCTCTTCCCTCCAGCCGGGCGGCCTGCCCGGGAGCAGCAACCATGGCCGATGACCGCCTCACGACCGTTTCAAAGCCAGCCCCCCCGACGCGCGTCCTTTCGGGCATCCAGCCGACCGGCCGATTCCACTGGGGCAACTATTTTGGCGCTATCCGCCAATACATCGAGTTGCAGGCTGTCGGCGAGTCCTATTACTTCATCGCCGATCTCCACGCCCTGACCACCGTCCGTGATCCCGACCGGTTGCGGGGCCTGGTCCGGGACGCTGCTCTCGACTTGGTGGCCCTGGGTCTTGATCCCGACCGCGCCAGCCTGTTTGTGCAGTCGGATGTCCCGGAGGTGACGGAGTTGACATGGTTGCTGATGACGGTGACCCCGATGGGGCTCCTCGAGCGCTGCCATGCCTACAAGGACAAGAAATCGCGTGGGTTGGCCGCCGATGCCGGCCTGTTCACCTATCCGGTGCTGATGAGCGCCGACATCCTCGCCTACGACGCCACCGTGGTACCAGTCGGCGAGGATCAGGTGCAGCACATCGAGGTCTGCCGCGATCTGGCGGGGACGTTTAATCACCTCTACGGCGAGGTGTTTACCCTCCCAAAACCGAGGCTCGTCGAGGCTGGTGCCCGCGTTCCCGGTACCGATGGACAGAAGATGTCAAAGAGCTACGACAACACGCTCGATGTCTTCGAAGATCTGGCCGCGCAAAAGAAGAAGATCATGCGGATCACCACCGACTCGCGGCCCCTCGAGCAGCCGAAGGAGCCCGAGGGGGATCCGTTGTTCGACCTCTTCTCGCTGGTGGCCCCGGAATCGCAGCGGCAGGAGATGGCGGAGCTCTACCGCCGGGGTGGCTTTGGGTACGGCGAGGTGAAGAAGGCGTTGGTGGCGGCGGCACTCGACCACTTCGCCGCGGCGCGGCAGCGGCGGGCGCAGCTCGAGGCCGATCCGGGCGCCATTGACGCAATCCTCGCTTCCGGGGCGGTGCGGGCGCGGGCCAAGGCCGCCGCTGTCCTCGCCCGAGCGAAGCAGGCCTGCGGCCTGTCGCGGCTGCCGTCGGTGGTCTCCTCTTCTGCCGGGGGACGACGATGAACGTCCTGGGGGTCGGCACCGACATCACCGAGTGCCTGCGGATCGCGCAGATGATCGAGCGGCACGGCGAGCTGTTTGTGGGGAGGGTCTACACCCCGGTGGAGATCGAGTACTGCCGCAGCCGGAAGATGGCGACGCAGCACTTCGCCGGGCGCTGGGCGGCAAAGGAGGCAGTGCTCAAGGCCCTTGGCACCGGCTGGCGGCGCGGGATCAGCTGGCGGGACATCGAGATCCGCAATGCCCCCGGCGGACGGCCACAGGCGGCGCTGTCGGGCGGTGCCGCCGAGGTCGCCGAGAAACTCGGGATCCGCTGCGTGCTTGTGAGTATCTCCCACTGCCGCTCGCACGCCACCGCCTACTGCATGGCCCTGGATGAGATTCCGTCGACGTTCGCCGACGATCCGTTCGCCGGCTAGCAGGCTCTGGATAGACTGCTGCGCGTGACCGCAGGAGGCGGTTGCGGGTGTGGATCACCCAACCCAAAACGGAAGTTTACAACTGGAGAAAAGTGCCTGAATGACTTTCTCTACGGGCAGAAATAGGGAGCGTGCACCCTGGAAACACTGATGTCCAATTCACCCCTTCACTCCGCGCAGACATCCTCGCTGGCCGATCATCGCCCGGTCCGAAAGGTACCGCTGGTCGTGCCCCGCCACGGCATTGAGTTGTCGGCGGAGGTGAGCGTCGCCCTTGAGGCTGCCGCTGCCGGAGCCAACGAGATCCGCGCCTCACTCGGCGAATCCCACCTGGTGGTGGAGAAGGGGGTGGGCGACCTCGTCTCGGAGGTTGATCGACGCAGTGAGGAGGCGGTGCTCGGAGTCCTCCGCAGATCTCCGCTGGCAGGATCGATCATCTCCGAGGAATCGAGCCCGTCGATCGATGGAGTTTCAGACCGGACGTGGATTGTCGATCCCCTCGATGCCACCAGCGCCTTCCTGTTCCGCGCTGGCGATGCCTATCCATCGGTGCTCGTCGCCCTCCAGGAGGGGGGCAGGCTCGTGGTGGGGGTGGTGGTGTTTCCGTTGACGGGGGAGTTCTTCTATTCCCACGCTGGCCGTGGGGCCTTCAAGGACGGGGTGCGGTTGGCCTCTCCCCCCGCGCAACGGCTCGGCGACGCCTGGATCGACATGAACCAGTACGGCAACGCCCGCTACGAGACGGAGTCGTTTTCCAAGCTGCGGACCCGGTTGCGGACGCGCGACGGGGCAAAACTAGTGACCTCCATGGCGCCCCATTCCGGGATTGCCATGCGGTTGCTTGACCAGACGATCGGCGTGGCCGCTGTGGTCCATGACAACAACCCCGAGCAGGTCAAGCAGGCCCCTTGGGACATCGCCGCCCCGATGGCGATCCTCACCGAGGCCGGAGGGGCATTCCTCTCGCTGGCCAGCGGGAAACCGATCGACCCGTTCGTCTGCGAGCCGATGGTTGTGGCTGGCCACGAGGCCGTCGCCAGCGAGATCATCGCGCTGTGCAGTCGGAAATGATCAGGAAGACAACGCCCCCCTAGAGACGGCGCCCCCCTAGAGACAACGCCCCCTAGAGACGGCGCCCCCGAGGCTGCAGTGCTCATGCTGGGCCGGGAGGGGCGAAAGGCCCGCCCCCTCGGCGTGATAACACGCACAATCGGCTGGATATACCGACCGTATAAATACAAGTTAGGCCTCTGAATGAGTATCAACACCTTTTCCGAGGCAGCCGTTATGAGTGAAGGCTCCAAAGTGAAGGCCAGGATTCGACATCAATCCTCCGGTGCTGGAATAGGCGTTGGTGCTGCTGTAGGCGTCGCGCTCGGAGCGGCATTTGGGCATCTCGCCCTTGGCCTAGCGTTGGGAACTGCGATTGGTGCGGTCGTAGATGTTGTGACGCACGTGAAGCGCAAGACTATGAAGTAGTCCGTATTGACTGAATGCGAAGTCAGACGAGAAACGTCTCACCACACGACGCAAAGGTCTCGCGGGCATCGTCCAGTGGTGTAGTTGGGCTGTGGGCCGCGAGCCTTTGATCGGAATCGTTCGGCGGCCGGAGAATCGTTGCGTGTCACGTCGTCTCATCAGCTCGGGTTCATCGTTCGAGGCCGAGATCGGCTATTCACGCGCCGTGGTAGAATGGCGACTGGGTGTTTGTGTCCGGAACCACCGGGTTTGACTACCGCACCATGACCATCGCGGAGGGCTTGCCTGAGCAGGCCGAGCAATGCCTACGTAACATCGTGGCTCGTCCGAGAACGCGATCCGCTGATCGCCAGCGTTTGCCTAGAAGGGCTTTTCCATCATGCTTGCAAAAATGAAGTGTTCCAACTGCGGCGCTGAAATGTCGAACCTCAATATGTCTTGGGGTTGGAAGAATTATCTGGTGATGGTCCCAGTCATGCTTCTGGGATTCCTACCGCTGCTGAAAATGACCTTCTTCAAGGGCGACGTCATGAAAGAACTGACGATCAGTGACGTTCAGAGTCGCAGCACTGACGGACGCCTAGAGATCGTGGGGCTGATCACAAACAAAGGAAATCGGACGTGGTCCGGCGTGACGATTGAGGCCGAGTTCTTCGACGCCTCCGGCGCTTTCGTCGATGAGGCCACGGAGTATCTCCGAACAGATATTTCGGCCAACGCGCAGGAGCATTTCAAGGTGAGTATTGCGAACCCTACTGCTGCGTTGAGCAACCCAGACACCAAGACGGTTGTCAAAGTGGCGGGTGGTCATACGTCGCCATTCTGAATGCGAGCGGAATGAGACGGCCCACTCCATCCGGACTGCGGGGCGCGGAGGATAATGCCCCCAGGAGGACAGAAGCCTGGACCAGTAGAAACTTTCCAAGGCGCTCGCGGCCGAAGACCTCCACCGACAACTTTAAGCGTGATGCAGTGCGTCTGGTCACGGAGCAGAAATACTCGATCGCAGCGGCTGCCAAGGCCGTCGGCGTGAGCGAGCCGACGAGAGGTGAGTGGGTGGCGAAGTTGTCGCCTGCGATCCCGGAGCTCGGGCCCGATGCCACTATCGACGAGTTGCGGGACGAAAATAAGCGGTTGAAGACCGCGCTCAAGCGGGTTCAGACTGGAGCGAGAGATCCTGCCAATACGACGGCGTTCTTCGCGAGGGAGTCGCCGTGAAGCACGCCTGGATCCGAGCCCATCGCGACATCGAGCCAGTCAAGGTCATGTGCCAAGTCGTCAATTCAATCGATCGAGATTTGACGGCATCAGCGCCGAATCAAAAATGGGTGGCCGACATCACGTACCTGGGCAGAGTGTCATTCGGCGCTTCAAAACCGGCCACGCAGCGGCTGCGTGGCAGGCCCGCCGACCGACTGGGACGAGCCCATGCCAGCCCCTTGAGCCCGAGAGGGAGTCTCAGCCGGCGAAAAGGGGCAGTTCGGCAACGCTTCCCGGCATCGTCAGGCTGGCGACGGGAATGCCGTCGGCCACTGGCGTGATTCCGTCCCGGCGGGTGAGCGACAGCGCCGTTCTGCCATGGAGGAGCGTGGCCAAGGCTTTGACCAATTCCTTCTGACGCGTCTCAGGCAGTTTGGTAAACGCCTCGCGGCCGCGGCACTTCGGGAATGCCTGACAGCCCAGCCACGGGCCCCGTTTCCCTTCCCGAAGGTTCATCATGGCCCCGCACTTCTGGCAGGCGATATCAGTCACCAGTGGCGGCGGTGAGGGGAATTTGATGTTCCCCTTGCGGTCGAGGTTGAGGATGAAAGGGGGCGGCTCTGCCAAGGCTGCTTCTTGGGCCTTCTTCCCCTTGGGCTTGATCGGACGCGGCTTGTCTTCGACAAGGAAGTCGCCGAACCTGCCCGTCCGTTTCACCATCGCCACTCCGGCCGGTGAGAGCAGGTCGATCTGCTCAGGGAGGAGGGGCCGCCGCTGCCTGTCGACTGGCATGGCAAAACTGCAGGCCGGGCGGGGCTTCGGCTTGGCCTTCTTGGTCGCCTTCTTCCCCTTGGCAGCGGGGACCGCCACCGGTTCGTCGATGATCTTCTCGTTGTAGCCGCTACAAGAGAGAAACTCCCCCTTGCCGCCGAGCCGGTATTCCAGGCGCCGGCTGCACTGCGGGCAGGCGTAGGGCGAGGGATCGGCCTTGGCTTTTTCGTGCTCCTGCTCCATCGCCTCTTCGAGCTTTGGCGAGAGTTCACCGTGGAACTCGTGGAGCATGTCTGTCCAACTCTTGGAGCCCTGGGCCACCTGATCGAGTTCCCGCTCGATCTCCCGGGTGTAGCCGATCTCGATGAACTGATCGTGGAAACCGCGCTTCAGGAAGCCGGTGACTGCTTCGCCGATCGCCGTGGCATGGAAGCGGCGGTCCTGCTGGATCACATATCCCCGGTTTTCGATGACGTTGATGATGCTCGCGTAGGTCGAAGGACGGCCGATCCCCTCTTCCTCCATCTTCTTCACCAGCGTGGCCTCGGTGTATCGCGGCGGCGGGGCCTGAAACTTCTGCTTCGGCTCGATGTCGAACGGCGCAAGTTGCGTCCCCTTCTTGAAATCGGGGAGCACCTGATCGCCGTCATCCTTGGGGGTCCCACTGATGGCATAGAAGCCATCAAACCGCAGCACCCGCCCATGGGCCTTGAAGACGGCTCCTGTGTCCCGGTCGCTCCGCCGCATGCGAACGCTCGTCGAATCCCACTCGGCATCGGTGGACTGGCAGGCGACGAAACTCTGCCAGATCAGCCGGTAGAGTTTCAGCAGTTGCTCGCCGTCCCGCATCGCCCGCAGCGCGTCGGCAATGCTGTCGGGATCCCGGAATGCATCGGTGGGCCGGATCGCCTCGTGGGCTTCCTGGGCGCTCTCGTTGGAGCTGGTGTAGGTCCGCGGCTTCTCGGGGATGTAAGCCGCCCCATGCCGTTCCTGGAGGTAGCGGCGGGCCATCTCGATGGCCTCGCGGGAGAGGTTGGTGGAGTCGGTACGCATGTAGGTGATCAAACCGACACGCCCTTCGTCAGGCAGATCGATCCCCTCGTAGAGCTGCTGGGCGACGCGCATGGT
The DNA here is from genome assembly GCA_003669605.1 of Planctomycetota bacterium. Lineage (GTDB taxonomy): Bacteria > Planctomycetota > Planctomycetia > Pirellulales > UBA1268 > QWOP01. Next base: position 73,778 of record QWOP01000049.1, read on the forward strand.
GCGGTCGGTGGACATGCCCAGACGACTGCTGGCGGCCTGCTGCAGAGTGCTGGTGATGAAGGGGGGGTAGGGGCGCGACCTCGTTCGGGTGACGTCGATCGATTCGACGGTGTAGCGGGCGAGCGGGTCGGGGCGGCCGTGAAGACGGATGCAGTTCCGGCCCCGGCCCTTGGCGGAGGAGTCGGTATCGCGGACGAGTTCGATGTCGAGGAGGCCGGCGGCTTCGGCAGCCGCGTGCACGGCGCCCGACAGATCGGCGGTCGACGTGTTCTCTGCCTTGATTCCCAGCGACTTGCCGCCGACTTCGACCAGATCGCATTCCAGTCCGCTGTGATCGGCGAGCCAGGCTGTCCGCTCGCGGATCAACGGCGGCCGGCCACGTTCGTCACGGCGGGCCATGAAACTGGTCCATTCCGCATGCAGGGCCGCTGCCGCCTGGACGTTGAATCCCATCCCGGCGGAGATCTCCCACGACTCCGACGGCGTGAAGGCCCGGATCTCCAGCTCCCTTTCGACCACAATCCGGGTGGCGACACTCTGAACGCGGCCGGCGGAGAGCCCTCCGGCCACTTTCTTCCAGAGGATTGGCGACACCTGATAGCCGACGATCCGATCGACGATGCGCCGCGCTTGCTGGGCCTCGACGCGGGGCATGTTGATCGCCCGTGGATTCTGGAAGGCCCGCTGGATCTCCGCCTTCGTGATCGCGTCGAAAGTCACCCGCTTGGCCTGGAGCGGATCGACGTCGAGGACCTGGGTGAGGTGCCAAGCGATCGCCTCTCCCTCCCGATCCAAGTCGGTGGCAAACCAGATGTCGGCGGCGTCTTTGGCGAGCCGGCGGAGTTCAGCGACCTTCTTCTTCTTGCCGTCGTCGATTTCGTAAGTAGGGGCGAAATCGTGGTCGAGATCAACTCCCGGAACGGGTTGTTTGGAGCCTTTGGGTGCCTTGCTCGGCAGGTCGCGGATGTGGCCGATTGAAGCCTCCACCACGAAACCGGGGCCGAGGTACTTGCCGATGGTCTTCGCCTTCGCTGGGCTCTCGACGATCACCAATTGGTAGCCACTGCGGGGCTTAGGGGCTGCTTTCGAGCCGGACGCGGAAGGTTTACGCCGCGATGTGGCGGATTTCTTGGCCATGCTGGATCCCGTGCCGGTGCTGGGAGGTGTGGGCTTTGGTTGGATGAAGTGGAGGTTGACAGGCTACCGTGACGGGCGGCAAGGGCGTTGATTTCCGGCTGAGGGCCTTTCGGACGGGGGCCAGAACCGGGAAGGGGGCCATTCGCGGGCCGGACGCTATCTCGGGATTGGCGCAACCCGGCACACTCCTACAATTTGCGGCCTGTTCCGCTCGGAGTGCAGAGACAGCGTTACCCTGCCCTCTCTTTCCTTGTCAAGGCTCGGCGGTTTCGACCCCGCCGGAGATCAGGCAGTTCCATGGCCAGTTCCTTCCAGGCTTTTCAGTTGCACAAGCGATGGTTGCTTGTGTGCGCCGCCGTCTTGGCGATGCTTGCCTTCGTTGTCCTCCCTCCATTTGTGCAGATGGGGGGCCGTTCCTCCAGCGGCGCCGATGGCGTCGTGGCCAGTTGGCGAGGGGGAGAGGTCCGGGAAAGTGGGATCGAACGGGCCGTCGCGATGCGGAAAGTGGTCAATCGGTTCATGGCCGAGACTGCCATGGAGGCAGGCCGGGACATCTCCCGCCTGCAGTTGTTCCCTGACAGCGAGCAGGCGGTCGTGCAATCGATGCTGCTGGCGGAGGAGGCAAAGAAGGCCGGGTTGGCGGTCAGCGACACCGCGGTCAACGACTTCCTCGACCTGTGGACCAACCGTTTGGTGCGTCCGGAGCAGTTCAGCCAGATCATTTCCGGGCTGCGGATCGGTAATTCCGCCGTCCCGCAAAGCGACCTCTTCGAGGCCCTGCGTGGGGCGCTGGTCGGCCAGAATATGCTCGAAATGCTCCAGCAGGGCTTTTCCGGAGACCCCCCCGGACTCCGCTGGGATTACTTCCGTCGCCTCGAGCAGTCGGCAACCGTGGAGATCGTTCCTGTCGATGTCCGCAGTGTCGCCGATCAGGTCAAGCTTCCTGCGACCCCCGAGTTGCGGAAGTTCTTCGAGAAGCACAAGGAAGACCTCCCCGATCCGCGGAGCGATAAGCCCGGATTCCGCGAACCACACCGGGTGAAGACCGAGTATCTCGTGGCCAAGCAGGGAGTCTTTCTCGACGAGATCGCCAAGCAGGTCACCGACGCCGAAATCGCCGAGTATTACCAGACGAATAAGGCATCGATGTTTCGGGCCAAGCCCGGTGCTGTGAAGTCGGAGGGGACAGAGGCTCCTGCTGCCACAGAGGCTCCTGCTGCCGCAGAGACTCCTGCTGCCGCAGAGGCTCCTGCTGCCACAGAGGCTCCTGCGGGCGTCCCAGTAGAGCCTGCTGCCGCAGAAGGGGAGTTGCCAGTCGAGCAGGCCCCGCCAGAAGGCTCCGGTGAGATCGGCACCAAGTCGGTGTTCCGTCAGGTCGCCTTCCAGCAACCGGATGCCGCCGACGGCGATAGAGCCCCGGAAACCCCCGCGGCCGAGTCCACAAGCACAGAGACTGCTGCAGTCGGGGAACCCGATCCCTCCGGAAAACTGGCCGTTGAGGCAACTTCCCCCGCCAGCGAAGAGCCGGCTGCCGCAGAGGATCCCAACCAGTTTGAGGCACTCGAGGCTGTCCAGGACAAAATCCGCGACCAGATCGCCAAACAGAAGGCCACCGCCCGGATCGACAACATCTTCAAGGCGGTCGCCAGCGACCTCACCAACTACGCCGAAGACCTCGCCCTCTGGCAGGCTCGCGGTGGGGACAAGCCCAGCCCTCCGGATTTCGATGTCATCGCCCGAGTCCAGGGCGTTGAGGCGGGGAAGACGGGGCTGATCGAGGTTGACGAGGCCGTGGATGCCGGCGGAATCGGCCAGAGTTTTGAGTTCATCCCCGATCCGGGCAGCCGGTTCGGAATCCGCCAGCAGAACTGGGTGGAGATGGTCTACGGTCAGGGAGCGGTGTCCCTGCGGCCCATTCTCTCCCGCGACATGGCGGGCAACCGCTACCTCTCCTGGAAGACGGAGGATCAGCTTGAGGAGACCCCCAAGTTCGAAACCGCCCTGCCCAACGTCCAGCAGGCTTGGCGGATCATCGAGGGGCGCGAGTTAGCACGGAAGCGGGCCGAAGGGATCGCGGAGAAATCGCGATCGGCAGATTCACTCGCAGCCGCTGTCGCCGGCGACGACTCGCTCCAGGCGCTCAAGGCCGGGCCGTTCTTCTGGGTGGCACCGCAGGGGCTGACCTCGGGGGTAGCCCAGATCAGCCAGCCGGCCGGGGTGGTGATGCCAGGTGAGGAATTCATGCAGGCCGTCTTCTCCGTGCCTCCGGGAGGGACCGTGGTTGCCTTCAACGAGCCCAAGACGGTTGCCTACTGCATCCGGCTGATCGATCTTGAGCCTTCTACGGAAGTGCTCAAGGGCAAGTTTTTGGAGCAACGTGCCGACCAGCGGCGGATCGGAGTCGTTGCCCAAAGTCAATTTTCCCGTGCCCGTGGTGAGTGGTTTGAAGGGCTCGAGAAGCGCTACAACCTCGAGTGGAAGCGGTTGCCTCGTCGCTGACGGCATTCAGGCCGGCCGGCGCGGCTTGAGAACCACCACCGCCAGTGGCGGCAACGACACGGCCAGCGATTGGCCATGGCCGTGGTAGGGCACCGGGGCGGAAGCGATGGCGCCGGAATTGCCGACGTTGCTCCCCCAGTACCAGGCTGAATCGCTGTTAAACACTTCGTCGTAGGTGCCGGCCAGTGGCACCCCCACCCGGTAGCCATATCGCGGCACCGGGGTGAAGTTGCCACAGACGACGACAAAGTCGTCGGGATCGTCGCCGCGGCGGATGAACGCCAGCACGCTGTCCTGCCAGTTGCGGCAGTCGATCCACTCAAATCCACGGCTGTCGAAGTCGAGTTCGTGGAGCGATCGCTCGCGGTTCACCAGGGCGTTGAGATCGCCCACGCACCGCCGGAGGCCGGCATTGCCCGGCTGGTCGAGGAGGTGCCAGTGGAGGCTGGTGTCAAAGTCCCATTCCCGCCATTGGCCGAACTCATCCCCCATAAACAGCAGTTTCTTGCCGGGATGGCACCACATGAAGGCGTAGAGAAGGCGGAGATTGGCGAACTTCTGCCAGGCATCGCCAGGCATCTGATCGATCAGTGAGCCTTTCCCGTGGACGACCTCGTCGTGCGACAGCGGGAGGACAAAATTTTCATGGAAGGCGTAGATCAGACTGAACGTCAACTCGTCGTGGTGGTAACGGCGGTGGATGGGGTCGTGCCGCATGTAGCGGAGGATGTCGTTCATCCACCCCATGTTCCACTTGAGACTGAATCCGAGCCCGCCGAGGTAGGTGGGGCGTGACACGCCGGGCCAGGCAGTCGATTCCTCGGCGATCGTCAGCACGCCGGGATGGTGCTGGTGGACCTGGACGTTGAATTCTTTGAGGAACTCGATCGCATCGAGGTTCTCACGTCCGCCGAAAGAGTTGGGAAGCCACTCCCCCTCTTTGCGGCTGTAATCGAGGTACAGCATCGAGGCCACGGCATCGACGCGGAGGCCGTCGACGTGGTAGCGATCGAGCCAGAACAGGGCGCTTGAAATGAGGTAGTTGGAGACCTCGTGGCGACCGTAATTAAAGATCAGCGTGCCCCAGTCGGGGTGCTCGCCGCGTCGCGGGTCTTCGTGTTCGTAGAGGGCCGTGCCGTCGAAGCGTCGCAGCCCGTGCGCATCGCGGGGAAAGTGGGCCGGCACCCAGTCGACGATGACGGCGATCCCCGCCCGGTGGAAGGCGTCGATCAACGACATCAGGGCCTGCGGCGGTCCGAAGCGGCTGGTGGGGGCAAACATCCCGATCGTCTGATACCCCCAACTCGCCGAGAGCGGATGCTCAGTGGGGGGGAGGAATTCGACATGGGTGAATCCCATTTCGACGCAGTACGGGATCAATTCCCGCTCCAGGTCGGAGTAGGAGAGCCAACGCTGCGGATCGTCACCCGGTCGCCGCCAACTCCCCAGATGGACCTCATAGGCGTTGATCGGTGCAAAGAGCGCATTGTGGGAGGCCCGCCGGGCCATCCAAGCATCGTCACGCCACGAGTAGGTGTCGAGGTCGACGACGCAGGAGGCATTCCGGGGGGGGACCTCGGCGCCGAAGCCGTAGGGATCGGCCCTTTCGCTGGTTCCGCCGGCCGCATCGACGCGGTATTTGTAGATCGTTCCGGCTGAGAGCCCGGGGAGAAACAACTCCCAGATTCCGGCCGAGGGGAGACGGCGGAGCTGGTGCTGCCTGCCGTCCCAGTCGTTGAAGTCACCGACCACCGACACCGCGGTGGCGTTGGGGGCCCAGACGGCAAAGTGGACCCCGGCAATCCCCCCCTCTGTCGAGACGTGGGCCCCGAGCTTCTGGTAACTCTGCCAGTGGCGGCCTTCGCCAAGGAGGTGGAGATCGTAATTGGTGAGCATGGACAAGCCGCGGTGTGTGTGTTGAATCATGCACTCTGCCTGAGCGCCCGTCCAAGAAGCGTGGTAGGGTTCTTCGCGCCGCCGACGCCGGCATCCCCGGCCGATGATTATGAGGGATGCACATGGCCGACGGCCCGGAGGAGCATGATGGGCTTCGAACGGTTTGAACCGGTGGAGCGGCGGATTGAGATCGCCAGCAGGCCCGTGTCGGTGTGGCGGCCCCCCGACATGGAGTCGCTGATCGACCTCTCCTCATTTGAGGACGACGAGCGGATTCCCTACTGGGCCGATGTCTGGGAATCGGCCATCGTCCTCGCCGAGGACTTGGCCACCATGGACGGTCGGGGGAAAACGCTCTTGGAACTCGGCTGTGGATTAGGGCTGCCGGCCTTGGTCGCAGCCCGCAGTGGCTTCTCCGTCACCGCGTCGGATTACGAGGAAGCTGCCCTGGAAGGGGTCCGGTACAACGCGGAGCACAATGCGCTCTCCGGCATCCGTACGAGGGTCGTCGATTGGCGGAACATCCCTGATGATCTAGGCCTGTTTGACGTCGTTGTGGCTGCGGATGTTCTCTACGAGAGTCATCATCCCGAGGCTCTCGCCGCCACCATTGCCCGCACGTTGGCTCCGTCTGGAATGGCGCTGGTGGCCGATCCCTGTCGGTTGAAGGCGGCTGGTTTCGGTCCCGCTTGCCGGGCGGCGGGGATGGCTGTCACTCGGACGCGGGCCCGCCGGCCGCACGGTGCGACCGACGGGCCCCATGTCGAGATCCACAAGGTGGGCTTCCCTGGGTGAGCGTGCTTTGCAGAAAGGCTTCTGCCAAAGCCGCACGCCTCAGACCGAAGGGGCGAGTCGTCAAGCCACCAGCCGGACTTCCGGCACCTCGCCGGTGATGCCGATCATGAATTCCTCGAAGATCTTCATGTCGAGCGCCGAGGCAGTCTCAGCCTCGGGATGGAATTGGGTGCCGATCGCCACCCAACCCTCAACTTGGCTCTCGATTGCTTCCACAACCCCGTCTGGAGCCCGTGCCGTGACTCGGAAGCCGCTGGCCACATCGTCGAGCGACATGTGATGCATGCTGTTGACCCGGATCTCGCCGTCGCCATACACCCGCTCCATCACCGATCCGGCCTCGACCAACAGGCCATGGCGGTGGCTGGTGTCGCAGGGGTCCTTGTGGGGGATCGCCTTGGGAAGATCCTCCGGGATATGGAGGAACAGGGTGCCTCCGGCGGTGATATTGAGCAACTGCATCCCGGCGCCGATCGCCAGCACTGGCATGTGCCGCTGGCAGACATGTTTGGCGAGCATCCGGTCGAAGTCCTCACGCCGCACATCCATGGGGCGCACCGAGGGGTGCGGCATCCAGCCATCGCGCCTCGGGTCGAGGTCGGCTCCGCCGACGAGCACCACCCCGTCGAGCATGTCCAAGAGGCGGACGACATCGTCCTCGTCGACCAGCGGCGGGAGAATCACGGGGATGCCACCGGCGGCGGTGATCCCGTCGAAATAGCCCGCAGCGACGAATGAGAGTGCCGCATGTTCCTTGCGGGACGACCGGTAGTCGGTGTTGATGCCGATGAGGGGCTTGGCTGCCATGGAAAATCTCCGGGGAATCTTCGGGCGGAATCCTGTTGCACGTCTCGAACGCGGGGTGGTCGTACGCCGACCCCCGGCAGGCCTCCAAGTGGCCTCCGTCCGCACCGAATGCTCCCCCTGTCGCCAGTTCACCGACGTCACGAACGGCCGCGAGTGCCGTCCCATGTCACGCTCTTGAAGCGTCATCCATAACGCCAGTGCCTTCGGACTGAAGGAGCCTCCGCGGCGGACGGAAGCCATCCAGGCTTCCGGGCCAACTGCCCCCCGCAGGGGCCGTTGGGCCAGTTCCGTCGTTCGAGCCGTCGCCGTCCTTGTGGCTCCCGCATCGCGGGCTACCAGTCAGGCCGGCGGGGCGAAGGTATCGGGGAGAAACCTTGGGGCAAGCAACGACGACGATTTTGTGGTCTCGCCCCCTCGAGCACCCTACATCCGGTGCTAGCACGTCCTTTGCCAGCATGTCGGGGGGCACCTGGATCAAGCCGTGATCCACACCGCCCCAGGAAAACTCCGCAGCCAAGTGAGTTGTCGCTTGGCCAACTGCCGCGTCCGCTGCTGGGTGAGGCCGATTGCCTCCGCCACCGACAGAGTTCCCGCGAGTACGCCGAGGGCCTCGGCATAGCCGGCGGCCTGCCCGGCTGTGGGGCCGATGCCGCCTGGAGCAGCGGCGGCCCGACGGGTCTCCTCGATCAGACCCGCGGCAAACATCTGCTCCACGCGGCGGTCGATGCGGTCCCGGAGCAGGTGGCGGGGCAGATCGATGACCATCAACTGCTCCGCAAAAACGGGGTGGGGGGCCGGGGCGAAAGCCGCTGACAAGGGCCTTCCCGAGCACTCCGCGACTTCAAGCGCCCTCACGATCCGACGAGTGTCGTTGGGATGGATCCGGTTGGCGGCGGCGGGGTCGATCTGCAGGAGCCTGCGGTGGAGTTCACCGGGAGCGGCCGTGGCGGCCTGCAATCGGAGGTCACGGCGCAGATCGGGATCGGCGGCCGGGAGATCGGCCAGTCCGTCGCGAAGGGCACGGAGATAGAGCGGGGTGCCCCCCACAAAGAGGATCGACCTCCCTCGGCTGCGGATGGCATGCACCGCGACCGCGGCCGCGGCCAGCCACCGGACGACGTTGAACGGCTCGGCCGGAGCGACAATGTCGAGGAGGTGGTGGGGAACGCGCTGCTGCTCCGGGGGAGAGGGCTTGGCGGTGCCGATGTCGAGTCCGCGGTAGACCGCCATCGAGTCGACGCTGACAATCTCGGCCCCAAGTCGTTCGGCGAGCCTCACCGCCAGGCTGGTTTTCCCCGCCGCAGTCGGGCCGGAGAGAAACCAGCAATCGGGCCCCAATTCCGGGGCCGGGACGGCCCCTCCCCCCGCGCCCGGCGCGGGCTGCGGAGGGCATGCTAGAGTTGGGGACGGCACAGTTAGGCCGTCGGGGCAGGCTGTTCCGCCGCCTGCGGGACTGCTGCCACCGGGTGGTTGGCGGCCGGCGGATTCGGGAGCCATCGGATGCATTCTGTGGGTGAAACGCTCGAAAACCTGGAGCGGACCATCGTATCGCGCAAGGGCGATCCGATCGACCGATCCTATACCGCGCGGCTGTTCCACGCCGGGGCGCACAAGATCGGCGGCAAGTTGACCGAGGAAGCGGGCGAACTGGCGATGGCGGGCGTCGCCGACGCTGACGACCGCGTCGTGGCGGAGTGTGCCGACCTGCTCTACCACGCCCTCGTTTTGTTGGCTCACCGCGGCGTGCCACTTGCGAGCGTGACGGCGGAACTCGAACGCCGCTGTGGCAGATCGGGGCTTGAGGAGAAGGCGTCCCGAGCGGGGCACGAAGGGGATCAGTCGTGAGCGAAAACAGACCACATCAGTCGGCAGCCACGCCTTCACGCCTCCTGCGGATTGGCCTGCCGAGCAAGGGGCGGCTGGCCGAGATCTCCGCCCAACTCCTCGCCGAGGCGGGGCTCAACTTCCGTCGTTCCGAGCGGAGCCTCTTTGCCCGCTGTCGCGACATTCCCGCGGAGGTGATTTTCCTCCGCACCGACGACATTCCGGTGCTCGTCGCCGAAGGGGCGATCGACCTCGGCGTCACCGGCGCCGATCTGGTCGCTGAGAGCGGCGCCCGGCTCGTGCATCGCCTCGACCTCGGGATCGGTTCCTGCCGGCTGGCTCTGTGCGTCGCCGAGGATTCCGCGATCAGCGAAGTCTCCCACCTCCAGGGAACCCGGATTGCCACGAGTTTTCCGCAGATTACCCGCGGTTGGCTCAAGGAACGGGGCGTCGAGGCCCACTTTGTGCCCCTCTCGGGAAGCGTCGAGGTGATGATCCAACTCGGCGTGGCGGAGGCAATTGTCGATCTCGTGGAGACCGGCAGCACGTTGGCGGCCAACCGGCTCCGCGTGATGGCGGAGTTGGGGCGCTACGAAACGGTGCTCGTGCAGAACCCCGATCTTCATCAGCCGGCACTGGCCGACCGCATCGTGCGGCGACTGGAGGGAGTGGTGATCGCCCGCACCTACTCGCTCCTTGAATACAATATCCCGCGCGGCCGGCTGCCGGAGGCGGAGGCGATCACCCCCGGTTTCAACTCGCCGACGGTCAGTGCGCTCGAGGACCCGGGCTGGTGTGCGGTGCGGGCGATGGTCCGCCGTGGCGAAGTGCACGGGATCATGGAACGGCTCGAAGCGATCGGCGCCTCGGCAGTCATCGAAACGCGGATCGCCAACTGCCGGCTGTGAGTAGTGGCTTGGGGAACTCAAAGACCCCCTCATTCAGTCCGGCCCTCACCCGCTGGCGAGGCTGCCGTGAAGCACCTTCCCGCGGCAAAGCGTGGCCCGAACGCGGGTCTCGGGACGGAGGATCGCATCGCACGGATCGCGGAAGGTGCCTGAGGGAGCAAGCACGACCAGATCGGCCGGCCGGCCGACGGCGATCGCACCAGCCCGGTGTTCATATCCCAGGGCCCAGGCCGCGTTACGCGTCGCCATCAGAATCGCCTCCCACGGCCTGACGACCCCCGCGCCTACCAGTTCCCTCGCCTCGGCGAGCACCGAGAGATCGGGGTTCGACGCCCGGCTGTCGGTGCCGAGCGCCACGCGAATCCCTGCTGCAACAAACCGCTCCAGAGGCGGCAGCCGCCCCGAAAGGAGCCGCGTTGTCCGTGGGCAGACGACGAGGGCCAGACGATTGCGGTGTCGGGAGAGGCGATTGATTGCGCTGGTGTCGGGGGTCTCGCCGAGGAACGTGCCATGGACCACGCTCCCCCGCCGGCAGCGGGCGAGCCTGCTGATCCACTCTGACGGGGGGATCACGGGCGCGGGCCGGTCACGCGGCCAGGCGCCGAGGGAGGCGAGGAGATCGCGGAAGGCTCCGCTGCCGCTGGTCACGTACTCCAGTTCTTCCGCGCTCTCCGCGAGGTGCATCGTGACAGGGAGATCGCGGCGACGAGCTTCACCAAGCAGGGCTTTTCCCAGCGCTGCCGAGACGGTGTAAGGGGCATGTGGCGAGATACCAGCCGTGTCTTTGAGCCGGTCAAGGTCGCGGCTCACTTTTGCGGGGAGAACGCTCCCCGCAAACGACAGCCCGAGCGCCTCCCGGTAAACCCGCAGCCGCGGCCCCACAGAGGGATACCCGCCACAGGGCACGGCGGTGGCGATGTCGCCGACGGTGGTGATGCCGTGGGAGAGGCTCTCGATGAGACCCGCACGGAGGCTATCTACCAACCGGGCCTCGGCGGCCTTTTCCACCGGGCGGCCGCGACGGAGGGCAACGACGGCCCTGATCCATCCGGGTAACCCGCCCCGGGCATCGAGCGGCCGGGGGAGATCGGAGAATTCAAGGTGGGTGTGAGCGTTGACCAGACCGGGGAGGAGGATCGAATCGCCGAGGTCAAGAATGGCCGCCGAGGCGGGGGCCGAAAGGCCTGCCCATCGTCCGATCGCTGCGAACCGGCCGCGCTCGATCCGCACCCAGCCGTTCTCGATTGCCGGCATGCCGACCGGCACGATCCAGCGGGCGCGGAGCGTGATCGGGGCCAGACGGCTTCCGGCTCCGCTCACAGTTTCGCCGACGTCGCCAAGAGCGCGGGCGCTATGAGTGCTCCGCTTTGGCCGGAAGCGACCGTTCCTGCGCCGTTGCCTGATCCTCCACTGGCCGCCGCGGGGAGCACCAGTTCAAGGGGCCCGTCGCACTGCTCCTCGAAGAGTTCATAAAAAACATTTCGCCGCCGCGGGATCCAGCCGAGTTCTGAGATGGCCGAACGCATTTCGGTGAGCGTGAGGTGGTGCACCGTGCCGGCGGCACTGACGACGTTCTCCTCAAGCATCAAGCTCCCCATGTCGTTGGCGCCAAAGAGGAGCGCCAGTTGGCCGATCTCCCTCCCTTGGGTCACCCAACTCGACTGGATGTTGGGGACATTATCGAGGAACAAGCGGGCCACCGCCTGCGTCTTGAGATAGTCGAAGGGGCCGGCCGGGAGGATCTCGGCCATCTGCGTGTTGTCGGGCTGGAACGACCAGCAGATAAAGGCGGTGAAGCCACCGGTCTCGTCCTGCAGATCGCGGATCCGCTCCAGATGCTCGACCCGTTCCGCCAGCGTTTCGATATGGCCAAACATCATCGTGGCGGTGCTCCTGCCGCCGATCCCGTGCCACTGGCGGTGGACGTCGAGCCAGCCATCGGTGAGGACCTTGCCGCGGGTGATTGCCTGGCGGACGCGGTCGACGAGGATCTCGCCGCCGCCCCCCGGAAGCGAGCCGAGCCCGGCGCGGGCGAGGCGCTGGAGAACCTCGCGCACGGGGAGCTTCGAGACCTTGGCGAAGTGGTGGATCTCAGGGGGGGAAAATCCGTGGATGTTGACCTGCGGAAAGCGCCCCTTGATCTCGCCAAGCAGCTCTTCGTACCACTCAAGGGTCAGCGTGGGATGGAGGCCACCTTGGAGGAGGATCTGATCGCCCCCCACCGAAACCATCTCCGCGATTTTACTCATCATCACCCCGCGGTCGAGGACATAGCCCTCCGCATGTTTCGGCGGCCGGTAGAAGGCGCAGAAATCGCAGACCGCGGTGCAGACGTTGGTGTAGTTGATGTTGCGGTCGATGTTGTAGGTGCGATACGGCTCGGGGTGGAGCCGGTTGGCGACGGCGTTGGCGGCCCGACCGATGCCGGGGAGGTCAGACGACTCAAGCAGGGTCACGGCATCGGCTGCCGAGAGTCGCCTGCCGGCGATGGCGTCATCGAGGATGCGTTGGTGGGGTGTCATGATGCGGGAGGAGGGCCAGGGCAGGTGGGAGTGGCACTTGGGTTGAGGAAACGAGGAATCCGTTAGTGTGCCATCGGGAGGCCGGCTGGGGCGAGGGCGGCAGACAGATTGAGCCCCCGCGGGGCCAGTGACAACGCCGACGCCCGGTCGTAGAACAGCGCCAGGGCCGCTCGTTCGCGGAGGCCGAGGTCGTAGTGGAGGTTGTCGCGGAGGTATCCCAGACACTGCGGAACGGTCAGCCTGTGTGGCTTGGCCTCTACCGCAGCGATCGCCGCCAGGTTTGCCTTCCCCGAATCGCGGGCCGCGGCCAGGAGCGGTTCGACGCGACGGAGCGTCTCCGCCGGCACGTCGCTGCGCGCTGCCCAGACGGCAAACACAAACGGCAGGCCGGTCCACCGGCACCACTCGTCACCGAGGTCCCACACCTCCTGGAAGTTGCCGGTCTGGGAGCCGATCGCCCGGTCACCAATCAGCAGGACAGCATCGGCGACCGTGGTCGAGATGTCGTCTTCCAAGCGGAGCACCTCGACCTCGGGGGCCACTCCGCAGCGCTCGGCAAGGAGCAGCCTGGCCAGCGCCACGCTCGTTCGTGAGCCCTCATCGACGGCGAGGTGTTCGACCCGGTCGGGGCGGGTGCGGAAGAAGAGCTTGACGCTCATCACAGGACCGCGGCAGCCGATGCAGGCGTCGGAGACGAGCCTGTAGCCGACGCCGCGGAAGAACTCGATCGAGGGGATGAGGGCCACGTCGAGGTGGCCGGAGGCGAGCCGGTCGGCAAGCCGGCTGGGAAGGTCGTATTCCACTTCAAGCCCGGCGGTTGCCAAGCCGTGCACGAGCGGACGGGTGTTGAGGTACTGGACCGCGCCGACGCGGTCTACAGCGGTCGCCGCGGAGTGACACGGGGCCGCGACGGCAGCCAACCGGGGGCCGTTCCGCAGGGGAGGACGCTCGTCTGTCGACGCGCGACCACCGCCGGGAGTGAGGTTGGAAGCGATCCGCAAAAAAGAGTCGTTGTCCATCATGATCGTGCCGCGGCGTGGGACGCACGCCCGACTTCCGAAACGGCCCAATGCAAGTTGCACCAACCCCAGGAAACCGTTCCCCGGCTCTCCTGTCCAGAGGAGAACCGCAATTCAGCCGCCTGAGTAACTGCCGTGGGAAAAGCCCCCACCACGTTTTTGAATGTGGAAGCCGCCGCTTAAGGCTCCAGCCGGCGAAAGGACCGCAAACCCAGCCAAAGCGGCACCAGCGTGGCAATCAGCCCCAGAACCACCGCCACCGCCAGCCCTGCCAAGACCCCGCGCTCGGTGCCGACCGATGCCCACAGCCCCGACCGTGCCGGCGACGACCAGGCAATCCCTTCCCTGGCCAGAAAGAGATGGGTTGGCACTGCAGTCACCAGGACCACCGCCATGATGAACAGCGAACTGAGCACCAGACTCAGGGTGCCACCGAACCCCGACGCGATCTTTGACGGGGAATTTTCGCGGAGGTCGGGCATCCGGGCCCCGAGACCGACGGCGATCCCCGAAAGCCCCATGCACAGCGCCACGCAGCACACCTCGTGGATCCCCAGCAACCAGGGCGTGAGCCCGAGCATCACATCACTCAGGGCCACTAGCAAGCAGCACGGCACCAGCCCCCCCAGGAAGGAGAAGAGGAACTTCGACCACACGATCTGGTCGCGGTGGACCGGGAGCAGCCCGAGGATCCAGAACCGTCGGCCCTCGAGGCTGATCATCGGGAACACGAACCGAGTGGTGAAGGTGGAGAGGATCAATCCCACCACCGCGAGGTTCAAAAATCCGATCATCGCCGCGTAGGAGTGCTGGTAGTTGAAGGAGCGGACGTTCCAAAAGTAGAGGCCGAGGAGCCCGAAGAAGATGAGGAACTGCGACCACTGCGAGATGTCGCGGCGGAAGATGCGCAGATCCTTGACCATCAGCAGGCGCAGCGGCCGGCCGGCCTGAGTGCCGCTGCGGGAGAGAACCTCGTCGAACCAACTCATCCGTCGCTGCCGCCGGGTGGGGACTTCGCTGGAAAGTTGGCTGTAGCCGAGCCGGTGGACCCGCTGTGCCAACCGCCCGGCGAGCAGTTGAAGAAGCAGCGCATGGGCCACGAGGAGGGCGAGGAAACGCAGTGCCTCCGCCAGCGCCAAAGCGTTGCCTTCGGCGGCGTCTGGCGCGGTGGAAGTGGTGCTCGAGGCGCTCTCCAGCAGGCCGCTGGAGAGCCACCAACTCGGAAACAGTTTCTGTTCCGTGATCGCCAGCCTGGCAAACGTCTGCTCGAACCACGCCGCCGACATCGTGTCGGCCCGCGCCCCGGCCATCGCCGACCAACCCAGCCAAGCGATCCCGAGGACTACCAGCCCGGCGGCCACCGAGAGCGAATGGAGCCGGAGCCGGGGGAGGCAGGCCACCAACAGCATGCAGAGGATGCCACCGATGGTGGCGGGAATGGCCACGAAGGCCACCATAAACGGCAACAGCAGCGCGTAATAGGTCCAGGGGGCATGCCGAACCACGCCGTAGGCCACGAGCATCGGGCTCCCCAGGAGGATGAAGCCCCAACTCGAAAACCAGAATGCCTCCTGGAACTTGTGGGCGAAGATGGTGTCGGAACGGGCTGGGAGCGTGAGGAGGAGACGGGCTTCGGGAGTGGTGTAGAGACCGCTGTAGAGAAGGATGCCGGTGGAAAAGACAAGCATCACCATCAGCGAGGAGAAGAAGGCGTTAAACAGCAGCGAGATCACCTCGGCGTGGAGCGAGTCGAGAAACAGAAAAGCCTCGTAAAACAGTCCATACAACGATCCCCAAAAGAGGGCACTGAGGAGGATCACGAGGCTCAGTCGGAGGCGGGCTGTGGTGACCATCGAGCGGATCGTCGCCTGGGCCAGCAAGACCCGGAGGCGGAGGAGGATTCGCGATTCCTCTGTCTCCCCGGTGAGACGGCAGCCGGTGGGGCTTGGTGGCGAAACCCCGTCGGTCATGGTGATCCCTTTCCCACTGGCGTAGCATCGGCGCCGGAGGTCAGCTCGAGGTAGAGCTGCTCGAGGCTTGATTGCTGGCCTCCCACCTCCTGGCCGCCCGAAGCGGCGTGGGCGCCCAGGCTGCGAGCGCGGAGATCAGCCACCGTTCCCAGGAACGTCAGCCGGCCACGGACCATAATTCCGATGCGGTCGGCCATCTCTTCGGCCATCGCCAGAGTGTGGGTCGACATGAAGACCGTCATTCCCGCCCGGCTCCGTTCCCGGAGCAGGTCTTTGACAATCCGCACCGAACGCGGGTCGAGGCCCACCATCGGTTCGTCGAGGACCAGCACGTCGGGATCGTGGAGCAGCGAGGAGGCGAACACCAGTCGCTGCCGCATTCCCAGCGAATAACTCTCGGCCAGATCGTCGGCGAATTCCCCCAGTTCGAAGTGCTCGATCTCGGCGGCGATCCGCTGTTCGGCACGATCCCTGGGCATGCCGAACATGTCGGCGATGAACCAGAGAAACTCCCGTCCGGTGAGTTTGTCGTACAGGCAGGGCTCGTCGGGAACGTAGCCAATGTGGAGGTGTGCACTGCGTGGATCACCGACGAGGTCGTGTCCTGAGACACGCACGGCACCCCGGCTCGGACGGAGCAGGCCGACGAGCATCTTGATCGTGGTCGTCTTGCCGGCACCGTTGGGACCGAGGAGGGCGAACAGTTCGCCGCGAGGGATCGAGAGCGACAGCTCACTGACCGCCACCTTGGCTCCATAGGTGCGGGTCACGGAATCGAATTCAATCATCTCCCCTCCAAGGCAGCGTTTGGGCCGGCGTTCGATTCGATGAGGCTGGCGGTGAGGACAGCCGCTTGGTCGTCGGTGCGCCTTACGAACGCCAGCGACTTACCGAGGATCGACGTCTCCTGCTTAAGCACCCGCCCGGTGCGGTCGACCCACAGCCGCGAGCGGGGTTCGCGGTGCGAGGAGGGATCATCGCGGTAGGAGACGACATCGACCGTCACCAAGCGGTCGTCCCAGAGGAGGGTTTCGGTGCCGCTGACCTCGGCATGGAGGATCTCGATCGGCGACTGGGCCGGTCGCAGCGGACTATAGACCGGCACGGTCCAACGCCGACCGGCCACGAGTCCAGGGAGCGTCGCCTGCGGGGAGAGTTCGTCACCGAGGGTGACGTTGGTGGGGAGGTAGCGCGTTGTCTGGTAGCGCATCTCACCGGCCCGGACGACGATCTCGACGTTGCCATCGTCGATCGTTCCCTCGAGGAAGACCCGTTCGGCCACTCCCGGCAGATCGATCGTCGAGCGGAAATGAGTCAGCACCCCCGCGGCATCGATGGCCAGGCTCCCCGTGGCCTCCATCGACAGCCGTTGCCGCGCCGGGAGCGACCCGCCAATGAGGAGCCTCGTCCACGCCGGAAGCATCTCACGGATGGGGATTTGGTCGAGGTGGAGGAGGCTCTCCACCCGCATGCCACCCCCGTCGAGCCAGTGGGCTTGGCTAGTGGCAAAGCCGAGTGGCTTCTCGTCCCAGAGCACGCTCCATGCCACCGGGATGAGGCGGTTGTTGGCGGCGTAGAGTGCCTGGTATCCGGGGGGTGTGCCGGGGAGGAGTGTAGGGAGAATCTTGGCCACAAACAGCCAGCTGGTGGTTACCAACCAGAGGAGCGTGACCAGCACCGCATACCAGGAGCGGTTCATCGGAGGCCTCACAGCGTCAGTAGGATGGATAGACGGGTGAACCAGGGCCCCCAAGGCCCGCAATGTACCCGATCAAGCCCGGCCTCGTTGGTTGTCACGGTCGCCGCGGCAGCAGCCAATCCCGCGGTGACTGTCTGGTCGCTTCAGGGTGGGGGTCGCGCTGGCGGTGGCGACAGCCGACCGCTACAATCGGAGCCGGTGCTGGGGAACGAACAGGCGGCAGGTGCTCTGGGCAAAGACGCCGGGAGGGATCCATGTCGAATTCGGTGGTGCACTTCTTCCAGGGCTGTCCGGTGTGTGGGCGGTCGCTACGGATCCGCGTCACGCTGCTGGGACGGCGCGTCTACTGCCAGCATTGCGGAGGGGGTTTTGTCGCCCAGGATGCATCGATGGCGGATGCTCCGCCGACGGGCTGTGGCCTCGATTCGGTCCCGGCTGCCGGTCTTTCCAACGGCGTGGGAGCATCGATGCCCCCCGAGTGCGATCCCTTGCAGCCTGAGCGATCACTCACCCAACGGGTCGATCGGCTGCTCGAGCGGGCGGCACGCGTTCTCGAGCGTTCCTCTGGCGGTTGATCCCGGGATGCAGCGCTGCCAATTCCGAGAGTCACATTTCGGGGCGGCGCTGCCGGTGGCTACGGGATGAATTCCTCCGGCCAGGCAGAGGTGTCGAGCCGTGCCAGTCTCGCCAACTCCCGCCAGTAGGTGGGGAAGGTCTTGCCCGTACACAACGGGTCGAGGATCCGCACGCCGGGGATCACCAACCCCGCCAGCGCCAAACTCATCGCCATCCGATGGTCGTCGTAGGTAACGATGTCGGCAGCGGTAAGAGGAGCGGGGTGAATCGAGAGGCCGTCGGGATACTCCTCGACCCGGGCCCCGAGGCGGGACAGTTCCCGGGCAAGGTCGCCGATCCGGTCGGTCTCCTTGTCGCGGATGTGGGCCACGTTGCGAATCGTCGTCGGCCCGTCGGCGAACAGGGCCACCACACCGAGGGTGGGGACGGTGTCACTGATGGCATTCATGTCGATGTCGATGCCGTGGGAGGCCCGGCCAGAAACAGTGACCGAGTCGGCCGCCGGGTTGCGGGGATCCTCGGACCACTCCACGCTCGCCCCCATCCGCTCCAACGCGTCGGCGAACCCCACATCTCCTTGCATGCTCCGCCGCGACAGGCCATCGACCCGCACCCGTCCCCCGGTGATCGCCGCGGCGGCGAGAAAATAACTGGCCGCCGAGGCATCGGGTTCGATCGCGTAGGTGGCGCCGCGGTAGCCGCCGGCCGGGATGCTCCAGCGGCGCGGCCCTGTCACTCGGCACTGGGCGCCGAAGTCGGCCATCACCCGGCGGGTCATCTCCAGATACGGGAGGGAGACCACCCGCCCCTCGAAGTTGATCTCCATGCCCTGCGATGTGCAGGGCGCGACCATCGCTAGGGCGCTAGCAAACTGACTCGATGTGCCGCTGTGGATGGTTGTCGTTCCCCCGTCGATGCCCCGCGAGCGGATCATCACCGGCGGGCAGCCCCCCTCGCTTTCGGCGCGGGCATCGACACCGAGGGCGCCGAGGGCGGCGAGCAGGTCACCGATCGGCCGCTTTCGCATCCGGGCAGTGCCGTCAAGCCGGTAGGTGCCTGTGCCCAGCCCGCAGACGGCGGCCAGAAAACGGATGGTGGTGCCACTGGCAGCGCAGTCGAGCGTCGCTTCCGTGGCCGGGATCCGCCCCTGGGCACCATGGACCACGATCCTGCCGGCATCCCAGTCGGGCTCGACGCCGATCCCGAGTGCCCTGAGTCCGGCGGCCATCACCCGGGTATCCTGGCTATCAAGTGCACCGGTGAGCGTCGATGAGCCCTCTGCCAGGCCAGCGCATAGCAGCGCCCGGTTGGTGATGCTCTTGGAGCCCGGTGGGCGGATCGAGCCGTGGACCGCTGCACGGGCTGTCGGGATCGGGAGAGCGGCGGGCGTCATCCTGGAGAAGGATCCTGGAGGGCGGGCGACAATTGTGGCGTGGAGTACGGGGCCGACTGTCCGGCTGGTGGCAAGAGCGCGGGGGAATTTCGATGCACAGTGTAAACGACAGGCCGGGAATCGATCCGGGGGACTGGGATTTCGTCGTTCCTCCCCAGATCCACTTCGGTTGCGGGCGGGCCACCGAGGTCGGTGCTGTGGCGGCTGGTCTGGGACAGAGGGCCTGGCTGATCGGTGGCCAACGCAGCCTCATGACTGCCGGCCACCGCCCACGCCTCGAGGAGAGCCTCCGCCGCGCCTTGGTGTCGGCGGAGATCGTGGCGATTTCCGCCGGTGAACCAACCGTCGATCAGGTCGCTGTGGCGCTGGCTGCTCTTCCCGGCGGCGACCGGCAGGGGATCGTCGTCGTTGCCGTGGGGGGAGGCTCGGCGATCGATCTGGCCAAGGCCATCGCCTGCCTGGCCACAAACCTCCCTGCCGGTCTCAGCGCAGCGGAGTACGACCAAGGGGTGGTCGATCGGCTGGAGGGAGTGGGGCGGGGGATCGGGATCACCGTGCCACCGCTCCCGGTCGTGGCCCTGCCGACGACCGCGGGCACCGGTGCCGAGGCGACCCGCAACGCCGTCATCTCCTGCCCGCGGCGCGGTTTTAAGAAGAGTATGCGGAGCCCACTGATGGTGCCGCGGGCAGTGATCGTCGATCCTGATCTGACGCGGGATTGCGACCGACAAACCACGGCCGCGGCCGGCCTCGACTGCATCACGCAGTTGATTGAATCGTTCATCTGCCGGTTTGCTCGACCGCTGCCGCGGAGCCTGGTGCTCGACGGCTTGCCGAGGGCTGTGTGGGCGCTGCCGCGACTGCTTTCCGACCCCGGCGATTCGGCGGCCCGCGCGGCGATGAGCCATGCGGCGCTGCTCTCGGGGATGGCACTTGCCAATTCCGGACTGGGGATGGCCCACGGCGTCGCCGCCGCCCTGGGGGTGGAGTGCGGGACACCGCATGGCGTGGCTTGCGGATTGCTCCTTCCGGTGGCAATCGCCGTCAACGCCGAAGTCGCGGCCTCCGACTATGCCCTGCTCGAGCGGGCTATCGATCCCAAGGCCCCGGCGGGCCCAGGCGCAGCGGCCAGATTCATCGCGCGGATTGAGGAGTTGTCTGCCACGGCCGGACTGCCACGGCGTCTGGCAGATGTGGGGCTTGGCAGAGAGCGGATCGGGTGGCTGGCAGAGAATTCCGCAGGATCGAGCCTGCGGGGCAATCCCAGGGCTCTGGACACCGCGGACCTCGAGGCGATTCTCGCGGCGCACTATTGAGTGACGGAACCTGTGAGTGACGGCGGTTGGTCGTTCTGGGGGGCCGTCCCAGCTTAGTCATCAGCCTACTCGTTGGTGGCCTCGGCGTCGGTCTTGTCCGGCCCGGCGGAGTCGGCCAGCAGCGGGTCGCTCAGCAGCCCCAACAGGAGCGTGGCATCGATGCCACCGGCCTCGGCGAAATCCCAGAACTGCTTCGCTTTGTCGAGATCGGGCTCCGGTTTGGTGGCGTGGTAGGCGCCGAGAAAGAGGTTGTTGTCGGGGCGGGAATCGAACCAACCGGTGACGATCGCCATCACGATTCCCGCCGGGATCTTGTCGCGGGTGACGGTCTTGTTGCGCCCCTGGAAGCGGTAGATGAATTTCTTGTCGTCAATCTCCACGACCGCGATCTTCTTGCCGCCGACGTCATACTCGTTTCCGGAGCGCACCGCGTCGAGCGCCTTGCTCCGGAAGCGGGCAAAGCCACGGGCGTATTCGGCCAGCAGTTTCCAGGCGGCCACCCGCTGCTTCACGCTCCGGTCTTCCGTGGCGTCCATGGCGGCGGCGAGTGATTCATCGGCCGCATCGAAATCTTGCTTTCGCAGCCCCTCAAGCGCCGTGGAGAGGCCCTCTTCAATAGCGGCGTGGCCAACGTCATCGGGAGGAGCGATCTCGGTCCCGGTGTCCATCCCGTCCATCGGCTCCTCACCCCCCTGGAGCCCGACTGACGGGGGGATTCCGGCAGTGTCCATTTCCGCTTCCGCAGCGGCAGGCTCATCCGGTGGCGGGTCGGTCGGATCGTCCGCCGCCATCGTGGCACCGTCCTCGGTGGCGGTCACTGCGGTGGCGGTCAGGGGAGGCGTCATCGCCACCCGCTTTGGCGGGGCAGTCGGCTTGGTGACCGGCCGGGCAGTCGATTCGGGGCGGGAGGTCACGCGGACTGGGGGAGGGCTCGACGAAATCCCGGCATCCTCTGGAAGGGGAGGGGCAGAGCGTGGACGGTCGTCAACATCAGCACCAGAGGGAGCCCCAGTCGCCACCTTGGCTGCCGCCTTGTCGGCCGGGGACTGACGGGAAGCGATTTTCGCCTGGTTGGCCTGCCACCAGATAAACCCCAATCCGGCAGCGACGCTCCCCAGCATCGCCAACAGCGACAACCAGATGGCAGCGTTGCTCTGCCGCCGGATCGGCCGCGCCGGGCGGATTCTCACCGTCGGCGGAAACCCCCCCTCCAGGCTTGCGCCGGAGGGGGCGGGCGCCGCGTCTGGAAAGATGCCGGCTCCCGGAGCCATCCGACCCGATTCCGAGAGCACCACCGTCGCCGCCGACTCCTCAGCCACCGGCCGTCGTGGTGGTGGGGGCATGGCGAATCCCCCGCGGGATGCCGGCGGTCTCCCGGCGGTGGCGGCGATTTCGGAGAGCACCGCCTCGCGGGCTTCCTCAACGCGGATGATCAGCGAATCGCGGAGGGCGTGGTGGGGCGCGGCCGAGAGTCCCTGAGAGATTCCCTGAGAGAGTCCCTTGAGGAGTACGAGCCGCGCTTCGGCCGCCTTGAGGACCGTGATCGGATCCGCTTCGCTCGGCAACAATCCGAGGACACGGCGCGGATTCTCCAGATCGGAGGCGTCAATTCCCAGCCACTGCCGGCAGGGATCAAACGGATCGGGGGAGGAAGTAGCCACCTGGGTAGGTCCTTCAAAAGGGACTCTTACTGTAGACGATCACGCCACCGGAGTCACGCCGGCAGGCCACCCCAGCGGCGGCTGGCGGCTGGTCAGGCGGTGTCGAACCGGCGCCAGACCGTCATCTCGGCGATCGTGTGCTGGTGCTTCCGGGCGGTCTCGCGGATGACCATCGGAATGTCGCTGCGGTGGACGAGGGAAAACCCCTCCTCCAGAGCGTGGCACAGACCGGCAAACGTCGTCTGTGGCTCCCCGTGCTCGCGCCGACCTCCGAGCCACTTGGACTTGGGGGTGTATTCCTCAAGCCAGGTGTAGGGCGAGGTGATCACCAGCAGGCCGCCGGGGAGCACCCGGCCGCCAATGAGAGCGAGAAACAGCGACGGATCGTAGAGCCGGTCGATGAGGTTACCGGCGAATACGAGGTCGTAGTCGGTGAACAGCGGCTTGAGGTTGCAGGCGTCTCCCTGCAGGAAGGCCACCCGGCCGCGAAGGTCCGCCAACCCCAACTTCGCCAGCGACACGCTCCGGGCTACCGTCAACTCCCCCTCGGTGGGGACCTCGTAATGCACCTCGCCCCCTGCCTGGAGGCGGACGCCGGACTGGATGAACCGGGCGGAGAAATCGATGCCGTCGACGTGCTCAAAGCTGCGGGCAAACTCGAAGGTCGAGCGCCCCACCGAGCAACCGATGTCGAGGCACCGCCGCCGCCGGTTTTCCGGCAGGTGCCGGATCGCCTCGGCGGCGCAGGCCGTGGG
>QWOP01000073.1 GCA_003669605.1 Planctomycetota bacterium
GTTCCACCACGATGCCCGGAACGCTGATCGTGCGCTGAAACGTCGTCAGGGCAATCGTGCCCTCCGTGAGACCGATACTTCTGCGCGCCTGCGGGCTGATTGTCAGTGCCTGTGCCTCGACGTGGCCCTCGTGATCGTGATCGTCGTGGTCATCATGGTCGTGGTCATCATGATTGTGGCCCTCATGGTCATCGTGGTCGTGGCCTTCGGCGTCTGCCCTGTGGCCAGAGTCGGAGGCGGGCAGTTGATCAGGGGCGGAACCCGCGGCAAGCACTCGGATCAATCGATCACGAACGGGCTGGGGCCAGAGTCTGGAGGTCGCAAGCGCTGTCGCCAGAAGTGCGATCAGCAGCAGTGGAAGCCAGAAGAAGAGGCGATGGGGTGAGGGCGATGGGGTGGGATTCATGGAAAAAAGACGTGCCTGCGTGCGGGTGATCCGGGAGTCGAAGTCAGCCGCGGGCAACTGCCCGAAGCTGGCGACCCAACGAGGGTTCGCGGAAGGGTGAAGCCAAGACAGCGCACAGCCGCAAAGGGTGTGCGCGGAGCCTCAGACCTGGATTCGCCCAAAGCGAATCAGCCGGCTTGGAGCCGGACGGATCGGACGGCTCACCGCCGCCGTGCCGCAGTTGTCGGCGCTTGGAGGGAGCGCAGCTGCCGAGATCGGGGCCGTTTCCGTTGCCATCAGCGGCGACCAAGGAGCCATCGTCACGGTGTCGGTCGATCTGGCCGCACAGTGGCAACCAGTGCAGTCGTGGCAGGGATCGGAGCCCGGGAGACTTCCCCGGCCAGATTCGGTCTGCTGAAACTGCCGGCCACTTGGCAGGGCCTGGGGATCCTCGTGCAGATCCTCATCGCAGCACGCCTCGCCTGTGGCAGCCACGATCGGGTGCAGATGGCAATCGTCTCCACTCCCGAAGTGGCAGGAGTGCGTACAGCAGCCGAAGGTGAAGTGAATCACCGTGGCGATGATCGTGATGATGCTGACAAGCGGTCGCACAGAGGTTGCCTCTCTGGCCTCTAGTATCGGCCCCCGTTGCCGGGAAACTCAATCGGGCGCGTGGTCGCTGGCTATTGATCGGTTTTTGGAGGGTAGGCAGAGGCGCCCATCCCCCCCAGGTCTCTGCGACAGTTGCGCACTCTCGGGCGCCCCATGGCCCGCGTTTACCCCGGCAGCACAAGCCCCGGAAAGAATGTCCCCAGGGCTACGACGAGCACCGTCGCCAGGATCGGCCCCACGACTGAGACGGCGAAGATATCGAGGTACGACGTGCGGTGCGTCAGACCGCACGCCAGCAGGAGCGTGATCACGGCGCCGTTGTGGGGGAGAGTGTCGAGACCGCACGACGACATCGCCGCCACGCGGTGGAGGAGGTCGGGGCTGATTCCGCTGGCCAGTCCGCGTTCGAGATAGGTCGGCCCCAGCGTCTCAAGGGCGATCGTCAAGCCGCCCGAGGCGCTTCCCGTGATCCCCGCCAGGAGGTTGATGCACACCGCCTCGGAGACGAGTGGATTGGAAGGGACAATGCCGAGCACCTCTTGCTTGATGGCGGCGAATCCACTGAGGCCAGCGATCGTGGCACCGTAGCCCACCTCCGAGGCGGTGGTGAGGATCGGCAGCAGGGCGGATGTAGCGCCGGCGGAGAGCGCGTCGTTGAGGCGAGCGAGCGAGCGGATGCGGAGGATTGCCAGGAGCGCCGTTGCCGAGACCATCGCCAGGATCGTGGCCCAGACTCCGCGGAGATTCTCAACCGTCGTGGCCCCGAAGCGGGGTTCGGCGAGATACGAGGTGTCCCAGCGGCGGATGACAAACTCCGTGAACAGGAAATTGAGGGCCACGACAGCCACGATGGGGAGGATGGCGATTGCGAACGGTGGCAACGCCCCCCTCTCGGCCGCGGCGGGCACCTCGCCCGATGCCGCGCCGTAGCCCTCGCTGGCTCGGGCCGCCAAGCGGGCCCGGAAAGAGAGCCACGCCATTCCCAGTCCGAGCATCAGAGCGCTGCCAATGATTCCCAGCAACGGCGCCGCAAACGCCGTGGTGCCGAAAAACTTCATGGGGATGAGGTTGTGGACTTGGAGTGTCCCCGGCAGGGTGGTCATGGTGAAGGTTGCCGCTCCGAGGGCGATGGCGCCGGGAAGGAGTCGCTTAGGGATGTCGGCGCGGCGGAGGAGCGCGACGGCCAAGGGGTAGACGGCAAACACGACGACGAACACCGACACGCCGCCGTAGGTGAGGATCGCCGAGGATAAGACGATTGCCAGCAGGGCCCGGTGGGCCCCGAGCAGGTCCACCATCCGCCGAGCGATGGCGGCAGTGCAGCCGGTCTCCTCGAGCAACTTGCCGAAGATCGCCCCCAGCATGAAGAGGGGAAGATAGTTGGCGATAAACCGCCCCACTGCTGGCATGAAGACCTGCGTGTAGTTGGCCAGCAGCGGCGATCCACCGTCGCAGGCCACCGCCAGCATCGCCAGCACCGGGGCGAGGACGATCACATTCACTCCCCGGTAGGCGAGGATCATCAGCAGCCCGAGGGACAGAAAAATCCCGGCGATTCCCATGCGTCGAGGCTCCAAGGAATCAGGGGATGGCGGCGACGGAGGTGAGGAAGCAGTCCTTGGGCATCGGCCGGATATCGCCGATCCGGGGACGGAATTCGAGGTGCCGGAGGACGTCGCGATCGAGGTCGATTCCTGGGGCCACCTCAATCAGTTCCAGCCCGTCATCGACGAGGCGGAACACCGCCCGCTCGGTGATGTAGTGCACCGTCTGCCCTCGGGCCCGCGCCGTGGCGCTGCTGAACGACACCTGAGCGACCTGGCGGACAAACTTCCGCGTTGCCCCCTCGCGGACGATCTCCAGCTTTCCAGCACCGCTTGCCACCTCGAGGCCACCGGTGGTGAGCGTGCCGCAAAACACGAGGCGGCGGGCATTCTGGGCGATGTTGACGAAGCCACCGACGCCAACGAAGCGGCCCCCGAGGGACGAGACGTTGACATTCCCCTGGCTATCCACCTCGCCAGCACCAAGCGCTGCAAAGTCGAGCCCGCCCCCGTCGTAGAAATCAAATTGGGAGGGCTGATCGATGATCGCATTGGGATGGGAGGCAGCGCCAAAACTGAGGCCGCCGGCGGGTTGTCCGCCGATCGGCCCCGACTCGACGGTGAGCGTGAAGCGATGGAGATGTCCGCGCTCGGCGGCGATCCGCGCGATCCCCTCGGGCATGCCGATGCCGAGGTTGACCACCGCCCCGTCGGGGATCTCGTCGAGGGCCCGGGTAGCGATGATCCGACGGGCGTCGGCGGGCATCGGAGGGAGGGGATGGTCCAAGCCCTCACCTTTCGGCAGACAGTAGGCGGAATTGAAGGTTTCTCCGAAGGTTTGCCAGTGGTCATCCCGATCGGCAACCACGACCCGGTCGACGAGGATTCCGGGGACGCGGACGTGCATCGGTGGTGCCGGTGCGTCGAGCAGGCGTGCCACCTGAGCGATCACGGTGCCGCCGGAATTCCGCACCGCCTGCGCCACCTGCAGCACCTCGCCGACGATGGCCTCGTCATCCATCAGAAGTCCGCCGTGGGGATCGGCGGCGGAGGCGCGGATGAACGCGACATCGATCGGAAACGGCTTGTACCACAGCCAGGTGTGCCCCCCGAGTTGCACGCGCTCGACGAGCGGTTCGACGGTCCGGCTATTGAGCCGGCCACCCCCCAGCTCGGGATCGATAAACGTTCCCATGCCGACATGCGTGATGCACCCCGGCCGGCCGGCGGCGATGTCGCGGAACAGTTGGCAGATCACCCCTTGGGGAAAGTTATAGGCCTCGATGGCGCCGGCGAGCGCCATCCGGCCGAGCGCCGGGCACAGCCCCCAGTGCCCGCCGATCACCCGCCGGAGGAGCCCTGTGTGGGCGAGGTGGTTGAGTCCGCGTGACTTCCCGTCCCCCTGCCCGGCCGCGTAGACGAGCGTCAAATCGCGGGGATGCCCCGTGTTGAGGAAGCGGCGCTCCAAGGCGGCCGAGAGTGCTTCTGGATGCGCCGCTCCCACGAATCCGCAGCTGGCGAGCGTGCCGCCGTCGGCGACCAGCGCGACCGCTTCGTCGGCGGTACAGAGCCTGTCCTGGATGTTGTTGCCCATGGTGGAAAGCCCCAGCCACACCCAGAGAGTCGAAGTCATGTCGGAGCGTTGCCGGTCCCATGATGCCACAGTCGCCTGCCCCCGGCGACTGCGTGCGGCCGGGAGCAGGCCTTTTTCAGGGCTCGCCGCCCAAAGACCCCCGGGAAGGACCGCATCAAAATGGGGGCGTGTGGTGCCATAATGCCGCCATGCGATCTCAGTGCGTCAAAGCCACCATCGTCCTCTTCCTCACCGCTGGCAGCGCGTCTGCCTCCGAGGTCCGCCCGATTGCGGAGGTGACGGCGCTGCTCCGAGATCTGCAGGGCAGGCAGCCGGAGGTGACGCTCCGCGGAGCCGTCATCGGCGCCGATCGAGCGCAGCAGGAGCTGTTTGTTGAGGATGCCAGCGGGGGTATCCGGATCGAGGTCTCTGCGGCTCGCACCGTCGACTCTGCCGGGCGCGAGGCGGCCACGATCGGGGTGGGGGACGAGATCGAAGTCAGCGGCACCATTGAGCCTGGTGCCTTCGCGCCGTCACTGCGCGCTGCCCGGATCGTGAGGCACTCCCAGCAGCCCCTCCCGCCACCGAGGCGGTGTGCCACCGACGCCTTCTTCGCCGGAGGGGAGGACTGCCGCTTGGTGGAGATCGAGGGGGTGGTCCAGCAGGTGTGGCACGAAGCGGGCAGCCTCTGTCTGGAGATCGAGGCCTCGTCGCGCCTGTTGACAGCCGAAATCCCTGCCAGCGTCGTCGATCTGGTGTGGCCCAGCATCGGGCACGATCCGCAGGCGCTTGTCGATGCGACCGTGCGGGTGGCGGGGCCCGCCGTGAGCGTCGTCAACACGCGTGGCGAGATTCTCAGGCCGTGGGTGAAAGTTGACCGGGCTGAGTGGTTCACCGTCATCTCCTCCGCGATGACATTTATGAAGTCGGCTGTCCCCCTGGAGTCGATCGCCGGATTCAGACCGGTCGGTGAGCAGGGCCATCGGGTGCAGACGTTCGGGACGGTGATCCACGCCATCCCGGGCCGGGTGCTCTTTCTCCAGAACGGTCACCGTGGGGTCATGGTCCGGCTGGGGGCCGAGGCGGAAGGGACCCTGGAGCGCTTCATTCCCGGCGATCTGGTCGAGGTGGCGGGGTTTGTTGATCGGTCGGGGCAGATGGCGTCGATCCGCGGCGCCGCCGCGCGGAAAGTGAGCCACAGCGGGCCGCCGACTCCGCTGGGTGTCTTGCCGGATGCGATCCTGCGAATCAACGCCGCTGCGGTGCGTGGCCAGCCCCTCTCCGCTCCGGGGGACTACGAAGGCTGTCTGGTCAGTTTTCGTGGTCACCTCATGCAATCCCAACCGACCGCGGACGGCGGCGTCCTCGTGCTCCGCTCCGCTGGCGTGATCGTCAATGCCGAGGCATCGGCGGAGGCGTTTCAGAGCCTTGAAACGACTGAATTAGGGAGTTTTGTCGCAGTGACTGGCGTGGCCTCGATCGACTGGGATACGCCGCCGCAACAGGGCTCGGGCGCAACTCCTCAGCGCCTGCGAATCGTGCTCCGCAGTGCCGAGGACGTGCGCGTCGTCAAGACTCCGCCGTGGTGGACCACGGCTCGGCTGGCCACCGTCCTTGTCGCTTCCGGCACGATCCTGGCGATGGCACTGGCCTGGGTGGGAGTCTTGCGTCGGCAACTGGCGGTACAGAGCCGACTGCTGGCCGCCGAGATGCGGTCGCGACGGGATGCCGCGGTGGAATTTGAGGCGACGCTGCGGGAACGCAACCGGCTGGCGGCCAATCTCCACGACACCCTCCAGCAGACGATCGGTGGCATCGGCTTCCAACTCGACGCCTGCCTCGCGGCAGGGGGCGGAGCAGGCGACGAGACGAAGCGGCACATCGACGTCGCCCGGCGGATGGTGGGGTACGCGGCGACCGAAGTACAGGGGACGGTGTGGGCGATGCGGAGCCTGTTGCTGGCCGGCAAGACGCTGGAGACCGCCTTCAAGGATATGGTGGACCGGATCGGGGAAGGCCGCGGCGCACGGATCTCGGTGGCGGTCGACGGGGCCTTCGACGACCTTCCCGAGTTCGTGGCCGGCAACCTCCTCCTCATCGCCCAGGAGGCCCTCCACAACGCCCTCCGCCATGGCAAGCCCACGGTGCTCGGCGTCACCGTGGGCACCGATGGGGACGACGGTGTCATCCATCTGCGGGTTGAGGATGACGGGCGGGGGTTTGTCGTCGGCAAGCAGTTGGGAGCGAGCGAGGGGCATTTCGGCATCCAGGGCATGCGGGAACGCGCCGAGCGGCTCGGGGGCCGTCTGGCGATCACGAGCCGGCCCGGTGGGGGCACGATCGTGGAGGCGACGGTCTTGCGGCGCGACTACGACGCCCACCTCGACGGCGACGTCTGACGCTGCCAAGGGCAGCGAGGCCCCCTCCCCAAACGGTTCCCGGACCCTTCCTTTGATGGGGGATTGGCCGAACCGCCAATGGCGGCAGCCGGAGCGGTGGCAAACAATCTCCCCGGCGTGGTGCATGGCCGGCCCGCCAAACTCTTCTCAGCGACAAAGGTGATTGGCATGGATGTCCCGAACCATCTGACAGCGACGAACGCTGCCACCCCGGTCCGGGGAGGCAGCGGGGATCCGACCGCCCAGTGGCGGCAGGTGTTGGTGGTGGCGGCCCTGGGAATGCTGGCGGCGTCGGCTGCGCTGTTCCTCCTGCTGTGACGGCACCCTGGTCATCTGCCCGGTTTCCGGGAGGCAACCGGCGATTTTGCTGGGAATTCAGCAATTGGCCGATCCGCCAATGGAATCGCTTCTCGCGCGAGGATAGACCAGTAATGCCACTAGACAACCTCTCCCGTGCGCCAGGGGCGGTCGGCAGGACGCCCGCCCAGGTGCGCGGATGTCTGGTGGACGGATGTGGTCCGCCCGGAGTTCCACACCGAGGAACGCGATCTGGTTCAGTGCCCTGTGCACGGCGTCCCGCGCGGCCGCCGCGACGGAAGCACTGATCGGATGGACGTCGGCTGTGAGCAGGTCCAGCGTCTGATCAACGGAGCGTTTTCCGCGCGGCGGGTCATCGGTGGTTGCCGGCAGCATCAAAGCGATGCGGCCAGAGGCCCCGATGGCCCGCCCGTGGGAGTCGCCCTTGGGGGAAGCCTGGTGGGGGAAGCAAGGCCGTGAACACCATCCCCGTCCCTCTCCCGATCCGCGTGATGCTCGTTGATGACCATCCGGTGATGCGCGTCGGCCTGGCAAGCGTGCTGTCGACGAGCCACAGGTTCGATGTGATTGCTCAGGCCGACGACGGCCAATCCGCCATCGACCTCTACCGCCAGCACCTCCCCGACGTGGTCCTCCTCGACGTCAGCATGGAGCGGATGGACGGCATCGATACGCTCCGCCGGTTGCGGGGGGAGTTCCCTGCGGCCCGGGTGCTGATGCTGACGTCGTCTGAGGCGCCTGAGGATATGGGCCTGGCGATGGAGGCGGGGGCCCGCGGCTACCTTGTGAAGACTGTCCACCACGAGACGCTCGCCGCAGCGATCCGCGCGGTCCATGCCGGCGGCCTCGTCGATCCGCCGGCCGGATTCGTCTCGTCTGGAAAGGATTCCGATCCCTTGTCGCCCCGCGAAGCGGAGGTCTTGGGGCTTGTCCGTCAGGGCTTCTCCAACGCCGAGATCGCGGCGCTGCTGGGAATCTCCGAACGCACTGCCCGGGCGCATGTCTCGGCAATTCTCGCGGCGCTGCGGGCCGCCGACCGAGCCCAGGCCGTGGCCCTCGGTTTCGAGCTGGGAATTCTCAAGCCGTCGAAACGCAGCGAGCGCTAACAGGCCGTGGAGAGACGGCCTCCTTGAGTGGCATGAGGCGGCCGCCAGCGGGGAGCACTGAAGACAACTGCCGGAATTCGAAGTGGAAAAAGGTCAGGGATGATCTTTCCACAGTCTGTTGGATCAGGGCTTTCCCAGACAGAACAGATGCCGCTCGCCACGGACAAAGAGATTGTCTCCCGCAGCCGCGGGCGTGGCATCGACTGCTTCCCCCATGTCGTTGGTCGCCACGAGCCGCAATTCGGGGGCGTCGGCGACGACGGCGATCGTGCCGCGGCGGTCGGTGAGGTAGACGTGGCCCCCGGCCGCGATCGGAGAGGCGTAGGTGTTGTTCACCCCCTCGACCCGCGCTGTTTCCCAAAGTGGGTCGCCCGTGCGGGCGTCGACACAGCTCAGGAGCCCCGACTTCTCCTTGTAGAACCAGAGGCGGCCCCCCGAGAGGAGCGGCGAGGCGACGTCGGGAGTGTCTTTGGATCGCGTCCAGAGGACGCTTGTTCCCCCGGCGAGATCGCCGCTCCCGGCGAGATCAAAGGCTCCGAGGAAGGCGCCGCGGAAGCCGCTGGTCACCCAGGCGACGCCGTCTTCAGCCACGGCCGATGCGCAGGGCCGCTGCGTCTGTCCGCTGCAGTGCCAGAGTTCTTTCCCCGTGGCCAGATCGTAGCCGCGGGCGGCGTTCTGGCCGTTCATCACCACCTGCTTCCGCCCGGCCTTGTCGAGCGTCACCAGCGGCGTGCACCAGCAGGTCGGCTCGTCGCGCGGCGTCTCCCAGACAGTCTTCCCCGTCCGGGCGTCGACGGCGAAGAGCATCGACGGGCCCTCGTGGTCCCAGGGGACGAGGACGAGATCACCGTGGACGGTCGGCGAACTCCCCTCGCCGAAGCCGTTGCGGATGGTCATGTCGCCAAAGTCCCGCTCCCAGAGCAGTTCGCCGTCGGAAGTAAAACAGAACAGTCCCCGGGAGCCGAAGTGGGCATAGACGCGCTCGCCGTCAGTGCAGGGGGAGGCCGAGGCGAAGCCGTTGGTCTGGTGGGTGCCTTCGTGGGGCTTCGCTGTGACGGCTAAGCGCGACCAGCGCTCTTTTCCCGTCGCCCGGTCAAAGCAGATGACGCGGAAGTCGAAGGTGTCGTCCTTGCCGGCCACTGGCACCGCCGTGGTCACAAACACCCGATCCCCGTGGATCACCGGCGAAGAGGAGCCGCGGCCGGGAATCTCCACCTTCCAGCGGACGTTTTTCGCGGCCCCGAACTCAACTGGCGGTGTCGCCTCCGGAGCGACACCGTTGCCGAGCGGACCGCGCCAGTGCGACCAGTCATCGCCACGGAGCACTCCAGCGGTGCCGCCGAGCAAAAGGCAAAGAAGACCGCAGGCAATTCGTGGCATGAGGCACGCTCCGGGGAAAAATCAGTTTCCAAGCGCCCGCTCAAGGGCGTCAAGACGGCTGCGGAGGGCGGCCACCTCGGCTTCCAGCCCGGCGATCTTCTCGACGAGGGGCTGAAGCAGGATTGGTGGTGGCGGGGAGGCTTTGGGAGGCGTGCCGGCAGCTTGAGCGGCCCGCGGAATCGTGCCGGCGTTTGAGGCGCTCTGTTGGTCGCAATCCAAAGCGGGATCATCGCCATCGGCCGCCGCCTCCGCGGTGCCGGAAGCGCCGGCGGGAAACGCCTGTCCGGCGATGCCGAGCTTCGCCCGCACCTTCTCGAGCTTCTCTTCGGGGAGCAGGCCGTGGGTGAGGATCCGGCCCCGTCCCGGTGGAGAGAGCCAGACGACCAGCCCCCGCTCTGCGAGCTTGTCGAGCAGGGAACGCAGCAGCGTCAGATCGGCGATCGGATCCATCCGGCTGGCCCGGCCACGGAGATCTCCTTCGCTCTGTTCTCCGCGGAGCAACAACTCGGCGAGGATCGAGAGCTCCTCTTTCTCGACGTTGCCAAACCACTCGTAGGCATGGTGCCTGTACCGCGGCACGCGACCGCTGCCGAAATATTCAGTGACAGCGCCGGCGGCCCGCAATGAATCGAGTGCACTGCTGACTTGATCCTCATCGACCGTCATCACCGGCTCACGGTTGCTCTTCTGGTTGCAGCCTGTAATAACTGCATTGAGCGACAGTGGATATGCCTCCGGCGTCGTCTTCGCCTTCTCGATGAGCACGCCCAAGACGCGCCTCTCAACGGCGTCGAGCGGGCGGATCCGAGATCCCGGGGGTTGGGTGTCGGCATCCATCAACGGAGAGGTTCCTTCCCTGGAAGAGTTGCCAGTGACGGGGAAGAAAACCCCCCGTCACTGGCCATGTCTGGCCATGTCTGATTCTGAGCATGTCTGGACGCGTCTGGACGCGTCAACCAGCCGGTCACTTCCCCTCTGCGGGGACGGGATCGGAGTGGTGCGGACAGCCGTCGGGGCTGAACAGGCTGCTCGATTCCTCTCCCCGGGCGGTCACGTAGGCGACGAGATCGAGGACCTCGTCGCGCGAGAGCTTGTCGAGGAGCCCCTTGGGCATGATCGACACCGGCGAGGTGATGCGCTCCTCAATATCGGTCTTTTTGATGCGGATCGGCTCGGCGCTGGCGACGGGGTTTTCCACCAGAGCGAGTTCTGTGGGGGTGTCGGCGACGACCAGCCCCGTGAGCCGCCGGCCGTCATCGGTGACGACCGTCGTCGAGCGGTATTTCTCCTCGATCCGCAGCGAGGGATCGAGGATGTGTCTGGCGATCTCGATGGCCGTCATCTTGGCATCGAGTTTGGCCAGCTCCGGTCCGAATTGGCTGCCGGCGTCGCCGAGCTTGTGGCAGGAGACGCAACTGGTGGTCCGGAACAGTTCCCGGCCATGGACGAACGAACGCCCCTTCTCCATCGAGTTGACGCTCCCTTCGAGGTCGGCAAGGGTCCATTCTGTCCGTGGCCGACGGTCCTTGAGGAGGTCGTCCTTGATGGAGAGTGGATGGGCTGCGAGGTACACCGCCGGATCGGCCAGATACCCTTCGAGGTCATCGACCACATACATCGCCCCATACATCCGCCGCCAGTGGCCGGGATAAGTGCAGACATACGGATAGACGCCAGGCTCCGTCGGGGCATTGAAGGTCACCTTCTGCGAGGCCTGCGGCTGGAGCAGGGTGCTCGCCACCAGGACGTCGGTCGATTCCGGCACGAAGGCCCGCTTGGCAAACGAGGCATCCTGAGCCAGTTTCTCGGCTAGTTCACCGAGGGCCTGCATCGTCCCCGGCTTGGCGACGACGAAGTTGTGTGGCATGACGTCGGCGTTTTGGAGGACGAACAGCACCGGCTTTCCGGCCTGGACCGCAATCGTCTCCTTGTCGTAGTTCATGCGCTCGTAGACGGTGCCGATTCGCACCACCCGCACGCCAAGATCGGCCAGTTCCACGCGGCGGGCCTTCCCCTCAGCCGCAGGGAGAAGGGTGGTGAGGTTCTCGGCGAACTGCCAGGCAGCGAGGCCGGCGTCACTGGAACGCTGTTCCACTGAAGCCATTCGCATCGACGAAAGCAGTGCCTCGAGGAGGGGGCCTGCTTGTGCCACCGGCCACTGTGCCACCGGGATTTTTTCAAGCGCCGCGATGGCGGCATCACGATCGATTCCGGTGATCACAAACGGCGCGATCCGTTCAAACACCTCCTGCTCCCGGCCACGGACCCCGGCCAGTGCCGCGAAGGCGGCCCGGCGGACCGCGGTGGTGAGGCGGGCTTCCTCGCTGGCGACGACGATCTCGGCAGACGGCTCCGGCGCCGGCTGATTCTCGACTTTGAACACCTCCTGGCGCTGGCCATCGAGAATCGTGAGCCGGAAATCCTTGAGCCGGCCGGCCAGCCCATCGCCCCGGTTAAAGATGGCAATCCGCTCGATTGCCTTCGGGCTGCCCAGATCGACCTCCCACCAGGGGTTCTCGATCCCCTCTTGGGTATGCGTCTGGCCGTTCTTGCCAAACTCCGGATCGGTATTGCCGTCGATGGCCCGGCCCGGCTCGCCACCGGCGGCGACGTTGGTCTGCGTTGCCTTGCCAGCCCGGGCGAGATTCTCGTTGCCAGCGTAAACCTCGACCTCGGCGAGCGTCAAAGTCCGCTGCGGGCCGGGGAGTTCGATGCGGACGAAGCGGCCGACGGTGCCGGGCTGCACGGCCGTGGCACCTGGCAGACCATCAACGAGCGGGAGCACACGGTCATAGAGGCTCGTGCGGACCCCCGGATCACTGACCAGCGGCAACGACTCGACCATGTCGACGAGCCGGCGCGGGTCCGCCTTGGCCAGTTCCCAAACCTTCACGCTTGGGTCGCCGCCGCCAATGGCGTCGATGGCCGAAAGCGCGACGTAGCCGATGCGGCGCAACTGCGGCCGGCGGGCCGAGGTGGCCATCGTCTCCATGTCGCCGCGGAGCTCAGCCAGTTCAGAGGCGGGGCGCGAGAGCAACACGCGGATCAGATCGAAGACTGTGGCTGCATCGACGCTCCCCTCGCGGGCATCGAGCTCACCGAGAGCATCGACGGCGACGCGGACGACCGACTTCTTGTCGGCGGCTGCCAAGCCCTCGATGGCCTCCTGGCGGAGCCGTTCGTCGAGACCAGGCCGGAGAAGCATCTCCCGGAATACCACTGGAGCGCGGGGCTCGGCGGCGAGCTCGTCGTTGGAGAGCGAGCGGTAGAGAAACCGCCTTCCGGCGTCGGTCGTGAAGGCAATTTGCGCCTTCGCCTCACGGGCAGCGCGGAACTCGGGCTCGAGGACGCGGGCCGATTCTTTCTTCACGTAGTCCATGTGCCGGTCGGCGGGGAATTCCCCCGCCACGGCGAGGGCCTCGATGGCGGCTGGATTGCGGAGGTAGGTGGCTGTGCGGACCGCCTCGAGGCGGACCCGCGGGCTCTGGTCACTCGCGCCCCGTACGACCCACTCAAGCGCCTTGGGGGCCCGGTCAAGAATGCCCGCCAGGACGCGCATGCCAGCGGCCCGGGAGCGGGCATCGGTGCTCGTGAGCACCTGCTCCAGGAGCACCAGTGGCACCTGATCGAAGTGGCGAAGCGTCCACAGGCCCTCGAGCCTGTCATGCTCAAAGGTGGGCGACTTGGGGTCGAGTTTGGCCAGCCACGCGGTCACGACCGGCACGACCTCCGCTTCGGGGCGGCCGTCGAGTTCGAGTTTGGCCCGGTAGCGGACACGGTCGATTGGATCAGCCAGCCGCGAGACCAGTTCCACCACGGGGCGGCCGCCGATCGGCACCGGCTTGCTCACCGGCTTGCCGTCCATCACCACGCGGTAGACGCGGCCGTGGATCCGGTCGCGGCTGGGGTCGCGGAGGTTGTGCTGCATATGGCCGATGATCGGGTTTTGCCAGTCGGTGAAGTAGATGGCACCGTCGGGACCCATCTCGAGGTCGGCAGGACGGAAGTTGGGATCGCTCGAGGAGATGATCGGCTCGACCTCGGTGGCCTCCTGGTAACTCCCGTCCCCCTTTTCGAATTTGTACTGCAGGATTCCCTGGAATCCGATCACGTTGCCGACGAGGAGATTGCCCTGCAACTCCGCCGGGAAATGGGGGCTCGAAAGGAATTCAATGCCGGGACAGGGGCGGGTCCGCTGGTTGTAGACGCTCGGAGCGCCGCCATGCTTGTCCAGGCCGTTTAAGCGCGTTGAGAACACCGAACCCCAGTAGGGCACCGAGCCAGTGCCGTCGACGACGATGTCGTCGCCCCAGGCGTTGAAGGCATGGCCATGGGGATTGGCGAAGCCGTAGGAGGTGTAGAGAGCGAACTTGCCCGTGCGGGGCTCATACTTGAAGACCGCGCCGTTGGCGACGCGGACTGGTGCCCCCCAGGGCGTCTCACCCTGTGAGTGGTGGAATGTCCCCTCCTGAAAATAGACCGAGCCGGCGGGATCGAAGGTGAAGCTGTTGGCGGTGTGATGGGTGTCGGCGGTGTCGAGGCCGCCAATGATCCGCGTCTTCACGTCGTAGTCGTCGTCGCCGTCGGTGTCCTCCAGATAGAGGATGTCGGGGCCCTGAGCGACGATCACACCCTTCCCCCAAAACTCGAAGCCGGTGGGATTGTGGAGGTCGCCGGCGAAGGTCTTTATCTTGTCGGTACGGCCGTCGGAGTTGGTGTCCTCAAGGATCAGGAGTTTGTCGTTCATCACCTCGTCGGGACGCCAGTGCGGGTAGGTCGGCCAAGCCGCCACCCACAGCCGCCCCTTGGTGTCGAAGGCCATCTGCACCGGGTTGATCAGTTCCGGGAACATCGCCTCGTCGGCGACCAGTTCCACCTTCATCCCGGAGTGGACGGTCATCTTTTCGATGGAGTCCTTTCCAGAGAGGAACTCATGCTTGCCGCCGGGAAGCGGGCCGGGCTTGTTGGTGACCACCGGAATCAACTCCGGCAGGCCGATGTCGTCGACTGCGGGCATCGGGGAGTTGGGGTTGCCGACGAGCGCGGCGGTGGCCCAGATCCGCCGGTCGCGGTTGGCAGTCTTGACGTCGAGGTAGTCGAGCTCGCGCTGGCCGATCTCGTAGTTTGTCTGGTCGTCGACAAATTTCAGCCATGCGCGGCCGCCGTAGGTGGAATAGCCGTCGGTGACGCGGTAGCGGTTGAACCAGAAGAAATTCTTGTCGACCACCGCCTCACGAAGCTTCTCCAGACTCTTCGCATCGCGGGCCGGCGGGGTGCCGAAGAGCGATTCGTCGACGATCCGGGAGATCTCCCGGTCACCACGGGGATTGGGGTGGATGCCGTCGCTGGTCAGTGGCTCTTGGATCCGCTCGCAGGCCTCGCGGCTGGGAGTGAAGAGGTCGACAAACTGCACGCCCTGCTCCTTGCAGACTTCCGTCAGGGCGGCAGAGTAGAGAGCGATATTGGCGTTGTGGGCCTTGCCGTCGGGCCAATGGGCGCGGTTGAGGTTTTCGTGGGCGATCGGGGAGAACATCACCAGTCTCGGCGCCGAGACGCCGTTGTATTTCTGGTTGAGAGTGTGCTTGATGAAATTGGTGGCGTCGGCCTTGAAGGCCTCGAGGCCGGCGGGGCCAGCGTGGGATTCATTGGCGCCAAAGAAGGCGAAAATCACGTCGGCGCGCGTGCCAGTCAGCTCGAAGCGGTTCTCGCGGACGAATTCCTTCGTCTTTAGCCCACCGGGATTGGGGATCGGGGCGGCACCAGCGAGCCACTGATCGGGCGTGCCGAAGTCGGCGGAGCGGAGCCGCTTGGCGGGATCGATTTCATCGCCGTCGTAGGCGAGGTTGCGGATCACGAGCTGGTGTTTGGGGAACCGCGAATGGAGGAAAGTCTCGAGCCAGCCCGAGTGCTGCATGGCGTCGGCGACGCCGCCACCGATGATGCAGATGTGATCCCCCTCCTGGAGGGCGAGTCGCTCGGCTGCGGTGGCCGGAGTGGTCGAGCAGACCTGGCCGAGGGCGAGGGCGGCAAGGAGGGCAAACAGGCTGCGGGCAGAACGCGGCGTGCGCATCGAATGGCTCCGGCGGGCAAACGGGCCGGTGAAGCGCCAACCGCATGGCGCATCCCCCCGGACCTGAACCGGGGAGTATAGCCGGTGGCAGGTCACTGCGGGGGGGGCCAGCCATCGACCGGCCTGGCGGCCCGCCCCGGCGATGGGGCGCGGCCGCGCCGGCCGCTCTCCACCGGCCACCGGAGCCGGCTCAGGCCAGCAGTTCGGGGATCACGCGGGCCTGGTCGACACCCGTCAGTTTGAAGTCGAGCCCCAGGTGCCGGTAGGTGAAGCGCTCGTGGTCGAAGCCGAGGAGGTGGAGCACCGTCGCATGGAAGTCGCGGATGTGCACCGGATCCTTGACGATGTTGTAGGAGAAGTCGTCGGTCTCGCCGTAAGCCTGGCCGCCCCGCGCGCCGCCGCCGGCCATCCACATCGTGAAGCAACGCGGATGGTGGTCGCGGCCATAGTTCTCCCGCGACACGCCCCCCTGGGAGTAGATCGTCCGGCCAAATTCCCCCCCCCAGACGATCAGCGTCGAGTCGAGGAGACCACGGCTCTTGAGATCTTGTACCAAGCCGTGGCAGGCCTGATCGATGTCCTTGCACTGCATCGGCAGCCGGCCCGAGACGTTGGCGTGGGTGTCCCAGTTGTTGAGATAGATCTGCACAAAGCGGACGCCTCGCTCCACCATCCGCCGGGCCATGAGCACACTGTTGGCAAATGATCCCGGCTTCTTCGCCTCCTCGCCATAGAGAGCAAACGTGCTCTCCGGCTCCGTGGCGAGGTTCGTCAGATCGGGGACGCTCGATTGCATCCGGAAGGCCATCTCATACTGCGCGATCCGCGTCCGCGTCTCGGGATCGCCGATCTGATCGAGCGTCCGCTGGTTGAGCGCCTGGAGACCGTCGAGCGTCTTGCGGCGGACCTCCGCCGGCACCCCCAAGGGATTGTTGATGTAGAGGATCGGATCGCCAGCCGAACGGAAACTCACCCCCGAGTATTCGCCGGAGAGGTAACCGCTCGACCAGAGACGGGCGCCGATGGCCTGCACCTGCTCGGTGTTGGTCGGCTTGGCGACGAGGACCACGAAAGTGGGGAGATCCTTATTGAGCGAACCCAATCCGTAACTGGCCCATGAGCCGAGGCAGGGGCGGCCATGGATCTGGTTGCCGGTCTGCATGTAAGTGATTGCCGGCTCGTGGTTGATCGCCTCGGTGTGCATACTGCGGATGAAGCACATCTCGTCGGCCATACTCGCCGTGTGCGGGAGCAGTTCGCTGACCCACATGCCGCTTTTGCCATGCTGGGAAAACTTGAACTTCGACGGCGCGATCGGAAAGCGGGTCTGCCCCGAGGTCATGGTGGTGAGCCGCTGGCCGTTGCGGACGCTCTCGGGGAGATCCTTGTCGAACCAGTCGTTCATCAGCGGCTTGTAGTCGTACAGATCCATCTGCGGAGGCCCGCCGACCATGTGCAGATAGATCACATGTTTGGCCTTCGGGGCGAAGTGGGGGCCGATCGCCCCCGGCATTCTTGCCACGCCGTCACTCCCCACGACAGCGGCTCCCCCGGAGTCGCCGCGGGCGGCACTCTCTGCCATCAGCGTCGCCAGGGAGATTCCACCGAGGAGGTGACTGCCACGCTCGAAGAACCGGCGCCGGGTGAGGTTGAGGCCCAACTCGGAGACGGCGGGATGATGCAGTTGCATGAGGGGGCTCCTACTTGCAGAGAACTTCGTCGAGATTCATCAATTCATTGGTGAGCATCGTCCAGGCAGCCAGTTGGGCCGAGTCGGTGGTGCGGGGCTTGGAATCGCCCACGCCCACAAGTTGCTTGGCGTCTTCCAGGTGCCCTCCGTAGAACGCCTGGAGATCGGCCAGCGACTGCCTCACAATCGGCAGTTCATCGCTGGCCAGCGGACGGCAGAGGAGACGCCGGGCGAGGAAATCGATCCGGCTGTCGTCGGTGTCGCCACCCACCTCGAGCGCCCGATCGGCAAGGGCTCTGGCGGCCTCGACGAATTGCGGATCGTTGAGGGTCACCAGCGCCTGCAGCGGCGTGTTGGTTCGCTCGCGGCGGATCGTGCAGGTCTCCCGCGAGGGGGCGTTGAAGATCTCCATCGAGGCTGGCGGCGCGGTTCGCTTCCAGAACCAATACATGCTCTTGCGGTACAGATTCTCGCCGCTATCGCGCTTGTAACTGTTTGTGTTGCCCCCCATCGATACCGCCTCCCAGACGCCATCGGGCTGGTAGGGCTTGACGCTCGGGCCGCCGATGCGGCGAACGAGCAGTCCGCTGGCGGCTAGGCCGTAATCGCGGACCATCTCGGCATCCATGCGGAAGCGCGGTCCGCGGGAGAGGAGCCGATTAGCGTTGTCTTTCACGAGCTTGTCGGGGGTGGTGGCGGCCGATTGCCGGTAGGCGGCGCTGGTGAGCATCAGCTTGAAGAGCCGCTTCACATTCCACCCGCTCTCGCGGAACTCCACCGCCATCCAATCGAGGAGTTCGGGGTGGCTGGGCAGTTCACCCGAGACGCCGAAGTCGGCACTGGAGCGCACCAGTCCTGTTCCAAACACCTCTTGCCAGAAGCGGTTGACAGTCACGCGGGCGGTGAGCGGGTTCTCCGCCAGCAGCAACCACCGCGCCAGTCCCAACCGATTGCGCGGCGCCCCTTCGGGGAACGGCGGGAGGATTCTGGGGGTGTCGGGGATGACCTCGTCGAGACGCTTGTCATATTCGCCACGGGCCAGCACAAACGCCTTAGCCATCTCCGGCTTCTCGTTCATGACGTGGGCGACGGTGCCACGGCGACGGATCTCGGCCTGTTCTCCGTCGAGGGCCGCGGCCTTCGCCGTGGCGGCTTTGAACGGTTCGTCGGCAGTGGCGAGCCACCAATCGTAGAGGGCGCCGGCAGCAGCCGGTCGCGCGGCCGGATCGAGACGGACGATGTCGGCGATCGCCTCTCCGCGGCTGAGGCCCTCCACTTCGCCATCGGCAAGCATCCGTCCCCACACAGCCAGTCCCGCCAGGCCGCAGGCATGTGCCGGCGATCCGGGGAAACGGCTGCCGATGGTGAAAGGCACCTGGTTCTTGATCGTGTTCTTCTGGAAATTGTTCGTCTCGATGTTCACGCCCTGCGGCTTGCCGTTGTAGAAGACCTTGATCCCCTCGGGGCGGCCCGAGCCGTCGTAGGTGATCGCCACCTGCGTCCAGGCGTCGGCGGGAAGCTGATCCTTGGCCGAGACCTTCATGGCGTCGTCGGGCCAGGCGTGCACCATGTGCATGCCGAGGCGGCGGCCTTGGATCCAAGCGTCCCAGCCGCGGAAGGCCTGGCTGTCGTCCATCCGCGCGACGACGGCGTAGGCGTTGTCGTTGGCCGGCGGTCGGACCCAGAAGGAGAGGCTGAAACCCTGATCCTGCTCGAAGTCGCCGACACTTGGCACTTCCGCCGCCTTGCCCCCGAGGAGGAGCCCCTGCAGGCCGTTTGGCCCGGGCAGCCAGCCGGTTTCGGGAGTGAGTGCCAGATCGCTCTGGGCGCCACCAATCGTGACCTTCGTGACGTTCCCCTGCCCTTCGGCGAAGGCCATTTCTGCTCCCGGTGCGTCTTGCGGGAGGAGCTTTCGCACGGTCTCGAGATTGGCGGCAGTGATCCAGCTGTCGAACTCGGGCTTCGCTGCTCCCTTGCGGGCTTCAACGGCGGCGCGGGCGGCGGGCACCTCCTGCTCAAGCTGCGTGAAACGGGGGAGGTCATCGGGCTTTGGCACCGGCACGATCGGCGGCGTGTCGTGGATGTTGCCGTCCATCGCCGGCTGCGTCGTGTTGTTGAAGAAGGCGGAGAGCTCGTAGAACTCTTTCTGCGAGAGGGGATCGAATTTGTGGTTGTGGCAGACGGCACAGCCCGTCGTCAGGCCCAGCCAGACAGCGGTCGTGGTCTCAGTGCGGTCGCGGCAGTAGAGGACGCGGTATTCCTCGTCGATCGCCCCACCTTCGCTGGTGGTGATGTTGCAGCGGTTGAACCCACTGCCGATCTGGTTGTCGAGTTGTTCCTCGCGGGGGAGCGACGGCGTTTCGGCGTTCACCAAGTCGCCGGCCAGTTGGAGAATCGTGAACTGGTCGAAGGGCATGTTGCGATTGAACGCATTGGCCACCCATTGCCGGTAGGACCACAGTTCGCGGAAATTGTCGATGTGGATGCCGTTGGTGTCGCCGTAGCGGGCGTAGTCGAGCCAGTGGCGACCGCGGTGCTCGCCCCAGTCGAGGCTGGAGAGGAGCCGGTCGAGATACTGCTCGTAGGCGTCGGGGGAACGGTCGGCGACGAAGGCCTCGACGAGGGCCGGCTCCGGCGGCAGGCCGGTGATATCGAGCGCTGCGCGGCGGGCGAGCGTCCGCCGATCGGCCTCGGGGGCTGGGGTGAGCCCCTCGGCCTCAAGGCGGGCAAGCACGAAGCGGTCGATGGGGTTCCGCGCCCATGCTTGGTTGTTGACTGCCGGCAGCTCCGGCCGCTGTTGCGCGATAAACGACCAGTGGGGCTCATACTCCGCCCCCTCGCCGATCCAGCGTTTGAGAATCTCTTTCTGTTCCGCCGAGAGGCTCTTCTTCGTGGCCGGGGGGGGCATGACCTCGGCGGGGTCGTCGTCGTAGATCCGATCGAGGAATGGGGAGGAGTCGGCGTCGCCCGGCACGATCGCCCCAAATTCGATCGCCGCATCGCGCTTGTCGAGGCGGAGGTCGGCCTGGCGGGAGGCGCTGTCGGCGCCGTGGCAGGAGAAGCAATAGTCGACGAGGATCGGGCGGACGTCCTTATTATAGGAGAGCCGGGGGGAGGAAGCCGCTGGGGCAACCGGCGTTGCGGGAGCAGACGCGTTTGCCAGATCTTCAGCCCGGGCGGCTGCGGAGAGTGCCAGAAGGCCCAGGCAGGCGGCTGAAATCCCTGGAAAACGGAGAAAAGCGGTCATGCGTTGCTCCCTCGCGATCGAATGGGCATGGGTCGGACCGCAGGCCGTGGCCCCCGGTCGGACCCTGAATTATAGCACCGGGGGAGGCCGCCGCGAGGGTCGGGTTCTGAGGGCGCAAGGCCCTTTTCTGACGAGGAAGTCTGGCGGGGCGAGGCCTGTTCCCATCGTCATGGGGTCCGATCCGCTTCCGCCGCCAGCAGTTTTTCCACCGCGCCGCGAATCACCTCGTCCCCCTTCGCTCCCTGCCAGGTGAGTTCCCCCTGCCACCAGACGCGGAGGTAGCCCTGCTGGTCGATGACATACACCGTCGGCCACATCGTGTTGC
Source organism: Planctomycetota bacterium (assembly GCA_003669605.1). Classification (GTDB taxonomy): domain Bacteria; phylum Planctomycetota; class Planctomycetia; order Pirellulales; family UBA1268; genus QWOP01. Next base: position 20,650 of record QWOP01000073.1, read on the forward strand.
CCCACGCCTTCCAGGTGGCCAAGTCGCCGTCGAACTGCACCGGATAGTCGATCCCCGCCTCTTTGGCCGCCGTGATCACCCCCTCGGGGTTCCGCTCCCGGTCCGTTTCCGGGCTCTGGATGCCGATCACCGCCACCCCCTTGTCGGCGTAGGCTTGCTGCCATGCGGCGTAGATCGGGAGGTTGCGCTGACAGTTGACACACTCGAAGGCGTAGAAGTGGAGGATCACCACCTTGCCGCGGAGCTCGGCCAGGGTCAGTGGTTCAGAGTTGATCCAGGTCGCTGAGGGAGCGAGTGGTGGCGCCATCGGATAGATGCGGTCGAGAGTGGTAGTGTCAAACGGATCGCCGACCAGCCGCCGCCATTGCTGATGCTGCTCCTCCGAGAGGAGTTCGCCGGGGAGTTTCAGTTCGCGCTCCCGGGCCACCTGCAATGCCGCCTTCTCGAAATCACCGCTCCCGGTGCCGAGCGCAAACACCTTCCCCAATGCCGCCGCCGCCGACTCCGTGCGGCGCGCGGCGGAGAGCAACTTTCCACTTTGCTCCGCCGAAAGCCCGACCGCCTTGGCGACGCTTGGCCGGAGCAGAACACGGCCCCCCTGGGCCCGCCGTTCGAGTTCGGCGAGGCGGAGGAGCTTTTCTTTGGGAAGCGAGTCGGTGAGCCAGGTCTTGGCCACTTTTTCAAGTTTGGCAATGGCAGCCCGCTGTTCGGCGGGGGGGAGATTCCGCGCCCGCCACCAGTCACCGTCGAACGTGGCGAACAGTTCCTCCAGCCGGACGAGCAAGTTTCCCTTCAATCCCAGTTCCGCCTGCACAGGGGCCGCGTGGATCAGGGGGAGAATGACCTGCGGAACAGAGGCAGCGGGATCGGCCGGAAGCCCCCCCTCGGCCGGCTGCACCGCGCCTGGCTGGGGGAGTGCGGGGGGCTCGGCGGCGAAGACCGCAGCGGCCGCAATGGAGGCAACAAGCACCGCCGGCAGAAGCAACTGAAGCCGCGGCGAGGTGGTGGGATCAAGCATGAGTGCGGGTCGCTTTGCAGGTGAGATCCGAGGCGTGGATCACCTCGTACTGTGGGCCGTCGCGCCCAGGAAGACTGGCATAGAGAGTAAAGGAGTCGACCCCCGCCGCCCCCACAGGCAGTTCAGCAAGTGCCGCAAGTTCTGCCGCCAGGCGCTGCGTCGCTTCCGGGTCACCGTGCCGCACCCGGCCGAGGGTGATGTGGGGGCGGTAGCGGCGGTCCTCGGCTGGGTAGCCAAGCGGGTTGAGTTCTCCCGCGAGCGCTTCGTGGAGGGCCACGAGCCCCTCGGCACCCCCCCGCACGCCGAGCCAGAGTGTGCGGGGGTTGGCGGCATCGGGGAAGGCCCCGGCACCGACGATCTCCAGATCGATTGGCAACGTCGCCGCACCGGCCCGGTCCATCGCCCGGCAGATCGCCGGCATTTCCTCCGCCGCAACGTTTCCCAGGAACCAGAGCGTGAGGTGGAGCCGGGCGGGATCTGCCCAGCGGGCCTCGATGCCCGTCTTCCGCAACCGTTCGATCAGCCGTCGGGCGAGCACGACCGTCTCGCCGGGGACGTCGACTGCGATGAAGAGCCGGAGGCGTCGGGCCATAGTTGAGGGTTCGCGGTGCTCTAAAAGGGCCAGAGGAGCGGTGCCAGGAGCACCGTCAGGATCATCACCAGGATATTGAGCGGGCCGCCAAAGCGGAGGTAATCGCTAAACTTATAGCCGCCCGGACCGTAGATCATCAGATTCGTCTGATAGCCCATCGGCGTGGCGAAGCCGCAACTGGCTGCCACGGTCACCGCCATCACAAACGGCAGCGGATTGACTCCCAGATCCTCGGCGGTCTTCCAGGCGATCGGAAAGGTGAGCACGGCTGCGGCATTGTTGCTCATCAGTTCCGTGAACAGCATTGTCACCAGATAAATCGCCGCCAGGAGCGCGTGTGGATGGTGACCAGCGACGTCGATCGTGGCGGCAGCCACCATCTCTGCAAGCCCCGTTTTCTCCATCGCCTTGGCCAAGCCGAAGCTGGCGGCGATCAACAGTAGCGACTCCCATTCGATGGCGTCGCGCGCCTCATCCGACGACAGGCAGCCAGTGGCCACGACCACCGCCGCGGCCACGAGCGCTGCCGCCACCATCGGCACCAGTTCGAGCGTCGCCGCCGCGACCATCGTCACGAGCACAACCAGCGCCAGTGCTGCGCGGTCGTGCCGCGGTGGCCGGGAATCGCTGACTTCGCTGACGAGGTAAAAATCGCGGTTGCTCCGCTGCCGGGAAGCGAATCCGGGGGCGGCCTCCAGAAGTAGCGTGTCGCCCGGTTGGAGGACGATGTCCCCGGTCTTGATCCGCAACCGCTCACCGTTGCGTCCGACGGCGATCACCACGGCGTCGTAGGTGGAGCGGAATTTGGCGTCGCGGATCGATCGGCCGACGAGCGGGCAACTGTTTGAGACCACTGCCTCGATGAGCGTCCGCTCCGATCGGGGGCCATCGAGGGAGAAGAGTTGGTCGGTGGCTGGCCGCAGTCCGCGGAGCTTTTGCAGTTCCACGACCGACTCGACAACGCCGACGAAGACGAGCCGATCACCATCCTCGAGGCGTTCGGTGGGGGTGACCGGTGCCAGGAAGTGCCCGCCCCGATCGATCTCCATGAGAAACAGCCCGTCGAGGCCGCGGAGCCCGGCCTCTTCGATCGTCCGTCCGGTCAGCGGGCTCCCCTGCTCGACAAGCATCTCCAGCGAGTATTCGCGGGGGTCATCGCTGGCGCTCATCGCCGGCCGCCTGTCTTTGAGGAGCGTCCGACTGGCGAACACCAGATACACCATCCCCGCCAAGAGCAGCGGCACGCCCAGGGGGGTGATCTCGAACATCCCCAGCGGCTCCCCCGTCTTCCCCTTGACCAGCCCACTGACGACGACGTTTGTGCTGGTGCCGATGAGCGTGCACAAGCCTCCGAGCACGACCGCGGCATTCATCGGCATCAAGAGCTTCGAGACGCTGAAGCGGTGCTTCCGCGCCCAGTCGCGGATCGCCGGCACCATCAGGGCGACGACGGGGGTGTTGTTCATGAAGGCCGAGACGAAGGCGGGGCCGACCATCGTCCGCAGCTGTGCCGAGGCGAGCGTCGCCGGGCGGCCGAGAACCCGGTCGACCACCGTGGCCAGAGCCCCGGTGCGTTCCACCGCGGCGGCGACGATGAACAGCGCCGCGACCGTGATCATCCCCTCGTTGCTCATCCCCTTGAGGGCCTCCTCGGGGGTGAGGATGCCAGCGGCAAGGAGCACGATCACGCCACCGATCATCGCCATGTCGGGCCCACGCTGGCCCACCAGCAGCGCGACGAGAGTGGCGCAGACCACCAGTGCCGTGACGAGGGCCTGCCAGTGGTCGGGAGGCGTGGCGACAGCGACAAGCGCGCAGGCATCAAGCATCGACGGCCCTGGCAGGGGTCTGGTGGGGCGGATTGGCAGGAGACGAAGGGTGAATTGACCCCACAGGCAGGAACGATGCAAGACGAAAACGGCCTCTGCTCTCAATCGGCTGGCGCTGTGTCGGCCGACCACTCAGACGCGGATGGTCGTCCCGATAAGGAGCGTGTCGTCGAGAAGCCCGCGGCGGGCGCGATCGCCAAGGATCACGGCAGCCGGCTGGTCGATCCCTTTGGCCGCCGCGCTGAGCTGACGCGGGATGTCGGGCCGGCCATGGGGGCCATGGCCCGATCGAACGCTCGGCGGCATGGTACCCTGACAGGCCTGGGAAAGCCTTCGGGTGAGCCGCATGCCGATGCTGATCGCACCACCGCTGACACTGGACTTGCCGCGCTGGCAGGCGAGAGCCCTTGGGCTGGCGTGGGTTGTCTTGACGGGTGTCGCCAGCGGTGGCCCGCCCCTCCTCGGGGGAGTCGCGTTCGCCGCCGATCTCCGCGCTCGCCCCGCCATGGTCTTCCTCGACCGCCCCGAGGGCGCGCAGCAAGCCGTGATCCATGACGACGTTGGCGGCCGCGTAGTCGATCAGACACGGAACGTCACCTGGACGGTGGCCGATGCCAGCCTCGCGCGCGTCTCCGAGAGCGGCTGTATCGAGCCGCTCGCCGATGGCGACACCGTCATCACCGCCCGCCTCGGTGACCGGACCACCACGATTCCAGTTGTCATCACCGGTCTCCAAAATCCTCCGCCGGTGTCTTTTGAGCAGGAGGTCGAGGCGATCCTGACCAAGCACGCCTGCAACGCCGGCGGTTGCCACGGGAAGGCCGAGGGACAAAACGGCTTTCGCTTGAGCCTGCTGGGCTTCGACCACGCCGCCGACCATGCGGCGATCGTTTATCAATCGCGTGGCCGGCGCATCAACGCTGGCGCGGCGGAGAGGTCGCTCCTCCTCCTCAAAGCGACGGCGGGAGTGCCGCATGGCGGCGGCCGAAAGATCGAGGAGGGGAGCCCTGCCCAGAAGAGGCTCGCGCGCTGGATCGCCGAGGGGGCCCGGGCCGGCATCCCCGACGAGCGGCCCGTCGTGGCACTGCAGGTGGAACCGGAGGAGGTGGCACTGTGGCCGGGGGAGTCGTACCAGCTCCGCGTCAGCGCCATCGACGCCTCGGGAAAGAAACACTGCGTGACGCGTGAGACTGATTTTGTCTCCAACGCCCCGGGAATCGTCGGCGTGAGCGGCGCGGGAGTACTTCAGGCAGGCGCGATCCCTGGCGATGCCGCGATCCTCGTCCGCCATCTCGGTCATGTCGCCACCGTCCGTGTCGTCGTGCCGCGCCAGGGAATAACTTTCGTACGGCCTCAAGAGTTCAACGACATCGACCGGCTCGTCCACGACCGGCTCATGACACTCGGCATCCCCTCAGCAGGCCTGTGCGACGACGCCACATTCCTGCGCCGCGTATTCCTCGACACCATCGGCACGCTTCCCACGGCCTCCGAGGCCCGCGAGTTTCTCGCCGACTCCTCCCCCGACAAGCGGGCCCGGCTCGTGGAGAGGTTGCTTCTGCGCCCGGAGTATGCCGACTACTGGACGATGAAGTGGGCCGACATTCTCCGGGCCGACAAATCAAAGATCGGCCCGCAGGGGGCGGTGGCCCTGACGCGTTGGCTCCATCGGCAGTTTGCAGAGAATCGCCCCTATGACGAATTTGTCCGCGCCATCCTCACCGCCGCTGGGCCAGTTGGCGCCGAGGGGCCGGCGGCGGTCTCGAAGGCACTCGATGGCGCGGAGGTGGCGGCCCGGTCGATGAGCCAGCTTTTTTTGGGCGTGCGGATCGAATGCGCCCAGTGTCATCACCATCCAAGTGAACGCTGGAGCCAGGATGATTACGCGGCGCTGGCTGGCTTTTTCACCGGTGTGAAGCTCAAAGCCCTCCCCGGTGGCGGAGAGGGGGTGGTGTCGCGGGGGGGCGTCGATCTTTTTCATCCGCGGACCGGCTTGCCCGTGCCAGCCGCGGCGCTGGGGGCGTCTCCGGCGACGTTTTCTTCTCCGGCCGCCGATCGCCGCCAGTCTTTCGCCGATTGGGCCACGGCCGCCGACAATCGATTTCTGGCGCGGACGATCGCCAACCGGCTTTGGGCCCACTACTTCGGCCGCGGGCTCGTGGAGCCGATCGACGACTTCCGGGCCACCAATCCCGCCACCAACGAGCCGCTTCTCGACCATCTCGAAGCCCGGCTCAAGGCCCTCCGCTTCGACCTCCGCGCCTTGACCCGCGAGCTCCTCGCTGCACGCAGCTATCAACTGGCCGCCACGCCGGCCCCGGGTGCTGAGCAGGACCGGCGTCACTTCTCCCATGCGTTTTCCAAGGCGCTGCCTGCCGAGGTCCTCCTCGATGCGATCTGTCAGACAACTGGCGTGGCGGAGAAGTTCAACGGCTGGCCGGAGGGGATCCGGGCGGTGCAGGTGTGGGACAATCGGCTCCCTTCCTACTTCTTCAAGATCTTCGGCCGGCCGGTGCGGGCCACGGTCTGCGAGTGCGAGCGGAGCACCGAACCGAGCATTGCACAGGCGCTGCATCTCATCAATTCGCCCGAGATCGAGGCAAAGATCGGCGCTCGCCACGGCACCGCGCGGCGGCTTGCCGAATCGTCACGCACCCCTGAGGAGATTGTCGTGGAGATCTGTCTGGCGACGCTCTCCCGGCCGCCGACTTCTGGGGAGCTCTTGGCGCTTCTGCCACTGTTTGAGGCGGGGGCCGAGACGTTGGCCGGTGATCTCGCTGCGAGTGACAATCGTGGGGCCGGGCGCCGTGCCGCGGTGGAGGATGTCCTCTGGACGTTCCTCAACCGGAAGGAATTTCTCGAGAACCACTGACGGAGGCAGATGCGATGTACTCAATCGGCATCGGCGGGCATGCGCGGCGGCGCTGTGATGGCGTCTCGCGCCGGCATCTTCTGCGCCTCGGCTCGGCCGGGCTCTGGGGGGGGCTTTCGGGTGGGCTTTCCCTGCCGGGGCTTGTGGAAGCGCAGGAAGCAACCGATCGGGGCGCGATCCAGCCGCGGGCGAAGAATGTGATCTTCATCTTCCTCGAAGGGGGCCCGCCGCAGCAGGACATGTGGGATCCCAAGCCGGCAGCGCCTGCCGAGATCCGCGGCCCCTTCAAGCCGATCCAGACCTCTGTGCCGGGGACGATCTTCTCCGAGCACTGCGCCCGTTCGGCGCGGATCGCCCATAAGTTCACTGTCGTTCGCAGCCACACCCATGCCGACAACGGCCATGCCACCGGTTACCACTACGTGATGACCGGCCGCCGGGCACCGTTTGCCGACGGCGAGTATCCAGTTCCCACCAACGAACATTTTCCGTCGCTGGGATCGATCGTGGCCCGGGAACGCGGCAGCGCCGGCACCGTTCCTCCGTACATCAATCTTCCCCATCCGATGTCGGCTGGGGGGGCTGGTTTTTACGGGCCGGAGCATGCCCCGTTCGTGATCGAAGCCGATCCGAGCCAGCCCGACTTTGAAGTCAAGGATCTCGGCCGGCTCTCAGGCCTCTCGGAGGCCAGACTCAGCCGGCGCCGCGATCTCCTCCAGCGGCTGGAATCCGATCGGACCGCGGTTGCCGGTCCGCTTTCGGGGCGGTCGGCAGCGATGGCCACCTATTATCGCAAGGCCAACGACTTGATCACGTCGCCTGCCGCCCGGGCCGCGTTCCGCATCCAGGACGAACCGGAAAAAGTCCGTGAGGAGTATGGCCTGACGCAGATCGGGCAGTGTGCTCTTCTCGGCCGGAGGCTTGTCGAGGCGGGCTGCCGGTTTGTGGGGATCGATGCTCCTGGCTGGGATGTTCACTTCAACTGTTTTCCATCGCTTGAGACCGATCTCATTCCGCCGGCCGACCGGGCCTTCGCGGCGCTGGTTGACGATCTCGACACCCGCGGGCTCCTCGACGAGACGCTGGTGGTGATGATGGGAGAGATGGGGCGGACGCCGAAGGTCAACGCCCAGGCCGGCCGCGATCACTGGTCGATGGCGCAGTGCATCCTCTTTGCTGGTGCCGGAATCCGCGCGGGGCAAGTCATCGGCGCCACCGATGCCCAGGCCGCGGCGCCGACGCGTGATCCGGTGAGCATCGCCGATTTCCGCCACACGCTTTTCTGGCTCCTCGGCATCGACTCGCGGAAGGAATATGAAGATCCCCTCGGCCGTCCTGTCCCCCTCTCCGACGGCGGCGTGCTCATCCCGGGGCTGATCGCGTGAGGGAGCGGGTCTTGGAGCGGAAAAGGGAGTGGAAAAGGGAGCGGAAAAGGTGGCAGCCACCTTTTTCACGTGCCGCAAAGCCGCCTGATCGCCCTCAGGCCCGTTCGTGCCGCAGGCTCGGCTCGACGGCTCCGGCAGCTTTTGCGGCGTCAAAGCCCGCGCCGAGGAAGGTGGCGAGGCGATCGGCGATCGTGGCGGGGCTTTCGAGGACGTCGTGGTATTTCACGTCGAGGACGTCGACGATCCCCTCCTTCCGCAGGTGCCCGAGCATCGACCGCACCTGGCTCACCTGGCGGGCGAAGGTTTCCGCGAGCGCCTCATCGGTGATCCGCCCGCCATCCTTGCCGAGCCTGCTGAGCATCTTTTTCTGCGAGGCGACGATCTCCCCAAGCGGCCGGTGCATCATCACGACCCGGTATTTCTCCTGCCGGGGGAGATGGGGTACGAGCTGCGCCACGACCTTCACCGCCTGGCCGCGGGCCTGCGTCACCCACGAACTTTCGACGGCGAGCCGGCGGGCGAGGGTGTGCTCGAGATAGCCGCGCTCGTTGCTTTTGTCGGCGGGGCGATGGTCGTCGGCGAAGGCCGGCACGCCCCCCGCGGCGAGCATCTGCATCATCATCGAGGTCCCCGACCGGGGCAGCCCCGTCACCACGACCACCGTCTCGGCGCGGGGGGGGAGCGGATGGGGAGCCTTGGAGGGCGTCCAGGTGTCGTCGCCTTGCGAAGAGCGAAAGCGATCGCGGATCTCTTCAGGATGCACGGCGCCTGAGAGGGGGCTGTTGATCCCGGGGGTGACCTGCCGCGCCTCGCGGGCGAGGTGCTGATGGCGGCGGCTGGCGGAGAGATCGTGGCGGACGAGGCGGTGGAAGCGGGCCAGCGAACGGTGGCCCAAGGGGAAGATCGGATTGACCTCGATGGCCTTCGAGAGCGACGCGAAGGCGTCGTCGGTACGCCCAAGCTTCCAGAGCGCGAGGCCGAGGAGATGATGGGCGGGGCCGTAGTTGAAATGTTGGCTGATCGTCGTCCGCGCTTCGGCCGCGGTCTGCTCCCAGTCGCGCTCGTGGAAGGCGACGCGGGCCAATCCAAAATGGGCCTGGGCATTCAGCGGGTCGAGATCGACCACGGCCCTGAAGGCGGCTTCGGCCCGGGGCCAGTCTCGTGTCCGCAGGAAGACGTCGGCCTGCTTGAGGAGCAGCGACGGCCGATTGTTCGTCTGCACCTTCTCGGCAAGCGCCAGCGTGTGAACCGCCTCCTCATGCCGCCCCTCGAGCGCCAGCACGCTCCCTTCGAGGTAGGCAAGCGTGTGAAGATTGATGCCGCCGGTACGCTTGAGCTTCGAGAAGCGGCGCTTCGCCCGCTCGTCGAGCTTCTCCCAGTCGATACCTTCGGCGTTGGCTGGAGCGTCTGCCGGGGCCGGGAAGGTCTCCCTCCACTCGGCCAGCTGCGTCGTCGCCTTCTCGGTTGCGTGTTCCATCGCCTCGCGTTTCCGCGTGCGGAGCTTCGTCAGCGTGGCCCGGGCCTCGATCGGCATTTTCCGCTGGAGGTAGGTCTGGAGGAGATGGACGCCAAATCGGCTCTCGTCTGGAAACGTCTCCCAAAGCTCCTCGAAAATCGCTGCCGCATGGGCGACCTGCCCGCCGTCGACGCACGATCGGGCGAGGTTGTATTGCAGCTCGCGGGTCGTCTCGGCGATCGCCTCGGCCGCATCCTCGCTCGGCTCGTCGATGTAACCGAGATCGACGAGCTGCCGGATCGCTTCCTGGGCATCGACAGGATCGATCTGCGTGTCAGGGGGGTGGCAGCCGTCGTCGCCGGGCACCGCATCCCAGGAATCGAAGTAGTCGGTTGTGGGGGCCGCCTCGTAGATCGACAGCAGCGGCCGGCCATCCATGTCGCGCCCCACCGGAAGCCCGAAGAGGGTAAGGAGGGTGGGGGTGATATCGAGGAGCGAGGCGCCGAAGACGAGCTCGTCTTTTTTGATCCCCGGCCCACTGGCGACAAAGATCCCGTAATCGCGGTGCTCCGCCGCCGGGCCTGCCGGCTCGTTCGGCACGCTCTTCGGGCGAAGATGATCGGGA
>QWOP01000091.1 GCA_003669605.1 Planctomycetota bacterium
ATCAGCCCAGAGGGGCTCTCTTGACGCACGTGGAAGGATCGCTCTCAAGCCCCCTTTTCACCCACGGATTCTGCCGAGGAGCCAGCATTTATTTCTGCGCTCATCTACTTTAAATACCCCTGGTTTGCTGCAAACCTGACAGCGCGCTTCCGGAATATTCAGAAAACTGCGTTCTTGGGCCGGAATACTGGAGTGACATCTGCCAGTCGACCGGCAGCAAGTCAATCTCGTGGGGGGGCGTTTGGGTGGGGCGCAGAGGCGCGCAGCCGGGCGCCACCGAGGGCAGATGGGGAGCGGGAAAACGTTTCCCCAACGTTTCCCCAAAGTTTCGCCAGGGACCTCGACTCAGGTGAGGTCGACAGTCCGTCCGGTGCGGAAGGCCTCGTCGGCGGCCAGAACGATCCGCAGGCTGTTGACGGCGTCTTCCATATGGGCCGCCAGGTCGCGGTCGTGGAGGATCGCGTCGAGGAATACCTCCTGCTCGCGGCGGCAGAGGCCGTCGTGGTCAGGTTCGTCGAGGCAGTCGATGAGTTCGTCGGAGCGGGCGAAGGTGCCGTCGGCCTTGAGCTTACCGTGGTGGATCTTGAGCAGGGCCGCCTTGGAGTGAGCATTGACGTCGTCGCTGGCTGCGTCCCCCTCCTTCGTGCCGACAATGCTCACGCACCCTTTCGGTCCGATGACATCCTTCACGAAGTAGGCCACCTCGCTCATCATCGGCCCCCAGCCCGCCTCGTACCAACCCACCGAGCCATCGGCAAAGGTCACCTGAAGCTGGCCGTAGTTGTACATCCCGGGGACCAATTCATCGCTCAGCCGGGCACCGATGGCGGAGACACGGATCGGAGTCGAGCCCGTCATCAGGCACATCACATCGACGTAATGCACGCCGCAGTCGACGATCGGCGACATCGAGTTCATCAGTTGCTTGTGCGTCTGCCACTGGTCGGCGGACGACTGCTGGTTGAGATTCATCCGCATCACCAGCGGCTTGCCGAGGGTCTTGGCAGTCTCGATGAACCGTGTCCAGGTGGGGTGGACGCGGAGGATGTAGCCGATCACCAGTTTCTTCCCCGACTTCTTCGCCACGTCGACCACCAAGCGGGCCTCGGCCACGGAATTGGCCAGCGGCTTTTCCAAAAAGACATGGCACCCGGCGGCGAAGGCCTTGAGGGCGTAGTCGGCATGGGTGTCGGGATAGGTGTTGATCGAGACCGCATCGGGCTTGGTGGCCGCGAGTGCCGCGGCGTAGTCGGAGAATTGCGGATACTCGCCTCCGACCGCATCGAGGAGGGCACGGCGGGATTTCTCGCCGCGGGCCACGATACCGACGATCTCAAAGCCGTCCATCTGGTGGTAGGCCTTGGCATGCGAGGTGCCCATGTGGCCGCAGCCGACGACGAGGATCCGGATGGGATGTGACACGGCGGGAAACTCCTGAGGAGAACGAAAGAGGCGGACCATGCGGGGCGGGGAAAAAGCGTCAGCCGCGAGCCTCGCCGGCGTGGCGAACCGCGGAGAGCACCAAGGCGCGGAGCTTGGGTTCGGCCGCGCGGGCCACACCGAGGATCTTTTCCACCGTGGCGACCTCGAGGTGGTCGGCCAGGCACATGTCGGTAATCACGGAGATCCCCAATACGCGCAGCCCCGCATGGACCGCCACGATCACCTCCGGCACTGTCGACATGCCCACGACATCCGCGCCGATGCCGCGGAGGAAGCGGTATTCGGCACGGGTCTCGAGGTTGGGGCCGGTGACGGCCACATAGACGCCACGGTGGGCGACGAAATCCTCGCGCCTTGCCACCGCCAAGCCTGCGTCGATCAGTTCTGGCGTGTAGGGCGCCGACATGTCTGGGAAACGCGGTCCCAGCCGGTCGTCGTTGATACCGACCAGCGGGTTGTCGTTCATGAGGTTGATGTGATCGTCGATGATCATCAGATCGCCGGTGCGGAACTGAGGATTGAGTCCGCCGCAGGCGTTGGTGACCACCAGCAGCGTGGCCCCCAACCGCGCCAGGACGCGGACCGGGAAAGTGATCTGAGCGAGCGGGTAGCCCTCGTAGGCGTGCATCCGCCCCTCCATCACGATCACCGGTACGCCATCGAGGATGCCGCAGACGAGTTGTCCGGCATGTCCGGTGGCTGTCGAACGGGCGAAATGGGGGATTTCGCTGTAGGGAATAGTGACCGGATTCTCGATCGCTCCGGTGACGCCCCCCAGCCCACTGCCGAGGATGATGCCCACCGCAGGCATCTGCGGCCAACGGCTCCGGATCGTGGCAGCGGCGGCGGTGATTTTGTCGTATTGCTCGAGCATGCTTTCCCCGATGTGTGGGCCAGACAGAAGCGGATGCCGGACTGACGTGCAGGCCCGGGGTCAGACGCGGCGGAGGAGGGCGCGAAACTCCGGGCGCCCGCGGAGCGATGCCAGGTCGGGATCGACCACCATGTGGGCCACATCGTCGTAGCCCAACCGGAATGCCGTGACGAGCGACTCAATCGCGGCGTCGGCTTGACCGGCCAGAGCCTGCGAGCAGGCGAGATTGTAGCGGGCCAGCGAATCCCCCGGCACTCGCTCCACCAGTCGGAGGTCGAGTTCCAAGGCCCGCTCGTGGAGCCCCTTGCGGCTGGCCAACTCCCCGAGCACCCGCAGCACATCGACGCTGTCGCCGTTACGGGCCAGCAGTTTCTCGTAGAAGCTGATGTCGAAATCGAGTTGGGAGAGTTTGCCGAACCACGGCATCAGGCTGCTCCGCCGGGGGCTGTCCCCCTTCTTTCCCCTCAGGAGTGGTGGCTGGGTGGGACGCTGGCCTCCACTCCCGGGGGTGCCCCGCTCGCCCCCCGTGGGATCGGGGCCGCTGGGACCGGTGGGGACCGCTCCGGGTGGGTCGTTAGGACCTGCCATGACTGGCACCGCCTCATGAATGTTCGCGACAGGATGCAGTTGGGGCCCGCCGGAGATCGTCATCGAGACGATTCCCCCCGGCAAGCGAGCAGTCTACTTCCTCTTCCCCGGTCCCTTGGCTGGCGGCGGAGGGGATTGATCGCCATCGTCGGGGTGATCCCAGTCGGGATCGTTGTCTTCCTCCTCGAAGTCGTCATCGAAGTCGTCATCGAAATCGTCGAAACTCGATTCATCGTCCGGAACCGTCGGCACCGTCAGGTCTTCGTCGTCGCTGGGATCGTCCTCGGATTCATCCGGCTCAACCGCGGACCGGACCGCCGACCCGAGTACCAATTCGGTGCCCGGGTGCGGAAAAGCGATCCCGCCGCGAGCAGGAAACGAGGCGATCAAAGAATAGGAGAGCGCCTGGCTGTCGACGACGATCATGTGGCAGGGTCTTCCGCGGACAGAGAGTGGGAACAGAATGGTGGAGACAGGCAGGGGGCCCCCGAAGGGCGAAACACCCCCAGACGCGTAGGTTCGGGACTGCACCCTGACTCCAGGCTGCATCGCGAATTTCTCGAGTCTGTGGTCGAGGCTCAATATAACGGCTGAATAGAGAGAAAACCGTTTCCAAACGCCCGCGTCAAGCCGACAGGGGCAGGCAACGGGCGGCCGACCCCAGAATCGGTGGCGGAATCAGTCCCTCCCAGGAGCGGTGAAAGGACGGCTCGTCACCATACCGCAGAACATGGCGAGGGCGAAATCCTCTGTCGGCACTCCCCGGCCGCAGGCGGCGTGAGCAACTCCAGGGAAGAGTTGCGGGAGGGGGCGCGGGGGCGAAACGCTCGAGAAAACCGGGGATTTCTCCAGTCGAAAGAGCTCAGGGATAATTTTCCCACCGGCTGCTAGGTGTGATAATCGGCGTTGAGATGGACGTATTCAGCCGTCAGATCGCTGGAATAGAAGCGAATCGATTCCGTCCCAAAGCCCATCTCGAGTTCGATGAGCGTCTCCCGGGAGGCCTTGATCGATTCCGAAACGGCATCGCCGTCGAAGGCCACCGGCGCCCCCGAGCGGAAGAGGAGCGTGCCATTGAGCCGAAGGACCATCCGCTCGGGGTCGAAAACGACCCCCGAATACCCGGCAGCAGATACGATCCGGCCCCAGTTGGGATCGGCCCCACAGATCGCGGTCTTCACCAGCGGGCTGTCGGCAATCGTGCGGGCGATCTGCCGTGCCTGATCGCGGGTTGGACAGCCACTGACCTCGATGCGGAGCACATGCGTGGCTCCTTCGCCGTCATCGGCAATCTCCCGTGCCAGTGCCTCGCAGACGTCGTGGAGGGCACAGGCAAACGCCTCCAGGCTCTTGCCATGGAGCGGTTTCCCGCCAGCGGCGCCATTGGCCAGCAGGAGGACGGTGTCGTTGGTGCTGGTGTGGCCATCGACACTCACGCAGTTGAACGTCTGCTCGGCGGTTTCGCCAAGGAGACGCTGGGCATCGCTGGGATCGAGGGCCGCGTCGGTGAGGATGATCCCGAGCATCGTCGCCAGGCGGGGGCCGACCATCGCCGCTCCCTTGGCCATGCCAAAGAGGGTGTAGTCGATCCCTTCCGATGAGAACCGCGACCCGGAAAGCTTTGGGCGCGTGTCGGTGGTCATCATGCCGCGGGCCGCAGTGACCACCGAGTCGGAGTCGGCGGCCAGCTTTCCGGCCACCACGGCCAGTCCGCGCTCGATCTTCGCCAAGGGGAGGAATTCGCCGATGATTCCCGTGGAGAGCACCAGTACCGACGAGGCGGGAACGTCGATCAGGGAGGCGGCCTGCGCCGCCATCGCCTCGGCATCGGCCAGGCCGCGGGTGCCGGTGCAGGCATTGGCGTTGCCGGAATTGATCGCTATGGCACGGAACCCCTCGCCGGGTGTCCGGGCGCGGTCGAAGATCACCGGTGCTGCGCAGACGACATTGGTGGTGTAGACCCCGGCGGCGGTAGCGGAATAATCGGAAACCACCAGGGAGATGTCCTCCCGGGTGGGGTTCCGCTTCAGGCCGGCATGGGTGCCAGCCACACGGTAGCCGCGGGGCAGGGAGGGGATCGGCAGGCGGAGAGCGGTTTCGGCGATAGCCATAGTCGGAGGGGCAGTTCCTGGGGGACAGGGCCTTTGAGGGGTGGGGCGATGGAGCAGTTGATCAGAGCATTCCGGTGCTTTCGGGCAGGCCAAACAGACAGTTGAAGTTTTGCACCGCGGCCCCCGCGGCACCCTTGACGAGGTTGTCGAGGCAACTGATGAGGAGCACTCTGCCGCGAACGACGCGGGCGGTGACGTCGCAGAAGTTTGTGTCGACAGTGTCCTTCGTGCCGGGGAGGTGATCGACAACCCGCACGAACCGCTCTCCCGCATAGGCGTCGCGGAGAAGGCCCAGCACCTCGGCGTCGCTCACCACCCGCCGCGGTTTGATGTAGATCGTGGAGAGGATCCCCCGGTCCATGGGAGCCAACTGCGGCGTGAAGATCACCCGTGGTGCAACGCCAGCCCAGCGGGCAATCACCTGCTCGATTTCGGGAGTGTGCCGGTGGCGGCCGACGTTGTAGGCCGACATGCTCTCGTTGCACTCTGGGAAGTGGGTCATCATCTTCGGCTGCCGCCCGGCACCGCTGACACCACTCTTGGAGTCGATGATGATGTCGTCGAGCTCAAACCAGCCGCTCTTCACCAGGGGCGCCAGCGGCACAATGGCCGAGGTGGAGTAGCAGCCGGGGTTGGCGACCAAATCTGCGCTGCGGATCTGGTCGCGGAACAGTTCGGGGAGGCCGTATGCCGTCTGTCCAAGCCTGGAGGGGTCGGGGTGCTGGTGGCCGTACCACTCCAGATAGGTGGCCGGATCGTCGAGCCGGTAGTCGGCCGAGAAATCGACCACCTTCGCTCCAGCGGCGAGCACGCGGGGGATGATCTCGGCGCTAGCACAGTGCGGCAGACAACTAAACACGCAGGCAGCCCGCCGGCCCACTTCTTCCGGCGAGAGGTCTTCCAGGGCGAGGTCGATCCGCCCAAAGAGGCTGGGATGGACGCTCGACACCGGCGGCGATCCCTCCTGCCGGCTGGTAGCCGCCACGATCTCCACCTCCGGGTGACGGAGGAGGATCTTCAACAGTTCCAGGGCGGTGTAGCCGGTGGCACCAAGGATGGCGACCTTGATCATCGGGATTCCTCGATCATCGGGATTCCTCGCGGGGAAAGATGCCGCGGTGTTATAGCGTGACCGGCCGGAAATGCTCTACGCAGGAGGCGTTGGTGGCTGGCGGCGGCGGTGGGGAAGGGTGGTGCAGCGGATTCCGATCAGCCGCACCAGCCACGCAGCGACGGCAGTCTTCGTGCCCCGCTTCTCCCCGACGCGGGCGTGGGAGGCGTCGTAGACGGTGACGGCGGTCGTGCCGGCGTTGACCGCCGTGAGATCGTTGACCACGATCAGATCGCAGCCCTTGGCATCGATCTTCTCCAAGGCCCGGGCCGGATCAGCCCCTGGCTCGAGGGCAAAAGCCACCATCCACTGCCGACGGGTGGCCCGGCGGGCGAGGGTGGCGATGATGTCTGGAGTGGGCTCAAGTTGCAGCGTCAGGCCGTTGCCTTTGCGGGGAATCTTCCCTGGCTTCCGCGCGGTGGGCTCGAAATCGCACGGTGCCGCTGCGGCAATCACGCCGTCGATCCGCGGGAGTTGGGCCAGTGAGGCCGCCAGCATGTCGCGGGTCGTGACCACCGGAATCACCTCCGCCTTCGGTGGATAGACAATCCCCACCGGCCCGCTGACGATCACCACCTCATGTCCTGCAGCAATCGCCCCCCGGGCAAGCGCCGCGGCCATTTTGCCGCTGGAGCCATTGGTGAGGTAGCGCACATCGTCGATGTAGGCGCGAGTCGGACCGGCGGTGAGGAGGATGCGTGCCACTCGAAGGCTCCGTTAGCTGTTGGAGCCTGCCAGCACCGCGGAGATTGCCGCCATGATCTCCAATGGCTCAGCCATCCTTCCGGCGCCTGATTGGCGGCAGGAGAGCCAGCCCGTGCCTGGGGGAATGATCGTCGCCCCGTCGTTGGCCACTTGGGCCACATTCCGCTGCACGGCGGGCTTTGTCCACATCGCGGCGTTCATTGCCGGAGCGAAGAGCACCGGGCACTCCGCGCACAAAAGCAGCGTTGTCAGCAGGTCGTCGGCGATGCCGCCGGCTACTTTGGCAAGGATATCGGCGGACGCCGGAGCGACGATGATGCAGTCGGCCCGCGCCGCCAGTTCGATATGGGCGCCGAGCGGATAGACGCCGGGCAGAAAGCCGCGACTGGCGACCGGCCGCCCGGTGAGGGCGGCGAACGTGGCGGCCCCCACGAAGCGACTGGCGTTGCGGGTCAGGACCGCCGTCACGCCGGCACCCTGCTGCACGAGCAGGCTCGTCAGTGCCGCGGCTTTGTAGGCGGCGATGCCGGCCGACACGCCAACGATGATTTCCCGACCTGCAAGCATCAGGCCTCCGGTGCCGAAGGGCCCCAAGTGACGCGGGCGAGGGTCAGCAAACCCATCGCACGCGTCACCGCAAGGGATTGGCGATCAAAGATCGGTGGAATCAAAATCGAGTGGACCGCCGGCCTCAGCCGACGCACCGGTGATCCGCAGATTCGACGACGTATCGAGGAAAATCTTGTTCTGTTTGATCTCCTCGATGACGATCTGCATTTTGTCTTTGGTGTCGATATCGACCAGTGGACGGCTGCCGCCATTGAGCGCCACCATCCGCTTCTGGATCAGTGTGGAGAGTTTGAAACGCCCCCCCACTTTATTGACGATCTCTTCTTCACGCAGGTCGTCGATCATGCTCGTGCTCCTCGGGTGTCTCGGGCGCGGACGGTTGGGGGCAGACCGGAGTCTGCCAGAATGCGTTTGATGGCCGCCACGGCGGAACCAACGTCGTCGTTGACCACCCGGTGCCGGTAGCGGTGGGCTTCCCCGAGTTCACGGTGGGCGACTTCCAGCCGGCGGGCCATGGCCTCAGGCGACTCCGTGCCACGCCCAAGGAGCCTCTGCTCCAACTGGTCGGGGTCGGAAGGCTCGACGAAGATCGTTACCGCGTCGGGATAGCGCCGCAGGATGGAAAGTGTACCCTCCACATCGATCTCCAGCACGACCCATTCCCCGGCGGCCAATCGCGGGGCCACCTCGGCGGTCAATGTCCCGTACCAGTGCTGCCGGCCGTAGACCCTGCAGCACTCCAGGAATTCACCCGCATTCCGGCGGTGATCAAATTCGGTGGGGGAGAGGAAGTGGTAATCGATGCCGTCGCGTTCGCCTGTTCGTGGCGGCCGGGTGGTGGCGGAGATGCTGGGGATCAATTGGGGCAGGTCGGAGAGGAGGCGACGGAGGATGGTCGTCTTTCCAACACCGGATGGTCCGGAGATGACCACCACGCTCCCGGAGGAGCATGGTCCTGCCGGTGACGCGCCCGCTTCGGGGGCCGACGGGGGGATGTTTGCGGGGGGAATGCCGGAGCGGATCATCCGACTGTTGTACCCCGCCGGCAGGCAGGCTGAAAAGGATTGGTACCGAAGCCGCACTGGAGAACGAGGGGAGGGCTCGCCGCCGCCGTCACTCACTCCACGTTCTGGACCAGTTCCCGGAGCCGTTCCACCCTGGTCTTGATCTCCACCACCGCGTGGGCGATGGCAACGTCGGCAGATTTTGAGCCGATGGTGTTGGTCTCGCGGGCCAGTTCCTGGGTGAGGAAGTCGAGCGAGCGGCCGGGGGAGTCTTCGGTGAGGAGTTTGGCAAACTGATCGAGGTGGCTCTCCAGACGGACGAGCTCCTCGGCAATGTCAGTGCGGTCGGCAAGAATCGCGATTTCCCGGGCCAGATCCCCTTCGCCGAGCTGCATTCCCTGCTGCTCGACGATCTTCGCCACTCGGTCGTGGAGCCTCTGCCGGTGCTCGACGAGGACCGCCGGCACTCGCTGGCGGATGGCGAGTGCTCGCCCCCGGATCTCGTCGCAGGTGCCATGCATGTCGCGGGCCATTGAGTCCCCTTCCCGGCGACGCATCCGGTCGAGGCCGTCGAGTGCCAAAACCAGTGCCTGTTCAACGAGCGGCCACACGCCGTCGATGACAGCCTGTGACGGCGGCGCATCGATGAGGATTCCGGGCAACGCCAGCAGGCCATCGGCCGACTTTGGAACCGGCAGATCGTGGGTCGCACAGAAGTCTTCGAGTTGGTCGAGGTAGGCTGCCAGTTGCGCCTGGTCGAGGCTTCGCGATGCCGGGGCAGCGGGACCGGCGACGTCGAGCGAGACTTGAACCGCTCCTCGGCGCACCCGGTCGCGGACCACGCCCTCAATCCGCGATTCCAGCTGAGAAAACCCCTCGCGGCTGCGGAGCGAGACTTTCAAAAAGCGGTTATTGACGCAGCGGATCTCGACCCGGGCAGTGCTGGCCGCTGCCGTGGCGACCCCCTCACCGCAGCCGGTCATGCTCATCGCCATGGTGGGATACTCCGCGGCGGCAAGGGGCAAGCGGCGGTCACTTCGCCTCCGGGCTGGCCGGTTCCGTGGCGGTGGCTGGGGGCGTTTCGGCAGCCGCCCCCGCCTCACCCGGCGCCGACGCCGATTCACCGGCCGGGGGCGTGGTCGAGGGAGCGAGGGCATCGGCAGGCTCAGTTCCGCCGCCGAGGGGCGTATTGCCGGTCGACACGGGGGCCGAACCACCAAGGGAATCGCTGATCAGCGACTGCTGCCGGCCGAGGATGTTGACCGCCAAGACACACAGCAGAATCCAGAACGCCGCCACGCCGATGGTGATCTTCGTAAACACATCGCCCGCCTTCGTGCCGAAAGCACTTTGCCCACCGGCACCACCAAAGGCTCCGGCCAGCCCACCGCCGCGGCCCCGCTGGATCAAGACCAGAAGGATCAAAAACAAAGCGGAGAGCACGAGCATCAGGCCGAGGAAAAAGCGAACGAGCGTGATCATGGCGGATTCCGGGACGGGGTCGAGAGCGGATGACGACTGCTGGGGAGCGTGGACGACGTTGACTGGTCGCGTGAGCAATCGACGGCGTTGTTGCCTTGAATGTGCGGAAGTCTATGCGAACTGAAGCGCCGCGCAAACAGCAGCCTCAGGCGCCGCAAGCCCGGCCTTCGAAAGAGAGCCCGATCGATCAACCAAACGCCCTGGCAATCGCCAGGAAGTCGTCCGCTTGAAGGCTTGCGCCCCCCACCAGAGCCCCGTCGATGTCGGTGCAGGCGGCCAGATCGGCGGCGTTGTCCGGTTTGACGCTGCCGCCGTACTGGAGACGGATCGTGGCAGCGACCTCAGGGGACGAGAGCCTCGAGAGCAGGGCCCGGATGAGGGCATGGACATCCTGTGCCTGCTGCGGCGTGGCCACCTTGCCGGTGCCGATCGCCCACACCGGCTCGTAGGCCACCACGATCCTGCCCAGTTCAACCGCCGGGATCCCGGCGAGCGACGCGAGCACCTGCTCGCTGACCACACTCTCGGTTCGTCCCGATTCCCGCTCTTGAAGCGACTCTCCGACACACACGATCGGCACCAGTCCGGCGGCGAGGGCTGCCTTGACCTTGGCATTGACCTGGCCATCGGTTTCGCCAAACAGCGACCGCCGTTCGGAATGGCCGAGGATCACGTAGCGGCAGCCGACGTCCCGGAGCATTCCGGCCGCCACTTCACCGGTATAGGCACCACTCTGCTTGTCGTGCATGTTTTGCCCACCAAGGGCCACGCCGGACGGTCCGACACCACCCTTAAGGCCCAGGGCATCCGCCACGGCCGAGGCGTACAGCGCCGGCGGGCAGAGGACCAGCTCGACCCCCGCCGCCTCGGCCTGCCGGCCGGCGACCGCCGCGGTCAACGCCCGGGCCTTGGCACCGTCGAGGTTCATCTTCCAGTTGCCGGCGACAATCGGTTTCCTGCTCGGGGCGGCCATGCCAGGGACTCCGGGATGGGGAAAAGACGGGGGAAACTTCTGTGGATGGAAACGCAGAGCGAACCACAAATCGGGTCGGCTGGCAACACGACCCTCGGGCTTCAGCCGACGGCCGCAGCAGCGGCGTATGAACCCAGCACCACCACCCGCTTGCAGCGGCGCTCGAGTGACTCGATCGCCCGCCGGACACCGATGTCGTCGCGGTGCCCCTCCATCTCGACGAAGAACACGTAGCCCCGCTCCTCGCCGGCAAGGGGAAAAGACTCGATCCAGGTGAGGTTGAGTTTCTGCCGCTTGGGGAT
Source organism: Planctomycetota bacterium (assembly GCA_003669605.1). GTDB lineage: Bacteria > Planctomycetota > Planctomycetia > Pirellulales > UBA1268 > QWOP01. The sequence goes on from QWOP01000091.1 coordinate 11,164, forward strand.
CGCGAGAGCATCAGCCAGGCCGCCGGGACGGTGTTCAATCTCGAACATCAGCGAGGTTTTGTCGCGGCCGGTGCGGGCGGAATCGGCGTGGCCGATAACGGCAAACCGGGTGGTGTTCCCGGCGACGTCTTCGATGTTCTCCGCCAGCGCGTTGAGCCCGTGGTGGACTCCCGCCTGGCGGCTGGCGATGGCTGCGGCCCGCGGGGTGCGCGATGCGGTCTCGGCGGCGGCACTGGTGCTGGTGACCTCCACCAACCTGGCGTCGGGGAGATGACGGGCCAGCCAGTTGCGGCACTGCGACAGCGCCTGCGGACGGCTGTAGACAGTATCGATATTTGTTCGGTCGCACGTCGCCAGCAGGTGGTGATGGATCCGCAAGGGCACTTCAGCGCAGATCTTGACCGGCAAGCGGGAGAAGTTATCGAGCGTGTCGGCGATCCGCCCGTCGGTGGAGTTTTCCAGCGGGACAACGCCATAGTGCGAGTGTCCGGCGTTCACCTCCTCGAAGGCGGCAGAGATGCTGGCCACCGGCACAAACTCCACCGAGCTGCCGAAGCGATGCAGTGCGGCCAGGTGGCTGTAGGTCCATGCCGGCCCGAGGTGGGCCACGCGAAGATGCTGTTCGATGGCCCGCGACCCGGAAATCAATTCGCGGAAGACCGACTTCAGGCTCTCGCCGGAGAGCGGTCCGGCGCTCACCGATGCCACCCGTTCGAGCACCGTCTCCTCGCGGGAGGGATCATAGGTCAGTTGTCCGGTGGTCCGCTTCATGTGGCCGATCTGTCCGGCGACAGTGGCACGCTGGTTCATCAGCGCTACCAACTCCCGGTCGAGGCGGTCGATCTCTCCCCGCAGAGCCGCCAATCCACCGCTCGCCTCCCCCTCCTGCTGTCCTCCCGACACGGTGCCAGGCACGCTGGTTCCGGCGGTCGTGGCGGACGACCCCAAACTGGCCGATGCCTTCCGCTGCGGTCCTGATTTGGCCATGGGAAGATCCACCGTGAGAGGGGATGGGAGGCAGAGGCTTTGGAAACGGCACGGCCGCGGACGGCCAAAATGGCAGGCGGGCCGAGGTGTCCGCGGCGGAGGGGGTCCGCGCAGGAACACTGTAATCGGAACGGCTGGCTGGTAAATACGCGTTCCTTTGCAGCGGAATGCAGCTCGTTGGGGCTCCACGGAAAGACAATCCAGGATGGCACGCTCTTTGCATTTCTGGGGATGGCATGAGCCGGGACCGGTCCCGCTTCCCCCCGCACGCCTGGTGGGGGACGCGGGTCTGTTCCCGGCCCACCGCCGCGGGCTCACATCCCCGACTGGCGTCACAGAATTCCCCCCCGCACCCCCGAGTAGGACAGACGAAAAATGGCCAATCAGAAGGGCGAGAAGATCATCGGCATCGACCTGGGGACCACCAACTCCGTGGTGGCCGTGATGGAGGGCAAGGAGCCCAAGGTGATCGCCAACAAAGACGGCAACCGCCTCACGCCGAGTGTCGTGGCGTTCAACGACAAGGGGGAGACACTCGTTGGCGACCACGCCCGCCGGCAGGCCGTCACCAACCCCAAGCGGACGGTCTACTCCATCAAGCGATTCATGGGCCGGCGCCACAACGAAGTGGCCGGCGAGGAGAAGATGGTCCCCTACGAAGTCATCGGCGGCCCCGAGGACTACGTGAAGGTCAAGGCGGGTGACCAGATCTACACCCCACCGGAGATCTCGGCGAAGGTCCTCCGGGCCCTCAAAGAGGCCGCTGAGAGTTACCTCGGCCACAAGGTGAACAAGGCGGTGATTACCGTCCCGGCCTATTTCAACGACGCCCAGCGTCAGGCCACCAAAGACGCTGGTCAGATCGCCGGTTTGGACGTCCTCCGGATCGTCAACGAGCCGACCGCCGCCGCGCTGGCCTACGGCCTCGACAAAAAGAAGGACGAGAAGATCGTCGTTTTCGACCTTGGCGGAGGCACCTTCGACGTCTCGGTACTCGACGTCTCCAAGGATGGCGTCTTTCAGGTGATCAGCACCAACGGCGACACCCATCTGGGCGGTGACGACTTCGACCAGACCCTCATCAACCACGTTGCCGACCGGTTTCAGAAGGAACAGGGAATCGATCTCCGCAAGGACACGATGGCCCTGCAGCGTCTTCAGGAGGCCTGCGAAAAAGCCAAGAAAGAACTCAGTTCGGCGCAGAACTCCGACATCAACCTGCCGTTTATCACAGCCGACGCCACGGGGCCGAAGCACCTGCAGATTTCGATCACCCGTGCCGAGTTCGAGAAGATGTGCGACCACCTCATCGAACGCTGCCGGGGGCCGGTGGTCCAGGCGCTCAAGGATGCCAAACTCGACCCCAAGGACATCGACGAGGTGGTGCTGGTCGGCGGCTCAACGCGGATCCCCAAGGTGCAGGAGTTGGTGAAGAAGCTGTTCATGAAGGAGCCACACAAGGGGGTCAACCCCGACGAGGTGGTGGCTCTGGGGGCGGCGATCCAGGCAGGTGTGCTCGGCGGCGAAGTCCAGGACGTGCTGCTCCTCGACGTCACCCCGCTCAGTTTGGGCATCGAGACCGAGGGGGGCCTGTTCACAAAACTGGTGGAGCGCAATACCACCGTCCCCACCGAGCGTAAGCAGGTGTTTAGCACTGCTGCCGACAACCAGACCGCGGTCACGGTGAGTGTCTATCAGGGGGAGCGGCCGATGGCCCGCGATAACCGGCTCCTCGGGCAGTTCAACCTCGAAGGGATTCCCCCCGCGGCCCGCGGCACGCCGCAGATCGAGGTCAAGTTTGACATCGACGCCAACGGCATCCTCGCCGTCTCCGCCAAGGACCTCGGTTCCAACAAGGAGCAGACGGTCAAGATCGAGCAGTCGAGCGGCCTCAACGAATCCGAGATCGAGCGGATGCGGAAGGATGCCGATGTGAATGCCGAGGAAGACAAGCGGAAGTTGAGGCTCGCCGAGGCCCGCAACCGTGCCGAAGCGCTCTGTTTCCAGACCGAGAAGATGGTCAAGGAGCATGCGGGAAAGCTCTCGGCGGCTGACAAATCGCCGCTCGAGGCCGCGATCACCAAGGCCCGTGAGACCGCCAAGGGGGAGGATGTCGATCAGATCATCTCGGCACACGACTCCCTCGAACAGGCGGCCCACGCCTTGTCGAAAGTGCTCTATGAATCGACGGCGGCCCAGGGCGGCGACGGCGCCGCTGCGAACGCTGCAAGCGGCGGCCAGCGTCCCGCCGACGACACCATCGACGCTGAATTCGAAGTCAAGAAGGACGCCTAACGCCGTCGCTGTCGATCACGAATGTGCCGCTCGGGCGACAGCCGCCCGAGCGGCGTGTTGAATCTGTCGGCCCCTCGTGGGTCGCAGGGTGGCTGTCGCCCTCGCGGCCGTGAAACACCGAGGTGCTCCATGCCGTTTCGTTTCGACAAGTTCACGATCAAGGCCCAGGAATCGGTGCAGCGGGCGCTGGAGTTGGCGGCGTCCCGCGGCAACCCGCAGATCACGCCGGTGCATCTTCTCCAGGCCCTGCTGGCGGAACGGGAGGGGATTGTCCGTCCGCTCCTGGAGAAGATCGGCGTCGACCGCGGCCACTTGGAGAAGATCATCGAGGCGGAGCTCTCGCATCTTCCGAAGGTCTCCGGGGGCGCTCAAGCCCAGCCTGACCAGGAACTCGTCAAGGTCTTCGAGGCGGCGTCGGCCGACGCCGACACGATGAAGGACGAGTTTGTCTCCACCGACCATCTCCTCCTCGGTCTGGTGAAGACGCCCTCCAAGGCGAAGAACGTGCTCTCGCTCGCCGCCGTCGACGAGCAGCAGTTGCTCGCGGCACTGCAGGCGGTGCGGGGCAGTGCCCGCGTCACCGACCAGAGCCCGGAGGGGAAGTTTCAGGCGCTGGAAAAATACGGCATTGACCTGGTGAAGCGGGCCAGCCAGGGGAAACTCGATCCCGTCATCGGGCGGGATGCCGAGATCCGCCGCGTCATTCAAGTGCTCTCGCGGCGGAGAAAGAACAACCCGGTCCTGATCGGTGAGCCTGGTGTCGGCAAGACGGCGATCGCGGAGGGATTGGCGCTGCGGATCGTGCAGTCAGACGTGCCCGAGACGCTCCGCAACAAGCGTGTTATCGCGCTCGACCTCGGTGCTCTGATCGCCGGCACGAAATACCGGGGCGAGTTCGAGGACCGGCTCAAGGCCATCCTCCGCGAGGTGGAGTCGGCGGCTGGGGATGTGGTCCTGTTCATCGACGAATTGCACACCATGATCGGGGCCGGGGCGGCGGAGGGGGGATCGGACGCCGCCAATCTCCTCAAGCCGGCGCTGGCCCGCGGGGATCTGCGCTGCATCGGCGCCACGACGCTCGACGAGTATCGCAAGCACATCGAGAAGGACGCCGCCCTCGAGCGCCGCTTCCAGCCGGTGATGGTCGGCGAACCGAGTGTCGAGGACACGATCGCCATCCTCCGCGGCTTAAAGCCCCGCTATGAAGCCCATCACAAGGGGGTCAAGATCAAGGATTCGGCTCTGGTAGCCGCCGCCGAGATGTCGCACCGCTACATCGCCGACCGCTTCCTTCCCGACAAGGCGATCGACCTCATGGACGAGGCGACCAGCCGGGTGGCGATGGAACTGCAGAGTGTTCCCAGCGAGATCGACGAGGTGCAGCGGAGGCTTGTGCAACTGGAGTTGGCCGCCCGGCAACTGGCGGAGGAGACCGAAGAGCACGCGGTCGAGCGGCTGGCGACCATCGAAGAGGAATCGAAGACCCTGCGGAGGACGCTCGCCGGTCTCCGGGAGCAGTGGGAGGCAGAGAAGTCGGGCGTGGGAAGTGCCGATGCGTTGCGGAAGCAACTCGATGCGGCGCAGATGGCTTTTGATCAGGCCAACGTCGCGATCAAGGAGCGGCAAGCGTCGGGCCTGCCAGTGGGGGAAGAGCTTTACCAGCGGCTCTTCGAGCTTGACCAGCAGCGGAAGTCGCTCGCTGCCCGTGCTGAGCAGGAGGAGCACGATCAGGCAGGCAAGGTGCCATCCAAGGGGACGGCATCGACCACCAAGCGGCTGTTGCGGCGCGAGGTCGGCCCCGAGGAGATCGCCGAAGTGGTCAGTGCCTGGACGGGGATTCCGGTGACCAGGCTGCAGGAGACGGAGCGGGCGAAGTTGCTCGTCCTCGAGGACCGTCTCCATCAACGGGTGATTGGCCAGGACGAGGCGGTGGAGGCGGTGAGCGATGCGGTCCGTCGGAGTCGATCGGGGCTCCAGGACCCGAATCGGCCGATCGGTTCCTTCATCTTCCTGGGGCCGACAGGGGTGGGAAAGACGGAGCTTTGCAAGGCGCTGGCCGAAGTGTTGTTTGACGATTCAAACGCCATGATCCGCATCGACATGAGCGAGTTCATGGAGAAGCACACGGTGGCCCGCTTGATTGGTGCCCCTCCCGGCTACGTGGGATATGAAGAGGGGGGGCGACTGACCGAGGCGGTGCGGCGCCGGCCGTATGCGGTGGTGCTGCTTGATGAGATCGAGAAGGCGCACCGGGACGTGTTCAATGTTCTTCTCCAGGTGCTCGACGACGGCCGTCTCTCCGACAGCCTCGGGCACACGGTCGACTTCACCAATACGATCGTGGTGATGACGAGCAATATCGGCAGCCAGATGATTCAGGAAATCACCAAGGAGCGTGGCACGCAGGAGGAGATCCGCGAGGCGGTGAAGGAAGCCCTCCAGTCGCGATTTTTGCCAGAGTTTCTCAATCGGATCGATGAAACGATCGTCTTTCACCCGCTCGACGAGCGGCACATCGAGAAGATCGTGAGGATCCAGGTGGGAAAACTCGTGGAGCAGGCGGCGCGGGCAGGCGTGACGCTCGAGTGCTCTGCGGGGGCGATCGCGGAGATCGCCAGGCTGGGCTACGACGTGGCCTATGGGGCGCGGCCGCTGAAGAGGGTCATTCAGCAGCAGTTGCAAAATCCTCTTGCCAAGGAGTTGCTCTCGGGCCGGTTCGCGGAGGGGAGCCGGGTACGGATCGACTTCGCGCAGGACGAGTTCACGTTCACGCTTGGGGCGTGAAGAAACTGAGCAGCGGGAGGCCGAGCCCGCTTTCGGGCTGGCCGCCGCTGCCGACGGTATGAATCGATCGGGAACCGGGGGCTTGAGGCGGGGGTCAGCCCCGCTTCCGCTCTTCCAGTCCCATGGCGTTGATGAGGACCTCGCAGCCGGTGGTCATTTTGCGAAGTTTGTCGGCCATGACGAGGCGTTCAGACTGGGTGGCCTTCTTGAGTTTTGTCTGAAACTTGGCGACCTTCAGCTTCCGGTGCCGGCGCCGCTTGATCTCCTTCATCCGGTTGCTGATGCCGCCCATGAATTCTGGTCCTAATCTAGTGGAACGTGGAAACTTGGAACCTGAGTCCGTTTCAGAACTGGCAAATCTAGGCCAATTGGCTCGATCCGTCAAAGCCACCCTCGGCGTCCGGCCGGGGTTTGGGTGCTGCGGGCCCCTGAGGGGCGGGGCGGAAATGGCGTCTGGAATGAGTGGGGCGGTTGGTGTGGATGAGCCTGGGGGTGTGTTGGGGATCGATGGTGGATGGGATGGGGATCGCGGTGGATTTGATTGCTAGACTGTGTCCCGCTCAGGGCGGTCCCTGTGCGGAGCAGTGGCTTTGGTGAATGAGGATGGGTGGCAGAGCGGTTGAATGCACCGGTCTTGAAAACCGGCAGACGTGAAAGCGTCTCGTGGGTTCAAATCCCACCCCATCCGTTTTTTTCAGGGAAAAACGCAGCGAGTCTCCGTGAGAGGCCGCCCGGATCGCCGGCCTGAACACCGGCGGATGAAGCGGGCTGTGATCAGCGAGAGAGGCCCACCAACCTTGGTATCGAGAGGGTCTCTGGTGCCGCCTGAGGGCCGAGCTATCAGGCGTGCTCCATCCGAAATCGGAATACGCCGCCCTTGAGCCGCGTGGGTCCGGACTCCCAAGGCAGGCCAGTTGGATGCGGTGCAGAACCCTGGGGTTCCTTACGCACACCCGGCTGTTTCCAGGATCAAACCCAACCCTGAACCCTCACATTGCCTGGTACAGGAAATCCAAGCCGGTCATCTGGCCCGACGAGATGAGGGCCCTGGATGCCGAACTCGGCGATGAAGTCGTGCAGGAATCGTCCCTGGGCCTCGAACGTCATGTACTCGACGCCGCCTTCGCTGCCACCAAATCCTGGCAGGTCGTAGGCGTACAGATTGAAGCGGCTCGCCAGTCCGTCCCACAGAGGAGCGAACGCGACGATGCTTTGGGGCAAGGGATTCATCAGGATGACCGTCGGGCTGTCCTGACGAGCGGCATGCGCAAAACGCACCTTGATGCCGGCGATGTCCTTGAACTCCAGAGGCATGGGAACTGGCTGTCGGAACGTTGGCTGCTTGCCGTATCCTTTGCCCCGCGCCTTTGTGATTGTGCTGCGCTCGGGCGTAATCGCGAGCATTGCATTCGCATTGAGCTTGTCGAGCCATGAAATCTTCTTCAGAGATTTCTTTTCAGTGAGTGGTTGCGGATTCATTTGTTTGGTTCGCTGTGCCCTGCCGCTCTCGGCCGTGGTTGGGCTGGAAAACTACTCCGGGTTCCAGCACGAGGTTAACGGCCTTACCTCAATGTCGGACACGGTCGGGCCCTCGCTCGACCCGAACAGTTCCACGGCTCGACTGTCCCCGGAGGGGAACACGAGGGCAGTCAATGCCTCCGCGCCGCCGTTGACGAATACCTCGACGGAACATTCGTCGAGCAGAATGCGGAGCGTAACCTTGCCGGCCGGATCGGCGAGCGGCGCGGTGGCGAAGCCGCCAAACCTGGGACTGAAGCCGACTGCTCCGGACCGGGTTCGCTCGATCACGGCCAACCCCTTGTCGCGGTCAACGCTCACCACCGTCTCCTCGTTATCGCCGACGAATAACTTCACACCCGCGTTCCCCCGCGCTGCCGGAGCGAACGTCACGGTCAGGTCGAGCGGCCCAGACCGCAGCCCCGCCTTCTTCGCCCACGCGGTGGCCTCGGCCGCGGTCCCACCCCCGAAGCGCTGTGCCGGTCCGCGGGCGGTCGAGAGTTCACGAAGCGGGGCGCTGGCCAGCCGCGGCCCGGCCTTGGTGGCGACCAGGGAGAGTTCCCGAGGGACGGTCATCGCACTCCGCCACGGGGTCGTCGGCACGTCGTTCGCGTACTGCCAGTTGCTCATCCATCCCATCGCGATCCGGCGGCCATCGCGGGACGGCACGTCCGACCATGTCACGGCGGCGTAGAAGTCCGGGCCGCGGTCGAGCCAAAGCGCCGGATCGTCCTTCTGGCCGGGTGTCTCCTTCGGGTGTGACGGATCGACGGTGAACGTCTCGCCGTCGAAGTCGCCGACGAAGTACTGGCACCCGGAGCCGCCCGCGGGAGCGCCGGAGCCAACGCTCACGACCAGCACCCACCTCGTCTTGCCTTCGACTTCCATCGGGAAGAGGTCCGGGCATTCCCAGATCCCCTCGACCGATCCCGCAGGACCGAAGTCGCTCAGGTGCGTCCAGGTCCTCAGGTCAGGTGAGTCGTAGAACCGGATCTGCCGATTGACGGGCCAGGCCACCGCCATGACCCACCGCCCCGACGGGGCGTGCCAGATCACCTTCGGGTCGCGGAAGTCCTTTTCCCCGATGTCCAGCACCGGGTTGCCGGCACACTTCGTCCAGGTGCGGCCGCGGTCGGTGCTGTACGCCAGGTGCTGCTCCTGGTGCGGCTTCTGGGTGTGGTGCCCGGTATAAAGGGCGACCAGCGGTGGCTTGTGGTCCTGGCCAAATCCGCTGGTGTTCTTCCAGTCCACCACGACGCTGCCGGAGAAGATCATCACATCGTTCTCCTCACGCAGCGCGACTGGCAGGTGCTCCCAGTGCAGGAGATCCTTGCTGACCGCATGGCCCCAGCTCATATGGCCCCATTTGTCCCCTTCCGGATTGTACTGGTAGAAGAGATGGTACTCCCCGTCGTAGTAGACCATCCCGTTGGGGTCGTTCATCCAGTTCTTTGGTGGCGTGAAGTGAAACTGCGGCCGCCAGGGCTCGCGGTAGGGCTCGGCGGCAGTGGCCACCGAAAAGACTGCGGCCAACGCGATCAGCCAGGTCAGATGGTGTGGCGAAGGGGTCATGTGGTCGACTTCCGCGGGGCTGGGTGGAAGAATGATTCATGAGCATGGACTGCGTCCGCCGGCCCGCTGGTACCACGCGGTCAGGAACGGGGCGCGCATCATGTTCGGCAGTTCGGGCGAACCGCCGGGTCGGGAGCAGACATAAGCGACAACCGCGCCGGGCTGGTCTATCGGAAAACCAACTTCAAAGCTGAAACCGGATGCCATTCGTGGGGGGCAGGACAAAGTTGTCACGGGGCAAACCTGTGGATGGGACTGCCACAACCTAGCAGGCAAGGGGGAAGTCCCTCACCGGGACATTTCGAGACATGCCAACCGCGACTTGTCGCTGACTTGTCTGGTGAGTGGTCTCGATTTGGCTCGTGGTGGCTCGTGGTGGCTCTGTCGTGCTGCTCTCTGGGTGACAGCCGGCCAGAGCGATACTCAAAAGGAGAAGAGCGGGACGGATGCTGTTCAAACGCATGGACACAACGCGAATGGGCGGTGGACTCGGCGGCCGCGCAGCTCGCCCCTCGCGATGCTGATGGGCCAATTGTTTACCGTAGCACCTCATTCAAAGACGTCTTCCCGAATGGTGCGGCCTGTTTCCACCGAGCCACACTTCTCCGGGGCAGTTCACGCTGCCGGGTCGGCGGCTTGGCGGTCCGGGCCCAGGAATCTTGCCCGTCGAAGGGGGCCGGTGATAGAGTAGAGTTATGAGCACTCTTCTGGAAATCAAGGCGGCGATCGAGAAGCTCTCGCCCCGAGACTATGCCGAGTTGATGGCGATGCTCCATGCGCCCGTCGATGACGACTGGGATCGGCAGATCAAGGCCGACGCCACGGCCGGTCGCCTCGACCACCTCGTCGAGGAGTCCCGCGCCGACATCGCCGCCGGCCGCTGCCGTCCATTGGAGGAGCTGCTTTCTGAGGACGGCAACGAGGCGGCACGGTGAGGATTCCGAGCGTCGCGATCCGACGGTTCTGGCAAGCGTATCGCCAACTGCCCCGGGACGTTCGCAAACAGGCCACCGCGGCCTACCGTGTCTGGCAGCAGGACGCCTTCCACCCGTCGCTCCATTTCAAGAAGGTGGGGAGCGATCTGTGGAGCGTCCGCGTCGGTCGGTCCCACCGGGCGCTTGGCCGATTCGACGGCGACACGCTCGTCTGGGTCTGGATCGGCAGCCACGACGACTACGACCTGCTGATTCGCTGAGACAGTTCGCCAGGGGGCACGCCCGGTTGGCAGACCCCAGGAGGCGTCCATGTCCCAGTCAGACACTCGACTGGCCACCGGCCACGCCTTTTCATGAGGGTGCCTCGCTTGGAGCAGGGCAGGGAAAACTCGCGTTTTCCGCCATTTCGAGCCAGACAAGTCGCGACTTGTCGCTGACTTGTCTGCTGAGTGGTCTCGAATGGGCTTATGGTGTCTCGGTTTGGCTCGATATCGCCCGTTGGGCCCGGGTCTCGGTGGCCCGTCGACGACGGCTTCAGGAGCGTCTCGCCCGTTTCCAGCGGTGTTCGCCTGAGGAGTCGCCGAGACCCCTTTGCCGACCTTGAAAACCGGCAACGGCGAAAGTCGTTCGTGGGTTCGAATCCCACGCCATCCGCTTTGGTGGTCGCTGGGTAACGCTCTACTCGGCATTGCCGCGGCCTTCTTCCCACCCGAGTGAGCGCTCACCTCCGCCACCGGAACTTGCGGCTGCTTTCGCCTCCGCGGTCTAGACGAACGCGGCCGCAAGGATCGTCGGCCGGCGACTCACTCGACGAACGACGCGAGTTGGTTGGCCAGCCAGCACCAGCGGCGGGCGGCCTCGGGCGGCAGGGTATGCAGTCGGCTGTACATTTCCGGGAGCGCGGCAGGAATCCTCGGGCGATCGCCCACAAGACGCGCATAACGCAGAAAGTCCCGCGCCTGGTCCGTGCCGCCCAGAAGCGGTGCGGCGACGCGCCGCAGGAACGAATCGAGGTCGGCTCCGGGGTTCTGAGGGCCGCCGTAGTCGGAGAGCGCCAGGTAGTTCAGTTCCGCTCCGGCATGGAAGGGGGAGACCTCGCCGAACAGGGAGATCCCCTCGCAGCCCGACGCGATGCTCCGTTGCACCAGATTCGCGAGCCAGTCGACGGCGAGTTCACCGCGATTCCCAAACCACGACGTCGCGAGGTGCGACCGCATCACGTGGCGATGATCGGTGTCGGGGACACGGCCCGCGGCGGTCCAGGCGGCGGTGACCGCGCCGTTTTTCATGAAATAATCAGCCACCCATTGCACGAACACGCCGGGAGGGAATCGGGCCAGTTCGGCGGCCGCCCATGCGGGCATCGCGTCGCCGAAGCGAGGCGGCTTGTCGGGCCCGTCGTACGGCTGCGGATGCGAGTAGGTTTCGCACACGATCCAGGCGTCAGGTGCCACCGCGCGCACCGCTCCGGTGGCGAGCGGGTACATCAAGCCCATGTCTTCCCAGGACAGCCAGGAAAAGTCCGCCGACGAATGCTGTCGACGATCGCGACAGCGCTGGCACTGGCAGATTCCCGTGTCACCCGTCTCGATCTGCACGCCGCCCAGCGGGAGGTTGGCGAACAGCCAGGCCAATGACTCGGCGAGAAAGTCCTGGTTCTCCCGCCGCGACGGACACGCCTGGTAGAAGCCCCGCGGGCCTGGCTGCCCGGTCGTCGTGATGGGGGTCTTCTTGCCGTCGAGGTCGATGGTAAAGCTCAGCGGCCGACCATCGGCGTCGACCGCGCTCAACTCAGGGTGCCGCTCGAGGTGGCGTTCCAGATTGTGCGGTGAGTCCCCCTCGTAATACACGCCACCGTAGGCGTTGAGCCCCACGCCGCACAGCAGTCGGACGTTCTCTCGGGCCGCGACATCGCACAGTCGCTTCGCCGACTCGAGACCGCCATGGCAGTCGCGCAGCAACCCCCACACGACCACGGCGTTGATTCCGTTCCGGCCGCACCACGTCAGCAGCGCCGTGTAGTCTCGCACGAACGAATCGGTGCTGCGCCCGTACTCGTTGCACGAGCCGTGCGTGTGGGCGCCAGGGCGATTCAGCGCCCACTCGGTGCTGTGATCCCAGGTCCAGAACATGCGGGTGCGGATCGGGGCGCCATTGGTCTCGTCCGCCGACGCCCCGGCGGACGCCGGCGGTTCCGCGGATCCCGCCTGCGTGAGCATCGCTCCCACACCGCAGACGGTGCTCATCTGCATCATGTCACGACGATTCAGCGGGCTCATGCGGCGGTCCTCGCTACGCGACGTATTCCTCGACACTCGGTTCCGTTGAGTAGCGTCCCGACGACCAGAAGCCGCGAACCGTTGATGGAGTTCCGACAGGGATGTCGATCACCATGAAGCGACAAGCCGTCGCGGACGTTCATCACGAAGCGATCCATCCCATCGTCTCAACAGGCACGGCGAAGACGGGGCCGCTACAACCTCTGGCCAGCGTCCGAATCCCTACTGTATTCTAATGATCCTCCGAAACAGCGCGCCGCAGCGGAATCCGACCGAGCCATTGGGGCCGTGGCGGACCGTGCAGGGCCCTTGCCGCGGTGACGGATGGCATCCGTCCTCGATGCGGAGCCCGCGGTCCGCCGCTGTTGAGCTTCTTCGATAGGCCGGCGAAGGAGGTGTTCGATGCGAAGGGTGTTCACGCTGGCGGCCGGTTTCCTTATCGTAGTCTCGACGGAATTGCCAGCGAGGGCGGACGAGCCGCGGCCAGACACGCTGAAGGCTCAAGACGTCCTCGACCGTTTGGCCAAGGTGTATGCCGGATGCAAGACGTACCGCGACACAGGCGTCGTCAAAACCGTGTTCGTCGAAGCGACCGGTAGCTGGGCCGTGGAGAAGCCCTTCACGACCGCGTTCGTGCGCCCCGATCGCTTCCGGTTTCAGTACGCGGAGACGCGGGGCGGGCTAGATCATCGGTTCATCGTCTGGCGGAAGGGCGACGAGATCCGGGCGTGGTGGACCGTCAAGCCGGGATTCGAGAAGCGTGACTCGCTCGAACTGGCCCTGGCGGGGGCCACTGGGGTGTCCGGCGGGTCGGCCCATACAGTCCCAGCGCTCCTGCTCCCGAACGAGGTCGGCGGGCGGCGGCTAACCGACATCGCTGAGGCGACGCGAGCCGAGGACGCAACGATCGACACGGTGAACTACTTCCGCATCAGAGGGACATTCGGCGACGTGCCCATGACGCTCTGGATCGACAAGAACACCTTCCTTGTGCGGCGGATCGATTCCACGAAGACCATCGGTAACTTCAGCACCGAGGAAACGACGACCTACGACCCGGTCATCGACGATGAGATTCCTGACGAATCGCTGGAGTTCGATCCTGCGAAGGCGAAATGAGGCCGAACCGGATTCCGCAGGAGACGACGAAGGCTCATGTGGCCGAAGGGATGATCGCTCGATTGGCCGTCGCTCACGCATCCGCCACTTCACGCTCTTCCCCATAACCACCCTCTCCGCCTTAATCGCGCCCCAAAGGGGTCCAGCACCGGAGGCACCCGAAGACAGCGGCTTCGGGCTCCATGTTCGCCTGCGAGTTCTCGCCGATCATAGATTCCACAGGGCCGGCAGTCCCAGTCCCGCGAGAACGAGAAGGCTACTGATCACCGCTCCGATCCGGGCGACTCGACCGTCGATCCGGTCCCCCTCGATCGATCGGATGCGGGCGGCCAACCGCAGATTGCGGATCAGAAACCAAGGCCCGGCGACGATCCACAAGATCGCCGTCCAAGGCAGGATGACGAGCGTCAGCGGCAGGCTTCCCTGCTCGTGAAATGTTCCGAACGACCGAGTCATGACCCAGCCCCATATGACCACCATGGATAGCGAGGCCACGAGGGGGAAGATGGTTCCCAACGCGGCATCGAAGCGGTCTGGCCACATCCTGTTGCCGCGGGCGATCACGCCGTGCCGTGCCCCGATATGCCAGCCCGCGAGGAAACAGGCGACGGCTGCCACAGGCGGCGCGAAGAGAAACGAGAGCCTGAGCGGTCCAGGTGGTAGCGGCAGCAGGCTCGCGAGGGTGCCCGCTACGCATCCGGCCATTGCACCGCACAGCGCGAGCAGGAACGCGAGGATCATGTGTCAACCTCACCGATCGAGCCCCATCTGCACGATGGCGGCTCGGGCATGGTCGCGAACATCCTCCGGGACCGACGTGCTGTCCGCCAGATCGCGGAGCAAGTCGCCGCTCCGGGCGCCCGTCCTGTCGAAGATCCAGAGTTCAGTGAGGAGCCGGCAGCGGAACGAGGTGGATCGATTCGGGTTCTCGACGAGTCGGATCATCTTCTGCACCGCGGAATCGCGGCCGGTGAACCCGTCGCCACATTCGACGGCGAGGTGGGAGAGCACCGACACCGCTAATTCGGCCCGGTAATCGTCCCCCGCGTCGAGAATCCCCAGCAGGAGCGGCGTGGCCGGTGTCGCGAGGCACTCCATTCCCAAGAGGATCTCGCGTGACTCGAGCGCCGCGGTCCCGCAATCCCGTGCCATCACCTCGAGGAGTTCCGGGATGGCGGTCGGCTGAACGTCCAGTGGACTGGCTCCAATCGCACGCAGCGCCCGTATCCGCACCGCCCATCCGTCGTCGCCCTCGAACGGCGGGTCGTCGGTCACGTGGTATCGCAGCAGATGCCGCAGGCGATCGATTGATTCCATCGGCGGCAACGAGAGCGTCGCCGTGATCAGGGCATCCGCCGCCTCGGCACGCATCCTGACCCCATGCAGAATCATCCGATTCGCCATGTCGGGGGCGATCCGTGCGATCGAGTTGTGGATGACCGTTCGCATCACCCCGGCCGCGTCGCGGTTCATCGCGACGAACGCACAGGTGAGTAAGGCAGCGGCGCCGGCCAGAAGAATTGCGGCAGCCACGAGGCGTCGCGGTGGTGTGACAGGATTGTCGCTCATAAAAGTCATCTCGATGTGGGAAAATTATCCTGGCATCAGCGCCAGCGCGAAGCCGAGGAGGGAAAACGCGACGACGAGGCCGGCGACGAACGCCAGGCTTGCCCGTCGCCACCCGAGCCCGATCCCGACGGACCACCCCAGCAGTGCCAGCGCCGCTCCCATGGCACGATTCACCGGGCGCTGATCTTGTACGTGCCGCCACGTCCCGATTTCCGTCAGGCCATCGACAGGCCCACGCCACCGATTCGCGACGAATGCTACCGGAATCAACAACAGGAACACGGAGGCGCAGCCCAGCGTGAACCAGACTGGGCGAAGATCGATGCCTCGCGCGGGGCGGGGACTCGGGCCGGCGATTGTCTCGCCACCTGTGGGGGTGTCACGGGACCGAGCGACGGCAGAAAGTCGGCGAATCATCCACCAGCCATGCACGAAACCCGCGCCAGTTCCGGCGAGGAGGACGGCCACGACCAGTTCCGGTACGGCTCCCATCCCCGCCGAGAGAACTCCCACGGCCAGTAGCAGCAGGAACGCGAGGCACAGCCCTTGGACGACCGACCAGACGGCGACGATCACCGGATCGGGCTCGGGGCCTGGAAAACGTCGTTCGAGGAGAGCCACGGCCATCGCAACCACGATTCCAACCGCCGCGAATGCAGCGAGTGTGGCGGCGACTCCTGCCGACCGCCAGAGAGCCATGGGCGGCGATAGAAGGACGAAGCTGAGCCAAGCGGTCACGCCGGCGAGCAGGATCACACGTTTGACGAGCGTCATCCCAACGCCCTCCGACCGCTGGCCTCGATCCCCGCGCTCGAGTCCCGGTCCCAGAATACCCCGGCAACGTCCTTCGTCGCACCCAAGAGCACTCGGCTCGGGATCGGTGCACCACGCGGGCTCGACGGAATCCGGGCCGGCAGCAAAGGCCCGCAAAGCGATCGAGGCCAAGCAGGAGGGGAATCGCGTGTTCCGCCATTTCGAGTCATTTCGAGACAGGCCGCTGGCGACTTGTCGCTGCCTTGTCGCGGGAGTGGTCTCGTTTTGGCTCGTCGTGTCTCGTTTTGGCTAGGTTTCACCTCTTCGGTCGTGCACGTCGCGGGGAAACTCTTCTGGCCATCTATCGGTCCTCCGAGGGGTATTATGCTGCCTTCCCCGCAGTCCGGAAGTAGTGGGCCGCTTCACTCGAAGTCCCCTTCGCCGACCTTGAAAACCGGCAACGGCGAAAGTCGTTCGTGGGTTCAAATCCCAACCCATCCGTTTTTTGGAATGGGTTCTTTTCAGCAGCAGAGCGACTACGATCCAGCGGCCCCGGCCCGTCGGAACGCCTCCGCTCGCCACACGGGAAAGCCGATCAGCGGCGGACAAACGACTCAGCCACTCCGCTCGATTCTATCCGCCGTCTGATCCAGCGGCTGGTTCTGCGAGCCTGCGTTCGGGGAGCCCCAACCATTCGAGGATGCGATCGAAGACCTCCGGAGCCTTTGGCGACGGCACCAACTCCTCTCGCACCTCGTCCCCTTGTCCTCTCTGCCAGTGGATGGCGAACCCGGTTGGATCGGCGTACGCGATGTACACCATCGGCTGCCGCAGCCGCTGCTCGAAAGTGGGTACGGCGGACAAGCCGAGGGCCGCGTGCGACGTGCTCGGGTACAGCACGCGGCTGTAGGGGCTGGCAGCCAGCCATGACACGAACTCCAGCATCGGGGTCTGATGAAAGCCGTACTCGTCGATCAGCTTCCGGTAGAAGCCGATCATCCGCCCCCAAGCCTCGGCCGGCACCTCGTTCACTCGAAACCACTCAGCCGCAGAACGATCCCGCTCAGCAGCGGCTGGGGCCGCTCGAGCCACGCCGCCGCTCAGACTACCCGGCCCGCCGGCCGGTGCTGCCCCGTCGTCGTCGGTGAGCAATTCCCCGTGCTGCCAGAACCGATCGAGTTTCGCCCACCACCGGGCCGATGCCGGCCCCAGGTACGGGAGGAACTGCTCTGGCGCGGTGCCGTTGGGGTGCAGATTGAGGTTCTGCAGGTCCTCAAGCAACCCGACGACGGTCGCCTCTCGGACGTCCGGATCACCCTCCACGAGCAGCCGCTCGACGGCGGTGAACACGGCGACGAGGACAGCCTTCTCCCCCCGCTCGACCATCCCGATGAGGTGCCGGGCGAAGTCCGCCAAAAACAGATAGAGCGGGGGATCGTCGGCCTCCTGCCGCCATTCGTCCCGGGACGACTCCCACTTCGTCGAGAACGACGGACAGCCCTCGAGCAGCACACTCATCATGTCCGTCTTGGCGATCATCTGCGAGACTCTTGAGTGCGGATCGCGCGGCGACGGCTGCCCAGGGGCGGCTAACGCATCCATCGGCGCCAGTGACTTCAGCTTTCGCCGTCTTGGGTCGATTCGTGTTCGGCTTGGATCGGCTGTCCCGCCCTATTACACGGGACGACGCTGATCACCTCGATCGCGAAGCACTTAAACGACGCATCTACCCCGAAGGCCGAATCAAAGTGCGCCGCCCATCGCACACGCTCCATCTGCCGGTCCCGTAGGTCCCTGAGCGTGATCCCCATCAGCGCGTTCTGGTAGTTGAACCCTTCCAGCCGCAGCTCGTCCACATCGAGGAACCGCAGGTGGACCAAGACGTGGTGCCGCAAGGCGTAGCGCCCGTCCTCGCCTACTTCCCCCGTCATCTCGAACGCGTGGACCATCGTGTCCAGTGTCGGCCCGTAACAGCCTTCACGGCGGGCGAGCCGGTCCAGTCGCAGCCACAGTACCTCGGCGTCATGGAACGACGGCCAGGAACCGAAGACGCGGAGCAATTGAACCGCACCGGAAATTTCGTCCACCCCGTCCATCCGATACGCCTCCGTGGCGGAATGCTGCGATCCGCCGGTCGCGGCAGCAGAAGGATTGCATTGAGCCGCTCGCAGCCAACCCGCCCATCTACACCGCTGGACGCTATCGCGAGTCGGCTCCAATGCTTGGTTAGCCGCCTCATGGGTTGCCAGGGAGGGCAAGCAGCATTACGACGCGACTTTCCACGAGACCCAAGAGCTCTTCCGAAAGATCGCCAAGCTTTCGCATGAGCTTCACGGTTGGAAATGTTCCGATGCCCTGCACATCAAATGCGCCATTCTTCAGCCACCCAACACTCGTCGCAATCTCAAAACGCGTTCCTCGTACGCTTGTTGTATGAGGAATGATCGTTGTCAATGCACGTTCACCGTCGAGGACCGGACCGCTGAGAACTAAAGCCGGGCGCACCTTCGCGGCGTACCCCATATCTACGAGCCAGACCTCACCCCTTTTGGGCTTCGCCATGACCGGCCTCCTCGGCGTCATACATGGCGAAGACTGACTCACCGGCCGCCGTAAGTTCCTCATCCGAGAGCGGGCCGGCGTTTGCCTCGGAGATTCGAGCCAACTCGAGAAGAACTGCGTACTGGTCG
>QWOP01000039.1 GCA_003669605.1 Planctomycetota bacterium
CGAAGCCTCACCCCGCCCCGAAGCCTCACCCCGCCCCGAAGCCTCACCCCGCCCCGAAGCCTCACCCCGCCCCGAAGCCTCACCCCGCCCCGAAGCCTCACCCCGCCGCGGCGTCGAGCGCGGCTTGCGCGGCGAGGAGCTTTTGGTGGCGGGAGTGGACGGCGGCGAGCGTCTTGACCGCCGCCGGCCGGGGGAGGAAGCGGGTCGGCTGCCCCGAGTGATGGCTGTCAAGGAAGGTCGCCCAGTCGCGGCTGTCGCCGGCGAGGACGGCGGCCCGGTAGGCGGCTAAAAGCGCCGCGCCCCAGGCGCTCCCCTCGGCAGCGCCAGAGAGAATCGTCACCGGCGTGTGGAAGGCGTCGGCGATGATCTGGCCGAGTGCGGGGGTTTTGGTGAGTCCTCCAGAAAGAATGATCTCCGTCCGCGGATAGCCCTGCGCTGCGAGTAAGTCACTGCCGTGACGGAGATTGAAGATCGTCGCCAAGAGCATCGCCCGGGCGACGTTGCCCGGCGTGGCATTGCGATCGGAAAGCCCCATCACGAGTGCCGTGCCGCCGCGCTGCACGCCGAGCCCCGGCTCGTCATCCATGAAGGGGAGGGCCAGCAACCCGCCGCAGTCGTCCGGCGCGGCCAGCACCAGCGGCATGAGCGTTTCAAAGGCGTGGCTCCCAGTGCCGGCGCCGGCGAGGCCGAACATGCCGACGACGGTGTTCATCGGCGTGGTGCCGTTGCGGATCCAGACCATGTTGATCGGCTTGCCGTCAGGGGCGCAGAAGTGGTCGACCGCGCGGGAGATCCCCTGGAAGGCCCGGTCGCCAACGGAGTTGGCGACGACACTGGTGCCGAAGCTCATCGACACCTGTCCTGCTGTGCCGATCAATGACCCGGCCAGTGCCGCCGGCTGATCTCCCTCGGCTGGTGCAAGAGGCGTGCCCACAGGCAATCCAAGGAGGGCGGCACCGTGGGAGTCGAGCGCGCCCCCATCCTCACCGGCTTTCGCGACCCGCGGCAGCAGATCGGCCAAAGGCGGGAAGGGCCCGCCAGGTTGGATGGCGACGAGGCGGTCGTAGTCGGCCAGACGTGTTTGGTCGTAATCGAGAGTCGCCTGGTCAATCGGAAACATCCCGGCGGCGTCGCCGATGCCGAGCCGCCACTGACCCGTCAGCCGCTTCGCGATCCAGCCGGCCGGGGTGGTGAGGTGGGCGGTGCGGCGGGCCAGATCGGGGCGGTGACGGATCGTCCACAAAAAGCGTGCGGAGGTGATCCGCTTGGGCATCTTGACGCCGAGTCGCTCGGTGAGCTCCGCTGCTTCCGTCTCATTGCGGCCGTCGCACCACAGCCGCGCTGGGCCGAGGGATTCACCAGAGGCATCAGCCAGCACCTCGCCGTGCATCTGCCCGGAGATGCCGATCGCCGCGACGGCAAGCGGGATCCCCTGGGCGGCGAGATCCTTGCGGAGGGCTGCCATGGCAAGGCCAAGGGCCCGCTCCCAATCGCCGGGGATTTGTTCGTAGCACTCTGGCAACAGCCCAGGCACCATCTCGTAGCCTGCCCCGCCGCTGCCGAGGATCTTCAAGTGGTGGTCGGTGAAGATCACCGACAGGCCCTGCGTGCCGGCATCGATGCCGAGAAAGCCGCTGGTCGATCCGGCGGAGTTGCGCATGGGATCCATGGAGAGGTGCCTCGAAGTGCCGAAGGGGAAGTCTTTTACGTGCAGCGATGGAGCGCAGCCAGATCCGCGCTTCGATGGGAGCTCTCGCGGCCCCTCTGGCCCGCCGATCAGCAGGCCAGAGGGGCGTGCCGGATGATACCGCGGCAGGGGGAGGGGCCGAAGGGCTGGAGAGGGGCGGCGAACTGGTGAAAGGCGATTGAGCGCTGAGTCGCTCGTGTCGGCCACGAATATTGCGGTGGTCGGAGGCATTCACTAGCCTATTAGGAGCGGCAGGCAGGGGGCATTCGGTCTCCCGTCGCAGTTTGCCAATCCGTGCGAAGGAAGCCCATGCCCAGCCCCAGCCGTCGGCGCCGTTCTCTGCAGCGTGACCGAGCCGCCCGACCCCTTCCTTCTTTCGAGCGGCTGGAGGCCCGGCAGCCGATGGCGGCGGATGTGGCCACCGCTGTGTGGCGGATCACCGGAGACCATGTCCACGGGCACTTCGATGACACGATCATCGTCGACCGTGATCCGATTGATGCCTCGCGAATCCGGGCCGTTGTCAACGGGACGGTGGTCGGCACCCGCCGCGAGTCGGCGGTGCGCGTGATCCAGGTCTTCGGTGGCCGCGGCGACGACACGATCACCATCGACCTCCCCGGCAACACAAAGATCCGCACCTGGCTGGTCGGTGGACAGGGCAACGACATCATTCAAGGGGGCAATGCCGCCGACCATATCGAAGGTGGTCCTGGGAAGGACGTGCTCAACGGCGGTGATGGCGGTGACACGATCGAGGGGGGGGTCGGGGACGACTCGCTGGTGGGGGGCGGAGGCAACGACGACCTCTACGGCAACTCAGGGGCCGACACCATCCGCGGCGGCGCCGGGAAGAACAGGCTGGTGGGCGGGGCCGGGATCGACCGTCTCTACGGGATCCAGGGCACCGACAGCGCGCGGCTCGACCGCGGCGAGACGCTGATCGGCAACGAGAGCACCAACCCGCTCCGCACGGTGACCAGCGACGAACAGCTGAAGAACTGGTACATCGACGCCGCCATGGCACAGTGGGGAGGGCAACTCGGCCAGACGGTCTCGTGGTGGCCGATTGCGTATATGTCCCGCCAGGATGGCATTGTCCCGACGTCGGCACCGACCGACTTCTCCGGGACCAACAATCAGGTCGCTGGGGTCGAAGAGGGCGACATCGTCAAGACCGACGGCCGAGCGCTCTACCTGCTGGCCGGTGATGGGGTCGACATCGTCAGTGCCTGGCCCGCCGACGCACTCGCACTCGCGAGCCACATCGCGGTCGACGGCGACGAGCGGTCGCTGTTCCTCAGCGGCAGCCGGTTGACAGTCATCTCGCAGGACAACCGCTGGACGACTTCCGCCACCGACGGCGGGACGCAGCCCTCGATCGGGAGGTTTGGATGGTGGGGGGGCGGGCAGTGGCAATCGCAGGTGATCGTGACTGTGATTGACGTCACGGATGGATTCCATCCGCAGGTGCTTGAGAAGACGGTCCTCGACGGCTGGCTCGTCGACGCCCGCGAGATCGATGGCCGCGTGTTCGTCGTCGCCCAGGACAACCTCGACATCCCCGCGCCGGCGCTGCTGCCAGTGGGGGGCACCGACGGCAATCCGACCCCGCCGTTCACCGCCGACCCGGTGAGTTTCACCGATGCCGATGGAATAGTCACGACGATCCTCCCCCCGATCGAGCTGATCTGGCCTGCCGGTGGGCAGCAGTATGTCTACGAGGACGCGGCGGCCTACCGGGCCCGGCTCGAAAAGGCGTGGACCGACCATGCCCTGCCGACCTACACCGTCACCGCAGCCTCTGGTGAGACCTCCTCCGGCTCCCTCGCCACCGTCGACCATACCTACGTTCCCGTCAAATCTCAGTCGGCCACCATGCTCGCGGTCGTCGAGTTCGATATCACCGACGACACGGCGGGGCCGGAATCGTTGACAAGCGTGGCCGGGGTCTCGGGGACCGTCTACGCCTCGACGACGGGCCTCTATGTCTCGGCCACGAACTGGGGTAGTTGGTGGGACTCGCGGGACAACGGGCTGACGACGAACATCTACCACTTCGCTCTTGATGTTGAAGGAGTGCCGCTGGTGTCGATGGGCGCGGTGCCCGGGATGACCCTCGATCAATTCTCGCTCGATGAGTACGACGGGCTCCTCCGGGTGGCGACTACCAACTGGGGCAGCGGCGGAGACTGGAACGCCACCAATTCCTCCAGCGGCGTGTTCGTGCTCGGGGAGACCGGTGGCAACCTCGTCACCGTTGGGGCCGTCAAGAATCTCGCTCCTGGGGAGCGGATCTACTCCAGCCGGTTCGTTGGTGACGTCGCCTACGTGAGTACGTTCCGGCTGGTTGACCCGCTGTTTGTCATCGACTTGGCCGACCCCACCCGTCCGCAGGTGGTGGGTGAGCTGAAGGTCCCCGGGTACTCCTCCTACCTCCAGCCCCTCGATGCCACCCATCTCCTCGGCATCGGCCGCGACGTCGATCCGGCCACCGGCCGCGTCCAGGGCCTGCAACTCTCGGTGTTCGATGTCGGCAATCCGGCCAGCCCGCGGCGGGTGTCGACCTACACGTTTGCCGGGGATGGCTGGCAGTCGTGGTCGAGTGCACTGTGGGATCATCACGCGCTGGCCTGGTTCCCGGAGCAGGGGATCCTCACCCTCCCGGTGCAGCAGGGGGATTGGTGGAGCAACAGCACTGGATTGGTGGTCTTCCGGGTCGATCTAGCCGCCGACGGTGCATTCACGCTCCTCGGCGAGATCAGCCACGAAAGCGCCGTCGAACGCGGGGTGCGGATCGGCGACTTCCTCTACTCGGTATCAGCCGGCGAGGTGCAGGTCCATCGCCTCGACAATCCCACGGTGAAGATCGCTGGGGTCACGTTGACTGCGAGAGCGGCAGGCGGGGCGTGGATCCTGCCCGTCTTTTGAAAACGATGCGCCTTAGGCGTCCCAGCGACTGCTCGCCGCCCCGCCAGCAGCCCGCGTGCCGCAGAAATGGACCTCAATTCCGAGGTCTCGAGCGGCCGCCGCTTTCGCCAAGGCGCAGCGGTCGGCCGCGGCGGCGTCTGTGGCGTAGGCCACCTGGACATGATTGGCCTTGTGGCGGGCCATCATCTGGTCGCGGGAGACTCCGTACGTCACTGCATGCATGATCGGCCACTGCTTGGTCGTCGACTCCAGCCGCCGCCGTGTCTCCTCCTCGGGGAGCCTCACGACCCCCGCGCGGCCGATGTCCATGCACAACTTCTCGGTGGCGCCAGTGCCATCGACCCAGATCCGGCTCCAGACGATCTCGCCGGGCTTGCTGACGCCGGCGAGCGTCGAGCCGCCGAGCCGGAAGTACATCGGCGGTTGGCGGTGCCCTTCGGCCCCCTTCCAGCCCCCGATGAAATGTGCCGGCGGGGCCCCCCCCGAGATCTCGAACACCCACACCCACTGATCGGTGGAGTGCGACTGATCCCAGTCGCCCCAGCGGATGTCGTGGAGCGTGTTCTCGGTCGGTTCACCGAGCGCCTCATGGACGCGCGACGTCAGCAGACCGTCGAGACCGGCGCACTCATCGACCTCGTTGAAGTGCGTCAGCGGTTTGCCTTTGAAGATCGGCTTGGTCGATCCCACCGCGCAGACCGGAGGGCGTTTCGAATCGTTGAGCATCCCTTCCACCAGATCACTCGCCGGGAGCAGGTCCTTGAGACCCTGTTGGTACTGGATGCCGACCAGATCGCAGCCGAAGCGATCCGCGATCCGCAGCGTCGCGACGTACATCCGGCACTGCATGAGCACCTGCGCGCGAGTCAGATGGGTGGCCTCGTCCTTGCCGAAATGGAAGGTCATGCCGGCATTCTCCAGCCAGCGAAGCACCTCGCGGGCCTCGGCCTCGGAGACCTGCATCGTCTCGTGGTACAGAGCGCTTTGGCTGAGTCGCTCCTTGAAGACCCCCGTGGCATGGAGGAGACGGTCGGGGATGATGGCGTTGTACATCCCCATGCAGCCCTCGTCGAAGACACCCATCAGCGCCTTGCGCTTCCGCAGGTCGGAGGCGATGGCAGCCCCTACGTGCGCGAGCTTCGCCGGCAGCGTCACCTTTGCCAGCGGCACGACATGACTGGTGTCGTGGTCCACTTTCCCCGTCTCGAGCCAAGACTGCAGATGCCGCTGGAAACTCGGGGCAGAGAAGTCGTCGGCCCACAGGGTGGCGTAGGGGACACCGGCCTTGGTGAGCGAGCCATTGAGATTGAGCATTCCCACCAGCCCCGGCCACTGCCCCGACCAATTGGCGACGGTGAGGATCGGACCGGCGTGCGTGCACAATCCCGGCAGAACGTGGTTGGAGTACTGCCACACCGCCTCGGCGACCACAAGCGGCGCCTGGGGATCGATGGCGGCGAAGGCGTCGAGCCCCTCGCGGGCGCTGGCGATAAAGCCGTGGCCGCGGGATTTCGACGGGGAGTGGCCACGGACGAGGTTGCAACCGGCGGCGGCGAAGGCTTTCGCCAACTCGGCCTCCATCTGCTTTTGCGCCGGCCAGCAGGCCCGATTGGCCTCCTCACGGAGGTCGCCGCTGGCCACGAGCACACAGTCGCGTTGTTTTCCCCCCTTGGCCTTCCCTCTGCCGGCGGGTCCCTGGCCTGTGGTTTTGGACGGAACTTTGGACTTCGAGCGGTCGGAGGCGGCCATGGCGCGAGGCATCCTTTGCGGGGAAACTGAAGAAGAGCAACCCGGGGGTATCCTTCCCGGGCGCGGTTGGAATTGGGGGGGGCTGGCAAACTATACTCTTCACCGCGATGGCGTGGGGGGGTGGAAGGGCGCTGCCGGCCCCCGTCACGACCCGTCGCCGGTGACTGCACGTTCAGCCACTTTGAGTATCCAGACAGAGGAGCCGATCCATGATTCGCTGCCGTCCCTCCCTTCTCCCGTGTGCCGCGCTGTGGGCGTTGTCGCTGTGTGCGGGATTGCTCGGACTGGCGGGGTTGTCCGCGGCTCGCGCTCAAGACGCAGTCCCCCCCGCTCCGGCGGCGAATCTCGCTGCCCTCACCCGCTGGGTGATCGCCGCCGACTACACCAATGACGGTGGCCAGCTCCTCACCTCCGGCGGCGAAAGCCTCCTCTACCGTCCCGGTGATGCGACGATCTGGAATCCGTCCGATGGCAATCGGGCCGGCGAACTGGCTGGCCATCCCACCGCCGTGTGGGCCATCAAGGCCTCCGGAGACGGGAAGCTCGCCGCCACGGCCGGCTACGACGGGCTGGTGAAGCTCTGGGACCTCCCGGGCCGGGCCCTCAAGGCCGATCTCAAGAAACACAAGGGCTGGGTGCGTTCGCTCGACTTCTCCCCCGATGGCACCAAACTGGCCACGGCGGGGGAGGATGGCACGGTGGTCGTCTGGGACACCGCCAACAACAACGAAGTCCGCACGATCGCCGCCCACGGCGGGCCGGTGACGAGCATCGCCTTCTCTCCCGACGGAGCCACCCTCGCCACTGGCGGCGGCGACAAGATCGTCAAGTTGTGGGACGTCGCCGGCGGCACTGAGAAGGGCAAACTCGAAGGGCACGGCGACTCGCTGTGGGCTGTGGCCTATTCCCCCGACGGCTCGAAACTCGCCACCGCCGGGGCCGACCGGTTGGTGAAGATCTGGAACACGGCCGACTCCAAGGAACATGGCACGCTTGCCGGTCACAAGGATTGGGTGACGAGCATCGCCTTCACCCCCGACAACACCCGCTTGGCGACCGCGAGCCTCGACGGTGCTGTGAAGTTTTGGGATGTGGCGACGAAGGCCGAGCAGTTTGGCCCGGCCCATCCTGAGGGGGTGGCGAAGTCGAGTGTGTGGTGCCTGGCGGTGGCGCCAGATGGGAAGACGATGTTCGTCGGCAGCCATACCGGCGGCCGGATCGTGCCGGTGCCCGAGCCGCAGTTGGTACCGCTGCCACCCCCCCCCGCCCCGGCCGTGCCGGTGCTCGTGGCGCTGGTGCCGAGTGAATTCGCCAGTTCCGCTGGAGCGACTGCCGCGATCGCCGCCGACGGCGTGGTGGTGGTGACAGGCAACCTCGCCAAGGACAGCTACACGCTCAAGGCCGTGGTGCCGGCAGGGGGTGCGGTCAAGGCCGTGAAGCTCGACGCCCTTGCCGATCCCAGCCTGCCGGCGATGGGGCCGGGCCGCGCGGGCAACGGGAATCTGGTCGTCAGCCGGTTCGCGCTCAATTCCGGTGCCCCGGGGGCCGCCGACGCTCCCAATGCCGTCAAGTTCGCGACCGCCAAGGCCGATTTCGAGCAGGGGGGCTATGAGGCCGCCGCCACCCTCGACGACAACCCTGAATCTGGCTGGGCAATCTCCCCGGAGGTGGGCAAGGACCACTCCGTGATGTTTGAGTTGGCTCCTGATGTGGTCCTGCCCGCGGGAAGCGTTCTCCTGTTCACCATCGACCAGCAGTTCGCCGACGGCACCCACAACCTGGGCAAGTTCCGCATCTCGCTCCTCCAGGATCCCCCCGCTCCGGCCAAGTGACGACGGTTCTGGCCAAGTGACGACGGTTCTGGCCAAGTGACGACGGCTCTCGCCACGGCGGAGATTTCATGCCCGAACGAAACATCGACACCACTGTGCCGCCGCCGCCAGCGGTGGTGAGCGTCAATGGCGCACCCCGGGAGATTCCCGCGGGGGCGTCAGCGCTCGATCTTGTCGCGGCGGTGGGGTTGGCAGGTCGGCCACTGGCCGTGGAGGTCAACGAGCGGATCGTGCCCCGCCGCGAGTTGGCGGCGTGTATGCTTCACGACGGAGATCGGATCGAGATCGTGACCCTCGTCGGCGGCGGTTGAGCGCCCCTTGGGCGGGCGAAGCCGCGGTGCTGGCGGGGGTTGCCGCTCACCCCGGCTCGAACCGTCGCCAGCAGGCCGCCGTGGCTCGAGCCGCGTCCGGAAGTGCGATCCTCCCGAGCCTTCGCTTGGCCCTTAAGCCTTCGCTTGGCCCGTAAGCCTTCGCTTGGCCCGTAAGCCTTCGCTTGGCCCCGCAACGAACAGAACCGATGCCGTTGACAACGATGCCCAATCCCCCGCCAGCGTCGCCGAATCCATCCCCCGCCGACCCGCTCACCGTCGGTGGGATCACCCTCCAGAGCCGCCTCGTGGTGGGCACCGGCAAGTATCGCTCCTATGCCGAGATGGCCCGTTGCCTCGAGGCTTCGGGGACCGATTGCGTGACGGTGGCGGTCCGCCGCGAGCGACTGGTGAACACCGCAGGGGAAAACATCCTCGACCATCTCGATCCCGCGCGCTACACGATTCTTCCCAACACCGCCGGTTGTTTCACCGCGGACGAGGCTGTCCGCGTTGCCCGGCTGGGACGGGAACTGCTCCGCGACCTCGGGAACAGGGGATCGGAATGGGTGAAGTTGGAAGTCCTCGGCGACTCCCGGACCCTCCTCCCCGATCCGATCGGCACGCTCGACGCCACAGCCCGGCTGGTGGCCGATGGTTTCACGGTCCTCGTCTACACCAGCGACGATCCGGTCATGGCCCGCCGCCTCAAAGAAGCCGGAGCCGCCAGCGTGATGCCCGCCGGCAGTCCGATCGGATCCGGCCAGGGAATTCTCAACCCCAACGCGTTGCGAATCTGCATGGAATACCTGAAGGAGAATGATCCTGGGTATCCGGTGATCGTCGATGCGGGAGTGGGGACTGCCAGCGACGTCGCCGAGGCGATGGAACTCGGCGTCGATGGCGTGCTCCTCAACACTGCCATCGCCCACGCCGTCGACCCGCTGCGGATGGCCGCCGCGATGCGGGCAGCGTGTTTTGCAGGCCGCCAAGCATCCCTTGCCGGTCGCATCCCGCGCCGGCTCTACGCCACCGCCTCCAGTCCCGATGAGGGACGGATCGGCGGGGCCGCAGGAGCCTGACGATGCTTGCCAAGCGGATCATTCCTTGCCTCGACGTTGAGAAGGGACGGGTCGTCAAGGGGACCCGGTTTCTCGATCTGGTTGATGCCGGTGATCCGGTCGCCGTGGCGGCCCGGTATGAGGCCGAAGGGGCCGATGAATTGGTGTTTCTCGACATCACCGCCAGCCATGAGGGGCGGGCGATCATGCTCGACGTCGTCCGCCGGGTATCGGAGACGATTTTCATGCCCTTCACCGTCGGCGGAGGCATCCGCACGCTCGAGGACGCCTGCCAGTTGATCCAGGCCGGCGCCGAGAAGGTGAGCATCAACTCGGCCGCAGTGCGGACGCCGGAACTGGTGTCGCAGGTGGCGGACCGGTTGGGGAGCTGTGCCACCGTCGTCAATATCGACCCCAAGCGGGTCGTTCGCGACGGTCGGGAGATGTGGGAGGTGTTCGTCAGCGGCGGCCGCATCCCGACGGGGCTGGAAGCGGTGGCCTGGGCCCGTCAGGTAGAGAGGATGGGGGCTGGCGAGATCGTGCTGACCTGCATGGACCGCGATGGCACCCGCGACGGGTATGATTTGGAGATCACCGCTGCGGTCAGCCGGGCGGTGGGGATCCCAGTGGTCGCCAGCGGCGGGGCGGGGCGGGCGGAGCACCTCGCCGACGCGATCGTGCTCGGCGGGGCCGATGCGGCGCTCGCCGCTGGCATCTTCCACTTCGGGGAGTGTACGATCCGGGAGGTGAAGGAACTGTTCCTCCTCCGGGGGATTCCGGTCCGTCCACCGGTCGGGTGACTACGGCGGCTGAGAACGCCGGCCCAAGCCGGACGCTTCGCCGCCGCAGGTTCTCGGGGTTTTGATACCGCACTAGCACGCCACCGGCTCAAAGCGAGCACAAGCAACTATGGCCACGACCGAGACCACCCCCGCGGAACCAGCCCCGCCGACGCAAACCCGCGGTCTGGCGAAGAAGCAGCGGCTGGAAATCGACCGGCTGTTCGAGGCGCTGGTGCGGTTGCAGGGGAGCGACCTGCACCTCAAGGTCGGCCAGCCCCCGTTCATGCGCGTCAAGGGCTCGCTCCAGCCCCTCAAACACGACCGTCTCGACGACGAAGCCATGCAGCGGCTGTGCATCGCGATGCTCGATGACCGGCAGAAGCGAATTCTCGACAACGATGGCGGATGCGATTTCGCCCACACCTGTGTCGTTGACGACATCAAGTGGCGGTTTCGCGTCAATCTTCTCTACCAGCAAGGGTCGCTGGGGATGGTGGCCCGGCGGGTCAACAACAAGATCCCTGATTTCAAGGGGCTCTTCCTGCCGCCGAGCCTGGAGAGGATGTGTGTCCTGGATCAGGGGATGGTGCTGTTGGCCGGCGTCACCGGATCGGGCAAGAGCACGACGATCGGGTCGATGCTCAACTACGTGAACCAAAATTACCGCAAGCACATCCTGACCCTCGAAGATCCGATCGAGTTTGTGTTTACCGAGGACAAGTGCCTGATCAACCAGCGGGAGATCGGCACCGACGTCAAGAACTTCGAGATTGGCATGAAGCATGCCGTCCGCGAGGATCCCGACATCATCCTCGTTGGCGAGTTGCGTGACGTGGAGACGTTCAAGACCGCGATCCATGCCGCCGAGACGGGGCATCTCGTGTTTGGCACGATCCACGCAGCCAGCGCCTCGAGTTGCATCGGCCGAATCCTCGACCTCTTTCCCCAAGAGGAACATCCCTCGATCCGCAGCGCCATCGCCTTCAATATGAAGGGGATCATCGCCCAGAAGTTGCTGCGTTCGATCCGGGAGGGGGTCAGTCGGGTACCGATCTGCGAGGTGATGTTTTTCGACGTTCTGGTGCGGAAATACGTGCTTGAAGAGCAGGATCATCTGCTCGCCGACCACATCAAGAAGTCGCACCGGGACGGAATGCAGGATTTTACGATGAGCCTCAAGAGCCTCATCGATCAGGGGCTCATCGACCGTAACGACGCGCTGGAGATCGCCCCCAACCGCGAGGCGCTGATGATGGCGCTCAAGGGCATCGGAGTGACGTGATGCGACGACGGATGATGGCAACGCCCGCTCTGCTGGCGATCGCGGTGGTCTGGTCGGTGGTGCAAGCCGCGCCGGCGTTCGCCCAAGCGTGGCCGGTTCCCGATCCACAGTGGACGACCCGCCCCCCCGCCGGCGGCCTGTGGGTGATCCCCCTTGTCTGCTGGTGGCTGCAGGTGGTGGGCTGGGCGTTCACCAGTGACTGGGTGACCCTCGATTCGGCCAAGCTCAACAACCGCCCCAACCTCTGGGGGGCGCTGGTGTCATTCCCCTTCGTGGTGGCTGCGCTGCTGGCATGGGTGATCCCGTCATCGATCGTCGGACAGGTGCTGATGGCGCTGGCGTGGCTGGTGCCAGCCTTGGTCTATGCCGCACAGCACAACAAAGCGGTCGGCAAGTCGGAGAAGGTGCTGACACTTGGTCACATGCGCCGCCTGCTGGCCGGTTTTCTCAGCCGTTTCGGCGTCAAGATGGAGACCGAGGTCGAGCCCGTCAACGTTCTTCCCACCGTTGCTCTCCTGGCGATCGGCGGCAAGTCGGCCGACGACAACACCAGCCGCCTCGAGCGGGCCGCGGCCACCGAGGGGGCCGAGGAGGCAAAAAAACTGTTGCAGTTGGCGGTCAGTTCTCGGGCGGCGACGGTCCTGATGGAGTGGACTCCCGAGAGCGTCAACGTCCGCCACGAGGTGGACGGCGTCTGGATGCCGCGGCGGATGCAGAAGTCGGGCGGCTCGAAGCGCCGCGCCGAGGTGTGGGCCGACGAACCGCCGCTGGAACGGCACGTCGCCGACGCGACGCTCGTGACCCTGAAGACGCTCTGCGGACTCGAGCCCAAGGAGCGGCGCGGGAGAATGGCTGGATCGTTCGCCATCCAAGCCGAGGGCAAACTCCGCAATTGCAAGTTGATGGTTCAGTCGGCACCGACCGGCGAGCAGGTGCTCGTGCAGATCGAATCGCCGGCAGTGATGTTCAAAACGACGACCGATCTGGGGATGTCAAAGCCGATCGCTGACACGGTGGCACGACTGCTGTCCCTCGAGAAGGGGCTCATGGTGCTGTCGTCACCGTCCGGCTCAGGCCTCTCCACAACCTTCGACGTTGTGGTGACCTCTGCCGACCGCCTGCTCCGTGATTTTGTCTCGATCGAGGACGCCGCGACGCCGTCACGCGAGATCCAGAACGTCAAGCCGGTCCGCTATGACGCGCGGGCCAACATCACCCCTGTGGCGGCGCTTGAGCAGGCGATGCGGGAGTATCCAGCGGGATTCGTGACCCGCGATCTGCGTGACAAGGACTTGCTCCTCGAACTCGCCAAGCACGCCGACGATAGCAAGCTCGTGATCCTCAGCCTGAAGGCATCCGACTCGATCGATGCGATCACCAAGTTGCTCGGAGTCGGCCTGCCGCCGGAACTGCTCGCCCGGACGTTGCTCGGATCGCTCTCCCAGCGGTTGGTGCGGAAACTCTGCCCCAAGTGCCGGGAGCAGTTTGAGCCGCCGCCGGAGATGCTCGCCAGATTCAAGAAGACGAAGGAGGAGTTGCC
Organism: Planctomycetota bacterium; assembly: GCA_003669605.1. Taxonomy (GTDB): domain Bacteria; phylum Planctomycetota; class Planctomycetia; order Pirellulales; family UBA1268; genus QWOP01. Next base: position 13,173 of record QWOP01000039.1, read on the forward strand.
GCACCTCAGCCGCCCCGGCGAGACCGGCTGCCGGATCTGCGCCGGCAGCGCCTACTTCGGCCGGACCGCGATCTTCGAACTGGCCTCGGGCGAGACACTGCGGAAGTACATCGCCAAGAAGGCCGATGTCCAGGTGCTCCGTCAGGCTGCCAGCAAGGACGGCATGAAGCCGGTCCGTGACGAGGGGATGCGGCTGGTGCTTGAGGGAGTGACGGGGATGGACGAGATGCAACGGATCTTCGCGGCCAAGACCGGCTGATCATCGCCGGGCCAGAGCATAGAACAGGGAACAATCGCCCACCATGATCGTCACGCTTCTGCTGGTAGTCGTCTTCCTGTCTGTCGCGCTCGTCCTCGCCCGTGAAGGGTTGTGGAGCGGGTTGGTGATGCTTCTCAACATCGTGGCCGCGGCGACCTTTGCCACCGCTTGGTATGGATGGGTGGCGGCGAAGGTGGAAGCATCGATGCCGAGTTACACCTACCTCATCGACTTTCTCACTCTGTGGGGGATCTTCGCCGTCACGCTGCTGCTGATGCGGTTGGCTACCGACATGGTGTCGCGGACGAAGGTCAAATTCCTCCGTCAGGTGGAACTGGTCGGCGCTCCGCTGGTGGCCGCGATCGCCGGATGGGTGATGGTCTGTTTCGCTGCCGCATCGCTCCACACCGCCGCCGTACCGCGGACGCTGGTGCAGCCGACTCCAGAAAACCGGATGTTCTTCGGCTTGGCGCCCGACCGCAAATGGCTTTCATGGGTCCGCTGGTCGACGTCGAACGGTCCTTTTGCCTATCCGCCGGAGAGTGCCGTGGTTTTCGACAAAGAGGGCGACTTCATTCTCCGCTACGCAGACCGGCGGCTCAAACTGGAGCAGGAACCTGCCCTGCGCGTGAATGCAAACTGATTCATCCCATCGCGACAGCGGTACCAACGGCGAGGTGACTGGCTACCGCCCGGTCAGCGCACTGGCGATCCTTGCCGCTGCGGCGGGAGCTGTGTCGGCAGTGGCGCTTGCCAGTCCGCTATTTTGGACGGTGCCGTTGCTGGCAATCGGACTGGCGGTGGTGGCGCTGCGTGATGTGGCAGGGGCGGAAAATGACTCCGATCCCGAGAGCGTCCGGCTTCCAGGGGACCGTAAACTGGGCCGCTGGTGGGTGCTTGCCGGTCTGGCACTGGCGATCGGATTCGGGGCGCAGGCAGTGACAACGCACCTCGTTCACAGGTGGATCTCTAGCGATCGGGCGGTTGCGGCGGCCCGGCTGTGGGTGGAGACGGTGCTTGAGGATCGCCTCGGTGATGCGGCGAAGTCGTGTCTGCCGATGGTGATTCCGCCGAGTCCTGGGGCGGGTTCGCGCGGCTTCACCATGCCCGATGCCCCCAGTCAGGTCGAAGGACAGTTTGCGAAAATGGAGGTGGTGGAAGCGATGCGGAAGTGTGCCACTGGCGCCCCGATCGAGGCCCACTGCAGCGGGCCTGAATACGTCATGCCAGCCGCGTGGGTGGTCCATGTCAGTCTCGGGCCGTGCGCCGAAGGGATGAAGCCTGTCCGCTTGCGCCTGCTGATGAGGTCGAAGGCGGTGACCCGGGGGACGCGGCAGTTTGACACCTGGACCGTGGCTGGGTTGGCGTTCGACCAGGAAGGGTGAGGGCCTGAGCCTGCTCACGGCCCCAGGGAAAAAGTCAGCGCTGACTTTTTCCCAGTCGAGGAACCTGCTGTTTTCTCAACTGCTGCACACTCGCGCCCCTCTGGCGGTCGTTCAGACGGTGTATCCCCAGCCGGCTACGGGCGGTCGCTGTCGGAGCCAAACGGGCGGGCAGCGTCGATGGTGTCGGCCCCAGTAGCGAGCATCACCAGCCGGTCGAATCCCAGCGCCGCTCCGACTCCTTGCGGCATCGACGGGCCGTGGGCGGCGAGGAGCTTCTGTGGCACCGGCAGAACTGGCCGCCCGTCGGCCGCTCGAACGGCGTTTGCTACCGCGATCCGCTCAGCGAGTGGCCTGCGGCCTGTCTCCTCCTCCCAGCCGTTGGCCAATTCGACGCCCTCGACAAACAGTTCGAAGCGACGAGCACAGCGCGCGTCGGCTGGATCGAGCCGGGCGAAGGCCGCCTGGGACGCGGGCCAGGCCTCAAGCATCGTCGGCCTGCCGCGACCCAGCCTCGGGCTCACGACCTCCGAGAGCACTAACTCAAACCAGCTATCGATGGAATCGGCATGCCCATGGGCCGCGGCGACACCAAGACGCTGGCCGGCGGCCCGCCAGTCGTTGATCCCAGCGGTGAGGAGGTCGACGCCAGCGTGGTCGGTAAAGGCCTGACTGCAATCGATGCGCTCGATGCCGCTGGTGCCCAGGGTGATGGCACAGAGTGATTCGAGGAGCCGGGCCGTCGTGTCGAGGGTGGCGCCGGGGGCATACCACTCAAGGAGCACAAACTCGACGTCATGCCGTGGGCCGCGCTCGCCGGCGCGGAACGATCTGGCGAATTGGTAGATCGCTCCAGAACCGGCAGAGAGCAGCCGCTTCATGAGTGCCTCTGGGCTGGCCTGGAGCCAGTGCACCGGATGGGTGGGGCCATCAACCGCCACGGGGATGGGATCGATGTGCGCTTCAGGCAGGACCTCCGCGGAGAGGACGGGGGTGTCGACCTCCACAAAGCCCCGGCTGTCGAAGAGTTCGCGAAGCGTGGCACGGACGCGGGAGCGTCGAGTCAGCAGGTCGCGCAGTCCCCCCGGGCTGCCGAGCGCTGGCGTGGGGGCTGGGGGGCTAGAATCGCTGGACACTGGCGGCCCGCGGGGTGGGGGGTTCAGGCACGGGGCGCAGTCGGCTGTGCGGCCACCGCCTTGCCGGGCTCACGGTAGACCAAGACAGGGCAGGGGGAGCGGCGGAGGATCGACTCGGCCACGCTTCCCATCAGCAAACGAAACATGCCGCTGCGGCCGTGGGTGCCCAGCACGATCATCTCTGCGCCCTCTTCGGCGGCAATCCGGCAGACCTCGGCAGCCGGGTCACCCATTGCCAAGCGGTGTGTGAAGGCCACCTGCGGGTCTGACGGCTTCACTCCCTCGAGCATCGTTGCGATCCGTGCCGTGTCGGGCTCAGGGATCCCGTAATAGAGCTCACCCCCTCCGTAGGCCAGCGGCGGCTCCTCGACGTGGACGATGAGGAGCCGGGCACCGGTCTGCCGGGCGAGTGCCTCGGCGTGGGGGAGGGCGGCGTCGCTGGCGTGGGAAAAGTCAGTGGGGAGGAGAATCGTGCGTTGGCCCATGGTGGACTCCCGTGGAGCGGATGCCGAATACCCTTATCGAGGGGATGGCGCAGGCCTGCCCCATCTGCCCTCACCGAATCGTACCCGGTGTCTCGAGGTGACGCCGGGCTGGGCTTGGGAATCAATGCAGCCGCATGCCGGGGAGGGCCCCTGAGTCGGGAGAGAGCAGATAGACACCTGTGGCCCCCGCACCGCTGGCGGCGACAATCATCCCCTCGCTCAAGCCAAACCTCATCTGCCTGGGGGCGAGGTTCGCCACCACAACCACCAGCCGGCCAACCAGCGCCGCGGGCTCATGGAAGCCCTTGATGCCGGCGAACACTGTCCGGCGCTCCTCACCGCCGAGGCTGACAGTGATTTTGAGGAGTTTCTTTGCCTCCGGCACCTCCTCCGCAGCGAGGATCCGCGCCACGCGCAGATCGACCTTGGCGAAGTCATCGATCGTGCATTCTGGGGCGAGAGGCTCAGCGGCGAGAGGCTCGGCGGGATCGGTGGTCACTTCGGATGCTCCTGAGGAGGTGGGGGGGGCCGCGGAGGCGGGGGATGACGCGGAGGCTGATGGGGGGGGCGAGGCAGGCATCGAGGCTGTCATGAGGGCCTCGATGTGGGCCGGTTCGACTCTCCGCGCCAGGGAATGAAAGGTACCGACGGGGAGGCCGACGAGCGGTCGCTGCGACTCGTCCCACGATCCAATCGGCCCACCGACGAGCTCGCCGACCTGCGCGGCGAGTTTGGGAAGGACTGGCGCCAGGTAGACGACGATTTGCCGGAAGAGGTTCAGGGCCACGGTGGCCACGTCACGAAGCCTCGCCGCCGCTGCCGGCCCCGCCTTGGCGAGCTTCCACGGTTGCTCGGCGTCGACATAGGCATTGGCCCGGTCTGCCGCCGCCATCACCTGCCGCATCGCCCGGGCAAAATCGCAGGCCTCGTAGGCGGCGGCGATCCCAGTGCCGTCGGTGGCCGCCTGGGCGAACAGCCCGCCGTCGTCCGGATAGTTTTCGGCCAATCCGCTGGCTTCGAGCCAACGGGCGGTCCGGCTGGCGAGATTCACCACCTTTCCCACCAGATCGGAATTCACCTTGGCGGCGAAGTCCTCGAGGCTGAGGTCGATGTCATCGATGTCGCCGGAGAGTTTCGCTGCGTAGTAATACCGCAACGCCCCCGGGTCGAGGTGATCGAGGTAGGTGCGAGCGAGGAGGAAGGTGCCACGGCTCTTCGACATCTTCTCGCCGTTGACGGTGAGGAACCCATGGATCCGGACCTTCGTCGGTAGGCTGAGTTGTGCGGCCTCGAGCATCGCCGGCCAGAAGAGCGTATGGAAGTAGGTGATGTCCTTGCCGATGAAGTGGTGGATCTCGGCTGCCGGTGTGTTCGAGCCACCGCGCTGCCACCAGTCGGCCAGTGACCCGCCGTGGATGGCACACCATTCCTCAGTGGCGGCGATGTATCCCACCGGGGCATCGAACCACACATACCAGTAGTGGCCGGGGGCATCAGGGATCTCGAAACCGAAGTACGGCGCCGGCCGGGAGATGTCCCAGTCACGCAGCGGCTCGCCGAGAAAGTGGCCGGAGAGGTAATTGAATATCCGGGGATCGAGGGCCCCTGAATCTCGAGTCCACTGCTGGAGGAAGCCGTGCATCGCCTCGAGCGTCACGAAGAGGTGCTCCGCGGAGCGGATCTCCGGGATGGCACCGGAGAGCGTGCTCACCGGATCGATGAGATCGGCGGGGCTGTAGGTGGCGGTGCACTTCTCGCAGGCATCGCCATACTGATCGGGGGCCCGGCAGCGCGGGCAGGTGCCGCGGACAAAGCGATCGGCGAGGAACACGCCGGCTTGGGCGTCGAAGAGTTGCCGAACCTCGCGGCTGACCACGAGCCCCTTCGCCCGCAGCGAATCCCACACCCGGGCGCAGAGCCGTCGGTTGGCGTCGCTGTCGGTGCTTCCGTAGTGGTCGAACTCAATCTGGAAGCCGGCGAAGTCGGCGAGGTGGTCGGAGCGCATGGCTGCGATCAGTTCCCGCTCGGACCGTCCCTCGGATCGGGCGCGGATCATGATCGCCGTGCCGTGCGTGTCGTCGGCACAGAGGTAGATCGCCTGCTGGCCGCGCAGTTTCTGAAAGCGGACAAAGATGTCGGTCTGGATGTATTCGACGAGATGGCCGAGGTGGATCTGTCCGTTGGCATACGGCAGTGCGGAGGTGACCAAGATGCGACGGATGGGCATAGCGGGCATGCGGTCACGGCGGGGGTGGGCGGGCGGTGGTGTGTGGAGCAGCGGACGGGAAGGGGAATTGTAGGAACCGGGCCGCAATCGGGGAAACTTCGCGGGAACGGGGCGACTGGGAAAGGGCAAAGTGATCTTGCCTCCCCGGTGGAGCGGCGGCACTATCCCGCCGGCCCCAACCCGCACTCCCTTTCGAGCACGGAGCCCCGGATGCCGTCGTTCTCCCGAGCCACCGTGCGCTCCCGCCTGCAGGCATGGACCGGCGTGCCGGTTCCGGCACTGATCATGATCATGGTCATGTCGGCCCTGGTGGTGACCGGAGGCGGTCTGGCGAACACGCAGGCGGCTCCCCCCGCCGCATTGCCGGGCGGATTGGCCCCCACTGATATCGTTCTCCTTGACTTCTCGGCGCCGTGGTGTGGTCCGTGCCGGTCGATGGCTCCGCTGATCGACGAGATCGCCTCCGCAGGATGGGTGGTCCGCCGTGTCGACGTCGATCGAGAGGGAGACTTGGTCCGCCGCTTCGCTGTCACCGGAGTGCCTTGCTACGTGTTGCTGGTGAAGGGGCAGGAGATCGACCGCATCAACGGCGCCACCACCCGTGGCGAGTTGGAGAAACTGCTGGCCAAGAGCCGTGCCGCCGCCGTCACGCCTGCCGGACAGGCACTTATCTCCCCTCCGGCGCCTGTCGCGCGGTTGCCGCTGTCGGCGGAAGCCGCGGCCATTCCAGGAATTCCGCTCCCCATCAGTCAGGCCGCCAGCCCACTGGCGCTTGAGTCGTCGGGGCGTCTGCCGCCGCCGGTCCCGGCCCAGCTTGTCAGCGGGCCAGCCTCACCCCCAACGCGTGATTTAGCACCCGGCCGGCCGGTGCGGACGCCACTTCCGCAGGCCGCACTCCCGCAGCAGCGATCGCTCGATCCAACAAAGAGAGCCGCACTCGAGGGCCGGCTGATGGCAGCCACCGCGCGGTTGCGGGTGGCGGACACCAGCGGCGTGTCATGGGGCACCGGAACGGTCATCGATTGCCGGCAAGGAGAGGCGCTGATCCTCACCTGTGGGCACATCTTCCGCGACTCGCAGGGGAAGGGGAGTGTGGAGATCGATCTTTTTGCACCTGGCGCCGGGCGGGGTCTGGCAGGTCAGGTGATCGCCTGGGACCTGAAACGCGACTTGGCACTGGTGAGTGTGTTTACCGACGCCCCCGTGGAGCCGGCGCGTGTCGGCGGCGTTGAGCGGTTCACCTCGGCCGGAGAGCCGGTGGTGACCGTCGGCTGCAACGGTGGCCAGGATCCGACGATCTACCACAGCAGCGTCACCGCGGTCGACAAGTATCTTGGTCCCCCCAACGTGCAGGTGGCCGGTCAACCGGTGCAGGGGCGGAGTGGGGGTGGGCTGTTCGCCACCGATGGCACGCTGATTGGCGTCTGCAACGCCGCCGACCCGACTGATAATGAGGGGCTGTTTGCCGCTCTCTCGGCGATCCACGAGCAACTCGACGAGGTGGGGCTGGCGTTCGTGTACCGCAGTGCCTATCCCAGTGGAGCTGTGGCCGATGCCGTGGCGGCGGCGGTGCCCGCGATGCCCGCGGAGATGCCCGCGGTGTCGTTCGACCGCCGTGACAGGGCTGGCGCTGTGCCCACGGCCTCCACTGAGTTGGCCGGCGACGGGACGCTCTCCGCCGGCGAGCTGGCACTGATCGATCAGGTGAAGCAGCACGGCGGCAAGGCCGAGGTGATCTGCATCGTCCGTCCCCACGGGGCGCCGCAGGATTCGAGCGAAGTGTATGTGCTCCAAGGCTCCACCCGCGGATTCGTCGACCAGCTCTCGCAGGCTCACTCTGGCCGCCCGGCCGCCCCGGTGACGCGGCCACTCCCCGTGGCAGGCTCCGCCATCGCCCCGGCAGGCACCCGTGCGGATGTCGCTTCGCAGCCCACCGCGCTCCCGCTCCGCTAGGTGCCGGCGGAAAAAGTCGTCCCGGAGCTTTTTCGAGGCGGCACATCTCCGGTATTCTCTGGCGCTCTGCACGCCCAATCGCCTCGGGCGGTCGAGCAGACAGTTGATCCACAAAAACTCCACGCAGAACCATGATCCAATACCTCGTGCGGCACGGACAGAGTGTCGCCAACGTCGAGGAGCGGGTGCAGGGGCAGGAGGATGTCCCGCTCTCCGCACTGGGCCGGCAGCAGGCTGCCGCAGTCGCCGCTTGGGCGCGTGTCCTGCATGCCCACCAACCTTGCGCCGAGGTCTGGTCGAGCCCGCTGATGCGCGCTTCTGAAACCGCCGCCGCGATCGCGGCCGCCATCGACCGCCCTGTCCTTCTCACCGACGACCTCAAGGAACTCAACGCCGGTATCTTCCAGGGGCAGCTGTGGGCGGAGCTTGCGCGCAGTTTCCCCGCAGAGTTTTCCCGGTGGCAAAGTGGTGATGCCGACTACCAAATTCCTGGCGGGGAGTCTCGCTCAGGTCTCGCGGCCCGGGGGCGTGGGGCGCTTGAGGTACTCTCCCGCAGGAACGTGCCCTCGATGATTATCGTGGCCCACGGCGGGATCCTCACCGCGGGGCTGGGGAGCTTGCTGGGACCTTCAAACCCCACCCTCGCTGCTGCGGCCCTGCGGCCGTTCACGAATCTCCCGGCGCTTGCCAACGCCTCGGTGTCGGTGCTGGAATGGCCGGGACCAGTCCTTCGGCTCTTCAACAGCACCGACCACCTACGACTGCCCTGAGAAATGGTTTGCGGCCCGCGGATGCGGATCAGGCCCGCGGATGCGGATCAGGCCCGCTCACCGCAGCGGAATGTCTTTCGGGGTAGTCAATCAGCCGGCACCACCTCGATGGTGACTGGTGTGGCGTTGACGGTGCCGGCGTTCTCGCCGTCGGTATGGCCGGTGGCATGGATCGTGACCGTTCCGATGCCGAGGACTTCCGCAGGAAACTCGACAGTTGCGTCGGCGCCGGTCGCCCTGCCGAGGACGCGGCCGGTGGAGAAGATAGCGGTGTTCTTCAAGTTCTCGCCCCACACGCTCACGCGTACCTTGCCATTCGCCTTGATCCGATGGGGTTTGACCCGCAGTTCGAGCGATCGGCCGTGGTTGTCGCAGATCACGGGGACGATAAGCCGGCCTTGTGTCTCTACTGTCGAAGGCTCGATGCCCACCACGCGGATCTCGTGGTGGCCATCGGCCAGCAGTCGGGTATCGAGGGTGTGGGATTCCCCCTGGCCGCACTGACCGCTTCGCACGCCGTCGACGAAGAATTCGAATCGATTCACCTCCTCCCCCTCTGGCACGCGGCCAGTGGCTTGGATCATCACCATGCCGGAGAGTCGCCGCCCAGGCTCCAGAGGCGTGTCACCAGGGGATGTGGTCGCCTCCACCACCGGTGCCTTGGCCCACGGCTGGCAGAGCGGATCACCCACCACCAGCAACTGGTACGGGGCCTGCACCGACTGATAGAAGGCCTCGGCCAGCGAAGCGCCCCGGGCATAGTGGACTTGGATCGACGCATGAGGAAACTTCTCCTGCAGCGCATACGGCTCGATCACCGTCCCGCTCGATCCGGAGGCGCCGGAGCGGATGAAGGCTGTCAGCGGGGTCTGCCCTGCCGACGGGGTGAAGATGCCACCGAGACTGGTGAGGTTTTCGCAGATCGCCCCGGGCAGAATGCTGCTGCCGCTCTTCGCCCAATCGAAGTCGGGCACTCCCGTCATCAATCCCGCCACGTCCTTCTTCCGCACCGGCAACGCCTCGGGCAGCGTCTCGGCCTTCACCCCCAGCCGGTGCAACTCCGCGATCACCCCGGCGAAGCCGGGAGTGCGCGTGGTGGAACGAACGTCCGTCGTGGTGGAAAAGTAGATCGTGCCCTGGGGGCGGGTAAAGTCAGCCCGTGCCGCCGACCGGAGGCAGGCGATCACTTCGGCTGCAGAATTCCCACGGCCGGTGGTGACGCCGAGAACAGTCGACAGCGCGTAGCGTGGGCCCCCCGCCTCGAGCACCTCGCCGGCCGGTCCCCACCCGTACCAACCCCGGAAACCCTGCGTCTCGGATGGCACGCCCCCCTCGCCGAGTGGCCTCCAGTAACGGTTGCTGCCGGCTTCGAGGTAGGTCGGTGCCCCCGATTGGACCGCGCTATAGAGCATCGTCATCCCGGTGAGCGACCCGGAGGGAAACTTATCCCTCCCCACCAGTTCGGCGGGCAGTTCGGCGGCGAAGTCGATCCGCCAGGGGAAGTCGCTGGAGTAGACAATCTGATCGATCTGCGTCGCCAGCCGGCGGTTGCCGATTGCCGCCATGATCGGCTGCAGCAGATCGCTGCGGAACGTGGCGATGGGGATCGCATCGCGACTCCCATCCCACGGGAGCATGAGGACGTTGATGGCGGGAATCTTTCGCAATTCCACATAGGCGTTGGCGATGGCGACGCTGCTGGCGCTCGAAGCGTTGACCACCAGGAAGATGTTCTCCGCACCACCACCGGCTTGGGAAGGCACCGCAGCCAGGACTGTCAGCAGCACAACCACCACAGCCGTGGCGGCGCGGAGCCGGAGGGAGCATTCGACGGAGAAGCGAGTTCGACTTGATGGCATGGTTTACCCACCGGCTGGACGAGAGGGACACGCACACGCCGCACCATGGGCGGACCCGAGGGCATCTTATCAGGCCAGGCTTGAGTCTGGCGGTGCGGCGGGCGCCAGCCGGCCTGGATCTGTGCTCCGGGCACCGTTCGATCTGGGAGTTTCCAGGGAGTGAGCGGTAGAATCAGCGGGAGTTGATCAAGCCGCGATCTCGTTCCCTCCCCCGCAGGCACTCCGAGCACCCCCCGCCGCCATGCACCCCCACCCCCGCATCGCTTCCCGCATCCAGTGCAGAGCCTGTGCCCCGTTGTTGGTGGCGGCGGCCGTCTGCATCTTGCCGCTGCCGGGCCAGCGCATCGTGGCAGGGGCCGAGCCAGCAGCTGCGCCGCTCTCCCAAGCGGCTGCCGACGGGGATGTGGCGCTGGGCTTCTCTGGAGAGCGGGCGATGGCCCATCTCGAACAGATCGCCAACCTCGGGCCGCGGCCGAGTGGATCCGACGCCATGCGCCGGCAGCGGGAAATCCTCGTGGCGCATTTCCGCGCCGCCGGCGGCACCGTCACCGGGCAGACCTTCCAAATCCGCGACCGGCAGACGGGGAAAGCGGTGGCGATGGAGAATCTGGTGGTGGAGTGGCATCCGCAGCGCACCGAGCGGGTGCTCCTCGGCGCTCACTACGACACCCGCCCGTTCCCAGATCGCGATCCGGTCGATCCTCGCGGGACGTTCGTCGGCGCCAACGACGGTGCCAGTGGCGTGGCGGTGCTGATGGAATTAGCCGCGGCGGTGGCTGGCATCGCAGGCCCGGTGGGGGTCGATTTCGTCCTTTTTGACGCCGAGGAATATGTCTTCACGCCGCGCGATCCGTACTGCCTCGGCTCGGGCTTCTTCGCCCGCCAGTATGCCGCCGGACAAAAGTCGGGCGCTTTGGCCTATCGCTACCGATCTGGTCTGGTGCTCGACATGGTGGGGGACGCAGACCTGCAGATTCACCAGGAGATCCACAGTGTCACCTGGCCAGACACCCGGCCGATCGTCGAGGAGCTGTGGGGCGTGGCTGCTCGCCTCGGGGTGCGGCAATTTGTCGCCCGGCCGAAGTTCGAGGTCGATGACGACCATGTTCCGCTGCGGATGATCGGCCGGATCCCCACCGCCGACATCATCGACTTCGACTATCCCGCCTGGCACACCACCCGGGATACCGCGACGGCCTGCTCGGGGGAATCCCTGGAGGCGGTGGGGAGCGTGGTGCTGCAATGGCTCCGCGAACAGCGGTGAGCGTGCCGCAGTCTGGAACGGTACGGCATCGGCTCGCTGTGCCCGAAGTGGGGATCGTGGGTGTGAAGTTGGTGCTGTCGCTGTGGCTGGTGCCAGAGGGGAGCGAGGTGCTGGAGGGGGATCGGGTGGTGGAACTGCTCGGCGGCGGCGCCACGATCGACCTCGAAGCGCCGGTGACCGGTCGGCTGCTGCGCTCGTTGGTCGAAGAGGACCAGCCGGTGGCCACTGGCGAGATCCTGGCCGAGTTCGAAGCGACGGCCGAGGTGGATTTGGAACCGCCGCGGGGAATGGCCGATGGCTGACGCCGATCCTGCCAGCGATGCCCGCCGCGTGTTTCGCCTCGGGCTCCTCGGCGCCGTGACGATGTTTCTCGTCCAGCCGCCGGCTGATTTATTCATGCTGGCCTGGGTGGCGCCGCTGCCGTGGTTGCTGCTGGTGCGGGATGGCACCGGCACCGCGCCCCATCCCTGGCGGAGCCTGTGGGCGGCGGGGAGTGTCCACTGGCTGCTGACGATCCATTGGCTCAGGCTTCCCCACCCGGCAACGTCGATCGGCTGGGTGGCACTGTCGGTCTACCTGGGGGCGTATCTGCCGCTCTTTGTCTGGGGGGCACGGCGCTTGATGACCCGCTGGCGGTGGCCGTTGATGGTGGCAGCCCCGGTAGCCTGGATGGGGTGCGAGCAGGCGCGGGGGTCGTTCCTGGGTGGCTTTACCATGGGGGGGCTGGGAGCGACGCAGTGGCGGTGGACCGAGATCATCCAGATCGCCGATTGGGCCGGCGGTGTCGGCGTGGGCGGATTGGTGACTGTCGTCGCGGCCACGCTCGTCACAGCACTGACGATCACGGCCCCCTTTCCAGGGAGCGGCTCCCAGCGGATCCCAGCGCGGCGGCGCCTGGGGGCGCTGTTCGCCGGCGGCCTGGTGCTGGCGGCGGCCTGGGGCTACGGGGCGTGGCGGATGGCCACCGCACCGGTGGGGGGCCGAGTCCTCGACATCCTCCTGGTGCAGGGATCGATCGACACCGAACTCAAGCACGACCCCCAGGCGGCGGCCGCGGTGCTTGCCGAGTACGACGGACTGACGATGGGGGCCCTTGGCGATGGCCCGCGGCCCGATCTGATCGTCTGGCCGGAGACGATGTGGCGCTGGGCGCTGCTGGAGATCGATCCCGACGACCGGCTTCCCGACGACGTCGTGGCGGAGGTGCTTGGCCCCGTCGGCGATGCCTTCGTCAGCGGTGGCGACGACCCTGACGCGGCAGCGGAGGGGGTGGAATCGGACGCCACCCGGCAGGCCCGTTGCCGGGCGATCCTCGAGCAGGACCGGATCGATCCGCTGGCTGCTCACGCCCGCCGCTACGGCACCAACTGGCTGGTCGGCATCGACCGCCAACTGGTCTCCAAGCGGTCGCTGCAGGGGGTTTTCCATTTCAATTCGGCCCTTTTTATGGACGCTGCGGGGCGGTCGCTGGGCCGGTACGACAAGATGTTCCCCGTGGCTTTTGGCGAAACGGTGCCGCTCGCTGACCGCTTTCCCTGGCTCTATGCATTGACGCCGCTGCCTGCCGGATTGACCGCTGGCAGGCACCCGCTGGCGGTGCCGATCGCCGGCATCCGGGTGGCGCCGACGATTTGCTATGAGACGGCACTCCCCGGAGCGGTGCGGACGGTTGTCAATCGGCTTGATCGGGCGGGGAGCCGCCCCGAGATCCTCGTCAATCTCACTAACGACGGCTGGTTTTGGGGTTCGAGCGAACTCGACATGCATCTGGCCTGCGGCATCCTCCGGGCGGTGGAGGTGCGGACGCCGCTGGCGATCGCCGCCAATACCGGGTTTTCGGCGGTCATCGACGGCTGTGGCCGGCTGCTGGAGCGGGGCCCGCGGCGGGCGCCAGGGACGATCCGGGCGCAACTCTCCCCCGACGGGCGCAAAAGCCTGTGGTTGGCGATGGGACCGTTGCCCACCGCGGTCTGCCTGGCAGTGCTCGTGGCGGCGATCGCCGAAGGGGCCATTTTCCGGGGGCGTCGCCCGCTCCAGGCAACGCTCCAGGCAACGCTGCCGGCGACGCTGCCGGCTACCCAGACTCTGCCGGCTGGGGATGGCAGCGAGGACGGAATGCAGGACCGTTGACCCCCCTGCCGATCCACAACTATCCTCCATTCCAGGCGGGCTTCCCGAGCGAGGCCCTCCTCGCAGCGGTTTCCCCGTCCGAGCCAGCCTCCAGGCGCCTCCAGGCACGCCATGAACACCATCGGCAAGATCTTCGTGTTCGCGCTGTTCGTCATGAGCCTTGTGTTCATGAGTTTCGCGGTGGCCCTCTACTCGACCCACACCAACTGGCGGGACGAGATCATGCGGACGCGGGAGCAGGTCCAGGCTGGCAAGTCGCTCGGCTACAAGGCCCAGCTCGACGAAGCCCGCAAGGAGAAGGAGAAGCTCAACGCCGACATCACCCGCCTGCAATCCGAGGTGGCCGTCTCCGAGGCGGCCCGCGACCAGGTGGTGGCCAAGATCCAGACCGCACTCGAGGAGAAGAACAAGGATCTTGAGGTTCTCCGCAAGGAGAAAGAAGCGCGGGAACTGGAGCGCGAGAAGGCCCAGGCCGAACTCGCTGCCGCCCGGCTCGAATTAGAAGCCGCCTCGAAGGTGGTCACCAACCTGCGGGCCGAGGTCCGTTCGCAGCAGGATAAGGTCGACGATCAGGTCAATCGGGCCGCCAAGTTGGCCTCCGATCTGCACGAGAAGGAATCGTTCCTGGCGATCACCAGCGAGCGCAAGGCGCAGTTGGAGAAGCAGGTCGCCAACGCCCGTCTCCTCCTCCAGCAGAGCGGCCTGTCGGTCGATAGCCTGCCCCGCGATGCCGTTCCGGCGATCGACGGCGTGGTCACCAACGTCGTCGATGACTCGATCGAGTTGTCGCTCGGTGGCGATGATGGCCTGCAGATGGGCCACGAACTCGACGTCTACCGCAACGATCAGTATCTCGGCAGGGTCCGCGTGGTGAGTATCAAGGCAGACAAGGCCGTGGCGGTGTTGATCCGCGAGTATTCCCGCGGGATCATCCAGCGTGGCGACCGGGTGGCAACGAGGTTGCGGGCCTGATCCTTTCAAGCGGCGTGGAAGTTGGTTTTTCGTTCGGCCGTCCTCGGCGGCGGCCCGGCAGGAGTGTGTCGCAATCATGGCCAATGATTCCGGTTCTTCACGGCCGCCGATGAACGTCTACACGGCGATGCTCTTGCTGTCGTTCATCGCCCTGGCGATCGGCTGCATATTCCTCGCCCTCAACCTCAATCTCTACCAGTTCAAGATCATGCCGGACGTCGGCCGTCCCTAATCGCCGCCTTCCTTCGCTCCGGCGGTTGCCATGATCTTCTCCTGGCTCGCAGCGCGGCGTCGGCGTGCGATCCGCAGCCGGCCGTTTCCTTCCGAATGGGAGGACTCGCTGCAGCGCAACTGCCGACAGGCCTCGTGGCTCTCTGCCGCCGAAGGGCGGCGCTTGAGAGAGTGGATCGCGGTCTTTCTGGCCGAGAAACGCTTCGAGGGCTGCGGCGGGCAGACGATCGACGACAGCGTGCGGCTCTCGATCGCTGGGCAGGCGGGGCTGGTCGTCCTCGGCTTTCCGGAGGAGTATTTCGACCGTCTCAAGTCGGTGCTCGTCTACCCGGGCGATTGGGTGGGGAGAAAGGTGACGGCGCTTGAGGGGGGGGCGACGCTTGAGTGGCGGGAGCGGCGGCTGGGGGAGGCTTGGTCTGGAGGCAGCGTGGTCCTCTCGTGGCCGGCGGTCCGCCGGGGGGGGCGCCTCCAGGATGGGGCCCGCTCGGTGGTGATCCATGAGTTTGCCCATCTTGTCGACGCCATGAACGGGCCGTTCGACGGCCTCCCGCCGCTGCCGCGGGGGATCGACGCGCGGGACTGGGCCACACGCCTCTCCGGCTGCCGCGAGCGCTATGAAGAGGCCCTCGACGAAGGGCGCTTTGTCGCCCTCGACGACTATGCGGCCGACAGTCCGGTGGAGTTTTTTGCCGTGGCCAGCGAGTGCTTCTTTCAGGATCCGCACCGCCTAGCGCGACAGGATGCCGATCTCTACAACCTCCTTGCCGCGAGCTGGCAGCAGGACCCAAAGAGCCGCGTGCCGTTGTCGGCGCTCCGTGGCCGGTGACCCATAATCGGCTTCTTTTCCGCAGCTGGATTGTTGCCCACGCGGGCAGGTTTCTGCTAGATTCGCAGCAGGGACAACGTGGCTGGTGTTGCCGAGTGGGCGTCTTCCCGATTGCCATTCTTCCCCCATCCCGGAGAGAGAACGATGCCGAACATCTACGAGGGTTTTTGGACGCAAGCCAAGGCTACATACCGCGCGGATTCAGGCGGCTCCAAGAAGCCGGCCGAAAAACGCTTTCTGGGTCTCTTCGGCGATCTTTTCCGCAAATCGACAGGGATAGGCGACGCGTGCAAGTTGGTGGACAAGGCGTTTGCCAATGTTCATGACAAGAAGTCTGGCCTCGTGACCGACAAGGGGCTCGATGCGATCGAGGCGGCCATCGAGAACTACGTGGCAGTGAAGGACACCTATCTCGTGCGGCTTGACCGGGAGATCGCCGCTGAAGGCGCGAAGATCGCGGCGGCCCTCGAAACGGAAGCCAAGGAATCGAGGAAGTCGCTGACCCTTGCCGAGAAGAAAAAAGACGCCAAGGCCATCGCGGCGGCCGAGAAGGCAGTCGCTGAGGCAGACAAAAACAAGGCTGCGCACGAAGCAGCACTCAAAGCTGCAAAGTCAAAGGAGTCTGCGCTGAGTGCGATGAAGCGGGCCCTCAATCAGTGGCCCAATCTGATGACGGGCCAGGTGAGCCAATTGGCAAGAGAAAAGTCCAGCAAGGGGGAG
>QWOP01000092.1 GCA_003669605.1 Planctomycetota bacterium
CCGACGGCCTGACAGAACGATCCTTGGAGCAAATGACCTGACGGAGTAGATTCCAAACCCAACCCCAGCGCTGCACTTTTCGGCCGCCGCGCGCTGCACTTTTCAACCGGCGTTCACAAGGCGACCCCCAGCACCTATCCCGTTGCTCGGCGTGGCCCTGTTCTGTATTCGGGCCTCTCTCCGATCGCCGCCACCGACGGCGATCTTCTTGCCTCGACCATCTTGGCCGTCTGGGAGGCGAGTCTGTAGCAAAGCGTCGTGCGATCAATCTGCTCGACAACGTCTTCAGACGCTTCGCTTGCGGGCTTCCTGGCCCGCAAGCCTGCTCGCCCCAGACGCAGAGCGGCAGCACGCCATGCCGAAGGACAGAACAGGCGGAGCCTGTCTAGACGGACCGACGCAAGGAGCGTTCCGGCGGCCAGCCCTCGGACGGGGGGCGAATGGTGGCCCACACCGGAAGCCATCCCCGCTCGAACCACCTCATGCCAAGCGGGGCATTTCGAATCCTCTTTCCGCCTCTCGTCGCCGTCAGTGTTCGCTTTGAGGGGGTGACGTAAAAAGCGACGTAGAAAGCGACGTAAATCCGGTCGGCAGGGGCTGGCAGGGGGCAGCACGGGAACGAAGCCCGCCTTTGAGAGACCCCCAGAAACGCCGAGAGGCAGGCGGTTTTTCACCTGCCTGCCTCATCGTGCCACCTCTTGCGAGCGTGGCTAAAGCTCCCCGAGTAGGATTCGAACCTACAACCTACCGGTTAACAGCCGGCCGCTCTACCGTTGAGCTATCGGGGAATGAACCCGCCCGGAACGATCCACCGGACGACCTCTGAATCATCAAGGGTACCCAAAAAAAGGGGGCGAAAAAAGGGGAGCCATCGCCGGGCTCAACCCCGTCGCTTCTCCATCAGCACCCGGTTGCCCTTGTCGTTGTATTCGATGCGGGTCATGAACGTCCGCATCAGCATCACACCGCGGCCGCTGGGCACCTCCAGCCGCTCCTCAAGCGTGCAGTCGGGGACCGACGAGGGATTGAACCCCTCCCCCTCGTCGACGATCTCCACCCGGACCAGTTCCGCTGACACCAGGCAGTCGACAAACACCTGCTTGTGGGGATCGAGCTTGTTGCCATGGACAATCGCGTTGACGATCGCCTCCTCGGCAGCCAGGTTGATGCTGAAAATATCGGCCGAATCCCAGCCATGCACACCGAGCTGCTCAAGCAACTCCTCGATCACAAGCCGACTCGCCCCGCGCTCGCTGGGAATGTGGATGGCACGGCGCCACTCCGCTTTCCCCGCCGGCGATGGCCGACCGGTACTGCCGGTGGAAGGACTGCCGGTGGGTGTCTCATGTTCCATCTCGGCCATCCAGTTTCCGAAAATCCAGAACGCAGTTGCACCCAAGGCGAACGCACCAACACCACCCCTCCGACAGCCTGCTTTTTCCAAACGGTGGCCGGAGCAAAAGAGAGCCAAGCGGAGCAAAAGAGAGCCAAGCGGAGAAACTATTCTACGAAACCCAAGCCGAGAACGATCAATCAGAACGCGGAAATCGCCTCGGCCTCCTCGCCGCGGATGTCAAACACCTTATTGAGCTTTGTCACTTGGAAGACGTCGAAGATCTCCGGCCGGATGTTGCTCATCTTCAACCGGCCCTTGTGCGACTTCACCTTCCGGTCGAGGGTGATCAACTTCCCCAACGCCGCCGACGAGACAAACTCAACGCCGTCAAAGTTGAGGAGGATACTCTTGCGGTTGTCCATCTCCACAAGGGCGAACAACTCGGCCCCCAACTGCTGGATGCTTACCTCGTCGAGGATTTTGCGGTCGTTGAACCGGACGATCGTCACGTCGCCAATCTTGGAGACGTCGATCCGTTGATGGGTCGCCATGAAAACACCCTTCCAGTGGAGCCAAAGCACCACTTCGCTGCAAACTTGCTCGCTCCGAACCGATTGGCCCAGGGAACTCAGAGACTATCTTTTCGACCATCTGTTTGCCATTGCCCTGTGCCGTCCCTCGCCCCGGAACGGCAACCGCCGGGCAATCGGGAGGGGAATCCCTCAATCCCGAGCCTGCTCGCCTCCCTGCCGGGACACGAAACACCTCCCGGCTGCTGCCAATCTGGCAGCAGCCTTCCGCCAGCCCCCACCCCCGATTGCCAACAAAACGCCTGAGAACCACCCCTTTCATGGCGAATCGTAACTGTCGGGCCAATTTTGGCGCGCCGATTGCTTCTCGGTGGGCCTGCCGCTCTGATGGGAGACCCGGGTGGCAGGCGGTGCCGATCAAGGTTTCTCTGAAAGCCATCTTCCCCCTGCCGAAGGGCTCTGGAACTGGTGGGAGGATGCCGCGGTGAAAAGCCCCGGATTCCACTTACAGTCCTCCCTCTCGATTCCCCACTGCACCGCCTGAGAACTCCACTCTGATTCACCGTTTCCTATCAGTCACCGCGATCCCGCGGGTTCCTTTCCATCACGAGGTCTTTGAAACGATGTCCGCCACCGCGAAGTCCGCCAAGAAGAAGTCGAACCTGGTGCCCCTCGGCGACCGCGTGGTCGTGGAGCGCGAGGAGAGCGGCCAGAAGACCGCCGGCGGCATCCTCCTGCCCGACTCCGCCAAAGACAAGCCGGCCCGCGGTGTTGTCGTTAGCGTCGGCGAGGGCAAACTCAACGACAAGGGCACCCGTCAGCCACTCCAGGTCAAGCCAGGCGATCGCGTGGTCTTCACCAGTTACGCTGGCGAGCCCTTCAAGGTGGGTGACAGCGAGTTGCTGCTGATGCGCGAGGACGACATCCTCGCCATCCTCTCCTGATTCAGCCCCTTTATCCGAATCGCCCCTTTAAAAACAATCACCCTTCCCAAGAAACAACCCCAGCGACAGGAGCAGTGGATCCATGGCAAAGATGATGGCCTTCGACCAGGAAGCCCGCGAAGCGATGCGCCGCGGCGTCGCCAAACTTGCCCGCGCCGTCAAGGTGACCCTCGGCCCCAAGGGCCGCAACGTCATCCTCCAGAAGAGTTTCGGCTCGCCGACCGTCACCAAGGACGGCGTCACCGTGGCCAAGGAGATCGATCTCGAGGACGTCTACGAGAACATGGGCGCGCGGATGGTCCGCGAAGTCGCCAGCAAGACCAGCGACGTGGCCGGTGACGGCACCACCACCGCCACCGTCCTCGCTGAGGCCGTCTTCAACGAAGGCCTGCGGGCCGTTGTTTCCGGGGTGAATCCGGTGCAGATGAAGGCTGGCATCGAGAAGGCCGTCGAGGCCATCTCCGCCAAGCTCAAGGAGATGTCGATTCCCGTGAAGGGCAAGAAGGAGATGGCCCAGGTCGCCTCCATCGCCGCCAACAACGACATGGAAATCGGCCAACTGCTCGCCGAAGCCATGGACCGGGTGGGCAAGGACGGCGTAATCACCGTCGACGAGGGGAAGAGCCTGAAGACCGAGGTGGAGTGGGTCGAGGGCATGCAGTTCGACCGCGGCTACCTCTCCCCCTACTTCGTCACCAATTCCCAGCAGATGCAGTGCGTGCTCGACGACTGCTACATCCTCGTCTTCGAGAAGAAGATCTCGTCGGTGAAGGACATCGTCCCGCTGCTCGAGGCGGTGGTCAACGCGGGCAAGCCGCTGCTGATCATCTCCGAGGAGGTCGACGGCGAGGCTTTGGCCACGCTGGTCATCAACCGGCTCCGCGGCACCTTCCAGGTGTGTGCAGTCAAGGCTCCCGGCTACGGTGACCGCCGCAAGGCCATGCTTGAGGACATCGCGATTCTGACCGGCGCCACCGCCGTCTTTGAAAACCTCGGCATGAAGCTCGAGAGCCTCGGGCTGGCCGATCTCGGCCGCGCCAAGAAGGTGATCGTCGACAAGGACAACACGACGATCATCGAGGGCGCCGGGAAGACCAGCGAGATCAAGGGTCGGATCGAGCAGATCCGCCGCGAGATCGAGGCTGCCACCAGCGATTACGACCGCGAGAAGCTCGAGGAGCGCCTCGCCAAGCTTTCCGGCGGTGTGGCCAAGCTCAACGTCGGTGCCGCCACCGAGAGCGAGATGAAGGAGAAGAAGGCCCGCGTCGAAGACGCACTGCACGCCACCCGTGCAGCCGTTGCCGAGGGAATCCTCCCCGGCGGTGGCGTGGCTCTCCTCCGGGCCAGTTCGCAGGTCAAGCCCAAGGGTCTGTCGGAAGACGAGACGGTCGGCTTCAACATCGTGGTCCGCGCCTGCCGGGCACCGGTGACGATGATCTCGTCGAACGCCGGTCAGGATGGCTCGATCGTCTGCGAGAAGGTGCTCAGCGGAAGTGGCAACTTTGGCTACAACGCTGCCACCAACGAGTACGAGGATCTGGTCAAGGCCGGTGTCATTGACCCCACGAAGGTCACTCGCACCGCCCTCCAGAACGCCACCAGTGTCTCGACCCTCCTGCTGACCAGCGATGCCTTGATCGCTGAGAAGCCGAAGGACCAGAAGTCGAAGGGCGGCGGCGGCCACGGCGGCGACTACGACATGTATTGATGCCGGGCCAAACGCCCGCAGAGGTCTCACCCGTCTCACAGACTGGGAGGACTTCCGCTGCAACACGATCAGCCGGGGCGCCTGCGGGCGCCCCGGCTTTTTTCGTGACTTTTCATGGCTTTACATGGCTTTTCATGGCTTTTCATGACTTCTGATGGCGATGCACGGACCGAGTCACGAAGCCTTGCGCCACAGTCGCGAGGGCCACCAGCGCCGCGCCCGCGTGCACTCCTGCCGCAATCCCGAGACCTCCGTCTCCAGTTTCCGGCACCGCGCTTCAGCGTGCCGCAGCCTGCTCTCCGCTGCCCGCCAACCGCCATCGGCCGCGACCATGGCCCGGAGCGTCTCCCCCAGCAGTTGATCCGACTCCTCGAGGAGCGTCAGTGCCGGCGTGCGGGGGGTGCGCCGGGTGGCATGGATGGCCGGTTCTGCCGACCACCAGCGGGCGTCTGCCTGCAACCGCTCGCGGATGTCAGCGGTGCACAGCGAGAGCAGCTTCCGGGAGGATTCGAGCGTACCGTCAATGATCATGGCGATCTCTGCCGCAGTGAACATCAAAGGGGCGGGATCGAGATCCCCGCCGGCACCAGCGGCGTGCACCCACCGCGCCCAGGCAAACTTGGCTTCCGAGAGATGCAGATCTGGATGGACAGAGCCGCGGCGGATAAAGCGGACGAATTCCCCCGGCAGGCCGGAGTTGTGCCGGATCTCTTCGCTGGGAGGGGGAGAGCCGATGAGCGCGGCAAAATCCCCGCACACGCCCCCCTCGAGCAACCGCACGTCGACCCTCTGCACATTCGGCGCCGTGGCCCACCGGGCGAGCAATTCCGACCACTGTGCCCATCCCAAATACGTCTCGACCCAAGCCGCCGTCGACTTGCCACCAAAGTCTCTGCTCTGCCAAGAGAGCGACTGCATCCATGACACCGGGTCGCGGACGTAGGCCACAACATGCAGCGGGGCGGCGAGCGCGGCGGTAAAACGGTGAACGGCAGCCTCATCGGCGATGAGCCACATCTCGTAGCTGAGGATCGGCACCGTGCCCTCGGCCCGCAGTTTGCCGAGAGCGGCGTTGATGGCGGAAAGACGCTCCGCAGGCAGTGCCACCAGATGCGTCAGATCGGCACTGTTGGCGTAGTGGGCGGCATACAAGGCGGCAAAGTCGGCCAGCGCATCCCGCCGCCAGATCCCACCGACGGCGTCGATGACGACGTATTCGCACGCCTTTCCCCAGCGACCGTCAAGGGCCCGGCGCGGGTTCCAGGTGAGGTCGTGCTGCAGCGCCGACGACCCCGCCTTTGGAGCGCCAACATGCAGGACGATGGGGGGGGTGCCTGCCACTGAATGGGGCTCGCGCGACTTAGCCACGCTTCTCCAGGAAAGCGAGGAACTCGGCCGTCGTGGCTCCGGGGAATCCGGTGAAGGGACCGACGACATCGACATTCAGCAGGCCGACATCGCGGAGCCTGGTGAAGACCTCGACAAATGTCTCCGGAGTCCAGGTCGAGCAGTGGACGTCGAGATAGTGCTGCGTATCCCAGACGAAGCGGGCGTACTGCAGGGCCTGGCTATCGGAATAGTGCCGGCTGGCATCCTCAAACCGCGGCATCATCCCCTCGACGATTGCCTCACCGCGGTGGAAGAAATTCTGCGAGAGGAAATCCATCACCTGGGTCGGCGTGGGCCGGGACGGTTTTTCGATCGACCAGCCGACAACCTGGCCAAAGGTCGTGCTCTGGCGGTAGTAGTCCATCGACTGGGTCCGGATCGGAAGCATGATCGCCAAGCGACCGCCGACCTCGACACACTCCAGGATCTCGTGGAGCCACCCCAGTGGATTGGGAACGTGTTCCATGACGTGGGAGGCGACCGCATAGGCGAATTTCCGGCCGCCGACACACTCGCTGAGCGATTTGCCTGGGACCCACACCGCGTCGATGCGCGGCACATACTGCCCCACGCCACCGGGGTTTTCGGAGGCTTTCCGCTGGATCTCGTCGTTGTCGATGCAGTCGACGTAGAAGACGTCGTACTTGGAGCGGTCAACCATGGGATTGAAGTACGGTGCCACTTCCAAGCCGCGCTTGTGCGTCGGCAGGTGGCTGACGACGAACGCCCGGCGGGCTTCCGTCCCGGTCAGGGGTGCGCTGGTGGGCTGCGGTGTGGAGGTGAGAGTCGACATCGGAGGGCTCCGAGGGAAACGGAAAAGAGGGGTGGGGGTCAGGCGGCGCGGCGGCCCGTTGCTGCCCGTTCGCTTTCCAGCCAGACGGCGATCGCGCCGGAGTCCCGCAGCCAGTCGACTGTCCGGTGGATCCCCTGCTCGAGTGTGGTCACGGCCCGGTAACCGAAGGCGTCGGCTGCGCGCTTGACGGCCATCACGCGGCGCGTGCAGCCGACCGGCTTGTCGGCAAGGAAGCGGGGGCGGACTCCGCTGCCGGCGGCGGCGGATACCACCTCGGCGATCTCGGCGATCGAGGTCTCCCGGCCGGAGCCGAGATTCAAGGCCGCGCCTTCCAGGGGACGATCGGCAAGCGCGATCGCCGCGATGCCGTCGGCCACGTCGCCGACATAGACAAAGTCGCGGGTCGCCGATCCGTCGCCCCAGACATCGAAGCTCTTCTGGCCGCGAGCCACTGCCAAGAGGGCCTTGCGGAGCAGGGCTGCCACGACGTGCCCGCGTTGCTCGTCGAAGGTGTCGCCGGGGCCGTAGAGATTGGCTGGAATCACCGTCACGCTGTCGCGACCGTGCATGCTGAGGATCTCACGGGCGGCGATGGAGATGGCCAGTTTGGCGTAGCCGTAACTGCTGGTGTCGCCGGAGGGCACCCCTTCCAGGAGGGCTTCCTCGGAGAGCGGTAACGGCACCGCTGCGGAATAGGAACAGGGGGTGCCGGCGAGCACCACCCGGCCGGCGCGGCCCTGGCAGGCGGCCCGGATGACGCTCATGCCGAGTTGGAAATTGTCATGGAAGGCCCGGGCGGCACTGTCGCGTAGATAGCCAACACCGCCCACATCAGCAGCCAGATGAACGATGGTGTCGGCATCGGCCAGCAGCCGACAGGCCACCGCCGGATCCCGCAGATCGCCGTCGCTGCGCCCCCAGGCACGGACCGTGCAGTCGCCGCGCTGCTCGAGACTGGCAACGACGTGCCGCCCAAGGAAGCCGCGGGCGCCCGTGACATGGATCAGCATCGGAATCCTCGGCTCGATGATCGGGGTGTCAGCAACGGGCCTGTCCGCCACTGAGGGCCTCGCGGTAGACCCGCTCGTAGGCCGCCTGCGTGTGCTCCAAGCAGTACCGCTTGCGAGCGATCGCCCGCTGGGCCGACATCTCCGGATAGTGGGTGTCCTCGCCGCGGATACAGGATCGGATCACCGTGGCCAAGGCCTTCGGATCACCGACGTCGACGGCAATACTGGAAAAGGCGGTGTCCTTATCCATCCGGTAGACAAACATCGACCGGGCCCGCGAGGTGATCACCGGCTTGTCGAAGGAGAGCGCATCGGCAAGGACCGCCGATCCCGATTGGCCAACTTCGTCATACGGGAGGAGGAAGACATCGGCCTGTTCAAGCATGGCCGCCTGGCTGGCAGGGTCGTTGAGGAAGCCGGTGAACAGGATTCGCGATTGCAGCCCCCAGACGTCGGCCTGCTGGATCAGATCCCGCCAGTAGTCGCCACCATTTTTGTCCTTGGGATGCACGCCGCCAGCGACCACCAACTTGTACGACTCGGGGAGGTGCTGGAGGGCGGCCAGCATGTGGCCGTGTCCCTTGTAGCGGCTGACGAAGCCCGGGATCATCACCCAGGCATCGCGGGACGATTTCACGAACGGCGGCTTCACCCCCGCGCTCGCCACGCGCTCGATCGGAATCGGCACCACGTGGACCCGCTTTTTCAGATCGGGATAGGCCTCGACGAAAAGCTTGTGCGTCTCCTGGCTATGGAGCACGATCGCGGCGGCACGGCGCAGCGCAGAGGAGATGTGCCGGTTGCGGAGGCGGTGGAGAACGTTGGCCCACTGCTGGCTCGTTGTCCGCCGCCGCTGGGTGGGGGACATGCTCCGCAACCAGGTGTGCAGGCTCACCACCACAGGCTTCTTGAGGCGCCGCATCACGTCGGCAAAGCGGCAGTTCGAGGGCCCCAGCCGCCGCGCGAAGAAACAGAACTCGTGCTGGAGGTGGATGATGTCGGCATCGCAGCGGTTCACGCGCCCAACCAGATCGCGAAAATAGGCGTTCATCTCGCCCCACCCGATCCGTCGGTCTTGATCGATGAAGTTCTGCATGTCGAAGGGGACAACTGTGGCAAACTGCTCGAGCCCTGCCACCAGGCGCTTCGCGTACTCGGCGTTGCCGCACTGCTGGTCCCAGGGGGTCATCATCGCCACCGTCATCCGGCCAGCGCGACGCCGCGCATGGTCTGATGCCGTCAGACCCAGCCCAGGGGAATCTGCGCTCGAGCGCCGCAGCCCTGTCGCCTCGTCGTCCACCAGCGCCGTGTTGCCGTCCATGCCCCGGAGATCCTTAGGCGGGAAATCGGTTGCCCTCTGCCCGACCCCGACCGGTGGGGTTGGCTGGGGCGGGACGGTAGCAGGCCACCGGGGCGGAACCTAGGTCGGTTTGCACAGTCCTCCCGCTTTTGCAGCCCTTCTAGGAGGGGTGTTGAGCCCCCCCGGACGGGGTCTGGGGAGGAGTGATCGCCTCCAACGGCACGAATCCATCGGCCCCAGCAGGCCCCATGGGGGGACCGCAGCCGGGAGAGGCGATCCGCCCACGGATCGTCCGGCACAGCCAGGCAGCAGCAGCCAGGGAGATGGCAATCGCCACGGCATTCTGGAGAAACTGGGACACGGGACCGATCCTGCGACGGAGGGGCTGTGAGCAGACTGTGGACAGAGTGATCCGCTTCTGGAAGCGGCGGCCGCCCCCCTCCAAAGCCTGCACTTTTTGGGGGGTGTCCCGAGTGGGAAATGATCTTCGCTGACTTTTTCCACCGACAGTTACGGGAGCAGTGCCGTGCCGATCTGGTAGGTGAGCAGCGCTCCGAGCCAGGCCAGCACGGTCATCGATGTGAACGACACCGCCGGCCAGACCCAACTGCCAGTTTCCCGTCCGATGACCACCAGCGTGCTGGCACACTGCGCACACAGCGCAAAGAAAACCATGATCGACAGGGCCACCGGCAGGGTAAACACCTTCCGGCCGCTGTCGTCCCAGGTCGCCGACCGCAGCCGCCGCACCAGCGCCGTCGCCCCTTCCTCCTCGCCGGGATCGGCGTCACCGAGGTTGTAGATCACCCCCAGCGTGCCGAGGACCACCTCCCGGGCGGGAAAACTGGCGATCGCCGCACAGCCAATCCGCCAGTCCCAGCCCAGCGGGCGGACAACCGGTTCGATGAGCCGACCGGCCCGACCGAGAAAGCTCTGCCGCTGCGCCGCACCGCGGCGGGCCGCCTCCAGTCCCTCCGGCGTGTCGAGCGCCGCCAGATGCTCGCCGAGGATGGTGGCATCTTCGGCATCGATCACCGGCAGGGCTCCGGGGCGAAGACGGGCGGAGAGTGTCTCTCGCTCCCGCGCCACTTCCGCGTCGATGGCCCCCTCATCGTGGGGATAACTCGACAGCGCCCAGATGACGACGCTCACCGCCAGAATCAGCGTCCCGGCATTGGCAACGAACGACCAGGTTGCCTCGCGGACGCGTTCGAGGACGACAGCCCCCCGCGGCCAGCGCCACCCGGGCAATTCCATCACAAACGGCTGCGGAGGGCCGCGAAAAACCGTCCGCGTGAGGACAAATGCCACCGCCGCCGCCACGACCACTCCTAGGGCGTAGAGGCAGACGAGTACCACCGCCGGCAGCCGCAGCCAGCCGATGCCGGCCACGGCGACATTGGGGACAAAGGCGCCGGAGAGCAGCAGGTACACCGGCAGTCTGGCAGAGCAGCTCATCAGCGGCGCCAGGAGAATCGTCAGCAGGCGGTCGCGCCGGTTCTCGATCGTCCGCGCGGCCATGATCCCGGGGATAGCGCAGGCGAAACTGGAAAGGAGCGGGATGAACGACTTGCCGCTCAAGCCCACTCCCACCAGCAAGCGGTCCATGAGGAACGCCGCCCGCGACAGGTAGCCACAGCCCTCGAGCAGCGCGATCCAGAGAAACAGCAGCGCGATCTGCGGTACGAACACGACCACGCTCCCCGCCCCAGCGAGGATCCCATCGACAAGCAGCGACCGGATCGCCCCCTCCGGGAGGATGGCCCGGGTCCACTCGGATACCTGGTCGATGCCCGAAGAGATCGCCTCCATCGCCGGCGTCGCCAGCCAGAAGATGGAACTAAACACCGCCAGCATCGTGGCCGCAAACAGGAGGGTCCCCCAGAGGCGGTGCGTGACGATCCGGTCGATGCGGTCATCGATCGACCGGACCACGACCCGGCGGCGGACAACGCCCTCAAGCACCCCCTCGATCCAGGCGTAGCGCCCGATCGCCTCGCGGGCAGGAGCGGTGTGCGATTGGTCGACGGCCCCCAGTTCTCCGAGCAGTCCGGCGGGGGGACGGGAGGCGGTGGCGGCGAGAATCGCGTCGGCCAGACCTGTGATTCCCTGCCGCCGGGGAGCTACCACCGGCACCACGGCGCACCCCAGCCGGCGCGCCAATTCGTCAACGTTGATCTCGATCCCACGCTCCTGGGCGACATCGGACAGCGAGAGGGCAATGACGGTGGGCAACCCCAATTCCAGCGCCTGGCTGGCGAGATAGAGGTTGCGTTCGATGTTGGTGGCATCGACGACGAGCACCACGCATTCGGGAACGGGGACCCCCTCCACTCGACCGCGGAGAACATCGACCGCCACCGCCTCGTCCGGGCTCTTCGGCGACAGGCTGTAGGTCCCCGGCAGGTCGATCAGTTCGATCGACCGGCCCCGATGGACAAAACGGCCCACCTTCTCCTCGACAGTCACGCCGGGATAGTTGGCGACCCGCGTCGGGATCCCGGCCAGGGCCGTGAACAAAGAACTCTTGCCGGTGTTGGGATTGCCCAGCAAGGCAACCGTCAAAGCCCTGCCGCCGAAGGGGCCTGCATCGCGAGCGCCGCCGGTGGCATCCATAGTCGGTTCAGCGAGCCGTTGGCTCGAGCTCTGCCGGGGGGCGGTGGCGGAGAACGAGGCCGCTCAACGAGGCACCACAGCATCGCCGATCAAGGCCCCCGCACGCTCGGCGCAAACCATCACCCGGGCGGCATCGTTGCGGCGGATCGAGAGCCGGTAGCCTCGGACCTCAAGTTCGAGAGGATCGCCCAGCGGTGCCCTCCCGACCACCTTCACGCGGACCCCCGGAGTGATCCCCATTTCGAGGAGCCGCTCTGTCATCGGATCGCAACCGCTGACGACAGCCACCTCGGCGGTCGATCCGACGGCAACCTCTTTCAGGCTCGCCACGTCCACCTCCCCAGGAATCGGGCCACGCATCAAGGGCCAGAACAGGCCAGTCGACGCAATTGAGAATGAGTCTCATGTATCCCTCTAGTGTAGAACCATCTCTGGTCCGAGGCAAATCGGTGCCCAGAATAGGCCGGAAAAAACCTGAAAGCGTGGATGCGACGGTGGCGATCCCCGGGCTGTTCGTGACCGGTACCGATACAGACGTCGGCAAGACTGCGGTCGCGACGGTGCTCGTCCGCTTGGTTGTCGCCCAAGGCATCCGCGTTGGCGTCTACAAGCCGGTGGCCAGTGGGGTCGTCTATGGGCAGGCAGGCGACAAAGAGCGACTCTGGGAGGCAGCCGGGAGGCCGCTCGACGCCGCTGCCGTCTGTCCTCAGGCCTTTGCAGCCCCTCTGGCCCCTCCGCATGCCGCCCGCCTCGAGGGGCGGAGCGTGGACGAGGAGCTGCTCCTCTCCGGGCTCGATCCTTGGCTAAAAACGAGCGATTTTCTTGTCGTTGAAGGGGCGGGGGGCCTGTTCTCCCCCCTCTCCGAGAATCTGCTCAACGCCGACGTGGCACGGGGGATCGGCCTCCCGCTGGTGGTTGTCGATGCAGCACGGCTGGGGTGCATCGGCCGCACGCTGGCCACCTGCCTGGCGGCCCGCAGCGTGGGGCTTGAGGTGGCGGCGATCGTGCTTTCGCACCTCCACGAGGATCACGGTGCCGACGCCAGCACGCCGACCTCGGCGGCAGCCATCGCCTCCGCCGGTGCCGCCGCCCTCGCTGTCCGCCTGCCGGGCGTGGCGGTCACCATCCTCGGCCACGGCCACGGCGACTTCACCCCCACGCTGGACTGGCTGGCACTCGGTAGGCTATCGGCTGGCAGGTGACTGTGGGCCTGTGGTCCTGTTCGCCACAACTCAACTTCCACCGAGGGCCGTGGTCGCTTGGCAACTGCCAAGCGTGAGTGCCAGCGACGCGCCCCAGCAGCCGTCGGCGTCCGGCTCCACAAACCAGTGCGGCATCACCACCACCGATTGATGGATCGGCTCAAAGCCTCCTTCCGACTGGCTCACGGTCCGGATGGGAAATGTCCAGATGCCGGCCGGCGGCGGGCCGGTGAGAGTCAGTCGGGCATCAATCGACAGCCATTCGTCCACCAATCCCACGCCGGTCGCCCCCACCAGATCGAAACTGCTGCCGAGCTCACCAATCGGCGTCCCGTGCTGATCGAGGAAATATCTTCCGGGAGCGTTTGGGGGCAGACCGGCGAAATTGAATTCCACGGCCAGATGCTGGCGAAATCCAGCCGGGAGCCCCTCCAGACGGTAGGCGATACCGATCGTCCCCGAGGCCGCCGTCACCGTCACCGTTTTCGAAATGGTGAAGGGGATGCCCCAGCAATTGCCCCTTCGCACCAGCCCGACCTCGATGCGATCCGCCCGGCGGTGGAGGGTGGCAGCGTACTGGCCGGTGGCGAAATCGCCCCGTTCCAGCGACGTTCCGTCGGCCACCGTGGCGGCTGTGGCATCCAGGTCCCAGAAGTGATCGACCAGGCTTTTCCGCCGGGAAAGGTCGTAGCGCACGAGCCGATCGAGCCCCTCCGCCTTAAATTTCGCCGCCTGCGAGGAATCGATCACGCTCCGTGCCAGCCCCGGTCCGGCCAACACCTGGGCGTGGTAGGCCTCGGGCCGCCGGTCGAGTGTCGCCAGGAGGTTGTGGCGCTGCTGGCGGAGGTCGAGCTCGTAGAGGATGCCTCCCCGTGCCGGGGCAAACCAGGCATCCAACACGCTGCTGGTGACGCGGACCTCGCGGTGGCCGTCGAAGTCCCAATCGCGTTCCACCGCGGCGATCAACGGCACCGCATCCCCTTCGACCCTGTCGAGGAGTTGCTCGGCGGTGATCAATTCCCGGTAGATGGCATTCCGCAGATGGGGCAGGTAGATGCCTCCAAAGGCACCATGCCAATAAGCGCAGTTGCACTGCCCCCGGTAGAGGGCGGTGGTGGCCTCCGTGAGCAGCGCCGCATTGGGGGCGCGTGCCTGCCGGGCCCGCTCCAGCCGGTCACTGACGGCCATCGAGCGGGCGTACATTTCGTTGGCCTCGGGGTAGCGGAGGCGGAAGTTCCTCCAACTGCCGCCGCGGATGAACGGCGCGGCATCTGCCAAACGCGGATCGGAGGCAGCGTTGACGCGGGCCGCCACACAGGCCCGCTGTGCCTCCGGCGGCAGCACCCATTCGGTCATCTCCCGATAACTGCATTCCGGGAGCCAGACCGTGCCCGCCGGCGGCACCTCGCGCACCACCTCAGACGGCAAGCACATCCGCACCCAATCGGCATTCGCCTCCAGCAGTCCAAAGAACCGCTCCAGCCAGCCCTCCTCAAAGCAGGTCCGGTGCGTGTCGGGCCAGACGCCAAACTTCTCGCCGTCGTCGCCAAACACGGCCAGCGCCCCCGGCCGCCGCGACGCCAGGTGGCGGAGGTGATCGATGGCATCCTCGGGCGCTCCAAACGGGATCACATACCGGAGCCGCTCGCTCACCGGAAAGACCGCCAGCGTGGCCCCATCCCCCTCGGTGAGCCAGTGGCAGTCGAGAGCATCGTCGGTGAGGCCGGCGGCCTTGAAGTGGGTGTCGTCGAGGATCGTCCACTCCACCCCGGCCCGGACAAGGTCGGCGGCCATGCCTGGATCCCAGACCCGTTCGGCGAGCCACATGCCGGAGATCGTCGTCCGCAACCGCTGCTGAAGCCAGTCTGAATAGAGTCGGATCTGACCGATGCGATCGCGGCCCGGAAGCATCGCCAGCACCGGCTCGTGGAAGGCGCCGCCGACGATCTCCACCTGCCGCTGGCCTGCCAGCCGTGCCAGGCGGTCGAGGTAGTCGGGATGGTGGAGGTCGAGCCACTCTGCCAGTGGCCCGCTGGTGTGGAGGGCGAGGCGAATGCCGGGGTGCTTCTCGAGAAGGTCGAGCATCGGCAGGTAGGCATCGCGGTAGGCCTGCTCGATGACCCCGTCGAAGTTGCCGACGGGTTGGTGGTCATGGAGAACAAACACGAGGCGGACAGCGGAGTTCATCGATGGCCTCCAAGCGGGGATTCCAGCAGGGCTTCCCCGTCGCCGCGGAGCCGGCGGGCCGATTCGGTGGCGGAGACGGTGGAGATGTGACAGCCGGTGGCGAGTTCAAATCCAGCCAGCGACGACAGCCTGGGCATGATCTCCAAGTGCCAGCGCCAACCGGGCGGCACCTCGATCGCCGCCGCGGCAAACGGCGCCTGATGGAGCCACCAGTTGTAGGCGGCCCCAGGGGCGGCGCGGAGCAGGCGGGCGACAAGCTGGCGCGTGAGGTCGGCGAGGGCCTGCACCTGCCCGGCGGATGCGCGGTCAAACCGGGCAATCTCCCCCAACGCTGCCTCCCCTCCGGGAACAATCCAGGTCTCCAGCGGTTGCCGCGGCGCGGGGGGCACCAGCGCCACCAGATCCCCCTCCTCAGCCACCACCCGCCCGTCCCGCCGCGCCGCGGAGAGCAAGCTGCCAAATGGGTCGGGGAGAGCGGCTGCCGCAGCCAATTCAGCCCGCATCTGCGCCGGGACAAAATCGAGGGCGATCAATTGGCTGTGGACATGGGCCAGCGAAGCCCCCGCCGCGGCGCCTGAGTTCTTGAAGAGGGCGGCCCAGACAACGTCGCTGCGCAGGGCATACGCTGCCAGGCGCTGCTGGGCCAGCCGCCACACCAGCCGCCAGGCTCGCGGATCGATTGCCAAGATCGATTCTGCATGCTCGCGGCACTCGATGAGGACTTCATGCACGCCCCGGGCTGGGCGGCCGTCGTCGCTGCACAGCGATCCTCCGCCACCGCTCGGCACCGACTCCACAATCGGATACAGGTTGGGGATGACCCGCGCCTCCCAGGGGAGCCGGGCGTCGGCGGGGGCGCGGAGGACTTCGCCAGGGGTGGCGCGCTCGTTGCCAGCACAAAACGGACACACCGCCAGGTCCCCCTCGTGCGGTCGACCCGCCCGCCGGGGAGCGACGAACACGTCCCGGACAGAGATCGGGTCATGGTGGCGTTGGCTGGGGGGCTGGCTGGGGGGGAAGTGGTCGGCTGGGATCGCCATTGGAGGGAGACTCGTTCGAGGAGTTGCGTCGAGGGGGCAGTATCGCACGGATCGCAGGGGCCGCAGCGGCAAAGGGTCGATTGCAACCAGCCCTCAACCGCTCGTACACTCGTTGCGACCTCGGCCCCACCGTCCCGGAGATCCGTGCCATGCTGACCGTCGGCGACCACTTCCCCCAGTTCACCGCACAGGCCTGTGTCGGTACCGGCAAGGACGACTTGAAACTGGTGAAGAACACCGACTACGCCGGCAAGTGGGTGACCTACTTCTTCTATCCGAAAGATTTCACATTCGTCTGCCCGACGGAACTGGCGGAATTTAACAAGCAACTCAAGGCCTTCTCCGACCGGGACTGCGCCGTCGTCGGCGGCAGCACCGACAACGAGTGGTCGCATCTGGCTTGGCGGCGGAGCCATCCCGATCTCAAGGAGCTCAATTACCCACTGATCGCCGCTCTGACGCTGGCCCCCCAGCTGGGAATTCTGGAGAAGACGGAGGGCTACTGCCTCCGGGCCACGTTCATCGTCGATCCAAACGGCGTCATCCAGTGGGTGGATGTCAATCAGGGCCGGGTTGGCCGCAACGTGGCCGAGGTGCTGCGGGTTCTCGACGCCCTGCAGAGCGACGAGCTCTGCCCGTGCAACTGGAAGAAGGGCGATCCTTACGTGAAGGTCGGCTGACGGTGATTGCCCCACGGACCTGGCTCGACAAGTTTGGTGACGCCTTCCGGGGCATCGCCAGGGCTGTGCTCGGCCAATCAAGTTTCGCTGTCCACATTCCCGCAGCCCTGGGGACACTCGCCCTGGCGGCCCTGCTGCGGGTATCGCTTTTGGAATGGTGCGTACTGGCAGGCGCGATCGGCGCCGTGCTGGCCGCCGAGGTGATCAACACCTCGATCGAGTCGCTGGCCAAGGCGGTCACCCGGGAATTCAACCCCGACATCCGCGACGCCCTCGATATCGCCAGTGCCGGAGTGATGGTGACCGTGGTCACCGCGGTGGTCGTCGGCACCCTGATCGTCGGGCACCGCGTGGGGGGCCTGATCGGCTGGTGGTGACTCCCCCGCCGGGCCCTCGGCGAGCACTGGGTTCCGGTTGACCCTCTCCGCCACGGCACGATACCGTGCAGCCGAACGGTCGCCCGGACTCTCCGTGCGACCTGCGATAACCGTCCTTCTGGAGATTGGATCTGTCATGCGCAAGTTGCTTGCCGAAGCCATCGGCACTTTCTGGCTGGTCTTTGGGGGATGCGGCAGTGCCGTCATCGCCGCCGGGTTCCCCGATGTGGGGATCGGCCTGCTTGGCGTCTCGCTGGCGTTCGGGCTCACCGTGCTGACCATGGCGGTGGCCATCGGCCACATTTCCGGCTGCCACTTAAACCCCGCCGTCACCGTCGGCCTGGCCGCCAGCGGACGCTTCCCCGCCAAGGACGTCGTCGGGTATATCGTCGCCCAGTGCCTGGGCGGTTTGGCCGGTGCCGGCATGCTGTATTTGATCGCCCGCGGAACGCCTGGATTCTCGATCGCGGGGGGCTTTGCCTCCAACGGCTACGGTCTCCACTCCCCCGGCGGCTACTCGTTGTCGGCCTGCTTCATCGCTGAAGTCGTGCTGACGGCCTTCTTCCTGTTTGTGATCCACGGAGCCACCGACAAGCAGTCGGGAACAATGATCGCCCCGATCGCCATCGGACTGTGCCTGACGCTGATCCACCTGATCAGCATCCCGGTCACCAACACGTCGGTGAACCCGGCCCGCAGTCTGGCCACTGCGTTCTTCGCCGGTGGGGCGGCGGTCCAGCAGTTGTGGCTGTTCTGGGTGGCGCCGATCATCGGCGGCATCATCGGCGGCCTGCTCTATAAGTGCATCGACAACGCCGAAGAATGATCGGCAAGGTGCTTGCCAGGCAGGTCTGTTCATGCAACCGGCCGTCCGCTCATTCAGCGGACGGCCGGTATTTTTTTACCCCGTGTGTGTGTCAGATCATCCCTGCCTCAGCCGGCGGTGATGTCGTAGCAGAGGATGGCGTCCTGCTCGCGGAGGTAGAGCTTGCCGTCGAGGATCACCGGGTGGGCCCAACTGGGGCGGGCATCGCTGTCGGGGATCTTGAAGGAACTGACCTCCTTGTAGCCAGCCGGGTCGGCCTTCACTAGCGCCATGATCCCATCCTGAAACCGCAAGTAGACATGGCCATCGCCGGCCGCCACCGCGATCGAACCCTTGCCTGTGCCGCGTTCCTTCCAGACGACCTTGCCGGTGAGCAGTTCGGCACAGAAGGGGATCCCTTGATCGTCGGAGTCGCCGTAGAGGTGGTCGCCGATGAGCACGACTCCGCCATGCTTGTTGGCGAGATCCTGCTTGAGGCCGTAGATCTCCTCGATCGAGACCCCCGCGGCCGTCGGCACCTGCTTGAGGAGCGCACCGCCGCGCCGGTAGCCGGCCGAGAAGAAGACCAAGTCATCGCGGACGATCGGCGTGGGGATCACAGCCACGGTCTGGTCGATGGGGAAATTCCAGAGGAGCTTGCCGGAGGCGGCATCGACACCGACCGCACCGCTGGCGGTGGACTGGACGTAGACTTTCCGGTTGCCCACCTTCGAGATCACGATCGAGGAGTGGCCGGCGCCGCGGCAATCCTTCATTGGACACTTCCAGGCTTCCTTGCCAGTCTTCTTGTCGAGGGCGACCATCATCGCGTCGTCACCGCCGGGCGTGCAGATCAGCCGGTCACCGTCGATGAGCACCGACTCGCTGTAGCCCCAGCCATCCCCCTTCTTCCCGCCGTGGACGGCCTTGAGATCAACCCGGAACACCTCCTTGCCGTCGCTCATTTGGCAGCAGACGAGTTGGCCCTGCGGGGAAACCACATACACCAGATCGCCATCGACCGTGGGGGTGCTCCGCGACGACTGCCACGACTCCGGACCTTCGTTCCAGGCCGGCCCGGTCTTCGACTTCCAGAGCTGTTCACCCGTGGCCCGGTCGTAGCAGGTGAGGTATTCGTCCTTGTCGTCGCCGGCGGTGGAGAGGCCGTCACCGAGGGTCACCAGCCGCTTGCCAGCAATGGCGGGAGTGGCGTAGCCGCGGCCGGCACCGACAGCCTTCCAGAGGAGTTTCGGCCCCCCCTCCGGCCACGATTCGAGGAGATTCGTGTCGGGAGCCACGCCGGTGCGGTTGCTGCCGCGGAAGGTGGGCCAGTCGTCGCCACGCACCATAGCGGCACCGCTGACGGCCAGTGCCACCAGCATGGCGACTGCGTCGCGGGTCGGAAAACGATTGGAAGGACAGGGCATGGAAACGGCTCCTGATCGAGGAGGAATCATCGGAAGGGGGGGAGACGCGTGGGCGAATCGGCGGGAGGGACGGGCTCACCGCGGTTGGAGGGTACGGGCTGGGCGCGGGGCGGGTCAAGGTTTCGCCGCGCTGTGAACCACATCACCACGAAATAGAAGACGGGGGTGAAGAAGATGCCAAACAGGGTCACTCCCAGCATTCCCGAGAAGACCGCCGTCCCCAAAGCCACCCGCATCTCGGCGCCGGCCCCGCGGCCGAGCACCAAGGGGACGACACCGAGAATGAATGCCAGCGAGGTCATCAGGATCGGCCGCAGCCGCTGCGTAGCGGCGCTGAGCACGGCCTCCGCACGGGGCGCCCCCGCGTCTTCTTTCTGCTTGGCGAATTCCACGATCAAGATCGCGTTCTTGGCGGCCAGGCCCACGAGCACCACCAGGCCGATCTGCGTGAAGATCGAATTTTCCAGCCCCGCGATCCAGACCCCCGTGATCGCCGCCAGCAGACACATCGGCACGATGAGGATGATCGCCAGCGGCAGCCACCAACTCTCGTACTGGGCAGCGAGCACAAGGAACACCAGCACGGTCCCCAGAGCGAACACGACCCAGGCCGTGTTGCCGGCCAGGATCTGCTGGAGCGACAACTCCGTCCACTCAAAATCCATCCCCGGAGGAAGCAATCCTTTCCCGGCCGGCGGCGGTGCGGCCAGCCGCTCCATGATGGCGATGGCGTCGCCGGAGCTGGTCCCCGGCAGCATGCCGCCGGTGATGTCGGCGGAGGGGGCGAGATTGAAGTGATTGACGACGGCAGGAGCGCTTGTGTCACGGAGGGTGACCAGCGTCGCCAGAGGCACCATCTCGCCGAGGGCGTTGCGGACCTCGAGCCTGCCGATGTCTTCGGGACGCATGCGGTAGTCGCTGTCGGCCTGCACAACCACCGGCCAGTTGCGGCCGAAAGCGGTGAAGTCGTTGACGTAGGCACTCCCCAGATAGATCTGCAGCGTCTGGTTGATCTCCGCCAGATCGATCCCCTCGGCCTTGGCCTTCTCCCGGTCGATGTCGACAAAAATTTGCGGCTCATCGGCGCGGAATCCAGAGAACAGTCCCGTCAGTCCGTTTTGGACAGACGCCGCCTCGACCAGTCCAGCGGCGGCGGCCTCGAGGCGCACCGGGCCCGCGGAGGAGCGGTCGCGCACCTGGAGCTTGAAGCCGCCGGTGTTACCCAGTCCGTCGATCGGCGGCGCCCCGAGGGCCACCACCTGGGCATCGCGGACCCGAGCGAATCCGCGCCGCAAGGCCCGGAGGATGGCCGGCGCCGATTTCTCGGCATCCACTCCCCGCTTCGCAAACGGCTCGAGGAGCACGAACATGCCGCCGGCGCTCGATTGGTTGACACTTCCCAGCAGCGAATAGCCCGTCATCGAGATCACATGGGCCACGCCGGG
The DNA here is from genome assembly GCA_003669605.1 of Planctomycetota bacterium. GTDB lineage: Bacteria > Planctomycetota > Planctomycetia > Pirellulales > UBA1268 > QWOP01. The sequence goes on from QWOP01000092.1 coordinate 20,790, forward strand.
GGTGCCGAGGGCGATCGATTCGAGTTCCGCGACGACTGGTGCTGTCCGCTCCACGCTCGCCCCCGGTGGCAGCAGGCAGTTGACCAACAGGTAGCCCTTGTCCTGTTGGGGAATAAAACCCACCGGCACGGTCGTGAAGCCGTAGTAGGTCAGCGCCATCAGTCCTAGGTAGACGGCGACAACGACGATGCTTGATCGCAACAGCATTCCCACCACGGCGCCGTAGGAGCCTGTTGTGACATCAAAGAATAGATTGAAGAGGCGAAACAATCCGCGCAGCACGCCATTGGCAAGAGGCGCGGCCAGCCAGCCCACACCCCCCCCGGCAGCGAACAGCGCCAGCCGTACGAGCCACCAGGCTTCCCAGCCAGTCTCAGGCGCCATCGCCAGCCCGACCGCCACCACTGCCGCCGGCTCGAACAGCCACACCGCCACCAGACCCGAGAGGAGCGCGATTCCGGCCGCCGGCAGCGGGGCGCGGGTGGAGCGTGCAGAAGCACCAGCCTCGCCAGCTGCCGGGTGAGCATGGCCGCCCAACAGCCAGGCGCACAGCGCCGGGGAGAGGGTCAGCGAATTGAACGCCGAGATCACGGTGCTGGCGGCGATGGTGAGGGCGAACTGGCGGTAGAACTGGCCGCTGATGCCGCTGATAAACGCCGTGGGGACAAACACCGAGCAGAGCACCAGGGCGATCGCCACCACCGGTCCGGCCACCTCCTGCATCGCCCGCCGCGCCGCCTCGCGGGGGGTGAGCCCGCGCGACAACCAGCGTTCGACATTTTCGACGACGACAATGGCGTCATCGACGACGATGCCGATCGCCAGCACGAGGCCAAAGAGGGAGAGATTGTTGAGCGAGAAGCCGAACAGCCGCATGGCCGCAAACGTCCCCACCAACGACACCGGCACCGCCACCATCGGGATCAGCGTCGCCCGCCAATCCTGGAGGAAGACCAGCACCACTACGAACACCAGCACCACCGCCTCGAAGAGTGACTTCCACACCTCGCGGATGCTCTCGTCAACAAACACCGTGGTGTCGTAGTGGATCCGGTAGTCGAGTCCCGCGGGAAAATCCGCGGCTAGACTCCGCATCTTCGCGCGGACACGCTCTGCCGTGGCCAGGGCGTTGGATCCAGGCTGCTGGAAGATAGCGAGCGTGATGCTCTCACGGCCGTCGAGCCGACTGGCCACATCGTAGTTCCGTGCCCCCAATTCCACCCGGCCGACATCCCGGAGGCGGACGATGGCGTTGCCGGTGGTCGGCCCGTCTGGTCCCGCCGCACTGCGCCCCGTCGCCCCCGCCGATTTGACGATCACCTCGGCGAACGCCTCGGCGTCAGGGAGCCTTCCGGCAGCGGTCACCGGCACCTGGAAATCGAGCAGCGACGCGGCGGGCTGCTGGCCGAGCCGACCGGCGGCCACCTGCACATTCTGCTCGCGCAGGGCCCGCACCACATCGGACGCCGTCAGACCGCGACTGGCCAGCCGGCCCGGGTCGAGCCACACCCGCATCGCGTAGTCGCGGGCCCCCAGGCTGGTGACATCACCGACGCCCTCGATACGGGCCAGTGAATCCCGCAGCTGCAACAGCGCGTAATTGCTCAGGTAGAGCTGGTCGAAGCGGCCTTCAGGCGACACCAGATTGACGCACAGCAGAATGTTCGCTGACTTCTTCTTCGTCGACACCCCCTGGCGTCGCGCCTCCTCGGGCAACTTGGCCAGCGCCACCGCCACCCGGTTTTGTGTCAGCACCTGTGCCTGGTCGATGTCGGTGCCCAGGCTGAAGGTGACGTCGATCACCGACTGGCCGTCGCCACTGCTCCTGCTCGACAGCGAGAGCATCCGCTCGACGCCAATGATTTCCTGTTCGATCGGCGTCGTCACCGTGTCGGCCACGACATCGGCGCTGGCCCCCGGGTAGGACGCGGTCACCGAGATCGTGGGGGGAGTGACATCGGGATACTGTCCGATCGGCATCCCCACCAGCGCCACGCCGCCAACGATCAGGATCATCACCGAGAGCACGGTGGCGAACACGGGTCGGTCGATAAAAAACTTGGCGAACATCAGCGAAAGATCATTCCATCGGGGCGTCGAGCGGCTTCACCACAGCACCTTCGCGGGCCCGCTGCAATCCGCCAATCACCACCCGGTCGTCGGCTGTCAGTCCCGCAGTCACCACCCGTAACGTGCCATTCAGGCTCCCGATCGTCACCTGACGGATCTCCACCCGGTCGTCGGCCCCGACGACTGCCACCGTCCGCCGTCCCTGGTCGATGCCGATGGCCCGGTCGCGGACGAGCGTGGCTGGAGCAGGATCGCCGGCCGCCAGTCGGACGCGGACAAACATCCCCGGCGTGATCAACCGGCCGGGATTATCAAGGATCGCCCGGCAGCGGATCGTGCCGGTGGAAGCCCGCACGGCGATGTCGACAAACGTCAGCCAGCCTCGGTGGGGAAATCCTTCGTCGGTCACCAAGCCCATGTCGACGGGGATCCGCAGATCGCGGATGTCCTTCCACTCCACCTCGGCGGTCGTGGCGCCGGCTGGAGCAGCCGCCCGTGCCGCGCGGGCCGCCCGTTCCCGAGCCAACAGCAGCGACCGCTCGTCACAGAAGAACGTGACGTAGACCGGATCGACGCTGACGATCGTGGTCAGCGTCGTGGCCGACCCGCCGCCGGTCACCAAGTCGCCGACGTTCACGTTGCGGATCCCGATCCGACCGTCGATCGGGGCTGTCAGACGGCAGAATTCCAAATCGAGTTCCGCCTGGCGGAGGAGCGCCCGGTCCTTGGCGAGTAGCGCCTGGGCCATGTCGCGCTTGGCAGTGATGATCCCCACCTGTTCCTGCGTCACCGCCCCCCGAGGAAGGAGGGCCTCGTTGCGGGCCACCTCAGCCTGGAGTTCTTGGAGCTCGACCTGCTGCCGCTCGATCTCGGCCAGCGCCTCGTCGCGGATGATGTCATAGGAACGATCGTCGATGTCAAACAGCGGATCGCCACGGCGAACATCCTGGCCGTCGCGGAAATGCACTTCGGTGATGAAGCCTGTCACCCGGGGCTTGATATCGACCGTTTCCACGGCAGTGGCGTTGCCGGTGAACTCAATCACTGCGGTGACATCCCGGACCACCGGATGCGCTACCACCACCTCGGCCGGGGGCAGATCGACCAGCGGCGGTGGCGGCCTACGGCACCCGCCGGCAAAGGCGCCGGCAATCGTGGCCAAAACCGCTAGCCCGAGATGTGGAGTGGTGCGGGCGGGGGGGCGGTGCATCGCAGGCAAGCCCTCGGGACAGGTGCCGGAAGCGGCCCCCAAACCCGACTTGTCGAGGGGAGACGCGGCTGGGAGAGTGGGGGGTCAGCGATTGTGATGGTGGGGAGACGAAACTGCAATAAACCGTCTCTTCCCGGCATTCCTCAGGAGTCTCCCATGCGGACCATCCTCAAGCGGTGTTTCTCCTTCTTCCCCCGGCTCCTGCTGGGAGTCAGCCTCGGGGCCACCCTCCCGGGCCTGCCATCGACCACCTTCCACGCCAGCGGCGAACAGCCCGCAGTGGCTCTCGACCCGGCGCAGAACCCCGCCGCGGCCCTCGCCCACGACTTGGGGCCGCTGTGGGAGTGCCTAGCCGGTGGCCGGGAGTCGTTTGCCATCAGAGGAAAGATCTCGCTCCCAGGGAACGGGTCTCCCCCGGACACCTCCGGCGGCACTCCGCTGGCAGTCGGCGTGCGATTCGAGCGCTACGACGCCCACGCCTACGACCTCGAACTGACCCACAACGACTACGCGCTGCTGCTGCGCCGCCGCGCCGCTGCCACGGCCCTGGCCCTCCCCAAACACCAAATCGTCCACATCGGTCGGGGGGAGACCGACCCGGCTGACCATCTCGATCCCGCCGGCATCGGCGCCCGGCTTGTGTCATCGGCAACGCAGGTGGCGTTTGCCATGCCACTTCTCCTCCAGCCCTCGCCGGCATCACTCAGCGGACTCTTGGTGGGCCTCCTCGGCGTCAAGCACGATTCCGAAGATGCCCGCTGGGAACGGGGCAACGGCTGGCTCGACTTCGACGACGGCGGCCGGCGGATCAGCGGCCATGCCGAGAAGGTGACTCTCGATCTCACCGTCGGGGAGGCGGGCGAGTGCCGGGCCGTCGATGACTTCCCTGGCTATCAAGTGAGCGAGGTGCCGCGCGATGAGATCGAGCGGACGCTCTGCCGCGGGGTCCGGCGGGCGCTGGAGATCGCGCTACCCGGGGCGGAGTTGACCGCGCCGGCTACCGATCCCCGCTCGGTGCCGCACGGCACGCTCACCTGGGCCGCAGGCCTCCGCGTGGTCACGCTCCACGGCACCCCAGAGGAGATCGGCAAGGCACATGGCGAGCTGCTTGCCGTCGAGGCCCACCGCTGCGTTGATTCGGTGCTCCATGTTGTCGGTACGGTGGAGACGATCCGCGGCGGCACCTGGTTTCGGAAGAAGCTCGACGACGCTGCAGCCCGGCTCACCCCCCACATCCCCAAGCGCCATCTCCAGGAGACCGCGGGCTTGGCCGCAGCGCTCGATCTCGATCCGGGCCTCGTTGCGGTCGTGAACGTTTTTCCGGAGCTCTTCCACTGCTCCGGCTTTGCCGTTTCGGGCGCAGCGACGACCGACGGCACGCTCTACCACGGCCGCGTCCTCGACTACATGACCGAGATCGGCCTCCAAGATGCGGCTGCCGCCTTCGTGATCGCGGCGGAGGGGCAGATCCCCTTTGTGACCATCGGCTACGCCGGGTTCATCGGTTCGGTGAGCGGGATGAATGCCCGCGGGATCTCGCTCGGCGAAATGGGGGGCCGGGGGGAGGGGCAGTGGGACGGCGTGCCGATGGCCACGCTCATGCGGCGGGCGATGGAGGAATGCACGACGCTCGACGAGGTCCTCGACCTGTGGACCAACAACCCGCGGACCTGCGAATACTTTTTCATCTTCGCCGACGGCAAGACGCGGCAGGCGGTGGGCGTGGCGGCAACACCCGACCGCCTCGAAATCATCCACCCGGGGGAAGGGCACGAACTGCTCGGCTCCGGGATCCCCGACTCGGTCGTGCTCTCGGCCGGCGAGCGGCTCCTCTGCCTCCGCCAGCGGGTCAAGGAACAGTACGGAAAGATCGACGAGGAGACTGCCATCCACCTCATGGACCGGCCGGTGGCGATGAAATCAAATCTCCACAACGTCCTCTTCGTGCCCGAGAAGCTCCTTCTTCACGTGGCCCACGCCTCGCACACCAAGCCGGCGGCCGAGTGCCCCAGCGTCCGCCTCGATCTCGGTGCGTTGCTGGCGGAGATCCCCGCTGCTCCCGGCGCGGCCGCGGTCCCCGGCGCCATCTTCCGGGCCGCCGACTCGCTGGCGGTGGGGGAGGAGACGAATGACGATGCCCGGGTCTGTTTGGAGGGGCTGTGCTGGACTCCCGCTCCGTTCGACGTCGCCATCGAGAAGCCGCAAGGGACCAACGGCGACCTCCGGGTCCGCTTTCCATCGCCGTTCACCGACGGTCCCGATTGCAACGACAGCGTCTGGATGGAGTGGTACCAGGCCCGCGACGGCGACGGACTCGTCACCCGTGGCCCGGCCTGCATCGTCGTCCACGAGTCGGGGAGCGGGATGACGGTAGGGCGGATCATCGCCCGCGGCCTCTCGGCCCACGGCGTCCATGCCCTGATGGTGCAGATGCCCTTCTATGGGGCTAGGCGCCCCACGGAGGGAAAGGCAGGCGCGGAGATGCTCGTGCCGGCGGTCCGGCAGGCGGTGGCCGATGTGCGGCGGGCGCGAGACGCCGCCGCGGTCCTGCCACTGATCGATGCCTCGCGGATCGCCGTCCAGGGGACGAGCCTCGGTGGCTTTGTCACTGCCACCGTGGCCGGTCTCGATGCTGGTTACGACAAGGTGTTTATTCTCCTCGCCGGCGGCGATTTAGTCGGCGTCCTCGAGAAAGGGAAGAAGGATGCCGTCAAGGTCCGCGAGAAGCTCGCCGAGTCGGGGATGACCGAGGCCCAGATCACGGAGACGCTCCATGCCATCGAGCCGACGCGCCTGGCACACCGCTACCGCCCTGAGTGCACCTGGATCTTCTCCGGCAAGTACGACGACGTCGTTCCGCTCGCCCACTGTCAGTTGCTGGCAGACGCTGGACATCTCCCCAATGACCACCACCTCCAGATGGAGGCCAACCACTATTCGGGGATTGTCTTCCTGCCGATGGTGATGGCCCGGATCGCGGAGGAGATCCACGGGCGGACCGCTGCCACCAAGCCTCCTCAGGCCCCAGCCAAAGCCGCTCGTTGACACCGCCGGGGAACGGCGCATAGTCAAAAGGCTTTTGGCTTTGTCAGCTCGTGGCTTTCGTCCGCTTTCCTCTTCCCGCACCGAGACCTGCCGTGACCGATAAGAGCCCCCCTCCTTCCGCCGATCTCTTCGGCGTCCGCCACACCGTGGAGCAGGTCGAGGAGGGGCACGACCTCGCCCCGAAGTTTGACTCCCAGGGGCTGATCCCCTGCGTGACCACCGACTTCGCCTCCGGCGAGGTGCTGATGGTGGGGATGATGAACCGGGAGGCTCTGGCCCGGACTATTGAAACTGGCGAGGCCCACTACTTCAGCCGCAGCCGTCAGCAACTTTGGCACAAGGGGGCCACCAGCGGACTGGTGCAAAAAGTTGTCGAGATGCGGATCGACGACGATCAGGACTGCGTCTGGCTCCGGGTGGCGATTCCGGGGGGCGCCAGTTGCCACGTTGGCTACCGGTCGTGCTTCTATCGCAAGGTACCGGTGGGTGCCGAGCGGGCCGCCGGAGCGACTCTTGAGTTTGTGGAACAGGAAAAGGCCTTTGACCCGAAGGCGGTCTACGGCGACGCGCCGAATCCGACGCAGTTGTGAAACCCACCAATCGTTCTTGAAGGACATGTGCCATGCAGACAACGGCGGACGATGTCGCGATCTACATCTCGACGACGAAAACCGACTACCGGCTTGGCAAGGCATTTGTCGATAGCATCGAGCATTTCGTCGATCGACCGTTGATCTACGTGCTCCCGGACGACGACTACAAATCAGAGCGGATGTTTGGTCATCCTGTTTGGCGACCGCGCGAGCCGGAGATCCTGGCGCTCGACCGCTACTACAAAAAACTGCGCGTCTTCTGGGGCCCAGCTGAGCGGTTTGTGTATGTCGATGCCGACCAGATCGTCCTCAAGGATCCGCGCCCGCTGCTCGAACACCTGCGAACGAAATCCACTCCGTTCTTGATGGCCTCGCGGTGTTCAAGGCTCTACCCTCGCTGGCTCGAGGGGGGACCGGCGGAACGGACGTCTCTCGCCACGGAACGCGTCGGCAACATCGGCCAACTCGCGCAGTTTGAGCCGCCCTTCGACCCACTGGCGTCATATCCGTTCAGCAGCGGCAACTGGGCTGCCTCAAAATCCGTCTTTGACCATGCTCTGATGCTCGGCGAATTCGCCCGGGCTCAGGCATTTCACACCTCGTCCGGACGTCCGGAACCGATGACAATCTCGCGCGCTGCCGTGTTCAATGGAGACCAAGGATTTCTCAACTATATGGTCTGGAAGCAGGGCGTGACAGTCGATTGGATTCCGGACTTCTACTGGTGGGGCGGCCTTGGTGAGGAGCACTGGAACTGCACACAGGTGCCAAGCCCGTACACCGGCCTGTTCGTCCACTGGGGGGGCTGCCCCCGGCCGGGACCCGTGCCGCTCCCGACGGGCGTGCCGCGAGCGGCTCAGTGGCGAAGGCACTACTTTCATCACTGCCGCAAGAGTGGTGACTGGGTGGGGTGCGCGAAGGACACGGCCGACTTCCTCGCCCTCGCCCTCCACCGGGGGGCAAGCAGATTGAAGCGACGCCTCTTTTAACTGCCCGTGAAAAAAGTCATCCCTGACCTTTTTCCACGTGAAAAACTGCCGCTTTTCTCGAGTGCTACGCACTCGCGACCGCCTCGTGCGGAGTTCCGGCAGTTTATCCAACAGCCTCCTACCGCCCGTAGGAGTGCCACTGGTAGCCAAGCTCCGCCTTCTGCCCCGGTTCCAGCCGGAGATCCCAGCGAATCCTGCCGACGCCGTTGAACTGCCGCCACCACGGCGGCCAGTTGAACC
>QWOP01000009.1 GCA_003669605.1 Planctomycetota bacterium
ACGGCCGCGTTCGAAGTCGGCGCTTCCTACGGACGGCGGCAGGTCACCAACGCTCGTTCGACCGACCCCGTTCCCCGGGGCAAGGACGCCAGCACTTCCGCCACCGATCCGCGGCAGCATGTAGTCGCGGAGATGGCGGAGGGTGCGGAAGTCATCGAGCGACAGTTGTGAGTCGGCGGAGAGGCCATATTTCTGACCGATCTCCCCAAACAACTGCGCCTTGCGGATGCTGTCGATGCCCAAATCGCCTTCCAGATCCGCATCGAGTTCCACGATCTCCCGGGGATACCCCGTCTGATCGACGACAAACTCGACCAAGAACGTCTCCAATTCACCGCTGACGTCGGCGACCGTCTCGAGTGCTGCAGCAACCGCTGGGGCAAAACGGGCAGCACCGTTGGTGGAGGCAGCCGAGACCGGAGCCTGAGTCGCCAGACTCTTGGAGGCATTCGGGGCCGCAGCACTTCCGCCACCGATCCGCGGCAGCATGTAGTCGCGGAGATGGCGGAGGGTGCGGAAGTCATCGAGCGATAGTTGCGAGTCGGCAGAGAGGCCATATTTCTGACCGATCTCCCCAAACAACTGCGCCTTGCGGATGCTGTCGATCCCCAAATCGCCTTCCAGATCCGCATCGAGTTCCACGATCTCCCGGGGATACCCCGTCTGATCGACGACAAACTCGACCAGAAACGTCTCCAGTTCACCGCTGACGTCGGCTGCCAAAGTCTCCACGGCGGAGGCTTGGTCAGTCAGGAGTGACTCAACGACCGCGCTGCTATGGCGATTGGAGCTGTGACCGTTGGAGCTATAGCCGTTGGAGCTATAGCCGTTGGAACTGTGGCCGTTGGAGCTATAGCCATTGGAACTATGGCCGTTGGAACTATGGCCGTTGGAAACCAAGACAAGCGACGGCGTCCGGAGCCCCGGCTGCCGACCGCCACCGATCCGCGGCAGCATGTAGTCGCGAAGATGGCGGAGGGTGCGGAAGTCATCGAGCGACAGTTGTGAGTCGGCGGAGAGGCCATATTTCTGGCCGATCTCCCCAAACAACTGCGCCTTGCGGATGCTGTCGATCCCCAAATCGCCTTCCAAATCCGCATCGAGTTCCACGATCTCCCGCGGATACCCCGTCTGATCGACGACGAACTCGACCAGACAGTTTTCCAAGTCCGTGGCCACCACCGCAGAGTTTGTCGCTGTCTGTGCGCTCGGCAGGGCCACAGCCGGCCTGCGGTCGAGCCACCGCGCCTTGCCCCCGCTCGCGGCGAGGATCTCACAGACCTCGTCGATCGTGGCCGCGGTGCCGAGGGCCGTCAGATCGGCGTGGCCACATTCGAAGAGTTGCCCAGCGGCGTCGAGAAACGCATGGCCCTTGTCCGCCGAGGAGTGCAGAGGGATCGTGACCCCATAATCACCGAGCAAACCGGCGACGACATCCTCGAGGTATCCCTGCAACTGTCGCGGCGGCAAGGCCTGGGCTGACCGCATCACCGCCGGCACGGCGGCCAAGCGATGAACGGCACCGGCGTGGGGACGGGCACCGTGTGTGACCACTGGCTGAGCGGAAGCAAGAGGAGCCCTCGGCGGAGGGGCGGCAGCAGCCGTATGAACTGGAGCGTTCCCGGCACGGTTTCGAGCGCGGCGACGGGCGGTGGCGTCAAACGACCACATCGCTCCCGACGGCACTCCGCCAAGGCCCTCTCCCGAACTCAGAAGCAGACGCTTCGGCTCGATACCCGGAGCCTGCGGTGCCGAAGCCAGGCTTCGCAACGCACCGGCAGACTGCAACTGCTCCCGCACTTTCTCCAGGTGTCCGACTGCGTTCCGGCCGCGCTGATCGAAGGAGATAAAGGTCGCTCCTTCGCGTCCCTCGAGGATCCTCCTGGTCAAGCCAGTCAGCACTCCCGACGGCCCCACTTCGACAAACGTCCGCACGCCTGATTCCCACAACCGTTCCACCACGTCCACCCAACGAACAGTCTGCGTCATCTGCCGGATGAGACTCTCGCGTACATCGTCGGCAGAGAGCATCGGCGCAGCGGTGCTGCTGCTGTACACAGTTTTCCGCGGCGCCACGATCGGCAGTCCTCGGATCGTCTCGGCGAGACGGTCGGCGGCTGCCGCCAGCAACGGCGTGTGGAACGGGCTGGGAACTGCCAGCCGCTTCGAACGCACCCGTCGCCCCTCAAGGACCACCTCCACGGCATCAACCACCCTGGCGTGACCGCCGATCACCGACTGCTCCGGGGCATTCTCGGCACAGAGCCACACCTGCCCGGCAAACGGCTCGATACAATGCTCGACTTCCTGGCGATCGGCGATCACTGACAGCATGGCCCCCTGCTTCGGCCCCAGTTGTTCGACAGCTGCGGCCCGGGCTTTGGTGGCGAGCGCTCCTTCTTCGAATGTCCACGCGCCGGCGGCGACCAGTGAGGGAAATTCCCCGAAACTGTGGCTGGCGATCACATCCGGCGCGAAGCCCATCCCTTCGAGCACCCGCCAGGCGAGGAGGTCGCCAAGGTACATGCCCCACTGCGTGTCCCAGACTGCCGTTCCGAGTCGATTGCCCGGCTGCCAAGCGATTTCGGCGAGCGTCTGCCAACCCCCGGAGCGGGCGGCTGCATCGAGCCCTTGGGCGCACTGCCCCACCAAGGATGCATCGGCCACCAGGCTGCGGAACATATCGGTGTACTGGGACCCCTGCCCCGGAAAGAGCGCCGCGACGAGCCCTCGGGAAGCTCCGCCGAAAGGATTCGCTGCCGGGAGTTCCAAGGCCGCGGGCGTGGCCGACGCGCTCCCCACAGGCTGCCACAGCGGCAGAGGCCGGCCGTTGTCCATCACCAGGTGGCCCACCAGCGTGTCGTTGACACTCGTCACGCTGCCGGCCCGATAGCCGTTCTCATCGAAGGCCGCGACGGCGAGCGGTGCCGCTGCCGCCGCCGGGACACCGGCTTGCTGCGTCCGCACCGCCACCGTCCCGGGCATCACACCGCTGTCGAGAACCCGCGTGAGTTTGACAACCGCGGCTGCCCCAGCCGCAGCACCGAGGTGGCCGACAACTCCTTCGATCGCTCCCGCCACCGGAGTCCCACCATACTCGGCGGCGATGGCCGCTAACTCCGCTTGATTTCCCTCGAGCGTGCCGCAGCCGCAGACTTCGACAGCCCCAACGGCACAAGCCGAGATCCCCGACTGGAGCCGTGCCTCGTGGACCACCCGAGAGGCCACGGTGGCGATCGATTCGCCCGAGCCCACCGCAACGCCGCGAATCACGCCATGAATCCTCTGCCCCGCAGCCCGGGCATCGGAGAGTCGCTTGAGCACCATCACCACGGCACCCTCTCCGGGCACGCGACCGGCGCTGGCACGGTCGAACGGCGAACTCGTCCCGTCGGCAATCGAGCCCTCGAGAGAGAAGCCCTCAAAGGCCATCAGGTCGAGGTAGCGTTGGCCGGCAGCACACAGCACCGTATCGCAATCCCCCTGGCGGAGCAGGTCCGCGGCGGCGGAGATCGCTGAGAGACCGGAACAATCGCCGGCATCGAGTGCCAGGGCGCCTCCCATCAGATCGAACGATTTCGTCAACCGGCTGGCGAGCGTCGAACTGGTGAAGCTCCCCGTCTCGTCGACGAGGGCCGGCATCCGCTCGAGGAGTTTCTTTCCGTACGCCTCCACGATGCGCTCGATATCCCCCGCAGCGACACCCCGTCGGCCGAGCGCTGTCCGCAGGTGACCGGACGTCTCAGGCAGCCGCAAGCCCATCTGCAGATCATTGGAAAACTCTCCGCCGAACATCGTTCCGACAACGACTCCAGTGCGGATCCGGTCAAGTGCTGCCACACCGCCAACCTCAGCAATCGCTGCATCGGCAGCCTCAAGCAGCATGAACTGGAGTGGATTAGCAGCGGCGATCTGCTTGGGGGGAACTTTGTGACGCCGCCAATCGTAGGCAAAGCCGCGAACGAAACCGCCGACACCTGCCACCGTGTGCCAGGTGCGCGGCCCGGAGGGATCGAGGGCCCGGGAAAGATCCCAGCGATCGGCTGGCACCGCAGCCACCACCGATTCTCCACGCTCGAGCAGTTCCAGGAACGCATTCGTCGACAGGGCCCCGGGCATCACGCTGCCAATGCCGACGATGGCAATCGCTCTGTTGTCGGCATCATCCACAGCCCTGGCAGCCTGGGGTGCCACGGGCACGGAGGGGGCCAGGGGCGCCGCCGGCAGATGCTCTGAGAGGGCGAGGTGGACGTTGAGGCCGCCGATTCCGAAGGCATTCACGGCCGCCCGGCGGGCCTCGCCATCGGCGCGCTTGGGCCAGGAGAGCGCTGTCTGGGGAACCGAGAACGGCCCCCTTTCCCAATCGAAATCCTCGTTGAATTCAGTGGCCGTTGTCCCCGGTGGAATGAGGCCGTGTTCCATGGCCAACACCACCTTCACGAGACTCGCCATGCCGGCAGTTTCGAGGGTGTGACCGATGTTGGCCTTCACACTGCCGATGGGGATTTTCTTCCCGGCCGGTAGATTGGCAGCCATCAGCGCCGACAAGGCGCCAAGTTCCGTAGCGTCGCCGACCTGCGTGCTGGTGGCGTGGGCCTCGATGTAATCGAGACGGGCGATCTCCCGCTTGTCGGGATAGGCGCGTTCCACGGCCAATGTCTGTCCCTCCTGACGGGGCGCCCAGAGGCTCTTCCCCTTGCCGTCGCTGGCCACTCCGATACCGCGGATCACGGCACGGATCCGATCGCCGTCGGCGATCGCGCGGGAGAGCGTCTTGATGACCAGCGCCACATAGCCCTCGGCGGTCACCAGACCATCGGCCCCGCGGCCGAACGGACACGATCCGCGGTTGCTCACCGATTGGGCGGCCGAGAAGAGAACCAGGCTATCCGACTTGCAGTACGAGGCACCGCCGACGATCGCTTGGTCAATACCGTCCTGCTGGAGGGCACGGGCGGCGATGGCCATCGCCTGCAGCGACGACGCACAGGCGGCATCGACGACAAGGTAAGGACCGTTAAGCCGCAGCGCCTCGCGAACGATCTTGGCGGCCCCGAGCGCCCCCAGATCGAGCTTCTCTCCCGGTTTTCTCCCCGGGTGCCGGTGGCGGACGGCTGCTGTTACCTCATCGGCCACCACCGAGGCCTCGGCGCCGAGGAGTTGCCGTGCCACATCAACGTCGCACAGGAGCGAAGCGCTGCCGTCGATGCCGGTGGAGTAGACGTAGTCGCCAATCCGGGTGCTGCCGCCGGTGTGCCCCACGTAGACTCCCGTGCGGCGGCCGGAGGGCATCGCGAAAGGATCGAGGCCGGCGTCGCTGCAGGCCAGTGAAGCCACTTCCAGAAAGAGATGATGCGCCACGTCATAGCGCTGGATCATGTCGGGCGTGATCGGGCAGACCGCCGGATCAGCTGGTCGTTCACTCACCAAGGCGCCGAGGTCTGAGTAACTCTTGCCGACCTTCCCCTTCTCGGGGTCAAAATACAGCCCACGCGGCAATCGGGACTCGGGCAATCGGCCCCAGGCAGTGCGGCCATGCACGACCAAATCCCAGAAGGCCTCAAGGCCATCCGCCCCAGGCAGCCTGCAAGCCATCCCCACTATCGCCAATGAATCGTGCAAAGCTCAGTCCTCGTCCTGGAGTGGAGCGCCATCAAGGCCGGGAATACCGTGGTGTGCGGTGTTCCCGCCTCTGGCGGTTGAAGCGGATGAACAGGTCAGAAGGGTGTTGATCGGGAATCCGTACGCGAAGCGAGATTGTCGAAGGCCAAAACAACCCGTCCGTGGGATCAACACAATGCCCAGCCCCCTCTGATGGGGCCCCGAGGCACTGCTCCGCATGCGAAGGATCGGGCCCTGGGGGGCCCGGAAACCTCCCCGCGGAAGCGCATCCGTTCACCGTCTCATTCATCCCGCCGTGGACCTCTGGCAGCCACCCAAACCGCATCGCGCGGGGCGGAGTGTGCGTGGTATGCCGAATCCAGGACGGGGCAAGTCAGTATGGACAGGGGGTTTAGACTGTCAAGAAATGGCCTCAATCGGCAGTTGAACCGCCTTCGGAGAGCCTCGCGAGACATCCTGGCGGCGGTGCCACCGGCCGCTGCGTATACTCCCTCCGCCCCCGCTTATTAGACGGGTGCCGACCCTTCGCCATTGGTTTCAGGCGTTGCCTCCCCCGCTCCCTATGACCGCCGATCGACCGCTGACCCCTTTCGAGCAGTTGTTACTGCGGGACCAGCGCCCGGGGTATCCGATCTGTTTTTTCCTCCACTGCGATCTGGAGGGCAACCTTGACGGAGAGCGTCTGAGGACTGCCCTGCAGACGGCCTGCCTCCGCCACCCCCTCACCCAAAGCAGGGTGCGCGGCTCTTGGTGGCGGCCCCGCTGGATGCCGGGGAGATGGATGCCGGAACTGGTCGTTGCTCCCCTGGGAACTCACCTTCCCAGCCATGGCGGCCCGGGGGATCCATGGCGGCCGATCGATGTCCAGCTTGGCAGCGGCCTGCGGATGGTGGCCTGCGAGCGTTTTCCCGGTGTCTGGCGGGTGGTGCTCCAAGTTCACCACGCGGTCTGCGACGGACTCTCAGGCATGGAACTCTTCGGCGACGTCTGGTCGCACTACCACGGCAACCCTCCCGCCGCCTTCCGTCAGCCGACCCGCCGGCTGGCAGCCCCCTCAGCTCCGGCTCCTGCAGCGTCCCCCCAGCCCCCCTCCACTGACCTCGTCCGCGAGACCAGGAAGTTCGCTGGCTTTATTCCCACTCCACTGGCCAGAGGACCGGTGCGGGCTGTCGCAGAACCAGCCTGTCCTGGCATCGATGCGCCCTATCTCACCTTCCGTTTCAGCCGCGAGGAAACCCGACTGCTGTGGACCCATGCGGCCGCGGCAGGCGTGGCTGTCAACGACATCCTCGTGGCGGCGATGATGCGCACCTGCCTGGCTTGGAATGCGGCAGCGGGACACCCAGCCAGTGGAGTCCGAATCACGATGCCGGTGAGCCTCAAGGCAGCCGGTGCCCGCGGACCGGTCTGCAACGACATGTCGTATGCCTTCCTCGACCGCTCCGCCGCCGACTGCGCCCGCCCGTCAGAGCTGATTCACTCTCTCGCGGCCGCCAGCCACTGGATCCAGGAGCATCGCGCCACCGAAGCCCTCCTCGACACACTGGCCGTGCTGGATCGCTATCCTCCGCTGATCTGGTTGATCACCCGCTTGCCTGTCTGCCTATCGACAGCAGTGGTCAGCAACATCGGCAATTTCGGCACGCGGATGAAAGCGTCTGTCCCACACGACGGCGCCTGCGGACTCCCCGGAGGATTGCGGATCACGGCAGCAGGCGGCGTTCCGCCGCTCCGTCCAGGGACCAGACTCGCAGTCGGACTGGCCACCTATGACAGCCAGTTGCAGCTGTCGCTGCTGTGCGATCGGAGATCGCTCGGCGATGCAGCGCAGTCGCTCTTGGCGGAGATGATCCGACCGAGCGTCTTCGGCTGCGCCGCGGCGCTCTCACATTGGGGAGGGGCCGACGCCCCGGCTGGCGAGCCCCGGCCGCCCGAACCATCGCGGGATAACCGGGGGCCATTGCCCACGGTGCGGGGGCGAATCTAGATTCTTTTCTTCCAAACGTCTCCACAATGTCACTTGGATCGCGTGTCTGGGTATTGTCGCGGCTGCGGCGAGATCCGCTTCGCATCCTGAATGATGCCGATTGGCTGATTGTTGCAGTGCACCCTCTTTGCTGGACGACATCGCCATGATCGAAATCCCATCGGCAGACCGCCGCCATCTCCTCATCACCGGAGCCACCGGACTGCTGGGGTCCTATCTCGTCAGGGACCTGCTCCTCGATGGCCAGCCAGTGGCGCTGGTGGTCCGCGGATCCCGCCGCGAGTCACCGGCCCAACGGGTCGATGCCCAGCTCATCCACTGGGAGAACGAACTCGGCAAACGGCTCCCGAGACCGCGTGTGTTTGACGGCGACATGACCCGTCCCTTGTGCGGGCTGGGCGCTGACGACCTGTCCTGGATCGGCGAACACTGCTGCTCTGTCCTCCACAACGCGGCCAGTTTGAACTTCCGCGGCGCCGACCGTGCCGCCGAGCCCTGGCTGTCGAATGTCAGCGGTGTTCGCAACGTCCTCGATCTCGTCCAAGCCACCGACATCGAACACTTCCACCATGTCTCCACCGCCTACGTCTGCGGGCTGCGATCGGGCCGGATCGCCGAGAATGACCTCGAATGCGGCCAGAAGTACGGCAACGACTACGAGCGGAGCAAGGTCGAGGCGGAGCAACTTGTCCGCGCAGCATCGGGCCCCCGAACAGTCACCGTCTACAGGCCGTCGATCATCGTTGGCGATTCCCACTCTGGATACACCTCCACCTATCACGGGCTGTTCGCCGCCCTCCGTCTCGGCCACACCCTTCTCACCCGGGTGGCGATCGGATCGACCAGTGGCCCAGCCCTGCTCGGCCTGCTGGGGATCGACCTGACGGCGTGCAAGAATTTCGTCCCGGTTGACTGGGTCTCGGCGGTCATCGCGCATGCCGTCCAGACCCCATCCGCCCGTGGCCAGACGCTGCACCTGACCCATCCTGAGCCGCTGTCGATGGCGACCTTGGGAGCACTGATCCAAGAGGCGGTGGAGCGATTCTCGCAAGCGGCGGCGGCGGATGACCCCGATCTGTGCGACGAACAGTGGTTTGCCGAGAACCTCCGCACGCAGTTGGACGTGTACCGCACCTACTTCCGCAACGACCCGTTCTTTGATCGCTCAAACCTCGAGGCGGTGGCGGGCCACATTCCCTGTCCCGTCCTCGACCATCCCACGCTCCTTCGCATGGCCCGTTTCGCCATCGAACAGGATTTCGGCCGCCTCGCCAAACCATCCACCCTGGCCGCCAAAACGATGTCGGTGCAAGTCTCTTAGTTGCCCGCTCCCCTTGGGGAGAACCGTGTCCGCTTGCCGGCTGTTCCGTGGTCCGACTGCGACGCTTCTGCCGGTCGTAGGAGCCGTTCCTGGAACGCGACGGATGACGGCGGCGACTGCCGTTGATGGCCGGTCTGGATCGAGGCCACTGCCGATGTCGATGGAAGGCACGACGGCAATCCGTCTCCCGCCCCGCGCGGGTGGGACGGAAAGCTGGCGCGTCACCCTCAGCGGCGGAACACATGGCAAAGAACACTTGGCGGATCGTCACCCGGGGCACCGATGGCGAACTGGTGATCCGCGATTTCGACTCCCCCGAAGCGCTGCTGAAATCCCATACCCAGGTGGGCATCGACGACTGCAGCACCGACCTCGAACTCCGCGGAGCCCCCGTCTTCCGCTCCCTCATCGGCCCCATGCCGGAGGGGAGCGACGTGATCCGCTACGAGACGCCCGATGTCTTCGAGAGTCTCACGAAGGAATGGGCTATGCCCCGAGCGCCCAGGCGACGGGTGCGGAAGCCGGCCGGCAGCGCCGTTCAGGCTCCGCCCGCGGCGGAATGACGCCTCCGCTTTTCCTCTTCAGTCTGGCCCCGTGGAACCAGCGATGTCAGAGACCATCTTCGCGAAGATCGCCGCCGGGAGCATTCCGGCAGACATCGTCCACGACGACGACCGCTGCCTCGTGTTCCACGATGTCGCTCCCCAGGCGCCGTTTCATCTGCTCGTGATCCCCAGGAAGCCCATCGTCAACGTCGCGGCACTTGGCCCCGACGATGAATCGCTCGTCGGCCACATGGTGCTGGTAGCCGCACAGGTGGCCCGCGACCTGGGCATCACGGGCGGCTACCGGCTGGTGTTCAACTGTGGCCGCGATGGCGGTCAATCGGTCGATCACCTGCACCTTCACCTGCTCGCCGGACGACCGCTGGGCTGGCCTCCGGGCTGATCCCGCTGGCTCTTGAGCACCGTGTTCATGGCTTGTTTGACACCGCGGTCGGTGTCACTGCCACCAGCGTCTGAGCCTGTCGATAAGGCCTGTCTTGGCCGGCTCCGTCCCTGGCTGTGTTGTCCCGTTTGTCCCCTGGACAGAGCCCGAGTGGCCGTCACCGTCGGAATGCGACGATGCCACTGCGCCATCCGTGGCTTGGTCCGCCGCCGCCGTCACAAACGCATCGAGGAATCGCGGCCAGTGGGCGTCGAGATCCGCCAGGCAGGCGCCCAGATCGCCATCGGCGAGATGCTGGTCGGCCAGCGTTAGCGCCTTGGTGAGTTGCACTCGTTGCGATTCGTCGAATGCCAGATCGAAGACCCGCACGTCATCGATCTGCACCGTGCCGCCGGCGAGCAGATCGAGTCTGACCCGCAATGATTCAAGCCCCTGGGTGGGCAGGTCGTCGACCTGGAGCACGAACTGCGCCCACTGCGGAGTCAGCGGCCGCGTGCCCGGCCCCAGGCCCACCGCGGCGAATCGGTAGTACTCGCGGTTATCCTGTAATCCCTCAATCGCCACCCGCAGCGGCGGCTGCGGTTCACCGGGATCAATCCGCATCCACAGCCCGACGCTGATCCGGCCGGTGGCCGGGGGCGGAAAGGGGTTGCTCTGCAGCGTGGCCAGGCCGTTGTCCGAACTGAACGCCGCCCCCCGACCACTGCCGTCGGGCGCACCGGATACCAGCCGCAACCGACCCCGCGTCGGTTCGAGCAACTGCCATCCCGGAATCTCTCCGCCATGATCGGGGACTTCAAAAGCAGGATTGTCGAGCACCGCAAGCGGCGCGGGCATCTCCAGTGCAAAGCGGCGCCGTCGCAGGCGCGTCAATTCGCCAGCCAGCCTGCTCTCGAGCCCGGGATCAAAATCAACGCTGACACCGCGCAGTTGGAGCCGGCCTGGGGAGACCAGCGACCGCGTCTGCCAGGGGGCGAGTTGGATGACAACCTCCCCGGAGGCGTTCGCTGCCAGCATCTGCCGGTCGGCACCATCAACCAAGCCCTCTTGTCCGGAGGGAATATCAAGGACTGCCCGGCAGGCGATCTGTCCGGCATTGGTCACAAGAATCCCCGATCCCAAAGCATCGTCGGCCCCCGTACTGACTACCAGCGGACGGGGGACGCTTGCCACAGCCGACAGCCTCACTGCCGGCAGGCCCCCGAGCGCATTGTAGAGCCGCTGGTCGGCATCATCCCCCTGACGATAGGCGAGCCCGCCGTCATAGATCGTCTCCAGGTCCCCCCCCCTCTGCGACTCCGCGAGCATCCGCGCCCTAGCGTTCCCGGTGCGGACCGCATGCACGCGTGCTCGCCCCGTGGCTGGCGCACCGCCGAAGGGACCGTGGGCGAGAATCGATCGCAGGTCAAGCTCCCCCGGCTGATCGATCGCCACCATGGCCCGCCGCCCTGTGCCTGCCCGCCCAGCCCCAGCCACGGAGGGAGACGAGTTGGCGGCCCGAAGTTCGTCCCGCTCCACCAGGCAGTCGTTCGCGGCCTGCACATGAGGCGCCACCCAGACCAGCGCAGGGTGCCTTGCCAGACGGAGCGGATCGATGCCGATCTCGCGACAGATGTCGGCATCGGCTGGGGCGCTTGCCAGCACTGGACGGAAGCGCGGCGCCAGTTCGCCACGGGTGAAGAGCGTGGTGGGGACGACCGACAGGGTCCACGATCGATTCTCCGCGGAGATCCTCTCGGCCAGCCGGGCGAGGAATTCGGCAACCACCTCGGCCCTCCAATCGAGCCAGACTTCCCGCAGCGGCCCCTCTACCAGCGCCGCGCGCCTGGCGAAACGCTGCGGCTCCGAGCCCAACACGCCACCTCCGGCCGAAGCCAGTACCTCGGCAGCCGGAGAGTCGGCGAGGAACCTGGAGAACGTGACGTCGTCGAGCCCCCAGGCCGTGCCCGGCAGATGCAGCCAGCCGTCATCGGGCAGGATCATTGCCAAGCCGTCGACGCACTCATCCCCCGAGACGCGGACCAGCAATTCGGCGACGATCGATTCGATTGCATCCTGGACCCGGGGATCGAGGATGTTGTAGTGCGGCGCCGCCGACGACGGCTCGCTGCGCCGAGGCCGTCCGTCGCGTCCCACGCACACCAGCCCCGCGGTCTTCTCCGGCGTGCTGGCCAGGAGTGTCTCGATGGCAGCCAGTGGGCCGTTGCAAGTGATGGCCGGCACAAGACGGAGGGCGTGGCGCCGGTAGATGCGGCACAGCAGCGGGAGGATGTCCTTCGGTTCGTGGTCGAGTGCCGCATCGAACGTGCCGCCAGAATCCCAGCGCGGGCTCGCCCCACCGATACCCGACCGCCAGAGAGGGGCACCGTCGCCGTAGACGGCGACCATGGCTCCGGCAGCGCCCTGCGACGCCAGCCACCCGGCGCTCGTTCGCACCCCGACCAGGAACGTCCCCCAGTCACTCTCCGTCCGTCCCGACGAGGCGTCGACCCGCTGCACACCGCCGAATCCGGAGAAGTCTGGCTCGGGGAGGAATCCGTACAACCGCCGCGACTCCGATCGGACTGCCGTCGGGGGAGCCGGGAGGCTGGCGGGGCCGGCGAGGATCCGCACCGTGCCGAAGTATGCCGGCTGACGCAGGGAGGTATTGCTGATGACCACCAACGGCGTGCGGGTGTGCGGCCAGAACACACAGCGGTGCCGTCCCATCGCCTTCGATCCGGCAGCCGCCTCCACGGTAAAACCGCCACTGAAGGTTGCCTGCACACCTCCCCCCACCTGCTCCAACACAGTCAGGCCGACAATCGAATCCTCGCCTTGGGGATGATCGATCTCGATGACCTGCGGCATTCCCGGCTGCACGCCGGCGAGGTGGATCGCCTCCCACGACGGTTCGCCCGGCGAGCGTGCCGGCGGCAGGCGAAATACCGCGCCGGCTGGCTGAAACTCGAGCATCGAGTGGCCCGAGGAGAGCAGGCCGGTGAGCCTCGGCACCACAGCACTGACGCTGGGAAGTTTCGGTATCGTCACCGCCGGCAGTGGCACTTTTGGAATCGTCACCATCGGCATGGGAACGTGCGGAAACGACATGCCGGAAGCAGCGGAACGCCCCACACCTGGCAGCCTCCGGAGACGATCCATGAGCTTCGGGCTGGTGGGATCGAGTTCGAAGGCGACCCTCCATTCCTCCTCTTCAAGAACCCTGGGAGGTGCGGCGGTGACGGCCACGACCTGAACGGTCCGCGTGGCCAGCGGTCTGGCCCAGCGGAGCCCACCCCGCTCCACCAATTCCAAGACAATGTCCAGTGCCCCTTCCCGGGCCGGCAGCGGCAGATCGAAGGCCACCGGATCGAAGCGCTGCGGGCCGCCAGGCGCCCCATCCCTCGGCTGCGATGGGTGCACCAGTTGCGTCCGCGAGATGAGGTCGGCGCCAGCGGAATCGCGGAGTTTGAGTCGCAGTTCCACCGTCGTCGCTCCCGGCGGCCGCTCCGGGAGGAGGGGATGGACTTGGAGTTTGATCGTCTCACCGGGGACGCGGATCGCGCCACCGGGGATTTTGACCCGGAGTTCATCCCCCGGTGTCCGGCGGATGATGAGTCGGTTGGCCTCGTCGTCGAGCGGCTGTTGCCAGGTGGCGATGAGCAGATCGGCGACCGGGATCTCCAGTCGCACTTGCTCCTCCAAGCGGCCATCGGCAACCAGATCGATGACGATCCGCGCGGTGGACCATTCCGGCACAAGAATCTCGACTCCATCGAGCGGGCACACCGCTGGCTGGCGGATCGCGAGCCCACCCCCCACCTGGCTGATCCGGGCAGGGGCCAGAGAATCTGGGGAGAGGTGCCGCCACTGGAAGGCAGGCCCGACTCCCAGGGCGTTTGCCACCGCCGTGGGAGCGTCGAGACCGGGGGTCTCATCGACGATGCGGATGCTGCCGCTCCAGGCCCTCGGCTTGCCACCTCCCCAGGTGACGCGGATTGCCACAGGGGGATCGCCCTCCGCCGCCGCGGTGCTGGGATCTGCCGAATCCCGCTGGACAGGGATCGCGCGCCGCAGAACAGGCACAGGGGGGAGCGATTCCACCGCCGGAGCCTGCTCCGCTGCTGATTCGGCCGCCAAGAGCCTCCCAGCCATCAGCACGCCCAGGCCCCATACGCCTGCCAACGCCAAAAGATTTCTTCGGCGTCCCAGTGTGGGAGGGCCTCGTGGCGGCTCCGGGGGATGGGGAAGAACAGGCATGGGGGGAGCACAAACGGGAATCTGACTGAATCGAAGGGGTGGGATGATAGCGGCCTCCCGCGGCCCCGGCCACCGCTGTTTTTCCCCTCGAAAACAGCCGCTGACGTCGAATCAACCACCGGTTTTGCAGGGCATCGGCCGGGCCCGCTGCGCCCCGCCACAGCGGACGCTGGCTCAAGACGATCGTTCTTGCCAATCCACCAAACACCTCTTTACACTCTCGGCTGGTTGCCCGACGGTGCAATGTCAGCAGATCGGAAACCGCAGCCAGAGACCGCAATCCAGGAGCACGCATGGCCAGTTACCTCGCTCAGTGGACAACAGCGAAAGAGCGTTTCGAAATTGAAGCCGGGAAGGTGGTTGGCAAGACGAAACTCGCCAAACCCGGTAAGACCGGCATCTTCTGGATCCGGAAATCCTCTGGAATGGAGAAGGTCTGCAAACTTCTCGATGACACCGCGAACGCGACAGCCGCGAAGGCGACGCTCAAGGCCGCCGACACCGCCCTGAAAAAATTCAATGATCAACGGGTCGATTACCAAAACATTCTCGACCAATCTGTGAAAAAGGATGCCGACTACAAGCAAGTCACAAAGCAAATCGGTCAGTTGGAAAAAGCGATGATGGACATCGCGGATGATTTCGAAAACAAAGTGTGGCGAAAACTATTCAAGGAGGAGAAATCAAACGAGTTAATCGCCGGGGTCAGGCGATTATCCCAGGAATTCGCGATCGCTTGCAAAAAGATGAAAACGATCCGATCCGCCGCTGAGAAACAGAGCGCCGGAACCGTCAGAGCCACAGAAGGTCTGCAACAGATGTTTGACGAACTGGAGCAGGCATTGAAGGACGTGCGAGCACTTGCCCCTGGCAAAAAAAGCAACGCCAGCCAATGGAAAAAATACCTCAGCGAAATCCAGACCATCCAGGCTGGCTTGGAGAAGGGCGAGGCGATGGCACGTGAGATGCATGAATGCTACGAAGTAGTTCAAAGCGCTTACGTCAGTGTGCAGTATGAGTATAAAAGACATAAAACCGAGCAACACTGGAAAACTGTAAAAATGTCGGCGGCCGCGGAGAAGGAATGTGACCAGATTTTCGAAACAATGACCAAGGTTCTGAGGCAAGCCGACGACGACCATCTCTACGCCTTTTCCGTCGAGACGGACGTCGAAAACTTCCGCGCGATGGCGGAGGAGGCGACTGCCCGCATTGCCGCCCTGGAGAAAGAACAAGAACGGTTGGCGAACCGGAAACAAAACCGTGGCAAGACCAGGCTCTGAAAAGGAGTGCTTGGTTGAGAGAACCCGAGGAGCACTTGGTCGAGGTCGTCGCACACGGTCCTGCCAGTGGCGATCACGGTCTCGTCAGTGGCGATCACGGTCTCGTCAGTGGCGATCACGGTCTCGTCAGTGGAAGATCACGAAGTCACCCGCGTGCGTGACAACCGCGGCCGTTCCGGTGCCCGTCGTCTGCTCCATCTCCAGTGGGCTGCTCGGGCGGCCGGCGGCATCGTGGACCTGCCATTTCACTTGTCCTTTGTCGTTCCAGGCCACCAGCGTTGACCCATCCGACGCGCTCAAGGCAGTGATCCCCGTGCGGTGTCCTGCATGGCCTGCGACAGGCGTTACACCAGGCAACGCCACGACGCCATCCGCATCGAGTCTCGCCAACTCGATGCCGTAGTTCGTGCCGGTCGGCCAGGCGGCCACGAATCCGTCCGCGGAGCGGTTGATGGCGTAATAGGTCATCGGGCAGGTGCTGGTCTTCCACCCCGTGACGCTGATCCGTTTGCGGTCCACTCGATCGGTGGCCTGATCCCACAACAGCAAAAACATGTCGCGGTCGTCGTTGCGCTCCTCGCGGTACAGCACTGCCAGCCTGCCATCCTCGGCATAGACACTGCTGGTGGTGCAGCAGTTGCAGGGATCGGAGGAGAGATCGATCTCGCGACTCGGAGCGAATGTCCGGCCGCCATCCCGGGAGACGTTGGCATACAACTTGTCTGCCAGCCACACCGCCGTGACCGAACCATCCGCGGAGGCCGCCAGCGAAAACCCCTCGCTGGGCTTCTTGTTGAGGTTGCGAAGCGCCGCAAACCGCTCGGCACCGGGATCGAGCGTGGCATAGAAATATCCCCACTCCTCGTGGGGCAGTTTCAGTTTCCAGGCGTTGGTCCCCACCGCCACGTGGACCCGCCCCTCGCCATCGACCACCATGTCCCAGCAGGTGAACTCGATTCCGGCCGGCTGCGCTGCCCCTTCGATCACCGGGATCGCCGCTGAGAGTGTCCTGCCGTCATCGGTGGAGCGCACATACTGCGGACCATCCGGCATCTGGTAGATGAGGTGAACCGTGCCGCCATCGTCGACTCTGGCAACCGCCGGCTTGCCAGCATCGGGCACCTGAACCGTCCGAACCTCGGCCAGCGCGATCGTCATCCCGAAAGCCATCAGGGCCACATGCATGGGGACTGTCAGGAAACGTCTCGCCTGTGCAGAGCATGACATCGGCTGTTCTCTGTTGGGGAAGTGGTTTGGCGCCTCGGCTTTATACATCACATCGCCGGGGCGCTTCGCCGCGGGACGACGCCACGACCGCTTCGAGTTCGGCCACCACCCCCCGGCAGCGATCCGCCACGTCGGAGAGTTCGAAGTAATCGTCCGGCTTGGCGTACAGCCGCCCCCGCGGCGGCGCGCCGTCCCGCGGGGCTTCCTCGACAAACTGCCAGGCGGGAGTGACCACTGCCGTGCCCCCCGGAGCCAGCGTCACCACGCTGTCGCGCTGGGGATGGCTCCAGGTCGCAAACAGATCGCCGAGGGAGTGGCCGTCGCCGGCAGGATCAGCGGCCGCCGGCAGCGGTTGAAGGCCGAGGCACTCCCAGAGCGTGGCCGCCAGATCGGCGTGGGTCAGGAGCCCCGGATAGCGCTGGCCGGCCATCCGCCCCCGGCCGTCAACAACCACTGCCGGAACATGGATCGACTCGCCGTAGGGCATTTCCGCCTCCGGTGGATCGGGGAGGCCAACCCAGCCGTGCAGCCCCAGCGGCATGCCCCGGATGCCCACCAGCACGATGCTCCATCCACCCGCCGGAACCACCGCCAGCAACGATCCGAACAGACTGTCCAGGAGCGTCAGTTGGCCAGCAAATACCTGCCGGCAACCGACCACCAGATCTGGATCGGTGTCGGCGTCGATGCGCAGCGAGGGCACTGCTGCGCCGGCTGGTGGCGGCGGGTCGTCGGCATCGATGTACCGCGCACGAAACTCCTCAGGGGCATCCCAACAACTGGCCAGACTGCCGGCATGCACCCACACCACCCCATGCCCGCCCCTGGAGAGGGTAGCGGCCGCCGTGGCGAACAGTCGGGCGAGGCTGGTGGCGTCAGGCTTGCGAGCGGAACGCCTGGGAACGGAGGCCGGTTCGATCACCACGGCGACTCCGTCCCCGGCGACCAGCGCAGGCAGTTCGGGATCGTCTGTGACCAGCACCGGCGCTCGACCGGCGGCGGCGGCGGCAGCGAGCAATCCCTGCCGAGGCGGGCCCTGATCCCCTTCGCGGGCTAGCGTGCCGGCAAGTCGGCGGAGGGTGATGTGGGGGTCGAGCGACGTGGCGATCAAACGGTCGCAGACCACTCCCCGGCTGGCCAGTCCGTCGATCACCGGCGTCGACACCCAGGTCGCCCCCCACGCGGAGAGCATCCAGGCAGGGAGGCGGTCGAGAGTGACCACGAGCAGACCGGCAGACTGGCAGGAGGATGGCATGGCGGTCATCCTATTCCAGGGAAGAGGGCTGGAACACGGCGTTCTGGATTGCCAAGCACGCCGGCATCCTTCATGCTTCCTCCCCTGTTTCCCGGCTGCTTGCGGGGAAGGTCCCCCGTCCCCCTCCAGCGGTGGTTCTCATGGCAAACCAACACGTCCCCGCCGGCGCCTCGCCCCCTGCCCCCAGAGGAGCATTCCACACGGCTCCCTCTCCGACCACCACCGGCATGCCACCGGGCATCCCCTTTATTGTCGGAAACGAGGCTGCCGAGCGGTTCTCGTTCTATGGCATGAAGACGATCCTCGTCATCTTCATGACGCAGTACCTGCTCTCGTCCACCGGGCAGCCGGCCGGGATGACCGAGACCGAGGCCAAGGAGTGGTATCACCTCTTCGTCGGCAGCGCCTACTTCTTCCCCGTGATCGGCGGCATCATCGCCGACGCTTTCTTGGGAAAATACCTGACGATCCTCCTCCTCTCGATGGTGTACTGCGCGGGCCACCTCAGCTTGGCGCTGATGGACATGCCGCCGGCGATGCTGCAATCCACGCTCGAACCCCGCGGTTGGCTGCTGGCCGGACTGGCACTGGTGGCGATCGGCTCCGGTGGCATCAAACCGTGCGTATCGGCCCATGTCGGCGACCAGTTCGGTCCGTCCAACAAACACCTCTTGGAGCGGGTGTTCGGCTGGTTCTACTTCTCAATCAATTTTGGATCGTTCTTCTCGACCTTGCTCACTCCCTGGCTCCTCGAACACCACGGGCCGGGATGGGCGTTCGGTGTCCCGGGGATCCTGATGGCACTGGCCACGTTCATCTTCTGGCTGGGACGCAACCGCTTCGTTCACATCCCTGCACGCGGTCCGGCGTACTTCGCCGAGACTTTTGGTCCTGAGGGACTCAAGGCGATCTTCAAACTCGTCCCCCTCTATCTCCTCGTGGCGATGTTTTGGGCGCTCTACGACCAGACCGGCAGCGCCTGGGTCCAACAGGCGCAGCAGATGGACCGGAGGCTGCTGGGGGTGCATTGGCTGGTGAGCCAGATCCAGGCCGTCAACCCGCTGCTGGTGCTGGCGTTCATCCCCCTGTTTTCGCTGCTGATTTATCCGCAATTGGGCCGCGTTCTCACGCTCACACCCCTGCGGAAGATATTTGTCGGATTCCTACTGACGGTGGTCACGTTTTGCATCTCGGCCCACGCCCAACGGCTGATCGACGCCGAGGCAATTCGGTTCGGCGGCGAACTGGCCTCCGTGGCCGATAGCCTCGACCGGGCCGCGTCCGCCCAGGCGATCCGCGAGGCCGGGATGCCGGCGCTGGCCGAATCGCTGGAAGCCGGGGGCAGCGACATGGTGCCGATGACGGCGGCGGGGATCGCCGTCACCACCGACGGCCGGCGACTCGAGGCCCGCTGGCCGACCGTGGGCTGGCAGGTTCTGGCCTATGTGATCCTTACCGCCGCGGAGATCCTGGTCTCGATCACCAGCCTGGAATTCAGTTACACGCAGGCCCCCCCCCACATGAAGTCGCTGGTGATGAGCCTCTACCTGCTGGCCGTGTCACTGGGCAACTTTTTCGCCGCTTTCGTAAATTCGTTCACCAAAGATGCCCAAGGCAACTCCACGCTCACGGGGGAAAACTACTACTGGTTCTTTGCCGGGTGCATGGCGCTGGCCACGGTCCTGCTGGTGCCGGTACTCCTGCTCTACAAGCCGCGGGAGTACATTCAGGGGTCGGGACCGGGGGATCACGCCTAACCGCAGCGGTCCCCCCCGCCGGAAGATCGCACCCAAGAGAGCAGGCCGTCGTCGACGCGCCGGAGGAGTTTGCCATGACCGCTGCCATCGACCGTTCCGCTTCCCCATTCCCCCGCCGCGGCTTCCTCGCTGCCGCCGCCCTGGCCATCGCCTTGCCGGGCCGCGGCGAAGCGGCCCCGGAAAAGGAACCGCTGTTCGGCATCTCGCTGGCGGAGTGGTCGCTGCACGGCACGCTGTTCTCTGGGAAACTCGACAACCTCGATTTTCCCAAGACTGCCAAGCGACAGTTCGGCGTCGACGCTGTGGAGTACGTCAACCAGTTCTTCAAGGACAAGGCCCGCGACACCTCGTATCTCGCCGAACTTGCGAAGCGCGCGGATGGTGAAGGGGTGAAAAACCTCCTCATCATGTGCGATGGCCTGGGCGACTTGGGCGATCCAGACGCAGCCGACCGCACGAAAGCGATCGAGAATCACTTCCCCTGGGTTGAAGCGGCCAAGCGGCTCGGCTGTCACTCGATCCGCGTCAATGCCGCCAGCAGCGGATCGTTCGAGGAGCAGCAGAAGCTCGCCACCGACGGCCTTGCCCGCCTCTCCGACTACGCCTCTCAAATGACGATAAATGTGATCGTAGAAAACCATGGCGGTCTCTCGAGCAACGGTGCTTGGCTGGCTGGAGTGATGCGTGCCGTCGACCGCCCGAACTGTGGAACGCTCCCTGACTTTGGCAACTTCCACGACTACGACCGCTATCTCGGCGTCGAGGAACTGATGCCCTTCGCCAAGGGAGTCAGCGCCAAGAGCCATGAGTTCGACGCTGATGGCAATGAGGTCCGCACCGACTACCGGAGAATGCTGAAACTGGTGCTCGACGCCGGCTACCACGGCTGGATCGGGATCGAGTACGAGGGAAAGGGGCTTTCCGAAGAAGCAGGCATCTTGGCGACGAAGCGGCTGCTCGAACTGGTCCGATCGGAGATGGCGGGGTAACGGCATGAGGATGCCGGACAATGGCGGCTCCCTCCGTGGACGGTTGACGGTCTTCGCAGACGACAGGTAGATTTCCCGCTCCTCGGTCGTTTCCCCTCCCGCCGAAGCCTTCTCTCCCCCCTGTTGATCTATCTCCCAATCGGATCCGCTCGATGAGCAACGATAGCCTGTCGGCCCGCAAGGCTGAGCGCGACCGACTCCTCGCCCTACTTGAGACGTCGCCGACCCATGTCGGGCTGGGAGTGTTCGCCCGCCGACGGCTCAAGTCCGGGATGGTGATCGGCGAGATCCATGGCGAGGTGTGCGACGAACACCCGGAAGACCCGCACTATTGCATGGAACTCCCCACCGGGAGGGTGCTGGAGCCGTCGGCACCGCTGCGTTTCCTGAATCACAGTTGCGATCCGAACTGCGAACTTTTCTATTGGTGCGAGGAAGATGAGACTCCCCAGGAAGATCGGCTGTGGCTCCAAACCATCCGGGCGATCGAACCTGGCGAGGAATTGCTGATCGACTATTGCTGGCCTGCCGATGCCGCGATTCCCTGCCAGTGCGGGGCAGAGGGATGCCGGAAATGGATTGTCGATCCGGACGAACTGCACCTCATCACCAACCCGGCCGAACCACCCTCCGAGGATGGCAAGCCAGTGTGATCCTGGTGGTCGTCGTCTGCTCGATCCTTGCCGTGATCGGGATCACCAGGCTGCGTTTCGACGACGACCTCCGTTCGCTGCTCCGTAACAACGACGCCGAATTCCGCGTCATCGACGAAATCGCCTCCCGCTTCGGCAACCCCGACCGCGACTGCCTCGTTCGGGCTACGACCCCCTCAGGCTCGCTCTTTGAGCCCGTTCCCCTCGCCAGTCTCCGCGCGTTGTGCGCAGCGTTGCGCTCGATCGATGGGGTCGACGGAGTGCGTTCGATGCTCGACATCCGCCGTCAGGGTGCCGCCGGGGCCCTGCTGCCGATCATCCCCCGCACCCAGGAAATCCTCGATGCGGAGGCCTGCTCTGCGGCACGGGAACGCGCGATCAGCCATCCGCTCGTTGCCGGGCACCTCCTCTCCGCCGACACCCGATCGGCACTGGTGCTTGTGCGTCTGGCCGAGGGCCACGAAACCCCCACGGCGGCGGCCCCTGTCCTCTTTGCCATCGAGGCGGCACTGGCCGCAGGCCACGACGGCTTGTCACTCGAACTCACCGGCCTGCCGGCGCTGCGGTCCCAGGCCTCGATGGCACTCCGCCGAGACATGGTGATCTTCAATAGCCTGGGGCTCGTCCTGGCGGTGGTGCTCTCGGCGACCATCGCCAGGAGCCTGCCGTCGATCGTCGTCGCCTGTTTGCCCCCGTTCGTGGGCGCGGTGTGGGCGATGGGAATCCTTGGGCTTTGTGGTGCCCGCGTCAACATTCTCACCAGCGTCGTGCCCTCGCTGGCGCTGGTGGTCGGCACCTGCGATTCGATCCACTTCATCGAAGACATGCGTCGCAGCGCCCGTCGCGGAATCAATCCGCTCGCCGCGTCCTCAGGCGCCATTCGCCGTGTCGGTGCCGCCTGTGGACTGACGAGCCTGGTGACTGCGATCGGCTTTGCGTCGCTGGCAGCGGCGCGGATCGAGGCAGTGCGGACTTTCGGGATCGCGGCCGCAGCCGGGGCCTTGGCGAGTTTTGCCGCCGTCACCCTCATCACCCCGCTGCTCGCATCGCTCCCCTTTTTCCAAGGGATGCGGCTGGGACACTCATCGCGGCTGGCCACCCGGCTGGCCGGCATGATCACCGCCTGGTCAGTGCGCCACGCCACAGGAATCGTGGCTGTCGGCGCCGCAGCCACAGTCGTGCTCGGGATCCTCTGCAGCCAACTCGATGCCGACAACCGCGTCGTCGACGCCCTGCCCAGTGGCGCTGCTTCGTCCCTGGCACTGAAGCACGTCGACGACCAGTTCGGCGGGGCCTTCGGGGCCGATATTCTCGTCCGCTGGCCGGAGGGGCTCGACTGGCTCGACCCCGCCGTGCTCGACGGCTTAGCGGCCGTTCATGGCATTCTCGAGACGCCTGGACTCGACATCCGGGCGGTGTCGGTGGCCACCGTGGCAGGCACGCTTGGCGATCGGGCCCGCCGCCGGCTCGATCCGGCAGCCTTCAGCGATCTGGTCGATCCCGAGGACCGAGTCACCGTCGTGCGGGCCCGCGTCCGTGACATCGGCTCGCGGTCGCTCGAGAACGTCTCCAATCGGATCGACGCCGCCCTGGCACAGTTGCAGGGAGTCATGCCCGGCTGGAGTTTTGAACTCTCTGGGATGTCGGTACTCTCAGCGCGGAATGTGCGCCAACTCGTCCGCGATCTTGGGTCGAGCCTCTCCCTTGAGGTCTTCGTGATCGGGAGCATCCTGGCTCTGGCATTCCGTTCGCCATTGGCCGGGATCGTGAGCCTGATCCCAAACATCTTTCCGCTGGCGGTGATCGGCGCGATGATGGTGACCAGCGGCCGACACCTCGATCCGGCCACCGTGATTGTCTTCAACGTCTGTCTGGGCCTAGCCGTCGACGACACCGTCCATCTCCTTGCCAGCCTGTCACGACAGCGGCGACCAGGAACGTCGATGGCCTGGGCGATCCGCCGCGCGGTGGCGGAGACGGGAAATGCCATTCTCTTGGGAGGAGTGGTGCTCACCGTCGGATTCGCCGCCGTCACCGTCTCCAGTGTCCCCGCACTGGCAAATTTCGGGATCCTGGCCTGCGTGGCGGTGGCCGCGGCGACGGTCGCGGAACTGGTGCTTTTCCCGGCGCTGCTGGTGGTCACCGATGCGCTCACCAGCCGTCTGCCACTCCCCTGGCCCGACACATTCTTCGGCATAAGGCTGCCTGACAACACCCCATCGGCGGTCGCTAAAAATGCCGGGAACTGATGGTCAACGGATCATCCGGGCACTCTCGGGCACCACCTCCGCGAGGACTCCGACGGTCCGGGCGATCTGTTCCTCGGAATGCTCGGCCGTGATGAAGAACCGGACGCGGGCCGCCGACTCGCGGACTGCCGGGTAGAGAATCGGTTGGGCGTTGATGCCCCGTTCCAGCAACAGTTGGGAGACGAGAATCGCCCGGTTGGAACTGCCGACGATCACCGGGATCACCGGAGTGTCACCACTGGGCCCGGTGTCGAGATCACAGTCCGCCGCCAGTTTGAGGAAAAACTCCGACCGCTCGCGCAATCTGGTCACCCGCCACGGCTCTCTTCCAATGACCTTCAGCCCTTCCAGCGCCGCGGCCACATTGGGAGGCGAACAGGCAGTCGAGAACACGAACGCCGGCGTGGTATAGCCGAGATAGCGGATCAGCCGTTCGCTGCCAGCCAGATACCCACCACCGGCGCCGAGTGCCTTGCTGATCGTTCCCATCCACAGATCACCTTCCGCCGGATCGACGCCAAAGTGATCGCAGATGCCCCGTCCCTCAGGCCCCATTGTTCCCACCGAATGGGCTTCGTCGACGTACAGCAGAGCGTCATGCCGGCGTTTGACCTCAATGAACTCTGGCAGATCGGGGTAGTCGCCGTCCATGCTGTAGACCCCCTCCAGCGCCACCACAACGCGCCGGTAGCGGCTCCGCAGGTCGCGCAGCAAGCCGTCGAGTTGGCGATGGTCATTGTGCCGGAACGACCGCTTCCCGGCCTTCGATGCCACTGCCCCTTGGACGATACTGTTGTGCGCAAGTTCGTCGTAGAGAATCAGATCATCGGCGCCGAACAGGTGGCCAAACACCGAGGCGTTGGTCCCGTAGCCACAGGGAAACACGGTGGCCCGCTCGGTCCCCACGAACGACGCCAGTTCGGCATCGAGTTCGTCGAGCTGCGTGTTGTTGCCCCCCACCATCCGGCTCGCCGATGCGCTGCAACCAAAGCGGTCGATCGCCTCTTTGGCGGCCCGGGTGACGTCCGGATGACCAGCGAGGCCGAGGTAGTCGAAGCTGGTGAAACTGACGACGTCGTGTCCGGCAATCCGCGCCGTCCGCCCCCGGACGCGCTGGTTGGCACGGAGAAACGGATTCTCGAGCCCGGCTGCCTCCAAGCCCCGCAACCGTTCCTCGAGGACACCGATTTCCGGAAACGGATCCCCCTCCGGCGGAAATCCGCTCTGGGCGGTGGCAACCCGCCCCGTCGGGGCCCGGCGTTTGCGCGTGCTGACGGCGACTCCGGCTGCTGCCGACTGTGGATGAGCCATCGCTGGCACGCTGGACGTGCTGCCAGCCGGGCGAACACGTTTGCTTCCCGGCGTCACGGCCTGGCCGACAACCGCATCCTCCGCCATCAGAGGGCCATCGACGTCCAACTCGTCAAACATGTGTCGGGCGATGCAATCCATCAGGTCGCCGCAGGTGACGATCTCACTGAGCCACTCCTCGCGGAACCGCATCTGGTAGCGGCCCTCGATGCGGTTCACCGCATCCAGAAAATCAGCCTCGTCGATTCCCACCTCGGCGAGGGTGGAGCGATCAGCGATCACACGCCGCTTCCCTGGGGGCTGCACGCGGGCGAGTTCTTCGAGCACCACGCGGGCGATCGCTGTCGGCGACCGCGAGCGATCGGCCCCCCCGTTGTTCCCAACGGCGGGGGGCATGGTGGCTTGCTGAACGGTGGAGCCGTAGCGGTTACCGCCGGGGCCTCTACCGGAGATGAAGTGATCCAAAATCGCCGTCTCCCCGCGCGGGCGGCCGCGCTGCTTCCTTCAACGCTTGGCGATCGCGCCAAGCAGATCGAACACGCGGCAGTCGCGTGCCGAAAACCGTAGCCGCCTCACGGCCGATGTACTGTACGGAAAGCCCTTCGCTCCGTCTGCCCCCTCGCGCGCTGCCGCGGAAAAAGAGACTCTCCGAGGTGCCGCTCACTCCCCCGGAAACAGCGGCCAAAACTGCAGACTGGCAAGCGGTGCCCGTGGCGGAGAACGGACCGCTGGGATCGGTCGCACCGGTCAGGGTGGACTGTCATGCCACGAACAAGCCACGCAGCGATGTCACCAGTCTCTTGCCGCAACGCCAGGCCGCAAAGCGGCTCATGCGTCAAGCAGTTTTCTGAGCACGAACGGGAGAATGCCACCGGAGCGAAACTGATCGAGTTCCACCGGCGTATCGATCCGCACCAAGCAGGGGATCGTCAACCGGGTGCCGTCGGCGCGGGTGGCCGTCACGGTGACCGTCGAACGCGGCTCGAGCGATTCAAAGGGGATGTCGAACGTCTCTTCACCGCTCAATCCAAGTTCCTGCCAGGGTTTCGGCAGCACCAGCGGCAGCACACCCATACCAACCAGGTTGGAACGGTGGATCCGCTCGAAGCTGGCCGCCATCACCACCCGTACTCCCAGCAGCATCGTCCCCTTCGCTGCCCAATCACGGGAACTGCCAGTGCCGTATTCCGTCCCCGCCAGGACCACCAGCGGCGTGCCTGAGTCGCGGTATTTCATGGCCGCATCGTAAACCGGCATCACCTCCAGGCCAGGGAGGAGGCGGGTGATCCCCCCCTCGGTGCCCGGCACCAGGAGGTTGCGGATGCGGATGTTGGCAAACGTGCCGCGGGTCATCACCCGGTCGTTGCCGCGGCGGGCACCGTAACTGTTGAACTCGACCGGTGGCACACCATGCTCCACGAGGTACTGCCCAGCGGGGCTTGCCTTGGCGATGCTGCCGGCCGGCGAGATGTGGTCGGTGGTCACACTATCGCCCAGCGCCAAGAGGACCCGGGCCCCCTTGACGCTCTGCGGCGGCTGGGCTTCGCGAGTGAGATCGGCGAGAAACGGTGGCTCTTGGATGTAGGTGCTCTGCCCATCCCAGTCATAGAGTTCGCCGGTGCTCGTTGGCACGGCGTTCCAGCGGGGATTCGACTCCCACACCCGGTCATACCGCTTCTGAAACTGCTCCGGCAGCACCGCTTCAGCCACGGTCCGACGGACCTCATCCGACGTCGGCCAGATGTCGCGGAGGTACACCGGCCTGCCGTCCTTTCCGAGCCCCAAGGGCTCGGTGTCGAGATCGATGTCGGTTGTCCCTGCCAGTGCGTAGGCAACGACCAGTGGCGGACTAGCCAGCCAGTTGGCCTTCACCAGCGGGTTCACACGCCCCTCGAAGTTCCGGTTTCCGGAGAGCACCGCAGCGGCCACCAGGTCACCTTCCTGGACCGCCTTGGCGACGTGGTCGGGGAGCGGGCCTGAATTGCCGATGCATGTCGTGCATCCATAACCAACGGTCTCAAAACCGAGGGCATCGAGGTCGGTGGCAAGGCCAGACCTCTCCAAGTAATCCGTGACGACGCGCGAACCGGGAGCGAGACTCGTCTTCACCCATGGCTTCACCGTGAGACCGCGGGCCACCGCCTTGCGGGCGAGCAGCCCCGCAGCCACCATCACGCTGGGGTTACTGGTGTTGGTGCAACTGGTGATGGCGGCAATCACCACGGCGCCGTGATGGATCGTGGACGCCCCACCTTTTTCCTCGACCGTTCCGCTCCGGGTCAGCGCAGCGCCCTCAAGCGCGAAGCCTCGCTTGGCCGTCGGTGCCGTCAGCGATTCGGCAAACGTCCGCTTGACATCCCCCAGAGCCACACGGTCTTGAGGACGCTTGGGACCTGCCAGACAAGGGACGACCGTCGACAGATCGAGCGACAATCGCGAACTAAACTCCGGCACGCGGCAACTGGGCGTTCGGAACAGCCCCTGCTCCTTCATGTAGCGTTCGACCAACTGGACCTGCGCATCGGGTCTGCCGGTGAGCCGGAGGTAGGTGAGGGTCTCGTCATCGACCGGGAAGAAGCCCATCGTGGCCCCGTACTCCGGCGCCATGTTGGCAATCGTGGCCCGGTCGGCGAGCGACATCCCGCTGAGTCCCGGCCCGAAGAACTCGACAAACTTTCCGACGACTCCCGCTCTGCGAAGAATCTCGGTGACGGTGAGCACCAGATCGGTCGCTGTGGAGCCCGACGGCAACCGCCCGGTGAGTTCGAAGCCGACGACCTCCGGCAGCAGCAGTGACAATGCCTGACCAAGCATCACCGCCTCAGCCTCAATCCCCCCCACGCCCCAGCCGACGACCCCCAGGCCATTGATCATCGTGGTGTGGCTGTCGGTGCCGACAAGCGTGTCGGGCACTGCCACGGGGAGCTTCTTCGCACCGGACGCCGCCGGGTCATCGCGGAGGAACACGCACCCGGCAAGGTATTCGAGGTTCACCTGATGGACGATGCCGATCGCGGGGGGGACGACGCGGAAGTTTTGGAAGGCCTGCTGTCCCCAGCGGAGAAAGGCATAGCGCTCGGCGTTCCTCTCAAACTCGATGGCGATGTTCTCCTCCAGCGACTGCTGCGTACCGAAGTGATCGACCTGCACCGAGTGGTCGATGACCAGATCGACAGGGACCAGCGGATTGATCTTCCGCGGGTCGCCCCCCAGCCGGCGCATTGCCGCCCGCATGGCGGCGAGATCGACGACGCAGGGGACGCCGGTGAAGTCCTGGAGGACGACGCGTGCGGGCTTGAAGGGAATCTCCGATTCGGCCGGCTTGGCGGCGTTCCAGGTGGCCAGGGCCCTGATGTCCGCCTCGGTGACCTCATAGTCGTCACAGGTCCGCAGCAGCGCCTCGAGCACCATGCGGATCGAGTAGGGCAAACGTGAGGTGTCGGTGACGCCGGCGTCATCGAGGGCCCGCAGCCGGTAGAGCGTGGCTGGACCAGAACCGGTCTCAAACGTGCCACGGGCGGAGAACGGGTCGACGGGACGGGCGGGCATGACGGGGCTCCGAAAACGGTTTTCAATGGGCTCTTTTTGAGCGCCGAAAGGCTCAATGTATCTCCCTGACCCAGTCCCTGCGAAGCGACCATTTTGCCGCGGCTGCTGCAAAGCGATCATTCCGCCGCGGCCACCCTTCCGGAAACCGTCCCCACCCTCGGAAATGCCGAAAAACAGCCGAGCAAAAGAGGCGCCACAAAAAAAGATCGACACGGATATGATTGGCGGGTATAGTTTGCGTGTCGGAGACAAGTCGCTGACCTGAAGAGGTCGCCGACGGTTTCTGGCATCCACAAAACAATTTGATCTCTTCAGCGGCTGTTCCCCCCCAAAGACCCACACCTCGAAAGCCGCTTCTGGGCCCGTGGTTTCCCCAACCACGGGCCCTTTTCTTTTTTTACAGGCCATTCGCCCCACTGCTCGCGGGGGCTGGTGGTATCGGGCGTGTGGCGCTGCAGCGAGAATCCCTCCGGGTGGGATCGCCAAAGCCCCTGCTATCGTCACCGTCTGCGAA
>QWOP01000054.1 GCA_003669605.1 Planctomycetota bacterium
GATCGACTCGCGCCCCGCGGCACCGGCCGTCAACGTGGCATGGATCGCGTCGATCCGCGGCTGGGCCTTCGCGGCCGCCTTCTGGGCCTCGGAAAGGAGCCCTGCCAGGGACGGCTCGTCGCGCCTGGGGAACGTCATCACCGGCGACTCCATCGGCTGGATCTCGGTCGATCGAGCCGCCTCGACGAGCGCACGCTTGGCCTCGTTGGCGGCGATGTCCTGCTGGAGCTTCGCCGCTGAGACGTAATCGGGCTGATAGTTCTGCATCACGTCGGGGTCGAAGAAGTAGCGGATCTGCGCTGCCATCGGCGCCACCATCTGGTTGGTGACCCGGCCGCGCTCGCCGCTGTTGGGATGAACGCGAAAATAGATCCCACCGGTCTCCGCGCACAGCTTGGAGAGGCTGAAAGGCCCGAAGCCCGAGTCGATCGCCTCGTCCTCGCGGGCCCCGCTGCGGACACGGACCACCTCGGGGAAGAGCGTCTCAGGCCCCTGCTCGATGACCGCCCACTGCTCGTCCTCTCCGGCATCAAACTTGGGGTCGAACTCGACGTATTTCATCCGCACCTCGCGCATTCCGAACGGCGCCGGCACGCCGACGACATAGACGGGGATCCCGAGCTTGCGGCAGTGCTGTGCCGTCTGATCGGCGAGTTGCTGGTCGTTCCCCACCTCGTCGGTGAAGGCGACGATCATGACATTCTTCTTCGGTGCAGAGGTGCGGTAGATCCTCGCGCTGTCGGCGGCGGCCCGGATCGCAGCGAAGGTCATCTCGACGCCGGAATCGTCAACCGGCACCGCATCGATCGCCCGGATCACCTCGGCCACGTCGTCGGTCGGCTTTTTGGTGACCAGCGAAACGTTCTTGCCGAACGCGACGACGAGGTTTTGGAGATCGGGACGGTGCCGCTGCGAGCGGTCGGCCCCGAGCTCCTGGAACACCCGCTCCAGCCGGCTGGCGATCTCCTTCCGCTGGGCCGAGAGGCTGACCGACTGGTCGAACACCCACACGACGACCGTCGGCCGCTGCCGGAGCGACGCGTCGATCTCGGCAGTCAACCGGTCAACGGCCCCGGCTGCGCCACTCGTCGTCGCCCCGACCGCCCCCCGGACGACAATCCTCTCGTCGATCTCGGTGGCGGTAGGAAGCGCATCGAGCGGGTCGACTTGAATGTCGCCGACGAGCTCCGGGCTGGCCTCCACGGGCGTCATCGAAACCGTGTCGAGGACCGGGGCGAGCGACTGGGCGACATCGGCCGACTGATCCTCGCCGGCGGCACCGGTCTCCTCCGGCATGTCGCTGACGATCATCTCCTGCGGCGCCAGATCGATCTCCTCGTCCCGCTCCAGCGGCGTCTCGATGACGGTCACGGCCGGACGGGTTGGCGGCGGCGTGGCGACGCCGACCAGCGCCAGCGCGAGAAGGAGCACCACATGGAGCACGAGGCTGGCAGAGAGTGCCGGAAGGTCGCGTGACAGGATTGCCGCAGTCTCCATCCCCTCGTCGGGGCCGTCCGGCTCTCCGTCTGCAGTGATGTGGCGTGCCATGCTCCCCCCTCGGCGTCAGCGGCCCGACCCCTCACGGGCCTGGGGCAGAATTCCCTCGGATTCTACCCAATCTGGCAAGGGCAAGACGCGATCCAGGTCGATTTTCCCCGTCGATGGCCCAACCCTCCCCGCCGTCAGGGGAGGCGTAGGTCCATCCCGGCCACAAGGAGGGCCGGACTGCGGAGTTGGTCGCGATTGGCCTCCCACAGCCGGGCGGCCATGGCACGGTCACCATAGAACCGTTCCGCGAGGCTCTCGAGAGACTCCCCTGGCGCGACCCGGACCCGAGCCGGGCGGCGTGCCGGCTCGATCGGCGCCCCCCCGCCGGCGAGCCCCCGCTGACGGACCGCGGGAGGAACCCAGGTGGGGGGAATGCGGAGCGAGAGCCCGATCGGCAGGACCGCCGGATCGGCCAGCCGGTCACGGTTCGCCGACCAGATCGCCTCTGCAGCACCGGGGTGACCGTAGAGACGGGTTGCGATCGAGGTCAGATCGTCACCATCCCGGATCGTGTAATGGCTGGGAGCGGCCGAGGCCGCCGGCGTCATCGCCACCGGCACGCTGCCGGCCGGCGAAAGGGAAGTATCGAGCGACGCCGGATAGATCTCGGCCGACACGGTGTGGATCACTCCCCCACCCGACATCTGCCCCACTGCCAACATCGCCTGACCGTCGCGCCCGGGGGTGCTGAGCGCCAGCGGCGCCGGCGCTGAGACGTCGAGGAGAGGGGGCGGGGGAACGTCGAGGGTCGAGCGGTAGGTGCTGTTAAAGGCGGGGGGAGCGAGCGTCAGATCGGTCGGCGACGCCGGGAGTAGGTCTGGAGGTGGCGGCGGCTGATAGCCCGCCGCAGGGGCGTGGAGATCGTCGCCCGGGAGGGGAAGGCCGACCGCCTCCTGGGGAGCGGCCCCGTCGGGGGCGCTCACGACCGCGGAGCGGGGATCGGGAATGCAGTAGCCACCGGCCCGCGCGGGGCCCGGAGCAGACACCGGGCCCGCTCCCGCCCAGGCCGCGGGGCCCGCCGGAGCTTGTTCTGTCGCCGCTTCGACGCCGTTGGCCACGCCCCGATGGGCCTCGACGAGCCGCGTGGCCATCGGTGCGGCCAGGGAGACCCCGGTC
The DNA here is from genome assembly GCA_003669605.1 of Planctomycetota bacterium. GTDB lineage: Bacteria > Planctomycetota > Planctomycetia > Pirellulales > UBA1268 > QWOP01. The sequence goes on from QWOP01000054.1 coordinate 2,665, forward strand.
ACGACCATCACCAATCCGGTCAGGAACCTTACGGTGCGCATCATCGATCCGGCTTCCCCGAGGCCTCGTGCCGTCAGCGAGTCATCCGGAAAAACTCTAGCCCGTGGATGATCGGGAGGTGGCCCGACCGGGGCGCAGAGGGACTTCAATCCCCGTTGGCCAGGGTGCCTCGACCCGCACGATCGAAAAAGTCGCAGGCCGCGGGGGACGGCCCCCCGCGGCCCGGCCGATGTCAGGCGACCCCGGCCGCACGGGAAGCCCCGGCACCCGATGGCACCTCGCCGAACCAACGCTGCAGCCAGAGCACGATCGGGGAGGCGATGTAGATCGTGCTGTAGGTGCCGGTGATGATGCCCACGAGCATCGTGAAGGCGAAGGCATGGATCCCCGTCCCTCCGAACAGGAACAGGATCAGGGTCGCCAGGATCGCCGTGCCGGAGGTCAGGACGGTGCGGCTGAGCGTCTGATTGACCGCCTTGTCGATCATCGCAGCGGAGACGTACTGGGCCTTGCCGCGCAGCTCCCGAAGCCGGTCAAAGATCACGATCGTGTCGTTGATCGAGAACCCGATGATCGTGAGGAGCGCGGCGACGACGTCGAGGCTGATCTTGAAGTCGTCGACGAGGGCCCAGCCAAGGAACGGCGCCACGTAGTGCGACATTGCCAAGCAGGCGACTGCCACGAGGACGTCGTGGATGAGGGCCACGACCGCCGCCAGACCGAAGGCGACATTCTGGAACCGCAGCCATACATAGAGCACGATCATTCCCAGGCTGGCCAGGAGCGCGTAGACCGCGGTCACCTTCGTGTTGCCGGCGACTTTCCCGCCGATGGAGTTGGCGGAGTAGTAGACCGGCGTGCCGGCGAGATCGGCCTTCATTCGCGTCAGCACCCGCGTCGTCGTCTCGGCATCCATCCCCGCGGACAGACTCCACTTCTCGTAAGGCTTGGAACGGGCGACGGCGCCCTCCGCCTCGACCGCGAACGGGACGGCCCCGACCCCCTCAGCGACGAGAGTGGTCTCGATCGTCTCCCGGAGCGTCGCTTGGTTGATCTTCGAGGGAAAGGTGAGCTTGGCGGTCGTCCGGGCCGGAGCGGCCTCCTGTCCTGCGGCTGGCGGCGCGGTGGCCACGTCTCCGTACGACATCTCGTAGGTCAGCAGGCTGTCGGGGAACACCGACTGGAGCGTCTTTTGCACCTCCGCTGTGTTCCGCAGCGACGTGTCGACCTTGAACCGCGTCTGCGACTCCCCGTCGACGCTCACCGAGCTCACGGCCGTGTCGGGGAGCGCCTTGACCGCATCCCGGATTTCGGCGATGTCGGGGGCCTTGTCGGGCTTGAACGCCACCTGGACACTCGTGCCACCGGTGAAGTCGATGTCGAACAGCCCCTGCCCACGCTGGGCCGAGGCCGCCAGGCCGGCGAGGATGAAGAGCGCCGAGCCAAGGATCGCCGGCTTCATCCAGCGGACGAACTCGAAGTTTGTGACGCCGAAGATCCGGCCCATGTTGAGCCGGCGGATCCAGCCTTTGCGCTCGGCGAGATCGAACATCACACGGGAACAGAACACGGCCGTGAACAGGTTCAGCACCAGGCCGAGGATGAGCGTGATCGCAAACCCCTTCAGCTGATCGGTGCCGATGAAAAACAGGACGATGCCGGTGATCACCGTCGTCAGGTTGGAATCGAGGATCGTGGAGAAGGCCCGCTGGAATCCGTTGCGGATTGCCATCCGCAGCGCCGCCCCGCGGTCGGTCTCCTCGCGCATCCGCTCGTAGATCAGCACGTTGGCGTCGACCGCCATCCCGACCGACAACACCAGCCCCGCGAGCCCCGCGAGGGTGAACGCTGCCTTGACCGAGATCATGAGGGCGACGACGAGGATGATGTTCAGCACCACCGCGAGGTCGGCGACGAGGCCGGAGAAGCGGTAGTAGGCGAGCATGAAGGCGAGGACGACGATCGTCGCCAGGAGCATCGCCCGGGCGCCGGAGCGGATCGTGTCGGCCCCGAGTTGCGGGCTGATCCGCTGCTCGCTGACCGGATCGCTGTAGAGGGCCGTCGGCAGGCTGCCGGCATTGAGCACCTCGACGATCTCGTCGACGTCCCGCTGCCGGAAACTGCCGGTGATCTGGCCGTTGGAGGAGATCGTGCTGCGGATCGCCGGGGCCGAGAGCAATTCGCCATCGAGGATGATCCCCAGGCTGCTGGTCAGGCCGTTGGCCGGATCGGGGAGATTTTTGCCGGTGAGTTCGGTGAACAGGCTCGCCCCAGAGGCATTGAACGCGAAATTCACACACGGCGAGAGGGATTGCGTGTCGATGCTCGACGAGGCCCTCGTCAGGTAGCCGCCGGTGACGTTGAGGCGATCGAGAATGACCAAGACCTCGATGCTCCCGTCGGAGGCCAGCCTGGTCACGAGCCTTTTCCGTTCGTCCTCGTTGAACTTTTCAGTGTTGAGGAGAACCCAGCGGCCGACCGGAATGCCCCCTTCGACGACGGACTCGCCGATGGATTGCTCCGCCAGCTTGATGACGCGATTGTGACTCGGATTGGCAGGATTGGCGGTGATCCGGAACTCGAGCACGCCCGACTTCGAGACCACCTTCTTGATGGAATCGACCTCCGATTGGTCGACCTCCGGAACGATTACCTCGAGCTGATCGAGGCCGTAGCGGCGAACGGTGACTTCCTTCTGCCCGCCCGGATTGACGCGCCGGGCCACGGCCGCGACGAGTTTGTCCATGTCGACCGCGGCCTGGCGCCCCTCAACTTCGAACTCGAGGTCGAGCGACTGGCCATCATCCAGCGGGGCCTTCGCCAAGCGGACCTTTGCACCGCCGAAATCGAGCTTTGTGACGTCGTCGACGAACGACTGCCGCGCGGCTTTGTCGGTCGTCTTCAGTGAAACGGCGATCCGGCCGTCGGGCTTGCGGGTCGCCGTGCCGAGGCGCCCCTCGCGGTCTTCCAGAAGCGTTTCGATCTTCTCGATCGCATCCTCGACCTGCCCGCCGACCTGCTTCGTGGCATCGACTTCATAGACGAGGATCACCCCCCCCTTGAGGTCGATGCCGAGACGCGGCGGCCACCCCAGCGCGATGATCGCCAGGCCGGCGACGAGCGCCGTGAGCACGGTCGCCAGCCGCCCCCACATGTCGGAGACGCGCAGCGCCTTGGCGAGGAACCAGGCGAGGATCGTCGGGACCGCGATCGTGAGGAGCGCCGACAGCAAGAGCCCGGCCCCCGTCCGCCACCACGGGAGGGCGGTGGCGGCCGCAGTGGCGGCGGCAACATCGGGGGCGGCGGCAGCGGCAGCCTGGGCGAGGGGGAGGACGAAGGACGGAAGCATGGGTCGCAGACTCACTTTCGGGTCGGAACGGGATTCGGGGGGGTGGGGCGGGGTCCGGGGAGGGCGGTCGTCACCCGCTCGACGCGGCAGATTCCGTCGATCCGTCGAGCACCGACGCGATCGACGACAGGGCCACCTGGATCTTCACGTTGGCGGCGTCATCCACCTTGAGGGTCACGCGACCGGAGTCCCGGTCGACGTTGGCCACGGTGCCGTAGATACCGGCCGACGTCAGAACGCGGTCATTCTTCTTGAGGGCGGAGAGGAGATCTTGTTGCCGCTTCAGCCGCTCACGCTCCGGCTTGTAGAGGAGCGTCCAGGCCGCCACGCCGACGAGGAGGAACGGCAAGACCTGGAGGATGAGTTGCTGCGGGGTCGCCGGCGCCTGCCCCTGGCCGAACAACAGAGCGCCGGCGGTGGAAGGGAGGAAGAACGGCATGATGGTACGGGGACCCTGCAGGCGGACACAGCCGGGGCGCGGGGCCGCCGACGGAGCGTGAGGAAAACCGCAAATGTATCGGGCCCGGCGCACGACCGACAAGAGCGACCGATGGCCCGGCCGGACGACGGGGCGTCCGGCCCCGATGAGGGGCCGGGGAGGACCCCTCCGGCCCGCTCTCAAACGTTTTCAGCCCCGGTCCCCCACCGACCGCAGTCCGGCGAGGATCTCCTGGGCAACCCCCGCAAAACGCCCCGCCAGGATCGCCTCACGGAGTCGCGCCACGAGCCGCTGGTAGAAGGTGAGGTTGTGGATCGACGCCAGAATCGGCCCGAGCATCTCCCCGGCGAGGAACAGGTGGCGGAGGTAATCCCGCCCATGCCGGCAGGCGAGGCAGGGGCAATCGGCCTCGAGGGGACGGCGATCGAGCGCATGGCAGGCGTTGCGCAGCCGGATCGGGCCGGCGAAGGTGTAGACCAGCGAATTGCGTCCGCAGCGTGTGGGGAGAACACAGTCGAACATGTCGATCCCGGTGCCGACCGCCTCGATGATGTCGGCCGGTTGCCCGACCCCCATCAGATAGCGGGGGCGGTCCGCCGGGAGTCGCGGCACGGTGGCCCGCAGCGTCGCCACCATCGCCTCCGGGCCCTCGCCGACGGACAGCCCACCGACGGCATACCCAGGAAAACCGATCTCCTGGAGCCGGGCGGCACTCTCGGCGCGGAGATCGGGATCGAGCCCCCCCTGGACGATCCCGAACAGCGCCTGATCGGGGCGCTGATGGGCGATGTGGCAGCGTTGCGCCCAGCGGATCGAGCGTTTCATGGCGTCGGCGACGGCGTCGCGGTCGGCGGGGAGGGCGATGACATGGTCGAGTTGCATCGCGACGTCGGCGCCGATCCGCTCCTGGATCCGCATCGAAGCTTCCGGCGTGAACGCGACGGCACGGCCGTCGAGATGCGAGCGGAAGAACGC
>QWOP01000056.1 GCA_003669605.1 Planctomycetota bacterium
GAGGGTCGAGCAGGCCGCAGAGCCACTCCAGCAGTGCGGGATGAACCAGCGGCACATCTCCCGCGACCACCGCCACTGCCAGTGGCGCAGTCGCTCCCGGCCCCACTGCCGCGACCGCCCGGAGCCCATCGGCCAACCCCGCCAGCGGTCCCCCCCCGGGGCGCGAGTCCCGCACCACACAGATCGCATCGGGAAGGGCTGGAAGCACTTGGCCCGGGGCGGCGACCACGATGATCCGCTCCACCGCTTTGGCCAATCGTCGGCACACCCGTTCCAAAACAGTCCGTCCGGCGAGCCTGACTGCCAGTTTGCCCCCCGGCGGCAGATGCCCGGTGAGCCGTCGCGACTCCCCCCCGGCCAGAACGATGCCACAGGAAGCGGGGCGCATGCTGCAGCGACTTTGTCAGCGGGAAGGGAACGAAACAAGGAGCCAGCAGAGGCGGCTCCGCCGCCGCGGCAGGAGGCAGTCTATACTGCCCACCGCACCGCAGGAGGAGAGTCAGTCATGCAACCAACGGACCCCTTTCCCTTCCTTCTCCTCCCCACTTTGCGATCTCCAGGCGCGCTTGCCTGCGCCGCGGTCGTATTGCTCGTTGTCTCCTCCGGTACGCCTGCCGCGGAGGTAGTGCCCCCCACGGCCAGCCTGCCGCCGATCTTGAACGGCCGCGATCTGACAGGATGGACGACCTCGGCAGAGACCCAGTGGAAGGTCGTCGATGGCATCCTTGTCGGCGAGAACGACGCCCAGAAGATGGGATCGATGCTCTTTACCGACGCGACCTACGGCGATGTGATCGTGGAGGGGGAGGTGCGGTTTAGCGGCGAGATCGACAGCGGATTCATGCTCCGCAACCCGGAGCTGCAGGTGCAGATCGGTGTCTCACGGAGCCTGAAGCGCGACATGACCTGTTCGTTCTACGTCGGCAACTATCCAGAGGAGGCGCAGGCGAAGCGCGCCGGAGAACTCTGGAAGACGGAGCAATGGAACCGGATCCGGATCCGCGCCCAAGGGGACACATTCACCGTCTGGCTCAACGGCGAGCAGGTCTCGCAGTACACCTCGCCGAAGTACGCCGGCAAGGCCCCAATCGGCCTCCAGATCCATGCCGGTCTCCCCATGAAGGTGGAGTTCCGCGATCTGCGGGCGCTGCCGACAGAGTGACTCCCGCCCCAAACGGGGCAGGCGAGACGACGCCTGAACGGGGCAGGTCATACTACGCCTGAGCAAAGCGGGCGATGCGGTCGAGACCACGCTCGAGTTTCTCACTGCTTGCGGCAAAACTCATCCGCACATTCCCCTCAGCGCCAAACGCACTGCCGGCCACCAGAGCCACATGCTCCTTCTCCAAGAGCGCTTCGCACCAGGCGGCACTTGAGGTGATGCCATCGCGTCCCTTGGCGAGCAGCGGGCGGATGTTGAAGAAGGCGTAGAAGGCGCCGCCGATATCGGGAATGCGAATCCCGGGAATGGACTGCAGCCTGGCGGCGACGAAGTCGCGGCGCTGTTGAAAGGCCTGGCACATTTCCGCGATGCACTCCTGCGGCCCGTTCAGCGCCGCCACGGCGGCATGCTGACTGATGCTGCAGGGATTGCTCGTCTCCTGGCTCTGGAGGTTGCCGATCGCCTTCGCCAGCGGTTCGGTGCAGATCGTCCAACCGATCCGCCAACCAGTCATGGAGTAGGTCTTGCTGACACCGGCCACGACCACCGTCCGCTGCTCGAGGCCCGGGCGGAGCGTGGGGAAGGACACCGCCTGGCGGCCGTCGTAGATCAGCTGGTCGTAGATCTCGTCCGCCACCACCGTCAGGTCAGCTTCGATGGCCACGTCGGCCAGAGCGCGGAGCTCGGCAGCCGAGTAGACAACTCCGGTGGGGTTGCTCGGCGAGCAGAGGAGGAGCATCCGCGTGGCGGGGGTGAGCGCTTGGCGGAGGGCTTCGGGGCGGAGCTTGAAGTCGTCCCCAAGTTCGGTGGGAAGCAGGACCGGGCGGCCGCCGGCGAGCTTGATCAGTTCGGCATAACTGACCCAATAGGGGGTCGGAACGATGACCTCATCCCCCTCGTTGACCAGCGCCGTGAAGACATTGTGGAGGGCGTGCTTGGCGCCGTTGGAGACCACGACCTGAGCCGGCGTCACTTCCAGGCCGCTGCGCCGGGAGTAGTCCGCGGCGACGGCCTTGCGGAGCTCGGGGATTCCAGCGGCCGGGGTGTACTTGGTGCGGCCAGAGCGGATCGCCGTCTCAGCGGCCCGGCAGATGTGCTCTGGCGTGGGGAAATCGGGTTCACCCACGGAGAGATCGATGACGTCGATGCCGGTGGCGGCCAGCGCCGATGCCCGGGCCGCCATCGCCAGTGTGGCGGACGGTTCGAGCGCCTGCATGCGGCGGGCAAGGGGAAGCGGAGCCATGCGAGGAGGGGTGTGTTGGGTGGGAGGGCGTCATTCGGGGGCAGGAGCGGTTTTGCGTGCCGCCAGCGCCTTGTGCATGATACCACCGCGGTGCGGGATTCCCAGGTAAGGAACCCGCGCACACCCCTCTGGAACCATCGTCCCATGACAGGCAAGCCCCCCGTCTCGCGGCAGTCCACCGGCAATTCCATCCCAGCCCAGCGGGGCCGAATCGGCATGTGGCTCATCGGCGCCAAGGGGGGCGTGGCCACGACCGTGATGACGGGACTGGCCTCACTCGCCCAAGGGACTGTCGCCCCGCACGGCCTGGTGACGGCGCAAGAGCCCTTCACGAGCCTCGATTTGGTCGACTTCACAGAGATCGTCGTCGGTGGTCACGACATCCGCGCCGGTCGTCTGGAGGACGAGGCTCGACGGATGTGGCTCGAGAGCCGGGCGATCACCCCGGAAGTCCTCGACGCGGCCGCCGGCTATCTCCATGCCGTCGAAGGGAGGCTCCGCCCCGGCACGATCGTCGCGGCTGGCGACAAGATCCGCGAACTGGCGGAGCCGGGGATGGCGAACATCGTGGAGACTCCTCGGCAGGCGATCGATCGGATCCGTGCCGACATCGAAGCCTTCGCCGCCAGCCAGTCGCTGCGACACGTCGTGGTGGTCAACGTCGCCTCGACCGAACCGCCGGCCATGGCCCCGATCCCAACGACGTGGCAGGAGGTCGCTGCCGGTCTCGATGACGCCACCCGCTGCCCGCTGCCGGCCAGCAGCCTGTATGCGGTGGCAGCATTCGAGGCTGGGGCGTCGTATGTCAATTTCACCCCTTCGACAGGCTCCACGCCGGTGGCGCTGGGGGAATTGGCGGTGGCGAAGCGCCTCCCCCACGCCGGCTGCGACGGCAAGACCGGTGAGACGCTCCTCAAGAGTGTGCTCGCGCCGATGTTCGCCGCCCGCAACCTCGAGGTGATGAGCTGGGTGGGTCACAACATCTTCGGCAACATGGATGGCAAGGTGCTCGACGACCCGCGGAACAAATCCACCAAGGTGCGGAGCAAGGATCACCTCCTCGGCAGCATCCTCGGCTACGCCCCTCAAACCCACGTCTCGATCGAGTACATCCGCAGCCTCGGCGATTGGAAGACGGCCTGGGATCATGTCCACTTCCGTGGATTCCTGGGCACACCGATGACCTTCCAGTTCACCTGGCAGGGATGCGACTCGATCCTCGCAGCTCCGTTGGTGATCGACTTGGTTCGGCTCACAGAACGTGCGCAGCGCGCTGGCGAATATGGTGCGCTCTCCTGGCTGGCCTGCTTCTTCAAGAGCCCGCTGGGCGTTGATGAGCAGGACTTCTCCAAGCAATGCACGTTGCTTGATGACTGGGCCGATCGTCTGGCCGCCAGTGGTGATTCGCCATCGCTGCGCGGCGCTGCGCAGTCGTGATGGCGAAGCGCCACAGAGCGTTGCGATGGAAGCACTGCGACTCTGACGATCGTGCTGACTGCGACCTCACCGCGCCGGCGCTTGAGAAAAATTTCCTGCCATCCTCATAGATTTCTCTTGACAGTTTTCGGCAGAATCCTTCACAACACTGCCTGTGATGCGGTGTTGCCTTCTCGGTGACGCCGTCTTCACGCGAATCATCGGAACCGTTTTCCGGTACGTCGTCCGGTCCCTTCAACAAGAGTGCCCGCGGGATCGGTCGAGGGTTTGTGTTCGGGTGCTCACGGCAAGGAGCCATTACCATGGCGAAGAAGAAGAAGAAGGCTGCCAAGAAGGTTGCCAAGAAGAAGGGCAAGAAGTAAGCCCTTTTCCCGGTGACGACCCACGGCGTTGGTGACGGCCTTCGGGCCTGCTTCCACGCCAGGGCACCGAACTGGGAAACATGACCCTGTTGAGACGAGAAAGGCCGGCCCGGGCCCTTGGGCGCCCGGGCCGGCCTAATTTTTGCGCTTGTCCAATCTGTCGTGTCTGTCGGGCAGCCTGCATGGGGCTTTCCCATGGCCATGCGGCGAAGCATAGTGGCGGGATGACACACCCCAGTTCGTCCGCCGCCGACCCCAGCCCCGAAGTCGCTATTCCCACCGCCACCGCCGAACCCGTTCCGCGCGGTGACTTCCTCTTGGTCACCTGCCAAGGGGGCGCGGAGGATGCGGTTGCCACCCGGATGGTGAAGTTTCTTCCGGGGTGCACCCGGGGCGCGTGGCGCCGTGGGGCTTTGAGTTTCCGTCTCCCCGCGGGAAGTGATCCTTCATCCGCGGCACTCGATGCACTCCAGGCCAATCTGGTCTTCGCCCGTGCCGTCGTCCGCTGCTTCGGTCAGATCCACTGGAAAGGGGACGGACTTCTGGAGGCCCTCCGCCAACGGCTGCCGGAAGGGAGTTTCGATGCGGTCCACCTCTTTCCCCGTGACGTCCGTGCCCAGACAGCGGCCGACGTGGCAGCCGGCGGACGCGAGGCTGCCAGGCGCGCGGGGCTGACGGGAGAATTCCCCACAGCCACATTCACCGCAGCCGATCCGGGCGATGTCGTCCTCGACTGCCTGGCAGACAGTGACGACCGCTGGTGGGTCGGTTGGCACCGCGCCACGACGCCTGCGAGTTGCTGGCCAGGTGGCTTCTATCCTGGGCCGCTGCCGGGCGACAAGGTGTCGCGTGCCTGGCTAAAACTCGACGAAGCGATCAACTTTTTTGGCATCCCACTCCAACCCGGCGCCCGCGCTGTGGAGTTGGGTGCCTCACCGGGAGGCGCCTGCCAGCGTCTCCTCGAAGCCGGGCTGGATGTGGTGGGCATCGATCCGGCGCTGGTCGACCCGGTCGTGGCTGCCGAGCCCCGTTTCATCCAATGGCGGATGCGCGCCCGCGAGGTGCGGCTTCGCGACCTCCGTGGATTCGACTGGGTTGTCGCCGATATGAACATCGATCCGGCCAGCACGATGGAGGCGCTGCGCCGCGTGGTCACCGCGCCGGGAGCCCGACCCGAGGGGATCATCGCCACCCTCAAACTGCCCGATTGGTCGCGGGCGGGGGAGCTTGATGGCTGGCTGGCGGAGTTCCGCGGCTGGGGATTCCTGCCGCGGGCTCGGCAACTCTCCACCGGCGGACGGGAGGTGTGCGTGTTTGCCGTTAACCGGAAAGGTCGCCGCGCCACACCTCGGCGGGATCGGTGAGGCTGCCCCGGACCAGATGCACAAGCCCCACCGCGGTGTCGAGCACCAGCGCGCCGTCGGCATCGATCGAATGACAGCGGCCGCTGAGCCGGTGGCCGTCCTCGCGGTGGAAGGTGACCTGACTGCCAGACAGGCTGCACAGCGGCCGGTAGCGCTCGACCAGCACGCCCGGATCGCGGGCGGTTTCACTGAGCAGCCCCAAGAGGCGTGGCACGAGGGCCGCGAGCAGTTGACCGCGTGGCAGGGACCGCCCGGCGAGGTCGGGGAGCGTGCCGACGCGCTGGCGGAGGGGGTGAGGGGCTGCCGAGGCGGAGCCGGTCGTATTGACTCCGATCCCGAAGATCACTCTCCCCTGCGGCGCAGTCTCCACGAGAATCCCGGCGAGCTTGCGGCCGCTGGCAACCACATCGTTGGGCCAGCGGATCTGCGGTTCGATCTCCGGGACAAGGATCGCCAGCGTCTCGGCCAACGCCACGCCACAGACCAGCGACCACAGCGGCGTCACCCCCCGCGCGCCGGCGGCTTCCCCCAGCGTCGCTCCCCGCACCCCATCGATCACGATGCTCATCGCCAAGGCGCCGTCGGGCTGCCACCACCGGGCACCGCGGCGGCCACGGCCGAGGGTCTGCCGTTGGGCAACCACCGCCAGCGGGAGTGGAGCATCGCTGGCAGCCAACTCGCGTGCCCGGTCCATCGTCGAGGGGGTCTCGGCGAGGAGTTCGAGCCCCGCCAAGCCCGCAGCCAAGCAGACCCCCTCCGGGTCGAATGGGTCCGGGTCGGCCCAGCGGTTGGGAACCGACAGTGGGTCGTCCGGCCGGCTGGGAGGCATGTCTGGGTTCCGGGGTGTCTGGAGAACGTGAAGAACATCGCCCCCGCACCCGAGCGCGGAAACGCTCCCCCTCTTTAGCCTCTTCCCCCGGGAAAGTGCAGACCCCCGTGCCGACCGTGATTGGCGGGGGGGCGATCTTGACCCTTGCTCCGGGCGCGTGGTACCCCCCACTTGAGCAATTCTTCCGCACTATTTTTCCTCGCTCCCGGTCCTCTCGTGACCGCGGGGCTCACTGGTGAAGAGCATCCATCCCGTGCGGCCACCCGTTCCACGCCCGACGCCGAGCGAGACTTGCCTGCCGCTGTGCGCAGCCGGCAGGGAGCGGCGGCGCACAGCCCCAAAGGTCCTCTGCTGGCTGGCTGCGGTGACGCTGGTGGCGTTTTTCCCCGGCGGCGCTGCCCAGGGTCAAACGGTGTCGCTCCCCACGCCCCCCTCCTCAGCGCTCGACCGGATCGCGCAGGCGCCGTCGCTGACGCCCCCCCCTTCGGCCTGGGATCCATACGCCCCGCAGGCGATGCAACTGCCACCGCCGCCTCAGGCCGGCACCTGGGCACCATCGGCTCTCTCCGGCCAGCCGGGCTATCCGGGCTACAGCAGCGCGGCGCCATCGCTTGTGCCGCCACAGCCCGCCCCCGGCAGCAGTTCGCTGTTCCCCGTGGGGAACCCGATGCAAAGCCAGACGATGCAGCAAACGATGCGGGTCTACCAAGGGGCCCGGGGCAGTTGGGCCTATCTGTATGGCGATGGCAGCGGCACCAGCGTGGGCGTCGATGAACTCGACACCACCGCGACGTTCGCCATCCCATTTTTCTACCATTCGCAGGCCAACCTCAACCATGCGCCGCTGCTGGTCACCCCCGGCTTCGGTCTGCAGTTGTGGGACGGACCGGCAACCTCCGCCACCATGCTCGCCGACCTGCCGCCGAGCACCTTCGATGTGTTCCTCGACACCGCCTGGAATCCCCAATTCACTCCCCTGTTCGGC
>QWOP01000043.1 GCA_003669605.1 Planctomycetota bacterium
CGAGGAGTTGTGTTCCGCGAAGGTACATCTGGCCAGATGTCGTCCCGTCACGGTTGCCGATCCGTACCGTCGAGTGGTCGAGCGTCAGCCCATTGACGACCGTGACGTTTGCGTTTCCAGTCAGATCGAGGTCGCCAGCGGCGGTGACGCCGTCGAGCGTGCCGCCGCTCGACGTCATCACGAGTGCCGCGCCGTCGGTGCCGACGAATCGGGAGCCTACGATCGAGCCACCGAAGAGAACGATATCGCGAGAGGAGTCGATCTCCGCGACATTCGTGATGCCGGCGAGCGTGATCGCGGCGCTTGCGCCGGTCGTGCCGATGACGGCCGTGTCAACGGCCGCTGGCAGGACATCTCCATACCAATTGACGGCATCGAGGAAGTCCGTCCCCGTGCCGTCAGCACCGCCGTCCCAGGTGACGACCGCCAGCATGGAACGCCCCTCGAGCCCCTCCATGCCGACAAGCGTCCGTTGCCGGATTCGGCGCGCGGAAACACGATGCTGGACTCGGCCTCGGCGGCGCCTCCCCGGGAAAAGAGCTCGGAAGAACGACCAAGAGCGAGGAAAACTGCTCATCGGAGGAATCCTGACGGCCGCGCGGAAAAGGATCCGGAACGAAAGAAAAACCAATTGCCCCGCTGGCAATCGAAGCGAGTCCGACAGCACGTGCAACGGGTAGTGCCGAAGGCGGAAGAAAACTTAAGAAATCCGGTCCCGTACGTGGACCAAGAGGGCGAGGCTGATCGCCTTGCAATCGCGAGCGATCAATCAGCCATCCCCCGGCCCTCATGCCGTGCCAGCGCACAGCCTTCCGCAAAGACAAGGCGATCGCCGGCCCGCGAACCGGACGCGCACCCAAGAAAAGTTTTTTTGCCCCCCCATCCCAGTGTGAAGGGACGGGGGTGTGGTAGTCTCCTTAGGGGGGATGTCGAAAATTCGCGGAAGGCTGAGGCATGGCAACAGTGAGCGCGTCTGATTTCGACAACGATCGCCACGGGTACACGGCGCGGGACCGATACTCGAAGTTGATCGAGGCGGCCAGAAACGGCAGCGCGGAGGCGCTCAACGAACTCCTCGGTGCCGTCTACGGCTATCTCAAGTTCGTCGCCGCCCAAGAGAGATCAAAAAAGTACTCGGCACAGTGCGGCCTCTCCGACCTCGTTCAGAAAGGCGCCGTCGATATCTGGAAGGACTTTTCATCCTTCAGAGGCAACTGCACTGCAGAGTTCATCAGTTGGGTTCGCACGATCGTTAGGCGTAACATGATCGACGAGCAGCGGAAGCAGCAGAAGCAGGCTCAGAAGGCAGGTCTGATCGCGAACGACGGAACGACGGCGCCATCGGAAGACAACCCTTTCGCCAAGGCCATCCAGAGAGAATCCGCAGCCGATGTCAAAGCGGCACTCGCCCGCCTTCCTGAGCACTACGCCGAGGTCCTGCGACTGAAAATATGGGAGGGAAAGACGTGCGCCCAGATCGGACACCAGACGAAACGGTCCGAGGAGGCAGCAAGAAAAGTGTGGTGCCGGGCGCTCGGTTCCTTGCGGAAAGAACTCGACTCTCAAGCCCCTGACGGCTCCCGCTCCTGAAAACCACTGTTGCTGTATGACGCATTCCCCTCAGCCGCCGGATGAACCGCCGGAAGAGTCACGGGCTCATCCACCGACTTTTCCTCTGAATAACGGTGAGCCACTGGGGGACACCGCCGCCCGCGACGGCCACGCCGAGCTCAACGACGCAGAGCTCGTCCGGCTCGCAGCCATCGATGACAAACTCGCCGGGCTCGCTTCCTCCTCTGGTAACGATGAGGATGTGGGGGGGGAGATCACGCCGGAGATGGCGGAACTGCTCGATACCATTCTCATCCTCCGGGGAGTGGCCGCAGAGGAGCAGAAGCCTGTCGTCGAGCGGATGTTTGGCAAGTACCAGATCATCCGCAAGATCGGCGAGGGGGGCTTCGCCGAGGTCTACGAGGTGATCAACACCAAACTCGTCCGCCGCGAAGCGCTGAAAATCGCCCGGCCGGAGGTCCTCGTCGATCCGGAAAAAAAGAGGCGGTTTCTCCGCGAAGCGAAAATTGCGGCGCGGGTTTCCCATCCCAATGTCGTCGCTATCCACGAGGTAGGAGAGCACGACCGGCTTCCCTATATCGCCGAGGAGCTCTGCGGCGAAAGCCTGCACAACTGGCTCACCCGCCACCCCGGTCCCATCGCTCCTTGCGTGGCCGCGAAACTGGTCCGGCTGCTGGCCGACGCGGTGCATGTCGCCCACACGGCCGATGTCGTGCACCGTGACATCACCCCGGGCAACATCCTCCTCGTGCCGAGTGCCGACGGCGTGCTTCCCCCCGATGACCGGCCTTTGTCGCACGCCGCTGGAATGGCGCCGCAGACCACGCTCCGCCAGGATGTGAAACTCTGCGATTTCGGCCTCGGTGCCTGCGACGTCGTGTCGGACTCCGGATCGGACCTCCCGCCGCTCACCGCGACTGGATCCCAGCTTGGCACACCAGAATGGATGTCCCCAGAACAGATCGGCGCGGAGTTCGGCACGGTCGACAAACGCACCGACATCCACTCCCTCGGCCTGGTCCTCGACCGCTTGCTCACCGGCCGCAGCCTCAATGCCGGCCGTTCGCCGACGGAGAGCTTCCGGCGGATCCTCCATGTCGAACCCGAGCCGGCCAACCGGATCGTGCCCGGCATCTCTGCCGATCTGGTCGCCGTCTGTCTGAAATGCCTGGCGAAGAAACCGGACGACCGCTATCCCTCCGCCGCTGAGTTGGCAGTCGATCTGGCGAGGTTTCTCGACGGCCGGCCGACGATGGCCAGGCCGCTCACCCCCCTGCAACGGTTGGGCCGCTGGACGCGGCGCCGTCCGGCGATCGCCATCGGGATCGCTGCCACCGGCTTGGCGCTGATCCTGGGAATGATGGCCGTCCGCGAACGGATCATGCGCTTCAATCTCGTCGCGAGACAGGCGGCCCTCGCACACCAGGATGCCCTGGAGCGTTCGGCCGCCGAGGCCACTGGCCACCTCCGCCACGCCTTCGAGTCGTACCGCACCGGCGATGGCGAAGCGGTGCTCGCGGAGTTGAAAGCCAGTGTCGCTGCCGAGCCGAGCCTCTCCCATTCGCTCGCCGAAGGCTGGCTCCTGGGAAGAATGCACGGCGAGATCGCCATGCTCCTCGAGGGAGCGGCCGGAGCTCCACTTCCGACAAGTCCCCCGCCACAGATGCATTCAATCGCCCTCCAGCCAGGGGACAGGGGAATGGCAGCCGGCGCGGCCGACGGCACGCTCTCGATCCTTCCGCTGGCTGCGGATGGCACCCCCTCCGGCAAGGCGATCTCGGTGGCCACCGGCCACGAGATCAACCACGTCGCCTACTCCATCGACGGCTCCTTGGTGGCAACCGCCGGCGAGGATGGGCGCGTGTCTCTTTGGAGTGCCGACGACGGCCACCATGTGCGGGACGTTGCCGACGGCGGTGCGCCGGTGTTTGGGGTCGATTTTGCGCCGGACGGGAAGCGCCTCGCCTGGGCGGGGACCGATCGGACGATCCGCGTGGCGCCGATCTTTGCCGCCATGCCGGGCGAAGGATTGGTCGAACTGCGGCCGTTCGACCCGCCCTTCGCCGCCATCGATACGAAGGCCCCCGATCTGGAGGCGATCCGCTTTCTCGACGACCACCGCCTGCTCGTCGCGGTCGACTTCCGGGTCTGTCTGCTGCGGATCCCTTCGGGGGAGATCGAACGCGAGTTTGCTGGGAGCGAAGGGGACGTGCAGTCGTTCGCCCTCTCTGCCGACCGACAGCGGCTGCTTGTCAGCGGGTGGTTTGAGAAGATGGCCCGGGTCTGGGATCTGGCGACGGGGGAGTTGCAACTGTCGCTCAAACAACATCCGCAGTGGGTCAAGGGCTGCGGGTTCTCGCCCGACGGCCGTCGGATTGTCACCGGGTGCAAGGATGGTGTGGTCCGCATCTTCGATGCTGCAAGTGGTCGCGAACTCCACTCAATTGTGGGGCATGTCGGTCGCGTCTGGGATGTCTGTTTCCATCCCTCGGGCCGAATCCTCTCGGCGGGAGGGGATGGCACCGTGAGGCTCTGGGATGCGGATGGACAGTGGAACCTGCTCGGGACCCATCAGATCCCCCTGCCGACCTCGACCGTCCGGTGCATCCAGGCTGTCGGCGGGGACGAGGTGGTGGTCTTGTCCCAAAGCGGCGCGCCGCTGCGGATCGATACCGCTTCCCGGGAAGGAACGACCATCGACGAAGTGAGCCTCTCCGGGACAAGGCAATCCTTCTCCTCCGTCGATCCGTCACGTCGCCGGATCGCGATTTCCAACCAGGATGGGAAACGGATCTACCGACTCCCCGGGTTTGAGCCGATCCTCACGGTCGATCACGCCCCAGGCGTTGCCTTGGCCTGGGGACCATCCGGCAGGTTCTACAGTGGCATCCACGAAGCCGACGGTCGCAGCGGCAGCCTCGTCGCCCACTCCCTCGATCTGTCGTCGGCGGAGACGATTGAGCAGTATCCAGAGAGCGTCAATTATCTCGCCGTGGCAGTCGGATCGCCCCCTCGCCTCGCCGTGGCGACCGGATCGATGATCCGCGTTCACGACTTCTTGGCCGACGGCTCGCTGGCCAAGAAGGGGAAGACGCTCGTCGACCTGTCGGCGTCTGGCCTGAACGCCGCAGTCATGGCTTGGTCGCCCGACGGAGATCGGCTCGCTTTCGGAACACTCGGCGGGCAGGTGTGGATCGTCGACGGCGTCAGCGGCAGCAGGATTGTCGAAGTCTCATCGTTTGCCCGCGCGGTGCGGGGAATCATCTGGGGGGACACCGGCCGGACGCTGATCGTTGCCGACGAGGAATGTGTCCGACTGTGCGACGCTGCCACCGGAACGATGTTTGACCAACTGCGCCCCGACTGGGTGATCGAGGCGATGACGATGGTCGCAGGAGAGGGGAGCGGACCTCGGCTCGTCGTCACCGGCAACGCCTTTCCAGCCGTCGGCAACGCCCTCCCCTCCGGCCGCCTGTTGCTCTTCGATCTCGGCCGCCGCTTGCCCGACTCTGGCAAGAATCAGTAGCGATTCCGGCGGGCAAGTTTCCGGAGCCTGTTGATCCGCACCTGACTGCCAGTGAACAGCCCTTCGGGGATCGAGCCGGCGGCGTGGATGTCGCGGTAGATCGCCTCCTGCTCGTAGGCATTGATGCCCAGCCCGGCGAGGTACTGGAGGCGGAGATTGGAGTCGCGGTTGATCTCCGCGCCGGCCAGCCAAGCTTGGAGCTGCGTCCCCGTGGCCACGAACGTGGAGAGCAGGTCGGCGGCGTTGTCGCAGCCGATGTCCGCCAGCGACTCCCGCAGCAGCCGCGACTGGGGAGCCGAAAGCCGCTCGTCGATCCGGTCGAGGTCGATCGTCAGCGGGGCGCTGGAACCGAGGAGGACGATGTCATACCCCAGGCCACGGTTGGTGTTGCCGAACACGAGACCGTCGGGAAAGACCTCAAGGAAGGTGGCGATCTCGCTCTTCACCGCCGGCGTTCCAGCCTCATAAAGCTGGACAAAGATGGTGATCACGCCGCCAGGACGGAGATGGTTCCGCGCTTCGGTGAAGAATTCCTTGGTATAGAGCGTGGCGGCGCCGCGGACCCAAGGGTCGAAGGGATCGCTGGTGATGGCGTCGAAGGTGGCAGTCGTGGTGCGGAGGAAGTGACGGGCGTCATCGATCCGGAGCGTCACCTTGGGGTTGCCGATGACGCCATGATTGATCGAGCCGAAGAATCTGCCGGCGGTCCGCGGCACCTCGGCCTCGATCTCGCAGATCGTCTCCCGCTCCACCCCCTCATCGACGCTCACCGCCCCGGCAGTCACCCCTGCACCGCAGCCGATCACCAGGACGTCGCGCGGCGTGATGGGGACGAGCGTTGCCAGATGGCCGAGCATCCGCTGGAGCCGCATGTCTTGCGGTTGCCCTGATGCCTGCACCTTGCCGGCGTTGTGATAGTTGAGCGAGCCGTCCGGAGAGCGCGACACCGCCAGCGTGCTATCGGTGCCCTCACGAACGGTCAGAAATTCGGCCGGCTCGTCGCCGAACAGCGCCGCCAACCGGCCATACCCCACCAGCGCCGGACTCAGTGGCGGCACCGTTGGCCAGAGTAGACAGCCCAGGAGCACCGCCGCCAGCCCCGCCAGCCCCGCAGACAACAGCCGCTGCCGCGGCTGCCAGGCCGCCATCACCGCCGAGACCGCGGCGGTGGCCAGCACCAACTGCTGCGTCGACCGACTGCCAACTCCGGGCAGGAGGACGAGCGCCGCGGCCAGACTTCCGACCACGGCGCCAGCGGTGTTGGCGGCCAGGCAAGCGCCTGCCGCTCGGGAAATGTCGCCACAGCTGCGGGCCACCGCTGCCACCGCCAGCGGCAGACTTGCTCCCCAAAGGATCGCCGCCGGCAGCACTGCCACCAGACAGCGGACGAGGTCGATTTCAATCTGCACCCACGGCGTCGCTGCCAGGCGAGGATTCACAGGCCAAGCCGGAAGTCCGGCGGCCGCCGACCACGCTCCCCAGGCGATCGCTGGCACCAAGCCAGCCTGGCACCAGGCCAGCCACGTCTGTGGGAATCGCACCGCTCCGACCAGCGCCGAACCGATCCCCATCCCACAGAGGAAGCAGGCGAGGATCAGGGAGAAGGTGTAGGTCGTGCCACCGAGGAGCAGGGTGAGCAATCGAGTCCAGATGACTTCGGCCGCCAGTGCCGTGGCACCGGAAAGGAAGGTGGCGACAAGAATGCCCTGATCGATGCCGGCCAGTGGCGACTGCGGGAGCCAAGCTTTTCCGGTGGCGGGCTCGGACAGGTTCTTTGGAAACCAGGGGTGACCAGCCGCGAGCAGAAAGGCCATCGCCGCCGCGGCCAGATTGAGGACCGCGGCCACCGCTGCCGCCGTGGCGGTGTCGTAAAGGCGGAGAAGATGGAAGCCGGCCAGCAGGCAGCCGACCACTCCGCCGAAAGTGTTGGCCGAATAGAGCAGGGCAACCCAGCGGGAAGCGCGCCGCGTGGGCCCGAGGATCCGGGCAGTCACCGGCAGCGCCGCGCCCATGGCTAGCGTGGGAACCAGCAGCAGCGCGATACAGCCCGCCCAGCGGATCGCTTCAATTATGCCCCCGCCATCTCCGCTGGCCGCTAGGATCGCCGGCACGAGAATTCCAGCAGCGGCCATCAGCAACTCGAGCGCCCCGCAGGCCAGCAGCGGGTGGACCGACCGCTTCACCAGGCGCGGTCCTCCCCATGCCCCCAATCCCATGCCGGCCATGAATGTCGCCAGCACGATCGCCATGGCCCGCGACGAGCCCCCGATCTGCAGGGCAAGGAGCTGAAACCAGACAATCTCGTTGATCAGTCCCGCGGCGCCACTGGCCACGAACAGCGGCAGGAGGAGGGGGGCGAAGTGCATGAGCCGCGTGCAGAAAAGGGAGGAACGCAGCCCCAAGGCCGGCCGGGGATCGTAGCACTCGGCGCTTCAAGGCGCCAAAACCGCCTTGTGCAGAAGTATCCAGAACTGATTCCACTTGCCGCCGAGTACTCCCCGGGTGGATAGTAGGAAGGCTGATCAGACGGAGATGGTTTCAAGCTCACGCGGGAGCTTTGGGCGGGACAGCAGACACCCCAGGGGACAGCGAATCATGCAGATTGACAAGCAAAACACGCTGTTGGTGGGAGGGGAGCAAAGCCCGCGGCGGGCTGTGATCGGCGGGATGGTGGGGCTGGGAATCGTGGCCATGCTCTGCCTGGGAACTTTCACGAGGCCGCAGCGAGTCACGGCCCAGGAGCCCACCGGAGAGAAGCCCAACGACGTCGCTGTCTTCATGCGTGCCAAACTCGGCCACTCCCAGCATGTCATGGAGGGGCTGGCACTGGCCGACTACAGCCTCATCGCCCGTGGCGCCCACGACTTGGCGCTGGCCAGTCAGGCGTCGAGTTGGCAGGTTCTCCAGACGGAGGACTACGCCCGGCAGAGCCGCGAATTCCGCCGCGCCTGCGAGTCGCTCCGCTCGGCGGCGAACGATAAAAATCTCGATGGTGCGGCGCTTGCCTGGATGGAAGTCACGCTCAAGTGCATCCAGTGCCACAAATATGTCCGCGACGAACAGGCGGGGAACTGACGCCGATTCTTGGTGGTGGGAAAGTGGTGAGCAAGAGGATCATCCCCTCGCCGCCTGCCAGAGGAGGCGGGCGACGAGTGCCAACACGACCGCCGCAAACACCACGCGGATCAGCGGCGCGCCATGCCGAACGGCGAGGCCGGCCCCCAGTCGGCCGCCAATTCCCTGGCCAACGATCATCGCCACCGCCGCAGGCGGATCGACCTGCCCCCAGAGGGAGAAGACCGCCAGCGCCGCCAGATTGCTGCCGAGGTTGACCACCTTTGTGAAGGCCGTGGCCCGCGACAGTCCCAGGCCGCGGAAGTGCGTGACCGCCGCCGTCCAGAAGGCACCGGCCCCAGGGCCGAAGAATCCGTCGTAAAAGCCAAGCACCATCCCAGCCAGGACGCCGAAGCGCTTGGCGGAGAGCCTAGGCGGAGAGCAGTCGTCTCCCAGAGTCGGCCGCCGCAGCACATGGATGGCGACGGCCAGCAGGAGCCAGGGGACGATTGACCGCAGGAGCCGGTTGTCGATCCACAAGACCGCCAGCGTCCCCAGTGCTGCAGAGACGGCGGTGGCTGCCACCGGGATGATCATCGCCGGCCAGTCGATGAGCCCGGCGGCATGGTAGCGGTGGACCGCCATCGTTGTTCCGGCGGCGCTTTGCAGTTTGTTGGTCCCCAGCGCCAAGTGCGGTGGCAGGCCCGCCCACAACAGCGCCGGCAGCGAGATCAGGCCCCCTCCGCCGGCGATGGCGTCGATGAACCCCGCAGACAGCCCGGCCAAGCCGAGAGCGAGCATCGTGGCGGGGTCCATCGTGTCGGCACGTCCGGGGGTGGGTGAGGAGGCTGACGGCCGGGGGCCATGCTACCCACGGAGCAGGTCCCGGTAGCAATCGAGGAAGTGAGTTGCTACCTCGGCATTGATCATCTTCCAGGCATCATCGATGAGCGTGCCGGCGAGCAGGCCGCTGGCCGCCTTGCCGGCCACCCCCCCGACGACGTCGATCAGCCCTGTCATGGGATGCGGTCCGAGGAGGCGTTCGCGGTCGACGTGGACAAATTCATTGGCCACCAGCGAGAGCCCCGGCAGTTTCGGCACCGGATCGCGGCCGTTGACGTAGCGGTGGATCCGACCGGCGAACTCCCGATTGAAGGCCAGGCAGGCAGTCTGGTTGCCGATCATCGGCGCTCCGAAGGTGCTCACCTCCTCGATGGCGATGAATTTTCGCTTCAGCAGCCAGGCCGCCAGCAACGCCAAGGCTCCCCCCAGACTGTGGCCGGTGATCCACAGCGGCCGGTCCTGTTTTTTCACCTCCCCCTCCACCGCCACCGAAAGCGACGGCCAGATGTCGGCAATGGCGTCGACGAAGCCCTTGTGGAACCGCGCCCCCACACCGGCCGCGGCGAGATCGTGCCCCAGTCGCCCCTCCGGGACGACCAGCAGATTCATCGCGTCGGTGAGGAGGATGTCTTTGAGTCCATCGAGGCTGGTGGGGGATTCGGTCCCCCGGAAGGCGATGACGATGTGATCGGCGTTGCTGCAAAGCCAAGCCTGTGTGTTGCCGACGCTGAAGAGCGTGGCATCGAGGCCGAGGAGGTCTTGGAAGGCTTTCTTCCCAGGGCCTTCCGGCAGGTAGGCCAGAGCGCTTGCCTCGCAGAGGAAACTGGCACTGGAGATGTGGCCCGGATCGTCCTCCTTGAGGGCTTTTCGTTCAATTGACATAGCGGCGGTCCTCCGTGGGGTGGGGGAGAGAGCCTTCGGCTGGAGTGGCGGCGTTCTTCCATTTTCGCAGGATCGATGTCGGGATGCCGTTTCCGGTGACGTCGATCTCCCGGAGATGCGGCGGCGGATCGGCAAGCAGCGCTTGCACGCCATCGGGCGTGACTGCCGTGCGGGCGATCCGCAGCGACTCAAGGTTTTGGAACCTTTGCAGCGTCATCAGTCCAGCATCGGTGATCTGCGTGTCATTGAGCGTCAGTTCGCGGAGGTTGTGCATGGCGGAGAGGGCCTCGAGCGTCTCGTCGGTGACATCGGGGTTTCCCATCTCGAGGATCTCGACATCCCCCTTCGAGGCGAGGATCGTGTAGTCGGGACGGTCCCAGCCGGTGAGCACCAGTGCCTTGCGGCCATCGACGACCCGCTCCCGCTCCCCGAGACCGACGATGGCGATGTACACCCGCTGATACACCAGCGGTGCGGCGCCGACCAGCAACCCGGCAACCATCACCACAAGCGGCCCAAGCAGCCGGCGGCGGTCGGTGCGTTTGAAAAGCACCCGCAGTCCCCGGCCCAAGAGCACGAGCATCCCCGAGACCGCCAGGAACAATCCCGCAAAGATGAGCACCGCCCCGATCTGCTCGCTCATGAGCGATTTCTAGAAAAATTGTTGCGACCGGGAATTGGCAAGTTGTGGCGAGGGCCTTTCGGCCGCCCGCGCTTGGTTATACGCCCACTCGCCCCCGGAGCTCGCTTTCCAGGTGGTCCAAGCGCAGCGTCAGGCGCTGCTGCGTGGCCTGAAGGTCGGCCGCGGGGCCCGGCGGGGCGACGGCGAAGAGATAAAACTTGATCTTCGGTTCGGTGCCCGACGGCCGGGCTGCGACACAGTTGGCAAGCGTCGGGAATGGATTGCCCGGCCCCGCGGGGGTGAGCGCGGTGCTGGAGTCGTCAGCACCTTCGCCATCGAGATCAAACATCACCAAATCCCCCTTGGCTCCACCGAAGGCCCGCGGTGCCTGGCCGGGCGCAGAGACTCTCAGCGTGGCATAGTCCCGCACCCTGACGACATCCAGCCCCGCGAGCGTGGCCGGGGGCTCCGCCCGCAAGGCGGCCATGATCTCGCGCATCCGCTCCATCCCTGCGGCCCCAGGGAGCGTCACCGACACCTGCCGCTCGGCATGGCAGCCGTGGCGGACAAAGAGCCGCTCGAGGTGTTGGTGGAGCGACACCCCGGCGACTTTGAGGGATGCCGCCAGTTCCGCCATCAGCAGGGCCGCGACGCTGGCGTCCTTGTCGCGGACGTGCGTTCCGGCGAGGTAGCCGTGCGACTCTTCACACCCGAAAACGAAATTCTCGGGGCCGATGGAGTCGATCTCCTCGCCGATCCACTTGAAGCCCACCTGGAGCCAATCGGTGGTGGCAACTCCGTGAGTCTGGGCGATCCGTCGCACTAGCCCAGTGGTGACCAGTGTGGTGACGACGCGGTCGGTGGCGCCAAGCCGGCCGCTTGAGCGGCGCGTCTCCAGCACCCAGTCGCACAGCAGTGCCGCCAGTTGATTGCCGGTAAACGTCTTCCACTGGTCTCCGCCGGGTGTCAGCGGCGCCGCGGCGCCGAGTCGGTCGCAGTCGGGGTCGCTAGCCATCACCAGATCGTCTTGGCGCTGCTGCGCCTCGGCCACAGCACCCTCCATGACTGCCGGGTTTTCGGGATTGGAGACGTGCCCCGGAACGTTGGGGAAGTCGCCGTCGGGGCTGGCCTGCGGGCCGTAGAGGCGGAGCTGGGTGAAGCCGGCACCGTGGAGCACTGGCATGACGGCACTGGCGCCGACGCCGTGCAGCGGCGTGTAGAGAATGGAGACATCGCGGGGACCGGGGCTCGATTGGGCGAGCACTGCCGCCACAAACTCCCGGTCGATCTCCTCCTCAACGAACTGCACCCGGCCATCGGCCACCCCCTCGTCGAACGATGCCCGGCGGACGGTATCGACCGACATCACGCGCTCGATGATCCCCCGGTCGTGTGGCGGCAGCACCTGAACGCCACCGGCCCAGTAGACCTTGACGGCGTTGTCGCTGGGGGGATTGTGGCTGGCAGTGACCATGATCCCACAGGTGGCTTTCGTGAAGCGGACGGCGAAGGAGAGTTCTGGCGTGCTGCGGTACCCGCGGAGAAAGTGAATGCGGAAGCCGGCCGCCAACAGGACCTCGGCGCACAGCTTGGCAAAGTGTTCCGAGCGGTGTCGGGTGTCGTAGGCGATGGCACAGCTCGGTGCTCCGGCGGCATCGGAGAGGAGCGTCGAGTGGATGCTCTGCACGTAGTCAGCCAGTCCCTGGGCGCTCTCGCCGATGGTGCGGTCATTGATGGCATTGGAGCCGACGGGAAACATCGTGCCGCGGCGGCCGCCAGTGCCAAAGGGAATCACCGTCCAAAAGGCGTCGTCGAGGTTCTTCCAGGCGGACTTTTTCATGCCGCTGCCGGCCGCCGCCGCGGTTTCCGCTCGGTCGATGAGTTCGGCGAGCGGGTCGGCGAATTCTGCGTACCGCGGCTCGGTCAGCCAACTGCGGATCGTCTGGAGTGAGTGGTCGGTGAGCGCCCCCGCGGCATGGGCGGCATCGATGGCGGACAAACGTGAGGGCGTGGCCGGGGAAGAACGGGTGTCTGGCATCATGCATCGATCTCCAACTCAAACGGCAGCGGATGGGTGCGGGAAGGAATGAACCGTTTTATACTGCTGATCACGGTTCCGGCACGGGGCCACCCGGCCACCGATGCCCCCTCTGCGGAGTTGCCAGTGAACGACCCCCTGATCGTCAGCGTTTCCGGGCTCCGTGGGATTGTGGGGGGGGCGCTAACCCCTGAGGTTGCCGTCCGCTACGCTCGGGCGTTTGTCGATGGCCTCCCCCCCGGGCCGGTGGTCATCGGCCGCGACGGCCGGACGCACGGCATGATGTTTGCCACTGCCATCGGCGACGCCCTGCTCGCCGACGGCCGCGACGTCATCGACGGCGGAGTGGCTGCGACACCCACAGTGGGGATCCTCGTCCGCCAGGAGCGGGCCGCTGGCGGCATCCAGATCTCCGCCAGCCACAACCCCGCCCCCTATAACGGCCTCAAGCTCTTTGCGGCGGAGGGGCGGGTGCTCCCTGCTGCTGCCGGCAAGCCCGTGTTGGAACGGTTTGAGTCAGTTGCCAGGGAGCGACTCAAAGCCCGGGAGCCTGGACGGCGGCGGACAGTCGACGGGACCGCGGCCCACGTCGATCTCGTTGTGGCGACGGTCGATGCCGCCGCCATCCGCCGGCAGAAACTGAAGGTCTGGCTCGATAGCGGCCATGGCGCGGGGAGCCGGGTGGGCGTGCCGCTGCTGGAAGCCCTCGGCTGCGAGGTGGTGGTGGAAGGGGGGGAGCCCGATGGCAGGTTTGAGCATCCCCCGGAGCCAACGGCCAGCAACCTTGCCGGCATGCTTCCGCGGATCCGCGCCGCCGGGGCCGCGGTGGGATTCTTCCAGGATCCCGATGCCGACCGGCTGGCGATCGCCACTGCCGACGGCCGGTACATCGGTGAGGAGGCGACGCTGGCGCTGGTCGTGGAGAACGTCCTTTCCAGGACCACCGGGCCGGTAGTGATCAACTGTTCGACCAGCGGAATGACCGCGCGGATCGCCGAGCGGTACGGCGTGGCCTGCCAGGTATCGGCGGTGGGTGAGGCGAATGTCGTCGACGCGATGCTCGCCTGCAGGGCGGTGATTGGTGGCGAGGGCAATGGCGGAGTTATCGATCCGCGTGTTGTGCTCGTGCGGGACAGCGCTGTGGCGATGGCACAGGTGCTGGATTTGATCTGCCGGGGCGATTCCCCCACGTCCCTCGAACATCTGGCCCGGTCGCTGCCGCAGCTGGTGATGGAAAAAGCAAAGGTCGATCTGGATGCCAAGACCACCGGGCCGGGCTTGGTCACGGCGCTTGCCAGAGTGGCGGCGGCGTTTCCGGAAGCCGTTGCCGATCATCTCGACGGCCTCCGTCTCGACTGGCCGGGGGGCTGGTTGTTGGTGCGGGCGAGCAACACCGAGCCGATCGTAAGAATCGTTGCCGAGGAGCGTGATGCGGCGACGGCCCAGGCCTGTATCGACAAAGCGCGACGGGCGATCACCGCCTGAGCCCTGCGGAGGCCGCAGGGCAGGCCGCCCGAGTCAAGGCACTTACTTCCGCACCAGCACCTGCGACCCGGCCCCGAGGATGTCGGCGATGTCCTCGAGATCGCGGAGCGAGACGACGATGCTCGACGGCGAGGCAGAATCGGCGAGCAAACTGGGGTCTTCCACCCCCTCGATGGCCAGTCCCTCCCCGAGGATCACCGCCTTCGGTCCCGTGGCGGGGGCGTAGACCACCTGCGCGGTAATGCCCGGTGGATCGACTGCCACGCCCGGGCGACGGATGTCGAGGACAGCCACCGACGACCCAACCCGTTCATGGATCTGTCGTCCGATCACCACGGGGAAACTGCCGGCATAGTTGCCGCCGACCTGGAGACTCATGCGGCGACGGGAGACGCTGATCACCGCGTCGAACGGTCCGTGAACGAGTTTGAGATGCTCGCCGGGGATGAGCTGGGTGGGTTCATCGACGCCGTTGATCTTCGCGAGCAATTGCCAGGGCACCGAGAGCGGACCGGCGATCACCTGAAGCGTGTCGCCAGGCGCGGCGACGTGGGGGGGGAGAAGGAGGTCTTGCTGCGAGTAAATGACGGTGCCGGCGAGTTGGCCGAGCAGTTCTTCCAGACGCTGACTCTCCTCCAAGCCGAGGGACGGGTCGTCGTACCACACCGAGAGGCTGGAGAGCGCCTCGGCGAATCGGCCGGCGGCCAACTTGTCATGGGCGTCGGTCCAGGCCGAGGTAAAGGCCGGCGATGGCGGGACGGCGAGTCCTTGGAGGGGCGCTGCACCGACCGCCATTGCCGGCGGGGCACGTTGCGGCAGCGGTGGAGAAATGGCAGCCGGCGGAAACGGACCGGGCGGAGGTGCCGGCTCGGCAACCGGCGGAACAGCCGATGCCGCAGTGAGATAGGTGGGAGGGGGCAGGGTGCCCCCCGCCATGTCGGGGCCAGATGGGAGCGATGCAGGTGGGATGGAGGCCGGCGGGAGCGATGCCGGGGGGAATGCAGGCAGAGGGGGCGCGCCGCCGTCAGCCACGCCAATCCGCAGGTTTCCGCCGCTTGCCGAGGAGGGGTCCGCCAAGTCCGGTGGCGTGAACAGCGGGCTATCGGCCGCACTTTGCACGGCTCCGGCCAGATCGATGTTCGGTCCGGCCACAGCCCCTGGAGGCTGGGGGGTAGGGCCCTTCCGGACGACGGAATAGGCGCCGTACATGATCGTTCCGAGGAGTCCCAGAACGATCAGCGGCTTGAGTGAATCGATCGAATCGGAGTCGCGGTCACCCCGACGGGATGTTTTGGTCCGATGTGCCATGGCAGTCTTTCGCAGCGTGCGGACGGAGGCCAAACGGCCACGGAATCTAGGAGAAGGATCGCTGCGGTGCCAGACCGCTTCTCCGCGGGTGGCTCCCGAAGCCTTGGGCAATAGCGAAGGGGCTGGGGCGACAGCGGGGGCTGGGAGGGAGCGGTGGATGGTCTGGGGGGGTGGGGGGGCGATGCGGCGTGATGCGCGGGGGCTTGGGGAGAATTCCGCGGAAGGCAGGTTTTTCTCGAAATGGGAGGCGGGCGTATATTCGTCTTGGATGAGGAGCCCGATCTGCGTCCCCGGACGGGACCGTGGCGCAGTCGGACAAGTCAGGGGCAATTGGCCAATGGCTGCACGCAACGTCGACACGAGGCCGCTTGACGACGTGGTGGCCGTGATCCTCGCCGGTGGCAAGGGATCCCGGCTCGATCCTCTGACCCGTGACCGCGCCAAGCCTGCAGTGCCATTCGGTGGCGGGTACCGGATCATCGACTTCGCCCTCTCCAACTGCGTCAACAGCGGTCTGCGGCGCGTCTTGGTGCTGACGCAGTACAAGGCGAGCAGTCTCGACCGGCACCTGATGCTCGGCTGGCACCGCTTCTTCTGCCGCGAGTTGGGGGAATTTCTCGACGTCTTGCCGCCGCAGCAGCGGATCGATGAGAGTTGGTATCTCGGCACGGCCGACGCCGTCCACCAGAACATCTACTCACTTCAGATGGCTGCACCGCGGCTGGTTGTGGTCCTCGCCGGCGATCACATCTACAAGATGGACTACCACTCGCTCGTCGCGGCGCACGACCGTAGCGGAGCGGATGTCACCATCGGTGCCCTGCCGGTGCCGGTCCAGTCGGCGCATGAGTTTGGTTCGATGCGGGTCGACAATACGCTGCGGGTGCGGGAGTTTGTGGAGAAGTCGCCGCAACCGCCGCCCCTTCCCGGCCAGCCCGGGATGTGTCTGGCGTCGATGGGGATCTACTGTTTCTCCTGGCCATTCCTCGTCGATCAACTCCGGGCCGATCATGCGGTGGCCAGCCGGCACGACTTCGGCCACGACATCCTCCCAGCGGTCGTGCACACGCATGCCGTGCAGGCCTTCCCATTCCGCGACGAGAACCGCAAAGTCGATGCCTACTGGCGCGACGTCGGGACGATCGATGCCTACCACGAAGCCAATCTGGGGCTCATCGACGTCGATCCGCAACTGAACTTGTACGATGACCGCTGGCCGATCCGCACCCACTATCCGGCCTATCCGCCGCCAAAGTTCGTGTTTGCGGACGAAGGTCCCGGTGGCCGTCGCGGCGAGGCCACAGACAGCCTCGTCTGCCCGGGGGCCATTCTCTCCGGCGGTCGTGCCAGCCGGTCGATCATCGGGCCGGGGGTGAGGATCAACAGTTTTTCGCAGATTGATCAGAGCATCCTCTTCGAGGGGGTGAATGTCGGCCGGCATGCCCGGCTGCGACGGGTGATTGTTGACAAGGGAGTGCGGATCCCACCGGGGCTCGCCATTGGCTTCGATCCGGGCGACGATGCGGCCCTCGGCCTGACGGTGTCG
The DNA here is from genome assembly GCA_003669605.1 of Planctomycetota bacterium. Lineage (GTDB taxonomy): Bacteria > Planctomycetota > Planctomycetia > Pirellulales > UBA1268 > QWOP01. Next base: position 16,877 of record QWOP01000043.1, read on the forward strand.
GCCGGCGGTGTGACGGTGGTGCCCAAGGGCCACCTCTTCCCGCCACCGGCTGCCGGCATGTCCCGCACTCTGGCGGCCCCTGAACGCCCGTCGGTTTCGGTCTCTGATCTGCCCGGCCACCGGATCGTGCCCCGCTGAGCAGAGTTCCCCGCTCCAATTCGTCCGTCCCCTCTCACCCCCTCCGATGCCCAAACGCAACCTCGTCATCGTCTGCCTGCTCGTCGTCGCCTGCTTGGTGGCGTGGGCTGCCCGTGACCGCAACGGCCGCGGCCGCCTGTTCGCGGAGGCGACGGGGTACATCGAACGGATGCACCTCGACCCGGTCGATGAGGAGGCTCTCTTCCGAGCCGCGATGGACGGGATGTTTTCCAAACTCGATGAGCACTCGGCCTATGTCGTCGCGGAACAGCGGCAAAATATTGACGGGGAGTTGTCGGGGGAGTTTGTCGGCGTGGGGCTCGAACTGGCGGCTGACAGCGGCCGGCGGTGGATCACTGTGACCACGCCGGTGGCAGATTCACCAGCCTGGCGGGCTGGTATTGCCGCCGGCGACAGAGTGCTTGCCATCGACGGCCGGTCGACTGACGGCATGCTCCTCAAGGATGCCGTGGCTGCACTGCGGGGAGCGGTGGGGAGCCGCGTCGCCGTGGAAGTGGCACCGCCAGAAGCCCCTGCTGGAGAATTGTCGGCCGTCACCGACGCCTCTCCTCAAGAGTCGCTTTCCGAACAGCAGACCTTCTCGCTCGAAAGGTCCGTTGTCCGCGCTCTTTCCGTCAGCGGTGACCGGCGCCTGGCGAATGGGGCCTGGGACTGGATGCTCGAAGGGGAGGATCGAATCGCCCTGGTGCGAATTTCAAAATTCGGCCAACACACCCTCGATGAGCTGGCTGTGGCCTGCGCGGCGCTGGTCGCTGCCGGTCCTCCTGCCGGGATCATTCTCGATCTCCGCGGGAATTCGGGCGGGTTGATGGCGGTGGCGATCGAGGTCTGCGACCAATTGATCGATGACGGCGTGATCGTCTCCACCCGGCGGCGGCCGGCGGCGGGTACCCGCCCGATGCCCGCTGCTGTCGACCAGATCGACGTTCGCCGCGCCACTCCGGGGGCCGTGCTCCGGGATGTGCCGATGGTCGTGCTCATCGACGGGCTCACCGCCAGTGCCGCCGAGATCGTAGCCGCCTGCCTTCAGGACAACGGCCGTGCGGTGCTCGTCGGCAGTCGGACCTACGGCAAGGGGACGGTGCAGTCTTTTGTGCCGCTGTCGGATGGCCGCAGCGTCCTCAAATTGACGACGTCGGAGTATCTCCGTCCCAACCGGGCGACCATCCACCGCAGTCCGGACGACACCGACGGTGAATTGTGGGGTGTGACTCCGGACCGCAACTTTGAGATCACTCCCACTGGAATCACGCTGGAGAGAATCCGTGATTGGCGGCGACAGCGGGATGCCGTTCCCAGATTTGGTGGTCCCTCGGCGCTCGACATCAAACGTGCCGAGTCTGCAATCCCAAGCACGGGAGGAGCGGACGACGGATCGGCAGCGGCGCTGCCCCGTCACATCGACCCCGTGATTGGTCGGGGCTTGGGGGCACTGGCCATTCAGCGCGCTTCCCAGCCAGCAGAATAGCCCCACAGGCACCCGATGCGGTCATCGCTGTCAGCGGGCATTGATCTCGGTGGCGAGGAAGAAGCTCCCCGCAATACAGACCACTCCGCGGGGGGTGGCCATCTGCCGGGCTTGCTGGAGTGCGAGGACTGGATTCGGAGCTGACTGCGGCACCGGCAGGCCAGCGGCCCGGCAGGCGGCCACGAGCCTGGCGATCGGAGCGGCGCGGGGATTGGTGACGTAGCGGGTGACGACCACGTGGTCGAAACTCCCCTTGCAGAGGGCGAGCATCTCCTCGATTTGCTTGTCGGCGCTGGCGGCAAAGAGAAGCACCCGGGGAGCCTGGCGGCCGGCGGCGGCGGCAAGTGCATCCTGGAGCGTCTCCATCAAGGATCGCATCGAGGCCACGTTGTGCGCGGCGTCGAGGACGACCAGCGGCCTGCGGAGGATCGGCTCGATGCGAGCTGGCAACCTGACCGCTGCCAGCCCGCGGTGCACGGCCCGCTCGGGCACCTGATAGCCCCGTTCGCCGAGGAGCCTCACGGTGACGACCGCCAGCGCCGCGTTGTCGGCTTGGTGGCGACCGGTCATGGCCAGCGAATACTCGGCGCTGGCCCCGGGCACCTTCGCCACTGGCGTGAAACCGAGCACGCCCCCCCCGAGTTCGCCAGCACTTTTCGAGACAGAATGGGTGACGAGGAAATCGCGGTCGATCTGCAGCACCGCCGCCCTCCGCCGGGCCGCGGTGGTGGCGATGACGGCGCGGGCGCCGCTCCCCCGGGCGCCGCACACCACCGGGGAGCCGCGTTTGATGATCCCCGCCTTCTCGGCGGCGATGTGCTTCTCGGTCGGGCCGAGAACCGCCATGTGGTCGAGGCTGATGCTCGTGATCACCGACACCAGCGGTCGGGAGACGTTGGTGGCATCGAGCCTGCCCCCGAGGCCGGTTTCGAGGACCGCGATCGCGACGCGCTGACGGGCGAATTGATCGAAGGCCACTGCAGTGACCACCTCAAACCAGGTCGGCCCGCGGAGCCCGCGGCGGGCCGCGGTGGTATCGAGCCGTTCGACAGCCGGGATCACGGTGGCAAAACTCCGCACCAGATCGGCCGCACTGATCGGCCGGCCGTCGACTGAGATCCGTTCCTCGATGTCTCGCACATGGGGGGAGAGATAGCATCCGGTCCGGTGGCCGGCGCTCGACAGGATGGCGGCGACCATCGCCACCGTTGATCCCTTGCCCTTGGTGCCGGCAACATGGACGACGGGGAAGCGGTCTTGGGGGCGGCCGATGAGCGTCAGCAAGCGGCGCATTCGCCCCAGGCCAAAGACCGATGCTCCTCCGGGCCCGACGGGGGTGAGCCGCTCGTAATTGACCCGCCGGTCGAGCCAGGCGATCGCTGCATCGCGGGAGAGGCCCGCGTGAGTCGTCCGCGACGCTGGCATCTTCCGCACACTCCCTCAGGTTCCCAGGCTGTTGATGAGTGTACCGCCGGGGCGGCGGAGCCAACCCCAAAGCGGACTTGATTCGGTTGGTCGCTTCGCGGACCCTCGCCACCCCTGGAAAAACCCTCCCCGGTGCCCCATGCCCGCGACCCGCCCTCCGCCCCTGCTTGTTGCCGTCCGCTGTTGGCGTGCGCCTTCAGGGCTTTGTTGCTGTGGCTTGGCGCTAGTTTGGATTGTCGCGGCCTGTTGTCTCAACGACAAAGACGTCTTCGCTCAACCGGGAGAAACGGGGGGGACAGTCGGCGAATTACTGCCGTTGCCGCCGCCGATCGCCCCAAAGATCGATGACGGCATCCCCATCGATGCGACTGTCGTATTTCCGCCGATGGACTTTGCCGATCGACTCGACGGACAGGGGTATGGGGCCATTCCAGGGGCGCTGGCCACCGAGATGGTGCCCGCCTGGCCGCGCTGGTTCGCCGGCGCCAGCGGACTGGTGATGACGCGCACCCTCCCTGCCGGCACCAACACCATGCAGCCGGCAGCGGGACTGCCCACGCTCTCCACCGCTTCCGCCGCCGCCACCTGGCCGGGGGGGCTCGATCTCCACGTCGGCCGCTGGTTTGGGCCCGGACAGTCGTCGGCGATCGAGGGGATCTACTGGGGCGTGTACGGTATCGGCTCGTCGGCAACGGTGGGATCTGCCGGAGGCCCCGGCCTCATCAATGGTATTCCCCAGGCCCCGGGCGCGATGCTGGCCGGCTCACCCGCCGCGGCGTTCCTCGCCGACTCGCAGGCGCAACAGATCAGCCGCTCGGATCTGGTCAACAATGTGGAGATCAACTGGCTCTACCGGCTCACCGACCGCCCGGAGTTCCCGCCGCTCGATCGCCGGCTGTCGTGGATCTGGCTGGCGGGCTTCAGGTTTTTCGAACTCCAGGACGTGGTCACGCAGACGTCAACATCATCGGTGATCCAGTCAATCGTCCCTGGTGGCAACCAGGCACTGCTTTCCGTAGCCACCAACAACAACCTTTTTGGAGGCCAGTTGGGCGCCAAGGCCGACTGGCGGATCGCCCCACGGATCAGGCTCTCGGCCGTGCCGAAATTCATGGTCGGCGGCAATGCGATCACCAACACCACCGATCTGGCCACCGTCAGTGGCACGGGGGCCACGTTCGCCGACGGCACGCCTCTCCATGGGCATTCGACGCTGGGAGTCTTCTCCTGGTTGGGATCGGTCGACAGCGCCGTGGCCTGGGACGTGACCGACCATTGGAGCCTGTCAGTCGGCTACCGGGTGGTCGGAGTGGGCAACATTGCCCAAGCCGATGGCCAGTGGCCGGCATCGATCAGTGGGCCGGCGTCGCTGGGTGGCATCGACGCCGGTTCGAGCACCGTGATTCACGGCGGTTTTGCCGGGTTCCAGGGGCGTTACTGACAATTCCTCCGGGGGCGACACGCTCCAGGAAAAATCCCGGTCAGGACTCCTGCACCAGAACGTTGCGGAACTGCCAGGGATCGCTCGGGTCGATGTCCTCGGGGAACATCCCCGGACGGCCGACGAGTGGCGTCCAGTCGGTGTAGTGCCCGTTGACCGGTCCGAGATAGGGGCGTTGTACCTCGAGACAGCGACGGTAATCCATCTCGTCGGCCTCGACGATTCCAGCAGTGGGGTTCTCGATCGCCCACACCATTCCCGCCAGCACCGCCGACGACACCTGCAGGCCGGTGGCGTTTTGGTAGGGGGCGAGATCGCGGGTCTCGTCGATCGAAAGTTGTGAACCGTACCAGTAGGCGTTTTTCTGGTGGCCGTAGAGGAGGACTCCAAGTTCATCGATGCCGTCGACGATCTCGTGTTCGTTGAGGATCTGGATCTTCTCCTGACGGACGCCGGCCCGGCCGAAGAATTCGTGCAGCGAGAGCACCGCATCGTCGGCGGGATGGTAGGCGTAATGGCAGGTGGGCCTGTACACCACCTCTTCAGCGTCGCGGACGGTGAAATAATCGGCAATCGAGATCGATTCGTTGTGCGTCACGAGGAAGCCGTACTGCGGGCCTGGGGTCGGGCACCAGGAGCGGACGCGCGTGTTGGCACCCGGTTGGAGCAGATAGGCTCCGGTCTTTGATCCGATCGTCTCCAGTCTGCCGTTGGGGGGGAGCCAGCGTTCGTGGGTTCCCCAGCCGAGTTCAGCCGGCTGCATGCCCTCCGAAAGAAAGCCCTCCACCGACCAGGTGTTGACGAACACGTCGCGGGGTTTGGGGTGCTTGGCGCGTTGCGTGTCGCGCTCGGCGATATGGATTCCCTTGACCCCCAGATCACGCATCAGGCGGCCCCATCCGGCACGGTCACCGGGAGCAGGCTCGGCATGGCCTCCGCCGCAGTCTTTGGCGAGATTGACCAGAGCCTGTTTCACCAACCATGACACCATGCCCGGATTGGCCCCGCAGCAGGAGACCGCCGTGGTGCCGCCGGGATGAAGGGCCTGCTCCTCCCGGACGGTGTTCCGCAGGGCGTTGTTGGTGCGGGCCTCGGGGCCGGCGCTGCGGTCGAAGTAGAAGCCAGGCCAAGGCTCGACCACGGTGTCGATGTACAGGGAGCCCAGTTCGCGGCACAGTCGCATGATATCCAGGGAGGAGGTGTCGACCGACAGGTTGACGCAAAAACCCTGGCCGCCGCCGGCGGTGAGCAGTGGTTCGAGGAGGTGGCGATAGCGGTCGCGGGTCACCGCCTGATGGATAAAACGGACTCCATGGCGGTCGAGGATCTCACGGTCACGGTCGTCGGGATCGATGACCACAAACCGCGAGCGGTCGAATTCAAAGTGGCGTTCCAGAAGCGGGAGGGTGCCGCGGCCGATCGAACCGAAGCCGATCATCACCAGCGGGCCGTCGATCCGGGCATGCATGGGCCAAACGGGCATGGGGGGCGTTTCCTCGAGGGGAAGGGCCCGCTCGCCATCTGTCGACGGGGGCCTGATCCCGCTTAGTGTCAGCAGCCCTGGCGTCCGGGTCAATGAACGGCTGCCCTGAAGGCTCTGTCACGCGAGACAGGAGGGCTCTGTCACCGCGAGCAGTAGTCGATCGCCCTGGCGATCTCGCTCTTCAGGTCTCGGCGGGCGACGATCCGGTCAATGAAGCCGTGTTCCAGGAGAAACTCACTGGTCTGGAAGCCCTTGGGCAATTCCACCCGGATGGTGGCCTTGATCGTCCGCGGGCCGGCAAAGCCGATCAGGGCCCGCGGCTCCGCGAAGCACAGGTCTCCGAGCGACGCGAAACTGGCTGCCACGCCCCCCATCGTCGGATTGGTGAGCACGGAGATGAACAGCCCGCCCGACTGGGAATAGCGAGCGAGGGCTGCCGACACCTTCGCCATCTGCATCAGTGACAGGATTCCCTCGTGCATCCGCGCTCCGCCGCCAGAGGCGCTGATGATGATCAGCGGCAACTTCTGGCTGGTGGCCCGTTCCACCAATCGCGTCAGTCGTTCGCCGACAACGCTTCCCATGCTCCCCATGATGAATGAGGAGTCGGTCACGCCGCAGGCCACGCGACGGGCACGGATCATGCCTGTTCCGGTGAGGGCCGCATCGGAGAGGCCGGTCCGCTTCTGTTCGGACACGATCCGTTCCGCATAGGGGCGCTTGTCGCGGAATCCAAGCGGGTCGGTGGGGCGGAGACCGCTATCCCACTCCTCAAACGTGCCGGCATCGAACAACTGCACGATCCGATTCACGGCCGAGACATACCAGTGGTAGCCGCATTTCGGACAGACGTTGAGAATCTCCTCCGCTTCCTTCCGGTAGATCGTCCCCTGGCAGCCTTCGCACTTTTGCCACAGCCCTTCCGGGACGCCACGCTTGGGCCGCGGTGGCCGCGGCTCGTCTGCCGCCGTCGGGGGGGGCAATTCGGGGGTGGTCGCCGGCACTTGTTCGCTTCCGGGCGCGGATGACTTTGCAGGGCCGGTGCTCCCTGGGGAATGGGGAGCGGCGGTGGATGAACTGCGGCGTGGCATGCTGCTGCGGAGGAATAACTTTGAGGGCGGGGCTGACGATACTCAAGGGGGGCTGCCGATGCCAGGATCGACTGCCCGTGGCACCAGTGTAGTCGCCGGGCTGCGGCCGACGCTGCGCCGTTTCCAGCGGCGGGAATTCACGCTCACCGCGAGAGAATCAGCGGTGGATGAGTCCATTGTGCCCCAGATTTTCTCCTCGGAGGGCCGCCGGCGGGCGGATGGGGATGACACCGAGGCTTCCGGCAGCGACACCGACCGGCGCCGATCGGGGGGACCAACCGGCCACCGACAGAGTGCGGACGTCGGGACCATAGCCGTCGACGGCCCACAGGTCTCCCACCGGCTCACCGGCCACCACCCAGCGGACAATTCTGTCGAGTGGTTGCGGGACCACCAGGGCCACCCTGCCAATGGGGTGCCTGACGAGGAGTTTCTCGATGGCTCCGCTGACACGGTCGCAGGCTTCGCCCACCAGTTCGCCATCGGGAGGGGCGACCTTCCAGGGGTCTGCTTCCCAGTGCCAGGCCAGTCGCGGTTGGCGGCGCCGGATCTCCTCCACCAGCATCCCCTGCCACAACCCCTGGTCGATGTTCGGCAGGTTCGGCACACGGCGGGGGGGGAGGCGGAGGGCGGCAGCGACAATCGTCGCTGTCTCCATCGCGCAGGCGGCAGTCGAAGTGTAGAGGGCCAGCGGAGGGGCCGCCGACAGTTCGTGGGCCGCGGTCAGTGCAGCGACAGCTCCCCCGGGTGAGAGGGGAATGTCGAGGTTGCCGCGGATGCGGCCCTGCAGGTCGAAGTCCGTCGTGCCAGCACGAACAACGACGAGGAGGTCAGCCATCGGGGAGAGGGCTCCAGGAGGAATGGGCCGCGGCGTGGGCCGCGTCGCCGGCAATCCGTTGAAGTTCACGGATCGCCTGGGCGTAATCGGATGATTTGATGACGGCGCTGCCGGCCACGATCCATTCGGCGCCGGCGGCAGCCACCGCAGGAATCGTCGCAGCGCCAATGCCGCCATCGACGCACAGCCGCACGGAGGCTCCGCGCTGGGCTCGGGCGGCGGCGAGGGCGGCAAGTTTTGGCAGCGAGCGGGGGTCGAAAGCCTGACCGCCGAACCCCGGCTCGACGCTCATCACCAGAACGCCGTCACAGTGGTCAAGGTGGTCGATCACCTGTTCCACTGGCGTGCCCGGGCTGATCGCCAGATGCGCCCGGGGACCGAGCCGACGGATCGCGGCGAGCGTCCGTCGCGGATCGGCAAGGGCTTCGAGGTGGACGGTGAGGATGTCGGCGCCACTGCGGGCGTAATCGGCCAACCAGCGGTCCGGTTCGGCCACCATCAGGTGGACCTCGAGCGGCACCGAGGCCGCCCGACGGACCGCATCGACGACCACCGTGCCATACGTCAATTGGGGAACGAACACCCCGTCCATGACGTCGAGGTGGAGGGCCGCAGCACCAGCGTCCTCAAGCCTAGTCACCTCCGCGGCGAGGTGGCCAAAGTCACAGAGCAGGAGGGCAGGGAAGACGACAGGACCACGGCGCTCAACGAGTGAGTCGAGACGGTTGGGGGGGTGTCCTGCCGGAGGATTCACTGGTGCGTGTCGTGATCCCGGAAAAGCATCCGGGGGAATCGATGGTGGGACGGTGTCACGACAACGTGTCGCTGGTGAGAAAGTGTACCACCCGACTGCTTTACGAGGCTTGGAATTGCCTGGGAAAAGGTCGCCCTCACCAGCCGCCGTTCGGGGCGCAACCATCTGGAAACGATAGACTTCTGCCACGGGAAGGGGTGCTGCACTGGCGCGATGATCCGCGTGCGGGACACCCCCCCGATACCCTCCCGGAGCCTCTGATCAGATGGCCCATTCCCTCAAACCCTCCCCACCCCACTCCGGTGGGCCCCGGGCCCACGTGCTCCACGAGGCCAACTACGGACAACTGCTCGAGCGGCGACCGAACGTGGCCCTCCTCCCCTGGGGGGCGACCGAGGCCCACAACTTCCATATGCCGCATGGCACCGACGTGCTCGAAGCGGTGTCGTTGGCCGAGCGCGCCGCCGATCTAGCCGCTGCGGCAGGCGCCCGTCCGATCGTGCTTCCCGCCATCCCCTTTGGCAACAACGCCCAGCAGCAGGATCAGGTGGCCACCGTCCACCTCTCCACTGGTACGGCGCTGGCCATCCTCCGCGATGTCACTGCCAGCCTGTCGCGGCAGGGGATCGATCGGTTGGTGATCGTCAATGGCCACGGTGGCAACGATTTCAAGCCGTTGGTCCGGGATTGCCAACTCTCCTCCGGCGTCACGATTCTTGTCGTCGACTTCTGGCGGCTGTGCCCCGGTGTCTTGGCGGAGCAGTTCGATGATCCTGGGGATCACGCCGGACAATTGGAGACGGCGCTTTTGCTCCATCTCCGTCCGGAGTGGGTGGAGATGGAGCGAGCCGGCCCTGGGGCGCGGGCGTTGAGTCTTCCGGAGGGGATCACGCAGGCCGCCGCCTGGACTCCACGTCCCTGGTCGCTGGTCCATCCCGATACTGGCAGCGGCGATCCCCGCCAAGCCACCGCCGAGCAGGGGCGCGTCTTCTTCGAAGCGGCCACTCTGGCGCTGGCCACACTGATCCGCACCCTCTCCGATCTGCCGCCTGGCAGCGGGATCTTTGCCAAACCGGCTGATCGGGACACAGTTGGACAGGCCAATCAGGGAAGGACTGCCGGCGATGCACTCTGAGCAGCAGACGCTTGCCACGATGGCTGGGCTGTTCCCCTGCCGGTTGTCACCACAGGCAAGCGCCCAGATCGAGGCGGAGACGCAGCGGATCGGCAGGAGCCTCCTCCGCGCCTCTTTGGCCGCCGAGCCCACACGGATCTCGCCGGAGTGGTGGGTGCAGCAGGCGGCCGAGTGGGCCACCCGAGACGACGACCTCAAGGTGCGGCTTTTTCGGCTGGTCGATTGCATGCCGATGCTCGACGACCCACAGGCACTCGATCGGCACCTCCGCGAATACATCACCGATGATGTCCTCGAGCGGTTGCCCACCGGGATGCGAACGGCGTTGCAGGCGGCCCGGAGCGGAATTCTGGCGCCGCTGGCGGCGCGGGGGGTTCGCGCCGCCACGCTCGTCCAGGCCCGCCGGTTCATCGCCGGCACCACCCCCCGGGAGGCGGCCCGGGCGGCGCTTGTACAGCGGCGGGCGCACCGCGGATTCACGCTCGACCTTCTGGGTGAAGCGGTCACCAGCCAGACCGATGCAGATGCTTACGCTTTGGCCTATGCGCAGTTGCTCGAGGAGTTGCCTCCTGTCGCCGCCGGCTGGGCCGCCGACCCCAAGGTCGATGACGGTCCCGATGGAGCACTGCCCCGGGTCAACCTGTCGCTGAAGTTGTCGGCGCTCGACAGCCAGTTCGACGCCATCGATCCGCCCGGCAGCACGGAGCGGGTCCTTGGCCGTCTGCGGCCGTTGCTCCGCTTGGCCCGCCGGCAGGGGGCGCAGGTGCATGTCGATATGGAGAGCCATGCCACCAAAGAGTTGACGTTGGCGATCTTCATGGAAGTGGCGATGGAGGAGGAGTTTCGCGACTGGCGCAACTTCGGCATCGTCATCCAGGCCTACCTCCGCGACACTGTCCGCGATCTGCCGGCGCTGGCTGCGTGGGCCGCCCGGCGCGGCACCCCGGTGTGGGTCAGGTTGGTGAAGGGAGCCTACTGGGACTACGAGACGATTCACGCTGTTGCATCAGGCTGGCCGGTGCCGGTGTGGGAGGAGAAATGGCAGACCGATGCCTGCTATGAGGCGGCGACGACGTTCCTCCTTGAGCATGCCGACCTGCTTCGCCCGGCGCTGGGCAGCCACAACCTCCGCTCCCTGGCCCATGGCATGGCGGTCGCTGACCATCTTGGCCTGCCGCGGCAAATGGTCGAGATGCAGATGCTCTACGGCATGGGGGATGCTGAGAAGAAGGCCGTCACCGACGCCGGGTGGCGAATGCGGGTCTACATGCCCTACGGCCAACTCGTGCCGGGGATGGCGTATCTGGTGCGCCGGTTGCTCGAAAACTCATCCAACGACTCCTTTCTCCGCGCTGGGTTCGTCCAGCATCTTCCCGCCGAGACCCTCTTCCGTGCTCCGCAACCGCACGAGCATCCGCTGGAGACGCTCCCCGTGGCGGTCGCTGCCGGTCTGCCGGACGGATTCCGCAACCAACCGCTCACCGACTTCGCCTGTGCCGACGAACGCAGCCGGATGTCGGAGGCGATTGCCCGGCGGCGGAGCGGATTGGCCACACGCGGTGCCCCGACGGTACCGGTGGTGATCGACGGCCGGGCCGTGAGCGACTGGCCGACGATGGCGCGCTACGATCCCTCCGAGTCAGCGCGGCTGGTGGCCAGCGTCTGCTTGCCACCGGCCAGCGAGGCTGCCCGGGCTGTGGAGGCTGCGGCCGCGGCTCTGCCGGCGTGGCGAGATGCGGGCGCTCTCCATCGCGTGGCGATTCTCCGCAGGGCGGCGGCGATCATCCGCCATCACCGCACCGATCTGGCGGCGCTGCAGGGAGAGGAGGTGGGGAAGCCGTGGCGCGAGGCCGATGCCGACGTCGCGGAAGCGATCGACTTCTGCGAGTACTACGCCGCCGCGGCGCTGGAGCTTGACCGGCCCCGGCGCGTGGATGTGCCCGGCGAGGAAAACTCCACCTGCCACATCCCCCGTGGTGTCGCGGTGGTGATCGCGCCTTGGAATTTCCCCTTGGCAATCCTTGCTGGGATGACCACCGCGGCGCTGGTCACGGGCAATACCGTGGTCATGAAGCCCGCCGAGCAGTCTTCGTTGATCGGTTGGCGGCTGCATCAGATCCTCCTGGAAGCGGGGGTGCCTGCCGGGGCGCTCTCGTTCCTGCCGGGCCGGGGCGAGGAGGTGGGGCCGGCATTGGTCAGCCATCCCCTCACGGCCCTGGTGGCATTCACTGGTTCACGAAGCGTCGGCCTGGAGATCAACCGCCGCGCCGCCGATGCCTCGGGCAGGGCAGGCAGCCTGAGCGTGAAGCGGATCCTTGCCGAACTGGGGGGCAAAAATGCCATCATCATCGACGACGATGCCGATCTCGATGATGCGGTGGTGGCGGTGGTCCACAGCGCCTTCGGATTCCAGGGGCAAAAGTGCTCGGCCTGCTCGCGGGTCATCGTTCTTGACCGCGTCTACGAGCAGTTCGTGGAGAAGCTGGGGCCCGCGGTGCTGAGCTTGCGGGTGGGGGCGGCCGCCGATCCAGCCACCCGCATCGGCCCGCTTGTCGACTTCGAAGCCCGCGACCGCGTGCTGGCCTGCATCGAATCGGGACGGCAGCAGGCGCGGGAATTGGTGCGGGTCGATGTCGGCGCGCTGTCGACGACCGGCTGTTTTGTGGGGCCAACGGTGTTTGGCGATGTCGACCCCGAGAGCCCGCTCGGCCAGGATGAATTCTTTGGGCCGGTTCTGGCGGTGATCCGGGCCCGAGATTTTCGCTCGGCAATCGAGATTGCCAACGGCACTTCCTACGCCCTCACCGCCGGCGTGTTCTCGAGGAGCCCGGCAAACCTCGACCTGGCCAGAGCGAGTCTTGAGGCGGGGAACGTCTATCTCAATCGGGGGATTACGGGGGCGCTGGTCGGCCGGCAGCCGTTCGGGGGCTACCGGCTCTCCGGCGTCGGCAGCAAGGCAGGTGGCCCAGACTATCTCCTCCAGTTCACTGTCCCCCGGACAATCACGGAGAACACGCTGCGCCGCGGCTTCGCCCCGACCCGGCCGGCAGACGGCATTCCCCGCCGCGGGTGACACCCGGGGCCAATGCGGGGGGCGATCTGGTTGATGATTCCCCTTGGGCGGTGGGCGTTTCTGCGGGGAAAGGGGCGGGCGGTTGAGACCGAGGCCGGGAAGAGCGACGATTTGCGGCGGCCGGAGGGGGACTCACGAAACGCTCACATCCTCTCCGCATACTCGGGACGTCCTCTTGGCCCGGGGAATTGCCCATATTTTTCCTGTCCGATTCACCGGCCAGCCCTCTCTGGAGTCCCCCGGATGCAGCGATCGATCACGTGCCCCTCGCTCATCGGAGCCCGCCGCGCTTTGCCACTGGCCGTGGTGATCGGTGTCTGCCTGATGACGCTTGCCATCACGCCTGCCGCCGCGGCGGACGGTGACCAGCCCCTCCAGCCGTACCAGAAGGTCGGCGGGGAGGTGGCTGGGTCGCTGAAGTGCATTGGCTCCGACACGATGAACAACCTCGTCGCCCTGTGGGTCGAGGGATTCAAGAAGTCGTATCCAGGAGTCCGCGAGGGGATCGAGGGAAAGGGTTCGGCCTCGGCGCCGCCGGCACTCACCGAGGGCACCGCCACCTTCGGGCCGATGAGCCGTGACTGGAAGCCTTCTGAGATCGACGCCTTTAAGCAGAAACATGGCTATCCACCGGCGGTTGTGCCGGTGGCCATCGACATGCTCGCTGTCTTCGTCCACAAGGACAATCCGCTCACGAGCCTGTCGCTCGAGCAGGTCGACGCCATCTTCTCCAAGAACCGCACCGGCGGCGGCAAGTCTGACATCCGCACCTGGGGTGACCTGGGCTTGGAGGGGGAGTGGAAGAATCGGCCGATCAGCCTCTACGGTCGCAACGCTACCAGCGGCACCTACGGCTACTTCAAGGAGAACGCATTGTTCAAAGGCGACTTCAAGCCGACCGTGAAGGAGCAACCGGGCAGTTCTGCAGTCGTGCAGGCTGTGGCTAGCGATATCGCCGGCATCGGCTACAGCGGTCTGGGATACTCAACCGCTGACGTCCGCGCCGTGCCGCTGTCGCTCAAGACGGGCGACGATCCGGTGCCCACCGAGGCACAGTTCGCCTACAGCGGCGACTACCCGTTGGCCCGCTTCCTCTACTTGAGCGTCAACCACAAGCCCGGCTCCGCCCTCGACCCGCTCCGCCGCGAATTCCTCCGCTATGTCCTCTCCGCCGACGGCCAAGCCGATGTCAAGAAAGATGGCTACCTGCCGCTCACCGGTGCGGTGGCCAAGAAGTCCCTCGATGGCGTCGGGGCCGGTGCTCGCTGATACTGGGCTTTGAGTCCGCGGGATTTCGCCTCGGGCGCCCGTGGAGAGAGCCCTGCTTGTTTGAAGTTCCCGGTCCGACTCTGGTCGTGGCGGCGTCCGGAAATGTCTTCCCAACAAAACCTCACCGGAAAATCCCGCCGCCGCGTCACCAAGCCGGGGGTCCGTTTTGGCGATGCGCTGGCACGGGGCGTGATCACGGCCGGAGGCATCGGGACAATCGCCGCGGTGCTGATGATGGGGGTGTTTCTCCTGGCGGTGGCGTTGCCACTGTTCCGCCCGGCCAGGGTGAGCGAACTGCACCGGGCGGGCTTTGATATGGCGGAAAGCGGTACCGACGGTGTCGCGGCCAGCGGAACGGGTCCCGGACAGCCCGCTCCGATCGCGCTGGGGGCCGACGAAACCGGCGTTGTCGGCTGGTATCTCGATCTTGCTGCCAAGCGGATGCGGCTCTTCGACATCGCCGGTGGCAGAGTGCTCATCGATCGCCGGCTCCCCGAGGGAGAGTTTCAAGGCGCCACAGCGCTGCGGGTTCTGCCGGGGGGAACGCTCGCCGCCGTTGGGTATGCGGATGGATCGTTTCAGACGGCGCGGATTGGCGTGGAATCGTCGTTCGTCCCGGAGGCTGAGGTGCCTGCCGACGTCCATCCGCTGCCGGTGGGGGGGACGCGGGTGGAAGAAACCGGCATCCTTTTCCACGACGAACCGAACCGCTATTCGCGGATCGCCATCCTCGCTGCCGCAGAGGGAGAGCCGTCGCGGAATCTCAGCGGGCGGGTGGTCGACATCGACGTCACCACACTTTCCGGGGGACCGCTGCTCGCGGCGGTCGATGCCGGTGGGGTGATCCGCGTCGAGACGGTGTCGTCGAAGCGGAACATGCTTACCGATACGGTCGTCACCACCCGCAAGGGAGCGACGATTCCAGCGGAGGATGCGGTGGGGTCTGTTCCGCCGTTCCGGGCTGCGTTCGTACGCGTTTCCGAACTCGGCGACCAGTTGTGGGCCATCGCGGCCGATGGGCGAGGCCAGCGGTATGCGATCCGCGCCATCGAGTCACCGCGATTGATGGAGACGTTTGCCGCCGGTGAGGGCCAGGCGGTGACCGCCGTCGCCCGTCTGTTCGGAGGCAATTCCCTGGCGGTGGCCGATGCCGGTGGCACCGTGCGGGTGTTCTTCACGTCGCGGCAGCCCGCCGCGGCCGCAGAGGACGGACTGGAAGTTGTGGCCGCGAAGCGGTTCGACCCCCTCGGTCCCGCCCAGCCGGCGGCCGTAACGGCGATTGCCCCCTCGCCTCGATCACGGTTGTTTGCCGTCGCGGATGCCCGGGGGATGGTACGGCTCCTCCAGTCGACCAACCAGTCGGAGATCCTCGGTGTCGAGTCGATCGGGAGCGAGCGACTCGCAAGCCCGCCGGTGGGGCTGGCGCTGGCCGGCCGCGAGAAGACGCTGCTGGCCGCTGACGCCAACACCGTCGTCTCCTGGGGATTCGATGTCGGGTATCCGGAGGTCACGCCGGCCTCGCTCTTTGGACGGGTGTGGTACGAGAATTACCCGCTGTCGGTCCACGCCTGGGAGACCACTGGCCATGAGGCATTCGAGTCGAAGTTTGGCTTCGTGCCCTTGGTCTGCGGCACGATTAAAGCGACGCTCTACGCGATGCTCTTCGCCACGCCGGTGGCCATCCTGGCGGCGATCTTTTCCAGCCAGTTCCTCCATCCCCGCTGGCGGTCGAGGGTCAAGCCTGTCGTCGAGATGATGGCCAGCCTGCCGAGCGTGGTGCTGGGGTTCATGGCGGGGCTGATTCTGGCGCCGCTGGTGGAGAATGGTTTGACGACGGTGATCAGCGCGTTCTTCGTCGTCCCACTGGTTCTGCTGGTCGGCGCCCATCTCTGGCTACTGCTGCCGGTCGGTTGGAGGATGAGGCTGGCGGCGTGGCGATTTCCGATCATCGGTCTGGTGGGACTCCCGCTGGGCGCTGGCGCTGCTTGGGCCCTCGCACCGCTGCTGGAGAGCTGGCTGTTTGCCGGCGACCTGCGGGCCTGGCTCGATGGCCGCGGCGGCAGCGGCATCGGTGGCTGGGTGCTGGCGCTGTTGCCACTGGCGGCGGTCTGTACGGCAGTCTTCTGCAGCCGGGTGGTGAATCCGTGGCTGCGGACAGTGAGCCGGGGGTGGACGTCGCGCCGTGCGGCATTGGTGTCGCTGCTGGTGTTCCTCGCTGGAGTGGTGTTGACGGTGTTCTTGGCGCTGGCAGCAGGGACTTTTTTTGACAGTCTGCGGATGGATACCCGTGGTGGTCTCCTCGGCAGTTATGTGCAGCGCAACGCCATGATCGTCGCCTTCGGAATGAGTTTCGCGATCATCCCGCTGATCTTCACGATTGCCGACGATGCCCTCTCCAGCGTGCCCGACCATCTCCGCAGCGCTTCCCTGGGGGCTGGCGCCACCCCCTGGCAGACGGCGATCCGCGTCATTGTTCCGGCCGCCACCAGCGGCATCTTCTCCGCGGTGATGATCGGTCTGGGGCGGGCCGTGGGGGAGACGATGATCGTGCTCATGGCGGCTGGCAATACGCCGATCATGGACTGGAACCTGTTCAACGGATTCCAGACGCTCTCGGCAGCCATTGCCACCGAACTCCCCGAGGCGGCGCGGGGGAGCGCCCACTACCGGGTGCTGTTCCTGGCAGCGCTGACGCTGTTCGCGATGACGTTCGTGCTCAATACGGCCGCCGAGATCATCCGCGAGCGTTTTCGCCGGAGGTCGCATGAGCTCTGACCCGCACCGGCCGCGGAGACAACGCTCGGCACACGCAAGCCTCGCGGCCCACGGGGAGCCGTGGGTCTGGCTCACCGGCGGCGCGCTTTCGCTGTCGGTGGCGATGATCGTCGGGCTGCTGGGGTTCATCGTCAGTCAAGGGATCGGCACTTTCTGGCCCCGGCCGCTGGAACTGTTCGAAATCAGCGATGACCGCCGGGCTTTGGGGGAGATCACCGCGGAGGAAGCGGCTCCCGACGGCACGCGCCGCCGTCTGGTGCGGACGGCCAACTTCGAAATCACCGGCCGGCATTTCGAGTGGTTGGCCGACGGCGAAGTAACGGCGGTCACGCGGCCCCCACAGGCTACCGTCGTCGAGCGGCTGGAGGGGGGGCGGTTCCATGGCCTGCCGCTGCGAGTCCTCAAAGGGGAGGAGACTCTCGCCGAGGGCGATCAAGCGTTTGCGGAGTTTGCCAGACTGCATCCGGATGTCCGCCGTCGGATCCGCGCGGTCTGGCAGATTGACAAGCAGGACCGGGGGATTCTGCAGCGGCGCCTGCGGGCAGCGAGACTGGCAGTGGTGAGCGCGGAACTGTCCGATGGACGCGACACGAAAGCCTGGCAGAAGGCGCATGCCGATGAGGAGAAGCAACGACGGGAGATCGATGGGGCCGAGCAGGTCCTCAACGAACAGACAGCGCGCTTGCGCGGTGCCAACGAGGGACTGGGGTTTGAGTTCGCCACGGCGGGGGGCGAGAGGGTCGTGCTGCCATTGGCCGACATCGTCCGCGCCTGGCAGCCCAACCGGCTCTCGCTGGCTGAGAAGATGGGCGTCTACGCATCGCGGTGGGGGGAATTCCTCTCCGACGATCCCCGCGAGGCCAACAGCGCCGGCGGCGTCTTTCCGGCCATCTGGGGCACGGTGGCGATGACGCTCATCATGGCATTGCTGGTGGCTCCTTTCGGCGTTCTGGCGGCGCTCTACCTCCGCGAGTACGCCTCGCGCGGACCACTCACGGCCGCCGTTCGGATCGCCATCAATAACCTCGCCGGCGTGCCCAGCATCGTCTACGGCGCCTTCGGACTGGGGTTCTTCTGCTACGTGCTGGGCGGATCGATCGACAGCCTGTTCTTCCGACCGGCACTGGTGGCCGATGGCCAGCCGACGTTTGGTACGGGGGGGCTGTTGTGGGCGTCACTGACGCTGGCCCTGCTCACGCTGCCGGTGGTGATCGTGGCCACTGAGGAAGCGCTCTCCGCGGTGCCCAACTCGATGCGCGAGGGCTCCTACGCCTGTGGGGCGAGCAAGTGGCAAACGATCCGCCGCATCGTCCTGCCGCGGGCGCTGCCGGGGATCATGACGGGGCTGATCCTGGCGATGGCCCGGGGGGCTGGCGAGGTGGCGCCGCTGATGCTTGTGGGGGTGAAGAAATTGGCGCTCGATCTGCCGATCGACAGCTCCTTTCCGTTTGTCCACCCGGAACGGGAATTCATGCACCTGGCCTATTTGATCTACGATGTCGGCTTCCAGAGCCCCAACAGCCAGGCCGCCAAGCCGATGGTGTTCACCATCACCTTCCTGCTGGTGGCGATCATCGCCTTGCTCAACGTGACGGCGATCTGGATCCGCGGCCGGATCAAACGCCGCTACGTCTCCCAACAGTTCTGAAGTATCATTGCCGGCGGAATCGCCGTTCCTAGTTGCCTGCCGACGAGCCGCCCATGAAGCCCCCTTCGCCGGCCCCCATCAACAGCAGTGCCGGGAAGCCGGCGGCACCTGAGAAGATCGGCGCGGCCACTGGCAGGCAGCCCGTTGCTGACCGGTTGGCCACCGTTGCTGCCGGGGGGCAGGTGCCCGCTGAGGTCCATGATCTGGTGCGCCGCGAGCCGGCCGTCCTTGAGATCGACCAGTTCAATCTCTGGTACGGCACGAAGCAGGCGCTGCACGCGGTCAGTATGCCGATCCCGCATGGCAAGGTGACGGCGCTGGTGGGCCCGAGCGGCTGCGGGAAGTCGACGCTGCTGCGGAGCGTCAACCGGCTCAACGACTTGGTGCCGAGCGTCCGCATCAGTGGCGACATGCGATTGAACGGTGACTCGATCTACGATCCGCGGATGGATGTCATTGAGTTGCGGAAGCGGATGGGGATGGTCTTCCAGCGTCCCAACCCCTTTCCGATGAGCATCTACGAGAACGTCGTCTACGCCCTGCGGATCGACGGTGAATCAAACCGCGGGGTGCTCGACGAGGTGTGCGAGACGAGCCTCCGGGGAGCGGCGCTGTGGGATGAGGTCAAGGACCGGCTCAGCGACAGCGCCTTGGGCCTCTCCGGCGGTCAGCAGCAGCGGTTGTGTATCGCCAGGGCGATTGCCGCAGAGCCCGAGGTGCTGCTCCTCGACGAGCCTTGTTCAGCGCTCGATCCGATCGCCACCGGCAAGGTCGAGGATCTGATCCAGGAACTCCGCGGACGCTACTCGGTGCTGATCGTGACCCACAACATGCAGCAGGCGAGCCGCTCCAGCGACTACACTGCTTTCATGTACCTTGGCCGTCTCATTGAGTACGGCCCGACGCCCGACATCTTCACCAAGCCAGTGCTCCGTGAGACCGAGGCCTATGTCACGGGCCGATTCGGCTGACGGTGTCCGGTGCGGAGGATTCCATGACCCGCCACATCCAGCGTCAAATCGAAGGCCTCAAGGAGAAGATCCTCCGCGTCGGCACGCTGGTGGAGGAGGCAATCTCCAAGTCGATCTCGGCGGTCATCAACCGCGACGTTGCCCTGGCCCAACGGGTGATGGCCAGCGACGAGGCGATCGATCGGATGGAGGTGGAGGTCGAGGAAGAGTGCCTCAAGATCCTGGCGCTGTACCAGCCCGTGGCGGCCGATCTGCGGTTTGTGGTGGCCGCGTTGAAGATCAATAACGATCTTGAACGGATGGGCGATCTCGCCAAGAACATCGCCAAGCGGGTTTCCCAACTCGCCGGTGCCACCGAGGTGGAACTGCCGCCGGAGATTCGCACGATGGCCATTCAGGCCGAGGAAATGGTGCGGAACTGCTTGGAGGCGGTGGTCAACGCCGACCCGGTCCTGGCGCGGAGGATCCGCGAACAGGATGATGCCGTCGATGAGGCCCGGCAGCGGATCCGTCGTCGCGTGCTGGCGGGGATCAAGGAACACCCCGAGAGTGTCGAGAGCCTGCTGCGCGTCAACTCCATCACCAACAACATCGAGCGGGTGGCCGACATGGCCACCAACGTGGCCGCGGATGTGATCTACATGGTCGAGGGGGAGATCATCCGGCACCGGATCGACGAATGAGCCTCTCGGCGGAGCCCGAAGGGGAAACGGCCGCTTTCCCCAGCGGGATCTGTCGTGGGTCCTGCGGAAAAGAGCCGGTTGCCCGCAGGGAAATGGCGGTGGGCGACCGTGCTGCCGCCGTGGTACGCTCTCCCCTGCCCCCCGGTCGATATGCCGCTCCCGGGGGTGCGGAACGGATGGCGGTGCCGGCATCACACGCCGCGCACCGGCCCACGGCCTCCGTTTTCGCCACGCGGCGGTGATTCCCATGAGAGCAGGTCGCGACATGCCAGTGCGGAGCGATGTTCCCCCAGGCGAAGGAGGGACGCCTGTCGCTGCCCGGAGGCGTGGGCGCCGCGCCCCTTGGCTGCCGTGTTGGACGGCAGTGTCATTGGCTGTGTGGGTGTGTGCCGCAGCGGCCCCGCTCCGCGCCGAGGACCCAGTGCTTGTCAACATCACCGGACCGCTGGCTGCCAAACTGGGGGAGAAGGTGTCGTTCGAGGTGGAACTGGTGAACCGCTCCGGACGTCCCCTGCAGGGGCTGCGCGTGATCGATTATTTCGACAGAGGCTTTCATCATGCGGCATCGGCCAGTCCCATCGAACAGAAGGGGACGATCGACATGGCTGCCGGGACGAGTCGGCGCATGCAGTTGGAATTCTTCACCGATGAGCCCGGCCGGCAGTGCCACCGCGTCGAGATCCTCGATCAGGCGCATAATTTCATGGGTGGGGCCACCGAGTGCGTGATGGTCACCCCACCCACCGCTCCGGCGGTGGCAGCCGCCCCGCCGGCCCTGGCTTCATCGATTCCGCCCCCAGTCGTTCCCCCCGCACCGGCGTTTGCACCGGCTCCGGTTCCGGCTCCCGTTTCAGCGCCTGTCTTCGCGCCTCCGGTGGCGACAGTTCCACCACCGGTGGCGCCGCCGCTTGTCGCTCCGGCCGTCGCGCTGCCGCTGGCAGCCGCCGCCCCGGTGATGGTGCCGCCGAGCCCGACGCTCGCCCCCACCGCGGCGCTGCCAGGCAGCCCTTCCCTGCCCCCCCCGCTCAGGACGGCGCCGACCGTGCCGTCTTTGCAATTGGGGATGTCGGGACCGGGCGAACTGACAAGTGGTGGCGTGGGGGAGTTTGTCGCCACCGTCCGCAACATCGGCGCGGTCCCCTCCGGGCCGACGAGTCTGGAGTTCGACTGGGATCCCGCCTATTCGGCGCTCGAGGCTTCAGACGGCTACGTACTCGGTACCAATTCAGTCTCCTGGACGCTGCCGCCGATGGAGCCGGGGGGGCAACTCCGCCGGCAGATCAACCTCCGCGCCCAGGCCACCGCTGGACTCCGCGCCGGGCAGGCCTCGCGGGCCTGCGTCCGAGGTGTCCTCAATGAGTCGGTTGGCGGAGTGATGTTTGCCGATGAGTCGTGCGTTCTCGTCCGGTCGAATGCCCCGGCGCTCCGCTCGCCGCGAGAAACGGGACTCCGGATCAGCGTGGCGGATCTCGAGGATCCTGTGCAGACTGGTGGGGCAACGACGCTCGTGTGCACTGTCAGCAACAACGGCGCAGCCCCCACCGGACGGCTCAAGGTGGTTGTCACGATCCCCGAACAAGCCCGGTTGGTGGGGGATCCAAACCCAGCACGGGTGGTGGTTGAGGGACGGACGTTGATCTTTGACTCCGTGGCCCCGATCCAGCCTGGCGGCCACGCGTCTTTCGAGATGACCTACAGGATTTCGCCGGGCGTTACTGGCGCCCGTGCCACCGCGGTGGCGACCGTGTCTGGGGCGGATCTGGAGGGGAGTTTGGAGGCGGACTGCACGACAACCTTTCTGGGGCCGTAGCTGGCCCTGGAGTGGCTTTTCAGAAAATGAGCCGGTCGTTCGACCCTGCCGTTCGAGCCAGGCGATGTTCGGCCCCGCCCCCTGCAGTCGTCACGACCCTCGTTCCTGGTAGGCCTGCCGCAGTGATCGCCTCCCAGAGCCGATCTCTCCTCGGGAGGCGAGTGGCATGCTGGTCGTGACGGCGAACTGGGGAATCACCGATCGCTCGGCGTGGAGCGGTGCCACGGCCGCATCTGCTGGCAGGTTTTTGGCCGCCGTCCGTCGATCGGCGATCCGGGCCGGCTGGCGCCCCGATGGCTCCTACCGACCGATTGCCAGCGTCGACATCGTGCTTGCCGGTGACACTTTCGACTGGCTGGGGAGCCTCGCTTGGCTCGGGACTGTCCGTCCCTGGCATCACGGTCGCCGCAGTGAGCCGGTGCGGGAGCGGGTGATCTCCGCCACGATTCGTCCCGCCACAGCGGTTCTCGGCCCATTGGTCCGTGCTCTCCGCCGGGGGGTGACGGTTCCGATGAGCGATCGTCATGGCCGTCCCCGGTTCGGCATTATGGCGCACATTCCCCTCCGGGTTACGCTCCTGGAGGGGGATCTCGACCAGGGCTTGGCCTGTGGACCGACGCGGCATCTGGCCGAGCGGATGGGGATCGGGGTTGGTGAAACCTGGTCGGCTTGCGGAATCAGCGTCTGCCATGGACATCGCTGCGACCCGTTGTGGCCGGCAGCAGCAGAAGACTCAGACTCCCGGTGTCCGACCCTGGGGATGAGCCTCCGAGTCGACCTTGTGTGCCGCTTTGCCTCTGTCGTCGCCAGCGATCCGCTCACCGCCGCTGTCGGCCGGAAACTGGTCGCCGATCTCGCCGCTCGGCACCCGCTGTCGTACACAGACCTCGTGCGGCAGGCCTGCGGGGCGGATGGCGGTGCAGCAGACGCCACCGATCGGCTCCGAGCCGCGTGGTTGGAGAGCGTTGAAACGTGGCGTCGACTGGCTCTGAGAGCCGGGGTCCATGGCGATACCGCTTTTGATCTGGTCGATGCGCTGGCCGCCAGACTGTCCGACATCGACAGTCCCGCGTCGTCCCCTCCGGCCTGCCCCGCCGACGATGCACTGGGGCTGGGGCTGGAGGCGGTGCCGGTCTCGCTGGGACAGCAACCGACCGTTGCCGGCCTGATGCTCCGCGGCGCCCGGTTGGTGGTCTGCGGCCATCCCGCTGCGGAACTGTCCCAGCTCCCGTCACAGGGTGACCGGGCCGATCACAATCCTGCGGCTGGGGCAGGGATGCTGTGCATCGGTCCGCGGGTTGTGCCTGCCTCCCAAGGCGGCAACGGCGCGTCGGAGGTGACGAAATACCCAGACTTGGAAAGCGCCACGGCATTGGCCGATGCCGACATGCCCCCGGCGGCCGTGATTCCCGGGGATGGCGAACATGGCGGGGCAGAGGTTGTCGTACTCTGGGATGAGATCCCTCCCTGGAAAACGAGCGGCCGGCCGGCCGCCGCCCCAGGAAGAGTGGACCACCGAACCGTGGTGGATGCCGCCTGATGCCTGTTTTCCAATCTTTTTGACGCTCTTTCAACGGGAAACCTGTCGCTGCCTTGGCGGCGGAGTTCACCGGGACTGGAAAAAGGTCTGTCATGCACACCAACACTCAGTCCGCGTATGTCTTTGAGATCGTCCTCCATCCCCGGCCTTCTGGGGCGCTTGCAGGGGTCGTCTGGAGCGATGGCATGGGAGACTGGCCGACCCTTGAGGTGCCGAGATCGACCAGCGGCGAACCGATGACGATCGTCTTTGACAAGGCCTTCGAACGCCTGGGGGGGCTTGAGCGGATGTACACCGAACCGGACGGTTCCTTCGTGTGGGTTGGCCCCGGAGGAGGCACTCAATGGCAGATTGATGGCAATGCTGCCGAGAAGGACAGTCGCGTCCTCCTTGCGGAACTCAAAGGCAACTGTCCGCCCGAAGCGCTCGACAGGCTGTTGGGGGCCTTCGGTTGGCCCGAACAGAGCGTGATGATGCAACTGGTGAGGGCGGGAGTGTTTCTCGACGAGGAGACCTTCCGCCGTCATGCCACCGCCCGAGCCGCGGCGGGCAATTGACCGATCTGCCCCGAACAGGCGGTGACTTGAGCGGCCAGTGAAACCCTGCGGGTGGTGCCGGGCCGCCGCTGGCAGACTCTTCCGGCGGGGCATCGAATCCACGGGCCAGAGTCCGCGGGGTGCCGATACCGCCGGAGGGGATTTGATCCCCGCGGGGAACAAGCCACCACGGTCGGAGTGCTCCGGTATGGACAACATCAATGGGATGGGGTGGGGAATGCGGTACACAGAGCTGACAGAGGCCTCGCACCGGCAGGTCGGACGGTTCGGGCGTTGGCTGTGGATCTCTGTTGTCTGCCTGCCGGGACTGGTGCCGGTCTGCTCCACGCTCCGTGCCGCCGAGGAAAACATCGCGGTGACGTCGTCGTACGGTGCCGGCGTGCATGCCTACTACGACGGCAATTATTCTGCTGCCTACGACGCCCTCACCGCCTCGATCGAGGCGGGAACGATGGACCCCCGTGCGTACTACTACCGCGGACTGACGGCGATCAAACTTGGTCGGACCGACGATGAGATCGAGGGGGATTTTGCCGAGGGCTCCAACCGCGAGACCGCCGGTCGTGGCGGCATCTCCATCTCCCGGTCGCTGGAGCGGATCCAGGGCCGCGACCGGATGCGGTTGGAAAAATACCGCCAGCGGGCCCGCGTCGCCGCCGCACAGCGTGACGAGTCTGCCATCCGCCAGCGATACATCGGTGTCGAGCAGACGGCTCCTGACGTCCTCCGTCGCCGTGTGCCGGACTCCATTGCACCTTCGGCCGAGCCGTTGATCGCCCCCGCCCCGCGGGGGCGAGGCCCCGCCCGTCCGGCGGACGATGTCCGCCGGCCCGCGCCGCAGGTCGCTCCCAAGCGGGCACAGGCTGCGGAGGAGGATCCCTTCGCTCCTCCGGCCGAGCGTGACACAAGCGATCCGTTCGGCGACGATCCCGTGACAGATGATCCGCTCCGCGACGACGTCCTCGATCAGCGCGATGAGCAGATGGAGGAGCGGGCCGCAGAGACCGACGACGGCTTCGACCAACGCGATCAGCGGGACGAGGAACGGGCCGCCGAACTCGATGACCGACTCGACCAAATCGACGCCCAACAGGAACGCGAGGCTGCCGGGGGGTTCTGACCCATCCGGCAGGAGGCCTGCATGGAAGCCACGTCCTTGGCCCTCGCTCGGCGGATCGCCGACGAACTCGGACGGGCCACATTCGTCGATCCGCATTCCCACATCGATCCGCTTGCCCCCTCCGCTCGCTCACTCGTAGACCTCCTCGGATACCACTACTACACCGAGTTGGTGCACTCTTCCGGGGTGCCGAAGGAGCGGATCGAGGGGCCGGGATTGAGTGCGGACGATCGGGTGGCGGCGATCGTCGCCGGCCTGGGACCACTCTCCAACACCATCCAGTTGGAGTGGCTGATGGAGATCGCCCGCGATCTGTTCGGTTTCGACGCCGACACGCTCGACGGCTCGAACTGGCCTGATCTCGCCGCCCGCGTCCGGGAGCGGACTTCCCAACCGGATTGGACCGGAAGCGTGCTGGCCAGGAGCCGGATGGAAGCGGTGTTTCTCACCAACGACTTCGACGATCCCCTCGAGGGATTCGACACGGACCGCTTCGTGCCCTGCCTGCGGGTCGACGAGTTGGTGTTTCACGCCGCCAAGCCAGGCGTCCTTGAGCGGCTGGCGGTGACCTCGAAGGTCGAGCCGGGCGACATCCGTCGCCTCGAGGAGGCGGTGCGTGCCGTCGCCGACCGTTTTATTCGCCGCGGCGCCCGGGCAGCGGCGATCTCTCTCCCCCCAGACTTCCGCCCCAGACACGTCGAAGCCAGCGAAGCAGCCTCGGCTCTGGCTGCCATCCATCGGCTCGGAGCCGACGCCTCCGCGGCCGACCGGGCGACGCTGGCGGCCCACCTCTTCTGGACTGTGGCCGGCGTCTGCCAGGAACGCCGTCTTCCGTTCGATCTGATGATCGGAGTCCGGCGGGCGATCTATCCCGCTGGTGTCCACCAGGGGCAGGATCTGCTTGACGGTCGGATGTCGTTGGCCGACTACGCGCCGCTATTCAACGCTTTCCCTGGGGTCACCTTCCCGGTCTCGGTGCTCTCCCAACCGCTGAACCACGAACTGGTCAGCTACGCCTGGATCTTCCCCAACGTCCTCCCCTTCGGTCACTGGTGGTATGCCAACACCCCGGCCAGCATCGAGCGCGACCTCGAGCAGCGGATCGAGGCAGTGCCGCGGACGAAACTGCTCGGCTACTACAGCGACATGTACAAGACGGAGTTTGGATATCCGAAGTTTGCCATGTACCGGCGGGTGCTGGCCCGGGTCCTCTCCCGCCGCTTCGTTGAGCAGCGCGGTTGGAGCGAAGAGCGGGCCGTCGATCTGGGGCTCGACATGTTGGTGAGAAATCCGCGGCGCGTGTTCTATGCCTCGGATGCCAACTGAAATCCGGCGGCCGCGAGCATCCCCCAGCCGGCGATGAGGAGGGCGCCGCCGATGGGCACGATCGCGCCGAGCACACGCAGGCCGGTCAGTGCCAGGACCCCGAGCAGTCCGCTGAAGATCAGCGTCCCGGCGAGGAAGCAGGCTCCCGCGGCGGTCAGGCGGCCACGGCTTCGCTGGCCGGCGGGGACGACCGATGCCAGGCCGACGACAAGCAGCACGACAGCGTGGAACAGGCAGTAGCGGACTGCCGTTTCCCAGTTGGCCCCCTGTCCGTTCTCGAGGAAGAAGTCCTTGAGAGAGTGGGCACCGAAGGCTCCGGCGGCGACGCCGATTCCACCGAGGAGGGAGCCAGTGACAAACCAGATGCGTGCTGGAAGGTGCATGCGTGGGTGAGAGGAGATCGTCTGCTCAGGGACGGTTGACGCCCAAGAGCTTGTCCTCTTCCTCCTCCTGGATGATGATCCGCGGCGTCACCATCAACATCAGACTGTCGGTCGTTCTCGCCATGCCGACGTTTTTGAAGAGTCGGTTGATGTACGGCACCTTGGAGAGGATCGGCACGCCGAACTCGTTGCGTCCCTCGCGGAGGCGTTTGATGCCGCCGAGCAGCACCGTGCCGCCGTCGGGCACGCTGACGGTGGTCGTCACCGAGGTGGTGATATATTCGGGCTGCTGGATCGTGGTGCCGTTGGAGCGGATCGTCTGCTCGTTGGCGGTCTTCGCCTGCACGCCGAGCGAGGCCCCGAGCGGGTTCTTGCCCACCTGACCCAAGCCGCCGTCGAGCCCCGACTTCTCGTCGGCACTCTTGGTCGAGGTTGAACGCGAGCCCTCGAACTGGAATTCCTGGATCTTGCCGATCTGCGAGAATTTGGGGATCAGCGTCAGCCGGACGAAGCGTCGGTCGTTGGAGACGACCGCCTGGACATTCACGCTCGTGCCCTCGGAGAGGACAGTGATCACCGGCTGCTGGGCGGCTGCGAAGTCACCCACGACCGGGATCACGCTGGTCACGAAGGGCCGCTGCACCGAGTCGTTGATGAAGGCGTTTTGGCCGTTGAACAGCGTCACCTTCGGAGCCTGCATGACATTCGACCGGGTGTTGCCCTGGGCGGCCTGGATGAGGAAGTAGGCCTCGATGTCGCTGAGGATCGCAAACCCGAAGGTCGCTGCCGAGGTGGTGGGATCGGGGAGCCCGGGGAGCGATGGTACCTGGCCGGCACCGAAACTGTTTTGCCGGAAGGGGATGGAGTAGAAGCTCTGCACTGGATTCCCATTCAGCGTGGCGCCATTGCTGTTGATCCGCGACACGCCGGGCTGGCCGCTGTTGTCGAGTCCGATCGTCTGCGTCGGCCCACCGGGGTTGGCGCCGATGCCGAGTGCGTAGGGGGAGGTGGAACTGTTGCTCGAGGTGGGGATGGCGGTCATGTTGAGCGGATCGCGGACGTTCGACTGGATGTTGAAATCGAAGTCGACGCCGATGCGCTCAAAGAAATTGTCGTTGAGGCGGATGAAGCGGACCTCGATGGCCACCTGCAGATCCTGGAGCCGGCGGAGCTGCTGGAGGAGGTCGGCGATTTCGTCGTGCACCTCCTGGGTTTGGCTGATGACGACGCTCAAGTTGGTGGGGAAGGGCTGGATGGCGCCTTGACCGCCGACGGTGTTCCAACTTTGTGGGGCGACCGTGTTTTGGATGAGATCGATGAGCGATTGGAAATCGGCCATGCTGCCACCGCCGCCGGCGGGGCCGCCGAACTGAGACGGAGGAGCGCTTCCCATCTGCGGGCCGCCCCCCTGGATCTGGGCCAGTGCGTGGGCATCGACGTTGGAGTCGTTGCCGGGCCTGGCAAGTCCGGCGTTGAGGCCACCTGGCGCGGGGCCGGTCTGCACCGAGAGATTCGAGAGCAGCGACAGTCTGGCATAGCCACCGTCGATCGCCCCGTCGAGGCCGGTGCCGTCGGAGGTGAAGTTGGGGATCGGGATCACGAGGTCAGCGACTTGGTAGGAGGTGCTGAAAACCTGCCCTTTCATCAGCCGGGGGCTCGTCACCTTGAGGACCTCGTCCTTGATGCAGTAGTCGAGGTGAAGCGGTTCGAGCACTAATTTCAGGGCGCTTTTGAGCGTGATCTTCTGGTCGAGGGAGATCGTCACCGGCGTATCGCTGCGGACCGACTCGCTGTCCAGCCCCACCATGTCGAGGTGGATGGGGACTCCGGCCTGTCGGGCCAGTGAGTCAAGCACCGCTGCCAGCGGTTCGTTGTGATGGATGGCCACGACCTGGGAGGTGAGTTTCTTGTGAATAGCGGCCTCGGCCGGCGTCGACCGGGCGCGGCCCTCGGCGTCGATCCGGTTGCGGTTCTTGGTGAGGTCTTCCCAGTCCTTCGTGGCCGGGAACTCGATCGGACCCACGAACGGCGTCGACGAGCGATCGACGTCGGTCATGGCATCGACGAATCCGCTCTCCTTGGCGTCGGCGATCGACTTCTGCGTATCGAGCCGGCGGATCGTGCGGCTCTGGGAGAGCAACTGACGGACGACGGGATTGTCGGGGGCGAGTTGCGCGGCCTTCTTGGCCAGCGCCTCGGCTTCGGCGTAGCGTCGCTCGTCGATGAGCGTGTTGTAGTCATCGACGAGCATCGCCAGACGCTGATCGACATCGACACGCTTGGCACGCTCTCCCTTGATCTTGGCATCGACCTCGGCGTTTTTCCGGTCGAGGGCGATGTCGGAGGAACGCTTGCCGGTCATTTCCTCCACCTCGCGGCGGGCCCGATCGATGCGCTTGGTGAGTTGGGCGCGGGTCTCAGCGGGGATGTCCGCGGATGCGACGTCGGCGGCAGCAGTGTCGAGCAGGCCGAGGGCCTCGGCGGGGGAACGCGGGGCGGCCCGGCGGGCCTCCAACTGCCTCGCGGCCACCTCGGCCGACAGCCTGGCGATGACGAGGTCGCGGGGAAGCGCCGCCTCGCCACGACCACGATCCGCTGCTGCCGGTGCATCCGTGGGAGTCGGCCGTGTGCCGTTGGTCCGGTTGAGAGCCTCTTCGATCATTCTCCGCGCTGCCGTGGCATCGGTGGCGCCGGCGGCGGGAGAGGCGGCTTCATCGGCCGGGGACGGAAGTTGCTCGACCGCGTCGTCGGCCAGCAGGATGGCAGGCATCGGCGCGGCCACCAGGCAGGCTGCGGCAAGCCACGTGGCCAGAGTGGGAGCTCCCACCAGACCGATAGGCCTCGAGCGCAGCGATGGCCGACAGATGCTGGCGGCGGCGTGGAGTTCGCGGATGCGTGCCATGGACGTGATCCCCGAGTACAGGAAAACCGTGAGGGCGGGATAGGTACCGGCCACGGCCATGGCAGGTCAAGGGCATCCGTCGATCGAGAAACTCTCTTTTCTCCGTGTTTTTCGAGGGAAACACGGATTTCACCGGCCAAAAAAAGGGCATTTTCCCGGCGGAACTCTGAAATGGTTTCCGGGAAACCACGCGGCGGCGCTGGAATGGAGCCCCCGGGGGCTTTGGGGGGGAGTGCCGCCTCGTGCGGTCGCTTGAGGCCGTGGAGCCACAGCCTGCTAGCCATTGGCGAGGCAGCGTTCCACCGTGTCGAGCAACTGGTCCACGCGGAACGGCTTAAAGAGCACCAGATCGATCCCCGCTTGACGTGCCTTCACGATCGAGTGCCCCGGGTCGTAGCCGAACCCGGTCATCAGCACCAGCGGCACGCGATCGAGGATTTCTCGCAATTTAAGGAGGAGTTCGTAGCCGTTCATATCGGGGAGTCGGATGTCGGAAATGATCACGTCATAGCCCTCGCCCCCCACCGCCCGGACCATCGAGGCAGCCTCGCCTCCGTCACGGGCAGTCTCCACCGTGCAGCCATACCGCTCCAGCAAGCAGTGGGCGGCGGCCCGTACCTGGTCGTCGGCATCGACGACCAGCACCCGCCTCCCGGAGAGCGAGCGTTGCCGCTCCCCCTGGCGGTGTTGGGAATGGGCTGTGCTGGGGGTCATCTTCTCGCCGACCTTTTGGATCACCTGCTTGATGTCGCGGGCATTGCGGAGGATCCGCTGGAGTCGTTCGACGACGTCGGGTTCGTGGCCGATATAGCGCTCCATCACGTTGACGGCATCGTTGAGGATGTCATCGACGGGCAACGCCACGGCACCGTGGATGGCTTCGATGCTCTCGGCCGTTGTTGAGGCCTTTTCGGCCACGAGCAGTTCCAGGGTGTTGAGGGCCACGGCAACGTCGCGAGAGAAGATCTCCAGGAACTGCATGTCGGTGTGGGTGAAGCCCCCCGGTTCTGGACTCTCGACGTTGAAAGTCCCGATCACCTGCTCGTGGAGCATCAGCGGCACCGTGAGTGAACTCTTCGCCCCCTTGCAGCCCTCCAGATAAAGCGGATCTTTGGTGGTGTCGTTGCAGAAATAACTGCGGCCGGTGGCGGCAACAAACCCGGTGACGCCGTTGTGCTCGGTGCGGGCATGGAGGATCCGGGCCTCGGCTTCGGGCTGCATGCCTTCGGCCAGCAGCGGTTCCAGCCGGCCGGTCTGCCGGTCGAGGAGCCTGATCTCCACGACATCGAATTGCAGCAGATCCTTGGAATAATGGAGGATGTTGCTCTTGAGGAGTTCGATCCGCTCCTCGATCGTCATATCGGCCAGTTCGCCGGGAGAGAGATCCGCCAGCTTTTGTCCGGCCTGGTGGATCGCAGCCCGTTTCTGCTGTTCGAGGATCGTGTGGGTCACGTCCCGGATGGAGACAACCACATGATCGGTGGCCGGTGGCTCGGTGACCGGTGGTTGCCCCTCTATTCCCTCCAGCAGCGGCGCCGCATGGAGGTGGAAGTAGCGGTTGTCGGCGGTCCGCAGGGTGGTGCTGGAGGTCCGCCCCGAGGCCAGGGCCGCGTGAAAAGGACTGAATTCAGGGCCGAGCACCTCCGGGTTGCCCAGGGCTGCGAGGAATCCGCTGCCGGTGAGATCCCCGCGGCCGCACCAGCTGAGGAACAGGGGATTGGCCCAGCAGATCGTGTCGGAGGCGTCGAGCAGCACCACACCATCGGGGAGATGGTCGAGGATCCGTTCATCACGGACGAGACGATAATGGGGTGAGTCCGGCACCAACGGCCCTCCCTGTGGGCGATCCCGTTCCGATCCCAAGAGTATAAAATTCATCAGCGGAGCCGCCAAATCGGCAGCAGCGTTGCCGGCTGATCCGGTCAATCTATACTCCCATCGGCTGAAAACCCTCCGTCCCGAGAGGCGTGCGCGTGACCCCGAATGAATCGTCCCGGTCTTTCTTCGCCCGGAACCAGTTCCTGATCTACAGGCTGTTTTCGCTTTCGGGCCTGATCCCTGTCGGGGCTTTCCTGGTCGTCCACCTCCTCACCAATGCCTCGGTGCTCGGTGGGGCGGCGTCGTTTCAGTCGCGGGTCGACATGATCCACGGTCTGGGACCGCTGCTGGTTCCCGTGGAATGGGCGTTTATCTTCCTGCCGATGCTGTTTCACGCCACCGTGGGGTTCATGATCATCGGTGGCGGACTGCCGAACGTCGGCTCCTACCCATACGTTGGCAACATCCGCTACACGCTGCAGCGGGCCACGGGGATGATCGCCTTCGCATTCATCATCTGGCACGTTCTCCAGTTGCACTGGATGGGTGAGCCACTGGGGGGGGGGAGGTTCGATCCGCACCACGCCACCAGTTCGGCAGCCGAGGTGGTCGCTCCGCTGGCAATCTCGCTGCTCTACGCGATTGGTGTCCTCTCCACGGTGTTCCACTTCGCCAACGGACTCTGGACCCAGGGGATCACTTGGGGGCTGTGGACGAGTCCCCAGGCGATGCGGCGGGCGAATTACCTGAGTATCGCGGTCGGAACGCTGCTGGCAGCCGCTGGACTGGGGGCCATCGGGGGGCTGCGAGGCACTGACACTGCCGCGGCGCGAGCCGTCGAAACCCGGATGGACGACCAGCGGCGGTTGCTCGAAGGACAGCCGCCGTCACCATTATCTGGCACACCGGCCCCCGGCCGTCCGGTCCCCGGGCGGGATTCCGGGGCGGAAGACGCGATTGATCTCCGCTCCGGCTCCGATCTGGTGCCCCTGTTGATTCCCGAGCCAGCCGGGGCGGTCGCCCCCACCACCGGCCCGGCCCCCCTTTCAGGAAACTGATCTCCCATGGCACAGCCCCGTGTCCTCGTCGTCGGAGGCGGACTCGCTGGACTCTCGGCAGCGATGCGCCTCGCCGAATTGGGGAGCGATGTCGACCTGATGAGCCTCGTGCCGGTGAAGCGGTCGCACAGCGTCTGCGCCCAAGGGGGGATCAACAGCGTCAACGCTCTTACCCGGCAGCAGGGCGACAACGAATGGAAGCACCTCGACGACACCATCTACGGGGGGGACTTTCTCCAGCACCAGCCGCCAGTGAAGGAAATGGCCGATTGGGGGCCGCGGATCATCGATCTGATGGATCGTCTGGGGGTGCCTTTCAACCGGACGCCGGAGGGCTTCCGCGATCAGCGTCGCTTCGGCGGCACGCTCTACAAGCGGACCGCATTCGCCGGTGCGACGACGGGACAGCAGTTGCTCTATGCCCTCGACGAGCAGGTGCGGCGTTTCGAGGCCCAGGGAAAGATTCGCAAGTTTGAGTTCTGGGACTTCCTCTCCCCAGTGTTGGACGACTCCGGCCGCTGCCGTGGTGCCGTCTGCCAAGACATGGTCTCGATGCAGTTCCGCACCTTTCCAGCCGATGCGGTGATCATCGCCAGTGGCGGTTGCGGACTGGTATACGGGCGTTCGACGATGTCGATGGTGTGCACCGGGAGCGCCGTGAGCCGCGTCTACCAGGCCGGGGCGGCCTACGGAAACGGTGAATTCATCCAGGTCCACCCCACCGCGATCCCCGGCGCTGACAAGTTGCGGTTGATGAGCGAAAGCGCCCGCGGCGAGGGGGGGCGAGTCTGGGTGCCCCGCCGTCCCCAGGACGCCCGCGATCCCCGCAGCATCCCGGAGGCAGAGCGGTACTACTTCCTCGAGGAACGCTACCCGAAGTACATGAATCTCGTCCCCCGGGACATCGCCACCCGGGAGATCTTTGATGTCTGCACCACCGAGGGCCTTTCGGTCGAGAAGGATCGGTTGTGCGTGTACCTCGATCTCACCCACCTCCCGCGCGAGGAACTCGATCGCAAACTCCACGGGATCCTGGAGATCTACGAGAAGTTCCAAGGGGTCGATCCCCGCGATGTGCCGATGAAGATCTTCCCCGCCGTCCACTATTCAATGGGTGGGCTGTGGGTCGATTACCAGAAGAGTGCCTCCGGCGGTCTGGAGGAGGGTTCGCCGCGGAACCAGCAGACGAGCGTCCCCGGCCTCTATGCCATTGGCGAATGCGATTACCAGTATCACGGGGCCAATCGCCTGGGGGCCAACTCTCTGCTGTCGTGCATTTTCAGCGGGCTGTTCTGTGCGCCGGGAGTGATTGCCTCCGCAGGCAGTGGCAAGAAGACCGCCGCCGATGAGTCGCAGCGGTTGTTCACCACGGCGCTGCGGCGCGAAGAGGAACGGCATGAAGCCCTGCTGACGCGACCGGGCGGGGGGGAGAATCCTTATCAGATCCACCTGGAATTGGGTGAGCTGATGACGCGGGTCGCAACCGTCGTCCGGCGCAATGACCAACTCGCCCCGGCCTACGAAGAGGCGTGCCAGCTCGAGGAGCGGTGGCGGCGCTGCTCGCTGTCTGATACGGGCAATTGGACCAACCAGAATGTCGTATTCACCAAGTCGCTGGGCGACATGTTCCCGCTGGCGAAATTGATCCTCAAAGGGGCTCTGCTCCGGGATGAGTGCCGCGGAGCCCACTTTAAGCCCGACTTCGAGATGCCCGACATCAAGGCTACCGACCCGGCGGCTCAACTGGCCGAGGCGGAGCTGTGGTGTGACCGGTTTGAGGAGAACACCCGTCGCTGGCTGAAATCGACGATTGCCCGCCACGGCACCGATGGGCACCCGCAGATCAGTTACGAGGATATCGACACCTCTCTCATCCCCCCCCGGCCCCGACTGTACGGGTTGGTCGGCGGTGAGACTGTCGAGGAGGTTTGGAAGAAGCGGGCGCGGAAGTCCGCGCAGGACAAGGGCCAGGAAAAGGGAGTGACTGCGGGGAGTGAACGCTCCTAAAGTCCTTTTGTTTTCCGGTACGAGCGACACCGTGGGAGAAGGGTTACCGACACCATGAGCACCAAACACAACGGCCCAGCGACCGCCAGCACGCCCCCCAGCACGGGGGCGGCCGGGGGAGAACCTGCCCCCCACGATAGCGGCGATCATCTCGCCCTGCCGAGGACGATCGACGTTCGTGTCCTCCGGCAGGATGCTCCGGGGCAGGAGAGTTACTGGGAGCGCCATGCGGTTGCCTGGGAACCGAACATGAACGTGATCAGCGTTCTGCAGAAGATCGCGGCCGGTGCCCGCGCGCAGGATGGCCGGCAAGTGGCCCCGGTGGCTTGGGACTGCAATTGTCTGGAGGAGGTGTGTGGGTCCTGCACGATGCTCATCAATGGGCGGACGCGGATGGCCTGCTCGGCACTCGTCGATCGCCTTGTCGAGGAGCACCCCGACGGCATTGAGTTGCGCCCGATGTTGAAGTTTCCCGTGGTCCGGGATCTCGTTGTCGATCGCCGCCGCCTTTTTCGCTCACTGGAGCGGGTCAAGGCATGGGTGCCGGTAGACGGCTTCTACGACCATGGAGCCGGGCCGAGAATCTCGCCTGAGGAGCAGGAGGATGCCTATCCCCTCTCCACCTGCATGAGTTGCGGTTGCTGTCTTGAGGCCTGTCCGCAGTTCACTCGAATCGAAACCGTCCGCCGTGACGGCGAGACCGAGGAGGCCTTCGAGCAACGGCGGACAGCGGCCTTCGACCGCGGATTCATAGGCGCCCATGCCATCAGCCAAGCGGTGCTTTTCAATGGCCATCCGATCGGAAAACTGATCGCTGATGAGCGGATGGAGGCGGTCACCGATCAGGGGGGAATCCAAATGTGTGGAAACGCCCAAAACTGTGTGGCCGTATGCCCAAAGAGCATCCCCCTTACCAGGTCGATCGCCCGTGCGGGTCGGGCCGCGACGATGTGGGCGATCCGGAAGATCTTCGACCGCTGAGTGGGCTTTCCGCAGCCCTAGCCGCAGCAATTTGGAAGTCCATCCGTTGCAGGAATTGCGGCCCCGGTATGGGGGTGAGGCTGCCGGGCGTCGAGGGCGTGGTTTGCCGCCCGCTCCCGATCGTGGTAGTTTTCAGCAGCCAGACAGAGTCAACGCACCGATTGACAGGGTGCGCGAGGCAGAATCAGGAAGGAACACGAGTGTCTTTGGAATCCGGCCGTGGGGCCCGTGATAATCGGCCTTCCCGGGGTAGGCCACCGGCGGACTGGTCTCCCGAGCAATGGGCCACTCAAAACTGCGGCAGCCCAGCCGAAGCGAATCAGGACGGTCAAAACCCTGTCGCATCCCAACCGGCGGCGGTGGCCGGAGACTTCGCGAAACTGGGACTGGCACCTGAGACGTTGGCCGCTGTCGAGCGGGCCGGCTACACCGTCCCCACGCCCGTTCAGGCCGGTTTCATCCCCCGGGCTCTGGCCGGCTGCGATGTGATGGGTCAGGCCCGCACCGGGACCGGTAAGACGGCGGCATTCGTGCTCCCGATCCTCGA
The DNA here is from genome assembly GCA_003669605.1 of Planctomycetota bacterium. GTDB lineage: Bacteria > Planctomycetota > Planctomycetia > Pirellulales > UBA1268 > QWOP01. Next base: position 53,139 of record QWOP01000043.1, read on the forward strand.
ACGGGTCTCGAAACCCTCGCCGCGTGACGTCGTCGGGCCGCGGGCCTTGGTGCTCGTGCCAACCCGTGAACTCGCCGTGCAGGTGCGAGACGAGTTCGAGAAACTCGCTCATGGCTCCCAGATCCACTGTGTCGCTGTGTACGGCGGAAAGCCGATTCGCGCCCAGATCGAGAAGTTGGCCAAACATCCGGCCGTGGTCGTAGGCACACCGGGACGGGTCCTCGACCATATGAGTCGGGGCACGATCCATTTTGGTGGCTTGGAGATCGTGACCCTCGACGAGGCCGATCGGATGCTCGACATCGGGTTCAGGCCCGACATCGAAAAGATCCTCCGCCGCTGCCCCGACAGCCGGCAGACGCTCCTTCTTTCCGCCACGGTTCCGCCGCCGGTGGCCAAACTGGCGACCCGTTACATGCGGGACCCAGAGATTCTCGATTTCTCGACCCGTGAGATGACGGTGGAGACGATCGAGCAGTTCTATTTTACGGTTGATCCGATCCGGAAGTTCGACCTTCTCGAGCGCCTGCTCGACCGGGAGAATCCCCGTCAGGTGATCGTGTTCTGCCGGACCAAGCGGGGAACAGACAAAGTCTTTGAGCGCCTCAGCAGGCGCCGGTCGAGGCACGGCGGCGAGGAGCAGGTGGCCTGCATCCATGGCGACCTCGCGCAGAATGTGCGTGACCGGGTGATGAAGCAGTTCCGCGAAGGGCTGGTAACGACACTGGTCGCCACCGATGTTGTGGGGCGCGGGATCGACGTCACCAGCCTCTCCCACATCGTCAATTACGATATTCCGGAGTTCTGCGACGATTATGTGCACCGCGTCGGCCGGACAGGCCGGATGGGGCGCGAAGGGGTGGCCTACACGTTCGTGGCGCCAGAAGAAGGACCGCAGTTGACTCGGATCGAGATGCGGATCGAAAAACTGCTGAAACGCGACGAGATCGAGGGCTTCGAAGCCTTCGACCGTCGGCCCAAGCCGGCCCCGATTCAGCAGACAGGTCCTGGCGGGAGGCTGATGACCTCGGAGGGATCGGCTCCGGAGGGGGACGAAGCCGCCGCCATGCCGCAGGAAGAACCGCAACTCCCGAAGAAGCCCTCGTCGGCCGCTCTCCTTGGCAAGGGACGGGGGCCGAAGCGGCACCGTCGCGCACTGTAAGCCTCGGGGAATTGGAACCCTCCCATGGCTCGTGCTGGTAAAAATGGCATGAATGGCAAGGATGGCTTGGGAGACAAGGCCGATTCGGCCCCCGCCGTGGATGGCAAGTATGGCGCGGCGTCGCCGCGAAGCCTGAAGCAGCGTCTGGAAAGCCTTGCTGATTCTGGGGTTCAGGATCTGCCTCGGGCCCGGACTGTTGCTCGGGGGCGCGCTCCTTCGGCCCTTCCCCAGGGCCGCGCTGTTGGCCAGCCAGGAGCAGCGCTGCGGCCAGACGCGACCCAGCCCGAGCCTTCCGGGGCACAACCGCCGCTTGGGCCGCAGGCGTCGCCGGGGGATCGGATGGCGCTGCTCGACATTCTTCGCCACGAGGTGGCGGCCTGCCGACGATGCGAGGATCTGGCCTCCGCCCGAACGAATACGGTCTTCGGCAGCGGCAATCCAAACGCCCGGCTCTGTTTTCTCGGCGAGGCGCCGGGGGCCGACGAGGATGCTTCAGGCGAACCATTTGTGGGGCGTGCGGGGCAGTTGCTCACCAAGATCATCGAGGCCTGTACGCTGACCCGCGATCAGGTCTACATTCTCAACGTTCTCAAGTGCCGCCCTCCGGACAACCGTCGGCCGGAGCCTGCCGAGGTGATCAATTGCCGGGGCTTCTTCGAGCGGCAGTTGGCGGCCATTCAGCCGGAGTTCATCTGTTGTCTGGGGGCCTCCGCCGCCCAGTCTCTGTTGGAGACCGACGAGACGATCGGCAAACTCCGCGGCAGGTGGTTTACCCATGGCACCGCGGCGGTGATCTGCACCTATCACCCCTCCTACCTGTTGCGGAATCCGTCCGCGAAGAAGGACGTTTGGGATGACATGAAGGTGTTGATGAGTTGTATGGGCGTGACCCTCAGCTGACGCGCTCTTGAGCGAGCCGGACATCCGTGCAGCGCTGAAATCGTGCCCTGTCGGTTCGGCTCAAGATGACGGTCGTAACGATCCGATTGAATAAGCGGGGCTTTGGGGGAGAACAGCCGCTGCCGGCGGCGAGGATGGTGCCGGGCCGTCGATCGGCCCGGCACGGCTGGCCGGGGACGAATGGTTGCAGCGGAGGCTTATGTGCCATGGGTGCGTGCGTGAGGATCTTGGTATTCGGCGGATGCCTTTTGATGGCGACTGGGTGCACGATGTGCCCTGATCCCTTCGACTACTCTGGCCCAGTGCCCAACGGCTCGGTGACACAAAACGACTTTGCTGCCCGCAGCAACGGCATCCTCCCGGTCCGTGCGACTCCGCTGCCTTGGCCGCCGTTTGTCCAGTCGGCTCCCCACGAACCGACATTGGCTGATGAGCCTGCTTCGACTGCGGTGCTGGTCAGCGTCGATGACGACGTCCCCGCCGACGAAGGCTTTTTAGGAGGGGATGAGCCTCCAGCGGAGTATCCGTCGGCAGACGGGGCCAGAATCGCTGTCGATCCGGGGCACTCGCTGGAGATCAGAGACACAAGCGCAGCATCGGTCTTCGCTGCCGCCCCCTCGTCGCAGAAGCCGTCACAGCCCGCCAATACCAACGGTTCGGGATGGCGTGCCGCGGCCCGGTCCCTGTTTCGGCGCTGAAAACAATGGAGCAGTAGGCTTCAGCCACTCCCGAGCCCTGGATCGGGGTGCCAGCCGTCGGGCACGACCGCATCCTTGGGGACGATCGCCACGCCGTCTCGGACAGTAAACGTCGTGCTGTCGGCGATCTGGTCCCATCCGTGATCGTTGACGATCCGGGTCCGGCGACCGATGCGGACATTCTTGTCAATGATCGCCCCCTCGATCACCGTGCCGTCGCCGATCCCCACGGGGGGCAGGCCCTTGGCGGTGTTGGCGATGACATCCTCGTCGGCCTCATAGAAATCGTTGCCGAGGATCACGGAGTTGCGGATCACGACATCGCGGCCGATCCGGCAGCGGAGTCCGATAACGCTGTTCTCGATCACGGCTCCCTGGCCGATCAGGCAGCCGTCGGAAACGAGGCTCGAACGGATGCCCGCGCCATCGATCCGTGAAGGTGGCAGGAACCGGCCACGGGAGTAGATCGGGGCTTCCGGCCGCGCCAGTTCAAACGGTGGTGCAGCGCCAGCGAGGTCGAGGTTGCACTGAAAGTAAGAGCGGATGGTGCCGATGTCCTCCCAGTATCCGTCAAAGGGGTGGAGAAAGACCCGCTTGGCGCGGATCGCAGCCGGGAATACCTCGCGGCCGAAGTCCTGGTAATCGGTCTTGGTGAGCAGGTCCAGGAGACAGTCTCGGTCGAAGAGGTAGATGCCCATGCTGGCCATCAACGAGCGGCCTTGGGCGGGGATGCCGCGGCTCTCGATCCATGCCGGCGATGTGCGCACCATGTCGAGTTCGGCGCGGGTCTGGGGCTTTTCGAGGAAGCCTTCCACCTGTCCATCGTCATCGACGCGCATGATGCCCAGCCCGGATGCCGCCTCTTCGTGGACGGGGATCCCTGCGATCGTGACGTCGGCCTTGTGAGCCATGTGGGTCGCCAGCATGTCGGCGTAATTCATCCGGTAGAGCTGGTCGCCGGAGAGGATGAGAACGTGGCGGATGTCCGGCTGCTGGAGATAGCGGATGTTCTGCCGCACCGCATCGGCCGTGCCCTGATACCAGCCGGAGTTATCGAGCGTCTGCTGGGCGGCGAGGATCTCCACGAATCCGCCGCTAAACGGGTCGAAGGTGTAGGTTCGACGGATATGGCGATGGAGGCTGACGGAGTTGAATTGCGTCAGGACGTAGATCCGCTGCACGCCACTGTTGATGCAGTTCGAGAGCGGGACGTCGATGATCCGGTATTTTCCAGCCAGCGGGACGGCGGGCTTGGAACGATCGCGGGTGAGGGGATAGAGCCGCGTCCCGCGGCCACCACCGAGGACTAAAGCCAAGACCCGCTGCACGCTCATACTGAAGCTTTCCCGTGATGGAGTCGTTTCGGCAATCGCCTTCCGACCATGCTACGGAAACCGACCGACCGCCGCCAATTCGGGTTTCATGCGGAGAGTCGCCGATTTGCAGAGATTATCGGCCAATCCCCCCCCTCCATTCCCGGTGGCGGGCGTCTGAACCCCGTTTCACAGCGTCTGCCTGTTAGCGGACGACGAAGTTCACCATTCTCCCCGGGACAGCGATCACTTTCAGGATCTGCTTTCCGGCGAGCAGTTCGGCAATCCGCGGGTCGGCGGCAGCGGCGGCCTCCATCGTTGGGATGTCGGCGTCGGCAGGGACGGTCACTCGGGCCCGCAGTTTGCCCCCAATTTGAACAGGGATCTCGACGGTGTCGTCCTTCAGCCAGCGCTCCTCCACCTCCGGCCAGACGGCCAGCGACACCGGCGCCGGTTTCCCGAGCACCTCCCACAATTCCTCCGCCAAGTGCGGCGCGAAGGGGGCAAGCGCCACCACAAACGGCTCGAGGACCGCACGCGGTTTTCGCTCCAGCGGCGTGAAGACATTCACGAACTCCATCATCCGGGCGATCGCCGTGTTGAACGACAGCGCCGGGATGTCCTTCGTGACCTTGTCGAGCATCCGGTGGAGCTCTCGGTATTGCTCGTCGGTGGGGGGGACGTCAACCACCTGCTGGGAGAGTTTCACCTCGTCGGCCTTGTCATCGACCACCAGTCGCCAGCAGCGGTCGAGGAACCCGCGGACACCTCCGACGCCGGCCGTGCTCCAGGGCTTCGTCGCCTCCAGCGGACCCATGAACATCTCGTAGAGCCGCAGGCTGTCGGCACCGAATTCCTTGACGACGGTGTCGGGGTTGACGACGTTACCGCGGCTCTTCGACATCTTGTAGGCCCGGCTGTCGACGCGGATCTTTGGCCAGTCGCGGAGCACGAAATGCTCCCCCTGCTTCTCCACTTGGTCGGCAGGCACTTTCGCCGCGGTGTCGTCTGCGGTGCGGTCCTGCGCCGTCACCCATCCCCCCTTGGCGCTGCGGTAGCCGGTGAACTCCATCTCGCCGAGGATCATCCCCTGATTCACGAGCCGTCCGAAGGGCTCGGGCTGGGAGACATGACCACGGTCGAAGAGCACCTTGTGCCAGAAGCGCGAGTAGAGGAGGTGGAGGACCGCATGCTCGGCGCCACCGACATACAAGTCGACCGGCATCCAGGCCCTCTCGATTTCGGGGTCGATGAAGCATTCCTGGTTTGTCGGATCGAGGAACCGCAGGTAGTACCAGCAGGAACCAGCCCACTGTGGCATCGTGTTGGTTTCGCGGCGGTACCGCTTGCCGTCCTTCTCGACCACGAGCCAACCATCGCCGGCCCGCGACAGTGGCGGGTCGGGGGTGTCGCCGGGGCGGAAGTCGGAAAGCTCAGGGAGTCGAACCGGGAGTTCCGCTGCATCGACGGCGCGGATCGCACCAGTCGGCTTTCCGTCGGGGCCGAGTTCGTGGAGGATTGGGAACGGCTCCCCCCAGAACCGCTGCCGGCTGAAGAGCCAGTCGCGGAGTTTGTAATTCACCGCCGGCCGGCCGAGTCCGGCCGCTTCGAGATCGGCCGCCACTTTCGCGATACAGGCCCGCGTCTCCAGCCCGGTGTAGGGACCGGAGGCGATCGCCCTGCCGTCGCCGGCCATGACAGCGTCTCTTGGGCCGGCCCCGAGCAGTGGCTCGACGACGGCAACGATCTCCAGAGCGAAGGCTTGGGCAAAATCCCAATCGCGCTGGTCGTGGGCCGGGACGGCCATGATTGCCCCGGTGCCGTAGGTGGCCAGGACATAGTCGGCCACCCACACCGGCAGCTGTTTTCCATGCAGCGGGTGGATGCAGTACGAGCCGGTGAAAACGCCGGTTTTCTCCGTGGCCAGATCGGTGCGGTCGAGATCGCTCTTCCGCGATGCCGCCTCGCGGTAGGCGAGGATTGCAGCCCGCTGGCCCGGTGTCGTCAGCCCATCGACAAGCGGATGTTCAGGGGAAACGACGAGATAGGTGGCGCCGTAGAGAGTGTCGGGACGGGTGGTATAGACGCGGAGAACGTCGCTTTCCGCTTGCTGCGGGTAGCCGGATTGCTTCCGGGCTGTCTGCCAAGCCGCGAACGTCGCGCCGCTATCGCTGGGCCGCACGATGTGGAAGTCGACCTCGGCACCGGTGCTCCGGCCGATCCAATCGGACTGCAACTTCTTGATGCTGGCCGGCCAGTCGAGCGGTTCGAGTTCCTTCTCCAGCCGGTCGGCGTAGGCAGTGATCCGCAGCATCCACTGGCGGAGGGGAATCCGCACAACCGGATGGCTGCCGCGCTCGCTCAACCCGCCGATCACCTCCTCGTTGGCCAGGACCGTACCGAGCGCTGGGCACCAATTCACCGGGGCCTCGGACTGGAAAGCCAGCCTCTGGGAATCTCGGTACTTCGCCACGGTCGCCTCCCCGCCTGCGAGAACCTCGGCGGGGATCGGCAACTCGGCGATCGGCCGCCCCTTCTGCATAGCGGGGTCGAACCAGGTGTCGAACAATTGGAGGAAGATCCACTGCGTCCAGCGGACGTACTCGGGATCGGTGGTGGCCAGTTCACGGTTCCAGTCGTAACTGAACCCCAGCATCTTCAGTTGGCGGCGGAAGGTGTCGATGTTCCGCTGCGTGCTCTCCCGCGGGGGGGTGCCGGTGCGGATGGCGTGCTCCTCCGCAGGCAGCCCAAACGCGTCGAACCCCATCGGGTGCATCACGCTGGTGCCCCGCATCCGCTCGAAGCGGGTGACGATGTCGGTGGCGGTGTAGCCCTCCGGGTGTCCGACGTGCAGTCCGTCGCCGCTGGGATAGGGGAACATGTCCAGGACGTAGGTCTTGCGAAGACCCGGAAGGCGCGGAGTGGCAAACGTGCCGTGCGTCTCCCACCATGCTTGCCACTTGGGCTCGATCCGCGCGGGCTGGTAACGGGGCATGGTGGATTCCGGGGGCGTCTTTCCTACGAAAACTCCGCAGATTCTAATGGGTTGACGCGCTGCGACCAGTGTGTCCCTCGAGAACCGCCTGCGGCGCGGAACTCCGGCCCTCAGAATTGTTCTCTGGCGTCCCTTGCGGAAAATCCCAGCATGCAGCCTCTTCCCCCCTCCTCCGCGTCCGGATCTCAGCCCGGCGCCACCCTCCCGCGGGCACTGGTGCGGGCCTGTCGGTTGGCCGGAGGCCGCCTCAAGGTGGCCGACTCGCTGGGGACGAGGCTCACCGGGCGGGAGTTTCTCATCCGCACCCTCTGTGCCCGGAGGGTCCTGGAGCGGGTGCTGGACGCCGATGAGCGGATGGTCGGAGTGATGCTTCCCCCCACGGCAGCCGCGGCGGTGATCAACGCGGCGCTGGCGATGATGGGGCGGGTGGCGGTGAATCTCAACTACACCACCAGTCAGACAATCCTCGATCTGTGCATCACGCGGGCTGGACTGCGGCACGTGCTCTCAAGCCCAGCCTTCCTCGCGCGTGTGAAGCTCGACTGCGGCTCCCGCCTCATGGATGCAGCGGAACTCAAGCGACGATTGACGCTCTTCGACAAAGTCGTCGCCGCGACCCAGGCGACCATGCTGCCACTGCCGATGCTTGAGGCTTCGCTCGGGCTCGACCGGCTCCGCGGCGATGATGTGCTGACGGTGATCTTCACATCCGGTTCCACCGGCGATCCCAAGGGGGTCGTGCTCTCGGAGGAGAACGTCGCTTCGAATGTCCGTGCCATCGGGGAACTGCTCCACATCACCGCCGCCGATGTCGCCCTGGGAGTGCTTCCGTTCTTCCATTCCTACGGGTACACAACCACGTTCTGGACACCGCTGGTCCTCGATGCCGGCGTGGTCTACCACACCAATCCGCTCGACGCGCAGGCGATCGGAACGCTGGCCCGCGAGCACCATGCCACGATTCTCATGGCCACGCCGACATTCCTGCGGACCTACCTGCGGCGGACGGCGGCGGAGGATTTCTCCTCGCTCGAAGCGGTCTTCGGATCGGCTGAGAAACTCCCCCGCGACGTGTGCGACGCTTTCGAGAAGAAGTTTGGCGTCCGGCCGATTGAAGCGTATGGTGCGACCGAGATGTCGCCGCTGGTGGCAGCCAACATCCCTCCCTCCCGCCACGTGCCGGGGACGCCGGAGGATGCCCGCGAGGGGACCGTGGGAAGGGCGATCCCTGGCTGTCGTGCCCGGATCACCGCCCGCGACGGCATGGCGATACTCCCCGCTGGCGAGGAGGGGATGCTGTGGGTCACCGGGCCGAACGTGATGCAGGGCTATCTCGACCGGCCCGATCTGACTGCCGAGGTGGTTCAAGACGGATGGTATTGCACGGGTGACATCGGCCGGCTCGACACCGATGGATTCATCACCATCACCGGTCGGGAAAGCCGGTTTTCGAAAATCGGTGGAGAGATGGTGCCGCATCTCCCTGTCGAGGAGGCGGTGAATGCGGAACTGGGGGCTGCCGATGGCGAGATCCAGGCGGTGGTGACAAGCGTCCGGGATGTAAAGAAGGGGGAGCGTTTGGTGGTGCTTCATCTGAAGACGGCCCGTGATCCACACGACATCTGCAGAGGTCTGGCCGCCCGCGGCCTCCCCAACCTCTGGATCCCCACGCCAGGCAGTTTCGCCGAGATCGACTCGATCCCCGTCCTCGGCTCGGGCAAGCTCGACCTGCGGAAACTTGCCCAGGAGGCCCATGCCCATTTCGACGGCGTGGGTGAGGTATGAATCAGCAGCCGACGGAGGCATCCTGGATCCGGCCGCTCCTCGGACGGGCCGACGACATGCGGGCCGAGGTATGGGTACGCTCTGCCCCGGTGGCGGCCGGAGTCGTGGGGGCAGGAGAGGCGCTGGTCGTCTCCGGGACGCTCACCGGCCCCGAGTGTTTCACAGCAGCCACGCTCCCCACCACCGTGCCACTGGTCGATCAGGGGCATGTTGCCGGCCAACCGCCGTTGGCGCGGGGCGTGTGCACCGAGCCGGGCTTCTGGACGCCGGAGCTGCCGAATCTCTACCGGGCCGACGTGGTGCTGCGGCGGGGAGTCGACGTCGCCGCCGCCGGCTGGCGGATGGTTGGCCTGCGGCGCCTCGGGGTCCGCGGCCGTTCCCTGTGGCTCGACGGGCGGCGCTACGTACCGCGTGGAGTGGCGTTCTGCGGAACGTCGGCGGAAGTTGCACTGGTGCGGGATGCATCGGCTGCAGTCATTGTCGAGGCTCCCGCGACGGCGATCTCCTCCGCCGCCGACCGGCAGGGGGTGCCGGTCATCATCCGGCTGTGCGATTCGTTGACCCGTGGCCTGACGAGCGCGGGACTGGCGGAACAGGTCGAGGCATGGTCGGCACACCCATCATCGTTCCTCGTTCTCCTCCCCTCTGATCTCTCCGCGGCCGAAGTCGGCGTGGTGGTCGCGGCTGCCGGTCGGCGGCGCGGCACGATGCTCTTCGGTTGGGAGGTCGATGGACTCAAGCCTCCCCCTCCCACGGTTCCCGCCGGGATTGATTGTCTGGTGGTCGTTCTCCCTGCTGCGGTGGTGCCGCAGGAGGATTGGCAGGCGCCGCCGGGCCTGCCATTGCTGGCCTCCGTTCGGGCTGGCGACGACGGCCTCTCCTCCAACCCAGCCGCCGCGAGGTTGCAATGTGATGCGATCCAGGCCCTCCTTGCCGCCTGGGCGTCTCCCCGGTCGCCGGCGGACCGTTGGGATTGGGCTGGGTATCTGGTCTCTTGACCGCCGAAACGCGCTGCCGGTCTGATACGATCGGGCGTATGTCTCGTTTCGATCCAGATCGCTATTCCCGCCAGGTCCGCTTCGCACCGCTCGGTGCTGACGGCCAAGAACGCCTCGCTGCGGCCGAGGTGGCCGTCGTCGGCTGCGGCGCGCTCGGCAGCGTGGTGGCGATGGCCTTGGTGCGGGCCGGGATCGGTGCGGTGAGGATCATCGATCGCGATCTCCCCGAACTTTCCAATCTTCCCAGGCAGGTGCTGTTCGACGAGGCAGACGTCGCCGCCGGTCTTCCCAAGGCCGTGGCGGCGGCACGGCACCTGGAGCGGATGGCATCGGCCTGCCGGATCGAGGCGGTCGTCGCCGATCTTTCCGCGACCAATGCTTCCCGGCTCCTCGGCGGTGTCGACGTGATCGTCGACGGCACCGACAACTTCGAGGCCCGGTTTCTTGTCAACGAGTATTCCTGCCGGGAGGGGATCCCCTGGGTCCACGGCGGTGCGATTGGTGCCGAGGGGAGGGTGCTCTCGGTGCTGCCTGGGAAGTCGGCCTGCCTGCGGTGCCTGGTGCCCGAGCCTCCCGCCCCGGGAGTCTTGCCCACCTGCGACACCGCGGGCGTGCTGGGGCCAGTGGCACTGGTGGTGGGGGCAGTCGAGGCCTCCGAGGCGATCAAGATCCTGGCCGGGGCCATCGATCGCGTTGGCAACAGGCTCCTCGTCTGCGACCTCTGGGAGAACTCCTGGCGGACAGTCGATCTTGAGCCCCTCGCCGAGGCTGGCTGTCCGACATGCCGGGGGGGTGACTATCCCTGGCTCGAAGGAAGAGTGGGGACACAGGCGACGGTCCTTTGCGGGCGCGACGCGGTGCAGGTCATCCCCACCCCCGGCGCGGGGATCGAATTGCCGGCATTCGCCGCGCGGATGGCGGATGTAGGGAGCGTGGTGGCCAATCCCTGGATAGTCCGCGTCACGGTGGAGGGGGGGATCGAGTTGGCGGTGTTCGCTGACGGCCGAACGATCGTCTTCGGCACGCGCGATGAAGCCCGGGCCCGCGGACTCGTGGCCCGGTATGTCGGGGCGTGAGAGCCACGGGATGGCCCCGTGATCATCGTTCCCGTGTTCAGCCGGCGGTGGCCGCTTCCATGATCCGCGCCTCGGTCGCCCCGGACCGCGGTAGTTCGGCCGTCAATCGCCCCTCGGCCAAGACGATGATCCGATCGGCGAGCGTCAGCAATTCGGGGAGTTCGCTGGAGGTCAGGATCACACCGAGGCCCTGTCGGCAGAGGCGATCGATGAGGGTATAGAGTTCGGCCTTGGCGCCGACGTCGATCCCGCGGGTGGGATCGTCGAGCAAGAGCACCTCCGGCTTCGTCAGCAACCAGCGGCCAATGATGCATTTCTGCTGGTTGCCACCGGAGAGACCGGTGATTGCCGCGTGCAATCCAGGCGTCTTCACGCCGGTGTCACGCACCGGCCCGGCGGCGAGGTCCTCCTCGGCGGCCCGGCTGAGAAGTCCGTTCCGCAGCGCCTCGTGGAGTGCGCAGAGGCTGACGTTGCCGGCGACGTCGAGATCGGGGAACAGCCCCAGCCGCTTGCGATCCTCGCTGACCATGGCAATCCGCGCCCGGCATGCCTCGCTGGGGTGGTCGAACCGCACCGACTTGCCGTAAAGACTCACGGTGCCGGTCCATGTGTCCTCCCCTGCGCCAAAGAGCACCTCGAGCAGTTCGGTGCGGCCGGCCCCCATCAGTCCTGCCACGCCGAGGATCTCGCCAGCGTGAAGATCGAAGGAGATATCTTTGAGCCGGTAGCCTCTGGGATGCTCGGGCCAGGGGAGCGTGAGCTGGCGGACCTCGAGGATTTTCGCACCACGGGGACGTTCCTGGTGGAATCCGTGTCCGGCGATGTCGCGGCCCACCATCCAGCCGGTGACCTCGCGGGGCGAGGTAGCACTGGTGTCGACCGTCTTCACATGCCGGCCATCCCGCAGCACCGTGATCCGGTCTGCCAGCCGGAAGACCTCGTCCATTTTGTGGGAGATGTAGAGGATCGTCGTGCCCTGGGACACGAGCCGCTGGATCGTGCGCTCAAGGCGGACCGACTCCGCTTCGGTGAGGGCGCTGGTCGGTTCGTCCATCACCACGATCGAGGCCTCGAGCGAGAGGGCCTTGGCGATCTCGACGAGCTGCTGGTCGCCGACACGGAGGCTGCCGGTGCGGTCCCGTGGCGACACCGAACACTCTAGGAGCGAGAACAACCTTTCGCACTCGTCCTCCATCGATCGGTCGTCGACGAGCCCGAGGAGACCGCGGCGTTCTCTCCCCAGGAAGACGTTCGCGGCGACGGGGAGATCCTCCACGAGGGCCAGCTCCTGATGGATGATCGCGATTCCCGACCGTTCCGCGTCGCGCGTGCCGGTGAAACTCGCCGCGCTTCCATCGACCTCCAGGATGCCGCAGTCCGGCTGGTAGACCCCCGAGAGGATCTTCATCAGCGTGCTCTTGCCAGCGCCGTTCTCCCCGCAGATGGCGTGGACCTCGCCCCGCCGCACCTCAAGGGTGACGTCGTCGAGAGCCACCACTCCCGGAAATCGCTTCGTGATGCCGAGCATCCGCACGGCGAAGGGAAGGGGGGTGGTCATCGGTGAGAAGCAGAGAAAGGGGGGAATGCGCAGGGGCCAATGCGTGTCAGGGAACGCCTCATCACGTCGCGTCGCGGCGGGATTCCCAGACCCGCAGCAGGCCGAGGAGCAGCAATGAGCCGACTCCGGTGGCGATCCCGCCATTCTGGCCGGCGGTCATCGACACGATCGCACCGGCGAAGAGTGAGAGCGTGGGAATGGCACACAGGCCGAGCGCCCCAGGCAGCAGCCGACGGCCCCCTTTGGCCAGCGCTCCGAACTGGGAGAATGTCACGGCGATGACGACCACCACACCGACGATCAGTCCTTCGTAGACGTCGGCACCGGTCTTGATGATCTTCGAGACCGCGTCGATGATCACGCGGAGGAAGATCGCTCCCAGCACTGTTCCGGGCACCGTACCGACGCCGCCAGAGAGGGAGCATCCGCCGACGACGGCCGCGGCGATGGCGTTGAGTTCGTGGCCACGTCCTTGGTTCATCGGCTGGGCGACCGACTCGTTGGCGACATAGAACAGGCCTGCCAGGGCGGCGGTCATCGCCCCGAAGCAGTAGGCGAACCACTTCACGTTTTCAGTGCGGATGCCGGCCAGTCGGGCCGCCTGCTCGTTCCCACCCAGGGCATGAATGTGGCGGCCGAGCACCGTCCGCGTCAGCAGCACCCAGGTGAAGAGGGCGAGGATGGCGAACACCGTCACCGGTACCCAGACGTTCTCGCGGACCGCCTTGAAGGCGGGGTCGTAGACGTTGATCAGCGCGCTCTTGGTCGGGGTGATGGCGTGGGTGGCACTTTCGCACAGCGCCCGGGCAAAACTCCGCAGGCCAACCAGCGTGGCCAGCGTGGCGATGAACGGCGGCAGCCGCACGGCGGTGATCAGCCAGGCGTGGAGCGTGCCGACCAGGAAGCCGGTGAGCAAGGCGGCGGCGACGCCCGCCGCCACGACCACCGATGCGACAGGCTTCAACCCCATCATCTCCGTCGGTGACAAAGCCAGCATCGTCACGGCGCACACCGTCCCCGAGAGGGCGATCATGGAGCCAGACGAGAGGTCGATGCCGCCGGCGATGATCACCACGGTGGCGCCCAACGCGAAGATCCCCAGCATCGCCGTGTTGCGGGCGATGTCAGTGAGGCTCACCCAGGGGTCTTTGAAATAGCTGTGATTGCTGTCCACGAGCCCCGTGAGCAGGAACGCCACGGCGATCGCCGCCAGAAGGGCCCACTCCCCGTTGCGGAGTCCAAACCAAGCCGTCCGCCGGAGGCGTGGGGCGGCCTGTGAGCCCGGCGGGGATCGGCCGGCAGGATTCAGGTTGGTCGCAGCCATCGGATCAGGAACTCGAGAGGCCGTAGCGGGTGAGCCACTCGCGGAAGTCGCTGAGCGTCTTGAACTCGTGGGGGATATCGGCCGGCATGTCCTCCTGCTTGATCGGCGAACCCTCGTCGGGAACGATCACCCGCAGGCCTGTCGTGAAGATGTCACCATTTTCGCTGCCGAGCTTCGGGTACATGTCCTTGATCACGGCCTTGTCATCGTTGAGCATCGCCACTAGGAGGCGGACCGTCTGGGCTCCCATCTCAAAGGGGTTTTGCACCACCATCGCGTCGATCAGGCCGTTGCTCATGTGCTCCAGGGCGATCGCTTGGGCGTCGAACGTGACGACGGTCGTTTTGGCACGAACATCCCGTTCCTTGACCACCTCCGCGATGGCCGGAGCGTCGTAGGCCCAGATGCCGACGAGGGCGACCAGATCAGAATGGTTGACCAGTGCGGTGCGGACGTTGTCACGGGCCCGCGCTCCCTCCATGCCGTCGGGCATGCGGTCGAGTTCGGTGTACGCGGCGCCCACCGTTTCCTTGAAGCCGTCCATCCGGGCCCGGGCGTTGTCGACGTCGATGAAACCGGCGAACTGGACGTAGCCACCGGAGGTGACGTTGCGGGCTGCCAGGATCTTGCCTGCTGCGGCTCCCAGGAGCCGTCCGCCGACGATGTTGTCGGTGCCGATGTAATAGGGACGGGCGTCACGGAAGCGCGAACGATCGACGTCGCTGTCGACGGTGATCACCTTCACCCCCTTGGCAGCGAGTTTCTTCATCTCCTCGATGATGGCGACATTGTCGGCCTGGATGACGGAGATCGCCACACCGGCGATATCGGACTGACTGGCGAACTGCCGGAGTTTCTCAATCTGGCCCTGAGCGGTGCCGTTGTTCTTCTCCATCACAGCCGTCAGCCCTTTGGCGGTGAGGCCGGCTTGCCTGGCTCCTTCCTGGAGGCCGGCGTTGCAGGCATCCCAGAACGGGTCGTCGCCGTTGGTGAGGAAGATCAACCGCTTGGGGGCACCGGCTGTGGCTCCACCCCCGGCGGCAGCACCGGGCTTGGCCTGCGGTGAGCAACCGACAGAAAGCAGCGTGGCAGCACAGACCACCGTGAGAGTGAGCCGTGAGATTCGCGCGAAGAGACGCCGATTGAGCATGGTCTGCACCCCGGTTCGTGGCATCCTGAAAAACCCCCTGGAAGTCCCGGCCAGACCGCCCTCTGCGGCGGGCACGGGATCAGTAACGTAGCCCATTCTTCCTGAGGTGTACCAGTGGCGACGTGGCGGGGCCGGAATCGCCGCTGAGCACCTCCGCCACGATGATCACGTGATCTGCCGCGGCGGCCCGGGAGACCGCGCGGCACTCCAGCCATCCGGCAGAGCCTCCGATGCCGGCAGCTCCGCCAGCGGAGCGGACGATTTCGAGGCCGGCGAACGGATCCTCGCCCGGCGCGGCGGGCTTGCCGAACCGCCCCAGCAGCGAGCGCTGGGATTCGCCGAGGATGGTGACGACGAAGGAGGCGCCGCGGTCGATCGCCGCCAGGAGATCCCGCGATGCTGCGACCGCCAACGAGATTGCTGGAGGGGCGAAGCCGGCTTGGATCACCCAACTGGCGAGCATCGCCCGGTCAGACTCCCCCTCACGCCATGTGACCACATACAGCCCGCTCGGAATCCTCCCCAAGGCGACTGCGACACTGTCGATGGCCTGTGGAGTTGACGGGCCGATCGCCGCAGGGAGGCCGGAGGAGGGGGCGGTTGGATCGGAAGCCGGGGGCATGATGGGATCGACGGAGGATGGGAAGGAGAGGGGAAAAGCCTTTTGGCACCGCCGCGTTGGGCGGTTCACAAGGGGATCGTACAGGCCCCTATCCTACCCTGTTTTCCGAGGCGCCGACGGGGACTTGAAAAGGGTGTTTTGGCGAGCGATCAGGCCTCGGGGAGGTTGTGTTTGGGACGCCGGATGCCGATCTCTCTGGAGTCGGTCTGCGGCTGCCACGTAGAGTTGCCCTCAATGATTTCCATGCCGTTTTTGGTACCCACTCTGCCGGTGCTTTCCGAGGGCGCTCTGCGCGCCTTGCGGTGGTGCGCGGTGGTGTGGATGGTCGGAATTGGCATCAGGACAACTCCGCCCCACCTTCTTGCCGACGAACTGCCCCCTCCGCGAGCGCTTTCTGCTCCCGGCGAGAGCACGATCCCGTTGCCGTTGTCGGGGCGGTTGCCGCCGTCGATCTCCCCCGACATCGGATCATTGCCGGCGATCGAGTCGCTCCCGCCGGTGATCTCGCCCGGGCCGTCGCAGGGGCCGGTGGTCCTCGACATGCCCTACGAGTCGATGCCGTCGGAGTCCGACGGCTACCTTGTCCCGGGGGCAGGTTTCCCGGAAGGGTTTGACGACCTCTGGGCATCGCGGCCCTGGCGCTGGCAACTGATGCCCAACAACCTCATCTACACCAGTTACCTCGCCGGCCCCAAGGAAGCGCGGATCGGGTCGGTCGTCTACGAAGACTCCACCCCCCCGCCGTATGCATCCACGGGGCAGGAAGGGTGGCTGTGGGATACCACGCTCGGGGGCCGGGCGTCGATTGCCCGCTACGGGAGCGATCCCACGCTCCATCCGCAGGGGTTTGAAGTGCAGATTGAGGGCGCGGCGTTCGTGCGACTTGATCCCCAAGACGATCGCGATCTGCGGAGTGCCGATTACCGGTTCGGGGTGCCGCTGGTGTATGGGGTGGGGCGCTGGCAGACGAAGCTCGCCTACTACCACAACAGCGCCCATCTCGGCGACGAGTTCATGATTAAGCACCCCACTTTCCCGCGGACCAACTATTACCGCGACTGCATCGTGTGGGGAAACTCCTACTACCTCTATGACTGGATGCGGCTCTACGGCGAAGTGGGCTGGGCATTCTTCAAAGACGGTGGGGCGAAGCCGTGGGAATTCCAGGTGGGCACCGAATTGATCCAGGCCCGTCCGACGGGGGGCCGCGGGGCGCCGTTCTTGGCGGTCAACGGATTCTCCCGGCAGGAACTCGACTGGGGGGGGAATGTCTGCGTCCAGACCGGCTGGGCGTGGCGCGGACGGAGAAGTGAAAAGCTCTATCGGATCGGCTTTGAATATCTCTACGGCTCCGATCCGCAGTACCAGTTCGTCTACAAGAACCAAAACCGGGCTGGCATTGGGATGTGGTACGACTACTGATCGCCTGATCGAACGATCAACTGGTCATGGGCCCGCTCGCTGCCGTGGGGCCTGTGGGATAGTTGCCCCGGAGGGCCCGTCGAAGAGGGATCAGGACCACGAGCCCCGGAGGCAGCCGATGCCACTGCTGGCGATCGAGACGACCTGCGACGAGACCGCGGCGGCGGTGATCGACCGTTCACGCCGCGTCCTTTCCAGTGTCGTCGCCAGTCAGGACGATCTCCACGCCCGCTGGCGGGGAGTGGTCCCGGAAGTCGCTTCGCGGGCCCACGTGGAGCGGATCATTCCCGTCATCGACGAGGCGGTCACGCGGGCTGGTGTGTCGAAGGAATCACTCGTGGCCGTGGCTGTGGCAGTCCGACCGGGGCTGGTTGGCTCGCTGCTGGTGGGACTCTGTGCCGCCAAAGGGATCGCCGCGGTCCTTGGCGTGCCACTGGTCGGCTACGACCACATCGCGGCGCACCTCTACGCCTGCCGGCTGGCCCATCCGGAGCGGATCCGCTATCCGTGCGTCGGGTTGGTGGCCAGCGGTGGCCACACGTCGCTGTTTCATCTCCACGGCCCACTTGAACTGGAACGCCTTGGCGGCACGATCGACGATGCCGCAGGCGAGGCCTTCGACAAGGCGGCAGCCCTCCTTGGCCTGGGCTACCCAGGGGGGCCGTGGATCGAACGGGTCGCCGCGGGTGGGAATCCCGCCGCCCATCGGTTTCCCCGCCCCCTGGTGAATGACCGCGAGAGGCTCGATCTCAGTTTCAGTGGTCTGAAGACCGCCCTGCGGTATCGAGTCCGGCCACCGGCTTCCCCTTTTGGGGCGGCTCCTGCCGCCGGCCCGTCTCTCGATCCACCGCTCCCCACAGGGCAGGCCCTTGCCGATCTTGCGGCCTCGTTCCAGCAGGCGGTCGTCGACGCTATCGTGGCCAAGGTCGATTTGGCACTCGCCCGCACCGGCTGTCGTGTCCTGGCAGTGGGGGGAGGGGTGACGGCCAACGCTGCCCTCCGCGGAGCGCTTGAGTCGTTGGGGAGAAAGCGGCGGATCGACGTCCTCATTCCGCCGCGGGAACTGTGCACCGACAATGCGGCGATGGGAGCCATCGCCTGGGAGCGACTGGAACGCGGCGAGGACGACGGCCTCGAGCTCGATGTCACCCCCGGAACCGACCGCAGCGCGGCCCGGAGGCCGTCGCCCTGACCGCCCGTGGAAAAAGGTATCCCAGGCAGCCTCCCCCCCCCAAGGCCTCAGAAGCCGGAGAACTGCTCGAACTCGTCGTAGGGACGGTGCTCGAGGTTCACAAACCTCGTGAAGTCGTGCTTCCAGAGCAGTTTGATGTCGCCGATGGGGCCGTTACGCTGCTTGGCGATGATGATCTCCGCCTGACCGCGGACCCGCTCCCGGTCCTCGTCGGTGGTCTGGTAGTACTCTTCGCGGTGGACAAACATCACCACATCGGCGTCCTGCTCGATGGCCCCCGATTCCCGGAGGTGATTGAGACGAGGACGGTTGTCCCGCGACACCTCCGCCTGTCGATTGAGCTGCGCGAGGCAGAGGACAGGGATGTCGAGTTCGCGAGACATCATCTTCAATCGCCGGGCGATGCGGGCAACCTGCTCCTGACGGGGATCGCGGGGATTATCCGGCTCGATGAGCTGGAGGTAGTCGATGACGATCATGGAGAGCCCGCCACGCCGTTTGAGGCGGCGGGCGACGGCAGCGATCTCCGTGAGCGTGCGCCCCGGGGTGTCGTCGATGTAGAGCGGCGCTGAACTGATCTCCGCCGATTTTTGCACCAGCCGGCGACGATCCTCCTGGGAGATGGTCCCGTTGCGGAGCCGATGCCCGTTGACCTGCGACGCGGAGCAGAGGAGTCGGTCGGCCAGTTCCAGGCAGGCCATTTCCAGGCTGACAAACAGCACCGGATGCTTGTTGGCGATGGCGACGTGCTCGGCGATGTTCATCGCCATCGCCGTCTTTCCCATGCTGGGCCGGGCCGCGAGGATGATCAACTCGGAGTTGTGAAGGCCGCCGCAGAGGGAGTCGAGGTCGGTGAAACCGGTCTCCACGCCACCGAGCAACTGCTCGTGTTTCATCCGGGCGTCCATCCGCACCATCACCTCGTCGAGCACCGATTCGATCGTTCTGGCGTCGGTGGAGCTGCGTTGCTCAAGGATCGCGAAGATCTTCTGCTCAGCACCGGCCACCTGGATCCGCGGTTCGTTGGTGGAGTCGTAGGCGTCGCGGAGGATATCGGTGCTGGCGTCGATCAACGACCGAAGGAGGGCCTTGTCGTGGACGATGGCCGCATAGTGGGTGGCATGGGCGGCGTGCGGCACCGCCTGCACGATCTCAGCGAGGGCTGCGGCGCCCCCGATGCGTTCGAGGTCCCCCTTCGACCGCAACCGGTCGAGGACGATCGTGGTGTCAATCCGCTTGCCGGCGTCGTGGAGATCCCGGAGGTGCCCGTAGAGAATCCGGTGCGCCTCGTCATGAAAGTCGTCCGGCTTCAAAATCAGCGCGACGTCATCGCAGACATCGGGCTTGAGCAGCACACTGCCGAGCACAGCCCGTTCGGCATCGATGTCGACCGGAAGTTCACGCTGCAGGGCATGGGTCGCATGGCTTGCTGACGGCTCGACGAAATCGCGAGACCGCCGCCGGTTGCCATCCTTGCTCCGCTCCCTTCCCTCGCCCGACTCTCCGGCGCCACTGCGTCTGGATCCGACCATCCGCGGAGCCTCCCTCCTGAACACAGAACCAAGTCAGTACCAAGACGGGGGAGACGACGGGCGAGCCGATCCGACAACCGCGGCGGGGAACGCTTACTTCGAAGTGCTGTCGCCGCTGGTCGGAACGACCCACACCTTCAGATCTCCCTCTACCTCGGCAGCCAGGCGGACCCGGACCGTGTAGAGGCCAACTTCCTTGAGCGGGCCCTGAAGGATGATGTTGTCTGACGAGACCACCAGATCCTGCTGCTTGAGGGCCCGGGCGATTTCCGGGGCACCGACGGAACCGTAAAGGTGTCCTTCGTCGTTGGCGTTGGCTTCAATGGTCACGCTGGTGCGAACCAATTCCTCCAACAGTGACCGCAGACCGGCCAGACGCTCGCGAGCGATCTCTTCGAGTTTCGCTTTGTGCTTGGCCACCATCCGCTTGTGATGATCGGTGGCCACCGTCGCCAACCCCTGCGGCAGCAGGTAGTTGAACGCGTAACCCCGCTTCACCTCGACCACCTCACCCTGCTTGCCAACGTGCTCCACATTGTGGACCAGGAGGAGCTCAATGCCGCCGCGGTTCCCCTTGGGGAGTTGCCCGGCATGGCTGCCCACTGCCTGTGCGTACGACCTCCCCATGGCCGCTTCCTTCGTCGCTATAGAACTCTTCGACATGATTCGCCTCGGATTCGCCTCGGGGGAGCCCCTGTCATCGGCGAAAAAGCCGGTGGGGGGATGGGTGGAAAGGACAGTGTGCGTGTGAAACGAAGAACTTGAAAGCGGAGACGGTGGGACTGCAGGAGTGTGCCAGAAAGGAGATCAAAACGGAATGTCGTCCTCGGATCCGCCGTGACTACCATACCCGCTCTGGTTGCTCCCTTGGCTTCCCCCTTGGTTGCCCCCCTGATTTCCCTCGTGCCGGCTCTCTTGCGAGCCCTCATCATAACTAGACGACTGGTCGTATTCGTTGCCCCCTCCACCCCCTGGTCCGCCACGCCCCCGGGGCGCGGCGCCGGAAGGCTTGGCACGTGGGGCTCCTTCAGCCCCCGCCGGACGCCCCTCTGGGCCACCCGCACGATTGCCGAGAAGGACCAGACGCTCGCCGACCACGCGGAGCTTGGAGTTCTTCTTGCCGTCCTTCTCCCACGTGTCGAGTTTGAGACGGCCCTCGATCATCAAGGGAGATCCCTTGGTGACATACTCACCGGCGATCTCGGCGTCGCGGCTCCAGAATGTGACATCGACGAAGGTCGTCTCGTCGACCCATTCTCCGTTGGGGCCTTTGCGCCGGTTGTTGACAGCCAAACCGATTTCGGTGACCGGGGTGCCGTTGGAAACGTAGCGCAACTCCGGATCGCGGGTGACATTACCCAGGAGGATCACCTTGTTGAAACTGGCCATCGCTCACTCCTTAAGGACTGGCTGGAGGGTGTGGTGTACTTCTGTTCAGTGAATGATACGCCGTTCCCGCCCGCCACGCAACGGCCCCAGGGGGGCAGTTGTCGCCGCTACAGACAGTTGATCACTCCGCCACGGCCACCGTGGCGGGAGCGGTTGGTGTTGCAGGTCCAGCAGGCCCGGAGGGGCCGGCTGGCCGCTTGGCAGCTGCAACCTCGTTCCCCGCCAGCGCGTGCTGCACGAGGGCGTCGGCAATCCGCGGATCCACTTTGAGGATCAACTTGCGGATGATGTCGTCATTGATTTCGCACTGCCGCTCCAGCGGCGTGATGCCCGCACCCGGCATCCGGAAGTAGGTCAGCCAGTAGACCCCCTTCTTATGCCCGTTGATGGGATAGGCCAGTTTTCGCTCATCCCACAGCCGGGCGGCGAGTACCGTGCCGCCGTGCTGGGTGATGAGGTCAGCGATCTGCTGCGAGACCGCGCCGGGATCACGGGAATATTTCGCCGGATCGAGGATGAACATCCCTTCGTACACCACCATGTCGAATCTCGCTCCTCTGCTGGGGCCCGGACCAGCCGAGCCTGTGTCTGCCTGTGAGATACCTGTGTCTGCCGGAACCGTATTCCGGAAACGTGATTCCTAAACCTGATCCCGGAAGTGAACCCCGGAACCTGCTCCCGATGAACAATCGTTCCGAGGAACGACAGTCCAACCGCCTTAGTTATACCTGTTCATCGCCGCTTCAATCCCTGCTCCCACCCATTCCTCGGCGGCGTCCGCCCCCCTCTCGACGAGAGCGTCAACATCGGCCCGCTCCGTCTTGGTGAACTTTCCAAGCACAAAATCAGCCGACTTCCACCCCGCCGGCAGCGGCCCCACCCCCAACCGCAGTCGCGGTACGGCGTTGGTGCCGAGGCGGGCGAGGATGTCGCTGAGCCCCTTCTGTCCGCCGCCAGAACCGCTGCTCCGCAGGCGGATGGTGTCGGTGGAGAGTTGGAAGTCGTCGCAAAGGACAAGGATGTCGGTGTTCTCGATCTTGTAAAAATCCCGGGCCGCCAGAACGCACGCCCCACTGAGGTTCATCCAAGTCAACGGCCAGAGCAGGAGTGTCGGATTGCCACGGATCGTGACCTGGGCGAATTCTCCCTGGAAGCGTTGCCTACGGGCAGGAGTGCCGGCACGGCGGGCGAGGACGTCAAGGACCTCGAAGCCGATGTTGTGCCGCGTCCCTTCGTATGACCTTCCAGGATTTCCCAGTCCTGCGATGAGTTTCACTGGCCAATGAACCGCTCTGCCTACGTCCTGTCGTGATCGGCCGCCAACTCAACTCGGCGATCCTCGCAGGCGGCCGCGGACCACCGCGACACCGTCGTCCACCTTCCAGCCAATTCCGACTGCGGGAGAAGGCAAGGTAAATCCCTCGCAACTTCGGCCAGCGATCGACGGGGGTGGATGACGGGTGCCTGCGCCAGGACAGTTTTCGGCAGCGATCCTCAGTCCCCAGCGGCGGCTGCCTCCCCTTCCTCGGCGGCCTTGCGGCCGATGATCTCGGGTTCGGCCCCACCAGCGGCGGCCGTCTCGTCGGTCTTGTGTGCGGCGAGCGTGCAGGTGACCGCGGTCTCATCGCCGTCGGTGACCGCCTTGGCGCCCTTGGGCAACTCGATGTCGTGGACCTTGATCGTCCCCCCCAATCCCAGTTTCCCCACCAGAATGTGGATCTTCTCGGGGATCGTGTCTGGGGTGCACTCGATCTCAATTTCGTGGAGGACCATGTTGACGGTGCCACCATCCCGGTGCCCGGGAGCCTCCCCCTTGAGATCGAGGGGAACGCGAACCGTGATCCGTTCCGTCTTATCGACGCGGATCAGGTCGACATGGATCGGCTCAATGCCGAACGTATCCCACTGCAGATCCCGGACTAGGGCGCTGGTCGTCACCGCCCCCTTGAGTTCCACGATCCGGCTTCCGTGTCGGATCACGGCCTCAAGCGCAATGCGCGTGGCAGCCAGATCGACACACTTCTCACCGTGACCGTAGAGAATGGCGGGCACGAGCCCTTGGCGACGGAGACGGCGGGACTCGCGCGTTCCGGTGGCCGTGCGGGCGACGACTTCGAGGGAATCACTCATAAATACTCCTTTTCGGCAAGCCTTTCATTGTGCCACGGGGCTGCGTTTCCGCAAGCCGAACCCCGGAAACAGGGTGTTTCCGGGGCCTCTGGCCAGCAGACCCCGGTTGCCGGGGGGGGCGGGCAGGAAACTGCCCCTATTGAAACATCATGCTCACCGACTCGTTGCGGTGGATCCGCTTGATGGCCTGACCGAGCAGACTCGCCACGGAAAGCACGGTAATTGAGGGAAGTTGCTTGCCGGGAGAGAGCGGGATTGAGTCGGTGATGATGATCCCTGCGAACGGCGCTGCCCGGAGTCGCTCGATCGCCGGCCCGACGAGCAGACCGTGGGTCGCAGCCGCATAGATCGCCCGGGCGCCATGCCGCTGAACAGCCTCTGCGGCCGAGCAGATGGAGCCGGCGGTGCTGATCATGTCATCAAACATGAGGGCGATTTTGCCCTCAACCGAGGCGCCGATGATGGTATTGCTCCGGGTGGTGTCGGCGCTGAGGCGACGCTTGTCGACGATCGCCAACGGTGAACCCAATCGGGTGGCATGGCCGCTGGCCCGCTTGATGCTCCCCTCGTCGGCACTGACGACGACGATGTCTTCCTTGGGGAGGCCCATGGAGAGGACGTGGTTGGAGAGCACTGGCGCGGCGTAGAGGTGATCGACAGGGACGTCGAAGAAGCCCTGAATCTGGGGGGCGTGGAGATCCATCGCCAGCACCCGGTCGGCACCTGCCCGGGTGATGAGATTGGCGACGAGTTTGGCGGTGATCGGCACCCGCCCTGAGTCTTTGCGATCCTGTCGGGCGTAGCCGAAATAGGGGATGACTGCCGTCAAACGGAAGCAACTCGCCCGCTTGAAACTGTCGATCATCACCAGCAGTTCCATGAGGTGATCGTTGACCGGCGGTGACGTCGGCTGGACGATAAACACGTCGCGGCCGCGAACATCCTCGTCGATCTTGCAGGAGATCTCCCCGTCCGGAAACCGGCCCATGGAGATCTTTCCCATGGGGAGGTTGAGATAGCGGCAGATGTCCTGTGTGAGCGGGACGTTAGCCGGGCCGCTGAATATCTTGAGGTCGTTCATCGGGGGTTGCCGGGGAGTGGGGGCCGTCGGAGAAGGGGAGCATCAGCGGAGAGCGGCCGCCCCACTGTGATGGCCCGGCGAGCCTTCTTCAAGACGCCGTGGCCGGCGACCGCTTCCGCAGGGCCTCGGCGACCTCGGCAAGTTGTTGCGGGGTGTTCACCGACAGGGTCTCGCTGGCGTCGAGGCAGGCCACGGCATCGACCTCGCCCCCCTCCGCCAGAAGGATCCCTGGGCAGTCGGTGAGGTAGTACTCCCCCGACGCGTTGGTGTTGTTGAGCCGAGACAAGGCCCGGAGCAGGTCTTCGGCGGCAAACACGTAGGTGCTCATGTTCACCTCGCCAATGGCACGCTGCTGATCGGTGGCGTCCTTGTGCTCCACAATGCCGCAGAACCGACCTGCGGCATCGCGGACGATCCGGCCCAGCCCCTGCGGGTCTGCGGTGATGGCTGTGCCCAGCAGGCAGGAGGCCTTTCGGGCGGTGAAATCGGCAAGCAATCCGGTGACGCTCCGCGGCCGGAGCATCGGGGAATCGCCGCAGACCACCACCACCGGCCGGCGGCGGCCTCCTTCCCGATCGAGCCTGGCTTCGATCTGCCCGGCGGCGGCAGCCACGGCGTCTCCTGTGCCCCGCTGTTCCCGCTGCAGAGCGAAGGTCACCCCGGGCACTCCTGCCAGGGCCGCTTCAACGAGCTCCGCCCGGTGACCGACGACGACGATCACGTCGGCCACTCCGGCGGCCTGAAGTGCATCGACGACCCACCGCACCAGCGGTTTTCCAGCCGCTTCGTGGACCACTTTGGGGAGATCGCTCCCCATTCTCGTTCCCTTGCCGGCAGCGAGGACGACAGCGAGCGGCAGAGGAGTGCCGCTCGGGGCGATGGGATTGCTCATGAGTCGATTCCGGAGAGGGTCGGGATGCTCGAAGCCTAAGCCATCCCCCGCCGCCGGCCCAGTCCGCCGCTCTCGTCAGGGCAATCGGACTCCTGTCGGGCGACTGGTAGACTGCCGCCGCGCCTGCGAGGAATGCTGGCGCCACGACGCTTGGGAACAGCGGGGAGCAAAATTGCACCATGGCAACGCCAATTCGGGTGACGATCATCGGGGCGACGGGCAACGGGACGCCGGGCCACGGCAGGGCTGCTGGCGGGGGCGCTTCCGGCGGCGGGCGTGACATCGAGGTCGCGGCTGGTCCGCTCGCCGTCCGCTCACGCACGCTCTCAGGAGGGTTATCCGAGGGGGTGCGGGATGTGGAACTGGTGGCTGGATCGAGCCGCGTCCACATCCTCCCAGACCGGGGCCTGGGGATTTGGAAGGTCAACCTCGGCGGCACCGAGTTTGGGTGGCAGTCGCCGGTCTGTGGGCCGGTGCATCCGGCCTTCGTTCCGCTCTCCGAACCGTCGGGGCTGGGATGGCTCGACGGATTCGATGAATTGGTGGCCCGCTGCGGGTTGGTGAGCAATGGGGCCCCCGACTTCACCCCCGAGGGCCGACTCCGCCACGGCCTCCACGGGCGGATCGCCAACATTCCCGCGCGGTCGCTCGAGGTCGACCTCGACGAACTCTCCGGCACTCTCACCGCCCGGGGCACCGTGGACGAGACCCGTTTTCTCTGCCACTCGCTGCGGATGAACAGTGAGCTTTCCATGACCATCGGCTCGCCGCGGGTGGCATGGACCGACACCGTCGTGAATCTCTCCGACCGGCCGACCACCATGCAGATGCTCTACCACATCAACTTCGGCCTGCCGCTCCTCGGCCGCGACGCGGAGGTGGTGGCCGCCATCGATGAACTCGCCCCCAGGGATGCCGGTGCTGTGGCCGATGTCCCGACCTGGAACCACTACGCCGAGCCGTGCTCTGGACGCCTCGAAGAGGTGCACTACTGCAAGCTCCACGCCGATGCCACAGGCACGGCGGCCGTGCTGCTGGTCGCGCCGGGGGGCAGGCAAGCCGCCAAGGTTTCCTGGAACGCCGCCACGCTCCCCTGGTTTGCACTCTGGAAAAACCAGGGAGGGCAGGCCGACGGGTATGTCACCGGCATTGAACCGGCGACCAATTTTCCCAATGCCCGGTCGTTCGAGGAATCGCAGGGGCGGGTGGTGACGCTTCCGCCCGGCGGCAGTGTGGCCTTTTCGGTGGCCATTGAGCATGTCTCCGCAGCAGCGATCCCCGCCGCGCGGGAAGCGATCCTGGCCGCGGCAGGGGGCAAGCCTGCGACGATCCACAACGCGCCGCGACGGGGATGGTCGGCTGGCGCGGTGCTCACGATTCTGTTTGCACTCGGGGCATGTTGGGGCGCGGGGGGCAACTCCGCCGCCGCTGCTGATCCTGCCCGCACGGCGGTGCAGACGGGTGCTCCCCGGCGGGTGATCGCGGGCGATGACTCGCGGCGGACTCTGGCGGCGATGGCAGCAGATGGGAGTGTTGAGTGGAAGCGACCCAACGGCGCCATCCACGATCTCCACCTTCTCCCCGACGGCCATCTGCTCTTCCAGGATGGATGGACGCGGATCATCGAGATCGATGCCGACGGCCATCCGGTGTGGGAGTACGACGCCCAAGGGGGAGAGAACACCGGCCGGCCGGTGGAGGTCCACGCCTTCCAGCGGCTTCCGGATGGGGGCACGATGGTCGTGGAATCGGGGCCGGCCCGGATCCTGGAGGTGGGGCGAAACGGGAAGGTGCGGAAATCGATTCCGCTGGTGGTGAAAAACCCGGCCGTACACTCCGACACCCGCAATGCCCGCACCACGCCAGAGGGAACCTATCTCGTGGCCCACGAGCGGGACGGGGCGGTGCGGGAGTACGACGCTACGGGGAAGGTGATCTGGGAATATGACGTGCCGTTGTTCGGCAAGGAACCGCAGCCGGGGCATGGCCCCGAGGCGTTTGGCAATCAGATCTACTCCGCGGTCCGTCTCGCCAGCGGCAACACGCTGATTGGGACCGGCAACGGCCATGGTGTGCTGGAGGTGACTCCTGAGAAGGAGATTGTCTGGCGGATCGACCAGCACGATCTGCCCGGGATCACGCTGGCCTGGGTGACGCAGGTTCGTCGCTTGGCCAACGGCAACACACAGCTGATCAATTGCCACGCCGGCCCCGACAATCCGCAGATCATTGAAGTCACGCCCGAGAAGAAAGTCGTCTGGACATTCCGGGATTTCGAGACCTTCGGCGACTCGATGCCGGTGGCGGTGGTCCTCGATCCATGACCTTGTCTTGAGGGGGCCCACCATGGACGACACAAACCCGACTGTCGGCGAGGATTCTGTGGCCCCTCGGCCAGCCGTCGACGACCGACAGGATGACGCTGCTCCGGCCGCCTGCCCTGTCTGCGGCGGGCGGCTGATCGAGATCCGGGCCAAGTTCCACTGTGAACGGTGCCACCGGATCTGCGAGACCTGCTGCGAAGGAGGGCGGGGCTGAGGGAAGAAAAAAGCCCCCTGCCGAGATCTTCATCGGCAGAGGCGGCAGTCGCCGCCAGGTTACCTGCCAATCTACAGGATCCCCGGTGGGTCGAGGACCAGCAAGCGTTCGATCTCGTCTGTCTTCAGCCCCAGAGACATGGGCCGAATTGCTCCCGGCAAAGCGACGACGTCGTAGATCTCGGTGACTTGGTGCTCCACTTTCACCCAGTGCGAGATCTCGCCCGAACGGAGGTCAACGACCTGGAGCCCGCACTGCGCGGTGGCATCCCGTTTGGCCAATTCGTCGTCGAGTTCCAAGCCGTTGAAAGTCTTGTCATGCCTGGGCTGTGAGAGCGTCACGACCGCGTGGTCGCCCACGAATGTCAGCCCCCGCAGATATCCAGGACAGAACGCGAGCGGTTCGAAACGACGCCTCTTGAGATTCACTTTTCCGATCTCGCCCCGCCCCGAGTTCAAGACCCACAATTCGTCTCGATACCACCGCGGGGAGTGGGGCATCGAGAGCCCTTCGCAGACGATTTCATTTGTGACAACGTCGATCACGACACCACCGTCGCGACGTCGTGCCCGCCAGCCATCCGCGACATCGCTCTGAGAAACCGCAGTCACATAGCGGGCCCGTCCATCGCGCAGCGCCAAGCCATTGAGGTGGCAGCGGTCCTCTGGAAGCAGTCGGCTGATGAATGGCGGATGCCAGAGCGGTTGAAAGCTGTTGCGGGGGCTGATCGTCCCAAGGCAACTGAATGATGTGGCGACAAAGACGACCCGGCCGGAATCCTCGACAGCGACGTCATGGAGATCGATGTCCCCGGTGGTGTATGCGACTCTCGGAATGAACAGCCGATCCCGCTCCTGATGCAATTCACCAGCGGCGAGGGCATTCTCGAACCGCCACAGCTGATATTTGGTGCCGAGCCAAAACCCCTCCCCATCGCCGCACATTCCCATGGCCCGGTTGAATGTCCGCTCGAAGATCGACAGCGTCCGGTCGGGGGTCGTGCCGATCAGAAACAGTTTGCCCGTCTGATAGGTGCTGAAGGCCAGGCTCGTCCGCTGTCCTGCCAGCCACTGCGGAAACCCGCGAGAGCCGTAGATCTCCACCCACGGCTGCTCCGCTGCACCCGCTGAAGCAGGTTGATTCGCGGTCGCGTGCGGGTGTTCCGAGGATGCTGCCATGGGGTCGCTCACTGGGGGCTCAGTATCAGGAATACGTTGCGGTGAATCAAGCAGGAGGCGAAGCAGGCAACCCAGACAACCCCGCCGTGAGGCCAGCCCGCCAGGAGCGGGATAGCTGGGCATTTGCAGCCCACCAATTGCGTCGCAGTGGCAGCGGTGATGGTGACGCGGCGAGATTCTCCCTGCGTGAGCGAGGCAGCGTTTCTGCATCGTCGAGTGGTGACATAATGCGTTACGTCTTTGCCCAACTCCCGTCGCAGTTTTCCGCCGAGCCGGCGATTGTGCTGGCCGTGCATGACAACGCCGTCTTGGAGGCCGCCGGCTGATGAAGAACGAGAACAAAACACCCAAGAAGGCAACTGAGGTCCGGCTGCGGATTGTTCTGGTCGATCCTCCCGCTGGTGTGGACTTCGGGGTTCAAGAGGGAAAAGGGAGCGACTCCAAGACGATCCACAAGCAGCGGTCAAAGGATGCCGACCTCACCTTCGAGTTCACGGTGACAGCCAAGGACAACCGTGACGACGGCTTGCCAAACTTCCTCGGCCCGCTGACGCACGGGCCGACGACGGGCCGCTTTCTGTACATCACCATCGGAGCATCTGCCGGGCAGTTCGACTCGTGTTGGAATCGCCGCCTTAAGATTCCCTTGGGTGGAATCACCTGGGAGATGATCGAGAAAGCGGCAACGAAGATGGTGCTGGAAGCCCGGTTGCCTGGGACGGGCAAGGACGGCGGGCCGAGTTGCGCGACGGTGAAGCCCACGGCAGGCTGGAAGGTGTGCTAGCAGCCCGTGGGAAAAGTCATCCATGACCTTTTTCCACTTGAAAAACCTCCGGTTTTTTCAAGTGCTCCGCTCTCGCGACTGCCTCGTGCAGTCGGACCGGCAGTTTATCCACGGCCTGCGAGCGAGGAACGTGTAGCCCGGAGGCGTGCTCGATCAACACTGCCCAATCGTTTCTTCCCGGCCCGGCCCCGAACGAGAGTCCGAGCCGCTGAAGGAAAAATACTCCCCGTGCCGGATGGATGTGCGCCCATCGCCCACCTCCTCCGCGCAAGAAAAAAGCCACGTTACGACGAATCGTAACGTGGCTTTGAAGTGGAGGCGGCGGGAGTCGAAGTTCCACATGATACCCCGGGTGAAACGCCAGTCCAGCATCAAGGAGGCGCAGAAAACGGCGCACTTCCGTTGGACGCTGCGCATCTGGCACTCGTCATGAGGCTTCTGAGGCGGCTTACCCCGGAGCAGGCCCAGGTGCTCGTGACGCTCGCCCAGGCGATGAGACCACGCCACGGGGCCGAATCGTGACGCTCTACAAAAGTTCTCCCTCCGCCCGTGCCAAGACTTCCGCATACTGGTGATCGTTGCGGTGATCGACGGCCAAGCTCGAAATAAGATTTGCTCATGGAACAGTCTTCAGCCGTTACGGCCGCCATCGAAGAGGCAATGGCTCTCGATGCGGCCATTCTCGAGGCGAGCCGAGAGATCCTCCACGAAACCGCGTTGCTCCCCGACCTGTTTGTTGCAGCGGTTCTCAATCGAGCCTTACAGCTCCTGCACGGATTTGAGGCACTCGTCCGAACGCGAAACTACTTGAGTGCAACGCCCCTCTTTCGATTGCAACTCGACAACGCGATCCGGCTGTGGGCAGGGGCTCTCGCGCCGAGCTTCGATGACTTCACGAATGCGGTTATTCGCGGAGACCAGATCAAAAAAATGATGAGCCGAGACGGCATGCCGATGACGGACAAAAATCTCGTGAAAAGCTTGGCTGAGAACTTCAGCTTGCCGATGCTTGTTGCGTCGTACGAGTATGCATGCGGATTCGTCCATCTCTCGGGCGAGCACGTCTTCGCCACGAATCGGACTGACGATGGGCGCATCATTGGTCGTATTGTCCGAGAGGATGTCGATACACCAGAGGCGAAGTGGTTGGATCTCATAACCGGATTTTCATCGGCCACGACGCTGGTGCTCGATGTAGCGGGCGGATGGGCGAGGCGGAAAACGGAGTCTCGCGAGAACGTTTGAAGATCGGGAGGACTTGATGCCGCGATGGGTCGAATCGCGTAGCCATCAATGCTTTCGTCCCCACGCGGTGGCCTCCGGCCCGGGCGGCACGACTCCAGCTCGTTGGGGGCGGCTTCCGTCGTGCCGCAAAGACAACAAAGCGGAGGTCGGGCATCCTGCCCTCCCGCTGATCTGAGCAGCGGCTAGCCCTCGATGCTGGTCTCTGCGGGGGGCTCATCAGGGGGAAGGGGGCTCGTCTCCGCATCCGGCATCGACTCGCCCCCCTCCCCCTCGCCGCCCCCCGCGGTGCGGCCTTCGCCGCGCCCCCGGCTTCCCCCTCCCCTAAGTGCGGAATCGAGGGCATCCCCGCCGCTGAAGGGCCGCATCGTGCGGCTAGCGGAGCGGCCGCAAGCGGCCGCCAGAAGGCATCCTGCCAGCGTCAACGGCGGCATCCATGCCGCCGAGCCTCCGCCGCCCTTGTAGCCGCCGTGTTTGAGATGGAGGCCCGCGGCGGCGGCTTCGTGTCGCGGCGCGGGTCTGCAGCGCCCCGCTCCCGCGGCGGCGGCTCTCAGGGGCTCATCCTCAGCCCCGTTCGCCGCGTGCCGCGTCCGCTCCCGTTGCGCTCAGCAAGGCTGCAAGCCCCCGTAGCTCCCTCGAGCGTACTCAGCGGAGCAGCCGGTTCCCGGCTGCGGCATGGCATCCTGCCGCTATTGGCGGCGGCATCGTGCCGCCGCGTCGCGGGCAGTCGCGCCGGTGCGATATTCAGCCGCGCCGAGGGCAAAGCCGCCGCTGCGGCCACCCTTCGTAGGGAATCCTTCCGCTTCGCTAGAATCCGTGCCGACGCCACAAGGCCAGTAGCGGGCGCGGCGTTCCGGCTGGTGGTAGAATCGCTGTAGAGCGGTGTGCGCCCACCACAGCCACCCTTGCATGCCCTGATAGCCTCCAGACGGTGATCAAAGATCCCGTCCAAAAGGAGGCGTTTCATGAGTCGGCATTCGGATCCGCGGAAGGCCGCGGCGTGGGAGCGGCGGATTGCCCGCTTCAGTGA
>QWOP01000031.1 GCA_003669605.1 Planctomycetota bacterium
CCCGAAAACAGAGTCTACCCGGGTGTACCAGACAACCGGAAGTTCCGGCCAGGACGCGCGCGTTCGGACCGAACACCGCCGGCCCCGTGATCAGCAGGGCTTTACCAGCCCTCCACGGGGCGGACGCCAAACCCTGGGGGGCAAGGGGGAGTTTGCCGTCCCCCCAAGCCTGGCCTGCCGATTTCAGCACGCCCCAAGCCTGGCCTGCCGATGTCAGCACGCCCCAAGCCTGGCCTGCCGATGTCAGGACGACCAGGTCCGTCCGCTGGCTCCCTCTGAACGGGGGCCGAAACTGCCGGTGAGGCCGCCGATCACATCCCAACGATCGTGCCGCCGAACCTCGATGTCCCCCTGCTGATTGATCCGCACCAGGCAGGTGTCGGTGAGCCCTGCCCGGCGCAGCTCCTCTGGGGAGACCTCATCGGGCTCAAGCATGCTCATCAGCGCCCGCCCGTTCATCTCGATGTACTTCGCCCGCACGTGAGTCTCTCCAGGGTGCCGGTCACTGCTGCCATTGAAGTCAATCGCTCCCTGACGGAGGCTGGCTTGCCACCGACAGGTGTGGTCCCTCGACAAGGGCTGCCAATGCTCATTCCGACTGCGTCAGCAGCCGCTGGTATTCGGCCTCCAGCCGCACGAGCCCTGCGGGGGGAATCTCCTCGGCCCGGGTGTCGGGCCCCAGTCCCAGCGCCTTGAAAGTGGCTTCCACCAGTTCCCGAGCGCCAGATTCTCGCTTTCCCCCCGCCATCCGCACAAGCACTCCGCGGAGCAGTTTTCGGCGGTGGCAGAAGAGGTCGCGGACGAAGATGTGGAATCGATCGAGGTCCTCAATCGTCTCCCGCCGCGCGGGATCGACCACGATCCGCACAATGGCCGAATCGATCTTGGGCCGGGGCCAGAACACGTTCGGTGGCAGGATGCGGACGATCTCCGCATCGCACTGGGCCCCGATCCACACCGAGAGGCCGTTGTAGGAGGAGTCGCCGGCCCGGGCGGTCATCCGCTCCCCCATTTCCCGCTGCACGGTGACCGTCGCCGAGGCGAAGGGACGCGGGAGAGCGAGCAGATTGGAGATCACCGGCGTGGCCACGCAGTAGGGAAGATTGGCCACCAACCGCAGTTGGCCGCCGGTGGCAGCCAAGGCACGATCGACCGCCGCGAGCAATTCCGGGGCCATGCGGTGCTTGGCAGCCAGCGCATCCCCCTCGACCAATTCGACGTTGTCGGCGTCGATGAGCCGGTCGCGGGCCAATTGGGCCAGCCTGGAATCGATCTCGGCGGTCACCACCCTCCCGGCAACGGCAGCCAACCGCTCGGTGAGAGCACCGGTGCCGCTCCCCACCTCAAGAACCACGTCCTGCGGACCGATCCCTGCTTCGCGGACCACCAGATCAAGGAGATTCAAGTCGACGAGGAAGTTTTGTCCCCGCGAGGAGTCGATCGAAAACCCGACCTGCGAGAAGAGCCGCTTGAGATAGGCCGTGGTCTGCCGCGCGGCCC
Source organism: Planctomycetota bacterium (assembly GCA_003669605.1). GTDB lineage: Bacteria > Planctomycetota > Planctomycetia > Pirellulales > UBA1268 > QWOP01. Next base: position 1,501 of record QWOP01000031.1, read on the forward strand.
GATCCGAGGGCGGTGGGGCTGCAGCAGCAGCCTGGGGAGCCGCGGCCAGCGGGTGACTGCGGGGCGGTTTCCCACGCGTTCGGGGCGCGTCGCCTCGGGGGGGCCTGGTTGGAGTGCCGGGAGTGGTGGGACGTCCGCTGCGGTCGGCTCCACGTTTGCCGGCGAATTTCCCAGGTCGACCGCTCATCCTCGTGCCTCCAGCCAGCGTGCCACGTACTTGAAGACCACGTCGGTCTCCAGGTTGACGCCATCCCCAGTGGCGAGTTGTCCGAGGGTGGTGGCGGAGAGGGTCTGCGGGATCAGGGCCACGCTAAAACTGTCGGCGGCGACATCGACAACCGTCAGGCTGACGCCATCGATGGTCACTGATCCTTTGGATGCCATCTGGGCGAGCAGGGGGGAGGGGGCGGAGAAGCGACAGGTTTCCCATTCCCCTTCGCGGAAGCGTGAAACCAGCCCCCCCATTCCATCGACATGCCCGGTGACCAGATGACCTCCCAGCCGGTCGGAGAGCATCAGCGACCGCTCCAGATTCACTCTACCGCCAGTTTTGAGCCGTCCCAGGCTGGTTCGGGTGAGGGTTTCGGGGCCGAGCTGAAACTCCATCCTCGGCCCTTCGATCCGCACCACCGACAGGCAGCAGCCGCTGACGCAGATGCTCGCTCCCAACGCCGTGCCGGTGACGATCGGCTCTGCCTCGACGACCAGCCGCACCCCGGGCGGTTCCGCCACCACGGACACGACCTTTCCCAGCGATTCGACAAGTCCGGTGAACATAGACCGGTGATGATAGTGGTCCGGGAGCACGTCCGCCACGGCCGGCCTTGCGTGGCGGCGGGGGACGGTCACAATTGCCCGTTCCGGCGGAGTCGATCTTGTGCTGCTTCTCCCGCTTGAGCCCCAACCAAACTCTGGCAAGCCAAATCCCCAACAACTCCCGCGCCCCAATTGTCCGCCGGCCTGCCAGCCCTTCCTGCCCCATCCTGCTCCACGAATCCTTCCCCAAGAGGCCCAGTCCATGTCCACGATCGTCGACGTCCACGCCCGCCAGATCCTCGACAGCCGCGGCAACCCAACCATCGAGGTCGATGTGGCATTGGCCGACGGGGCATTCGGCCGGGCCGCGGTTCCCTCCGGCGCCAGCACTGGTGCCCATGAGGCCTGGGAGAAGCGTGACGGCGACAAGGCGGTGTACCTCGGCAAGGGGGTGCTCGAGGCTGTTGAGAACGTCAATTCCCAGATCGCCGAAGAGCTCGAGGGCTGCGACGCCCTCGACCAGGCCGGCATCGACGAGCGGATGCTGGAACTCGACGGCACTCCCAACAAGAAGAACCTTGGTGCCAACGCGATCCTTGGCGTCTCGATGGCGGTGGCTCACGCCGCCGCAGAACACTGCGGCATCCCCCTCTACCGCTACCTCGGCGGCGCCTCGGCCCGCCTCCTGCCGGCCCCGATGATGAACATCATCAACGGCGGTGCCCACGCCGACAATCCGCTCGACGTCCAGGAATTCATGGTCATGCCGTTGGGCTTCGACACCTTCGAAGACGCCCTCCGGGCCGGGGTCGAGACCTTCCACGCCCTGAAAAAAGTTCTCAAGGACAAGAAACTCTCCACCGCCGTCGGTGACGAAGGGGGCTTCGCACCCCACATCGGCACCTGCGCCGAAGCCCTTGAGGTGATCCTCGCCGCCATTTCATCAGCCGGCTACGAGCCCGGCCGTGACATCGGCATCGCCCTCGATGTCGCCGCCACCGAGCTCTTCGACGCCAAGACGGGCACCTATGCGATCGAAGGCAAGTCGCTCGATTCGGCCGGGATGGTCGACTTCCTCGCCAGCCTTGCCAGCCGCTATCCGATCCTCTCAATCGAGGACGGCTGCTCGGAAGACGACTGGAAGGGTTGGAAAATGATCAGTGACAAGCTCGGGGCGAAGGTCCAGTTGGTGGGCGACGATCTCTTTGTCACCAACTCCGAGCGCCTCGGCCGCGGCATCGCCGAGGGCATCGCCAACAGCATCCTCGTCAAGGTCAACCAGATCGGCACGCTCACCGAGACGATCGCCGCGGTGCAATTGGCCCACCGGGCCGGCTACACCTCGATCGCCAGCCACCGCAGCGGCGAGACCGAAGACGCCACGATCGCCGACTTGGCCGTCGGCCTTGGCACCGGGCAGATCAAGACCGGATCGGCGTCGCGCAGCGATCGGGTGGCAAAGTACAACCAACTGCTGCGGATCCAGGAAAGCCTCGGCGACGGAGCGGTGTTCGCCGGGCCGGATGTGCGGGCCCGTTGGCCCGGGATTGCCTGATCTGAAAAAAAGAAAGTCGGCCGGGCACCGGTGGAGAACTCCCCGGTGCCCGGCGACCGACCGGAGCGTGGCTATGCCTTCTCCCCCGCTGCGTCCCACCGATTCGCCCTGGTTCTGGGGGATGCTCTTTTCAGCGATGTCGCTGATCGGGATGGCGATCATCGCCCCCAAGTACGACGTTCGTCAGCGGCAGATCGAGGGACGTTTTCTCGGGCGGCAGCAGGCGAACAACGAGCGCACTCGCCGGGCGGCTGGGCTTGAGCCCATCGACTTGGCGGAGCAGGCCGAGGACCGCGACCTGGTTGCCCCGCGACGGATTGTGCCACTTTGGACGCTCGCCACGCTCGCTGCCATCGCCACTGCGGCCAGCGCGGTGATGTTCGCCCGCGAAGTGCGACACGCTCACCGCTGACTCCGGCGGCGCTTCCCGGCCGGGGCCACCTTGAGCCCGCCGCGCCCGATTTTTTGGGCAAGACTCACCTTGCGCGTTCGGGGAAATATTGAAACCGGCCCGTGGCACGCTCCTGGCCTTTTCTCATGCCGATCCGCCGTCGCTTCCGCCGTGGTCTGAAGCTTCATCATCGGGTGTACGTCGTGGAACTGGCCTCGGAAGTCCGCTGTGACCGGCGGTTCATCCGGCAGAACCGTTACACCAAGCCTGACCAGACCTGCCTCTATGTCGGTTCGACGGGGCTCGATCCGGAGGTGCGGTATGTCAACCATCTCCGCGGTCACAAGGGCTGTCCGCTGGTCCGCGATCATGCCATCCGGCTGCGGCCCGATCTATTTGCCGACTTCCCGGCGATGACCTGGGAGGATGCGCTGGCCACGGAGGAAGCCTGGGCAAAGGAACTCCGCGAACTGGGCTACGCGGTCTACCAGCACTGAGGCGTGTTGCGAGCAACCAAAAGCCCCAAAAGCAGGTCGACAAACAGGTCGATTTGCCGTCACCCGATGATCGAACGGCGGCGGGAGACGTAGTCCCAGACGACGAAGCGGTCGAGGTCCTTCCCCGACGTGAAAAACACTCTGCCCTGCGCGGTCTGCGCGAGTTTGTAGGCAAACTGGATATCTTCTCTCGACTGCGACCAGCCCGAGAGCAGGAACACATTGACCACAATCCCCTCGCGCCGGCAGGCCTCCGCCTCGCGGAGCGTCGCCTCCTCCGTCCGCTTGTGGGGCGGATAGAGGAGGTAGAGCTGGCTCCCCTCGAAATGCGCCGTGGGGAGACCGTCAGTGATCAGGATCACCTGTTTGTTAGGAGTGTCGGCACGGGCCAGTTGCCGCCGCGCCAGCTGCAGAGCGTGCTGGATGTTGGTGAAGTGGGGGGGGATGTCGGCTTCGGTTATGCCCGGATCGGACAAATCCGCCCGCAGTCGGACGACCGAATCGAAGATCGTCACCGGCTTGGGGAGGAGCGTGACAATCTCCCCGGCAGGACGCGGCTTGGCGAAGGAATACATCTCGAGGAAGGAGAGGGTGTCGCCGGGAAACTCGCGCTGCACCAGCCCCTGGAGCGCCAGCGCCATCCGCTTCACGCTCACATAGAGCCCGCCGTGCCGCATCGAGCCGCTCATATCGAGGGCCACAACAGTCGCGCACTTCGGCGTGTTGCGGGTTGAATGGACCTCAATGTCGCGGGCGTTGAGCCGCAGCGGCCGCTCCTTCCCTTGGCGGAGCATGCAATTGACGAGCGAGCCGGGGATGTCGATGTGGGCCACCGAATCGCCAAACTCGTAGGGGCGGGTCGGCACCATCTCCACCGCCCCCTCGCCGGTGACGTTCACCTGATGCCGGCCGGTGCGGGAGGGATCGAGGGCGGAGAAGATCTTCTCGAGGAGCTTCCCCTGAAAGAGTCGCATCGCCTTGGGGGAGAGGGAGTATCCCTTCTTCCCCTTGTCGAGCCCCTGCTCGGCGGCCATCCGCGCCACCATCTCCTCCACCTGGGCCTTGAGGCGGGCGAGGTCATCGAGCTGCCCCTCGGCCGCGTAGCGCTCCAACGCCCCCATGTCGATCAGGCCGATACGGGCGGTCTTCTCTGCCTCGGCGAGCTGCTGGAGGAGCCGCTCGATCTCCTCGAGTTCCTCCTTCACCGCAAGCGCGGTCTCCACGTCGAGATTCTTTCTGCCCGTGAAGGTCCAACGCGTGGCCAGTTCGTCGATCTGATAGACGGCGCCGAGCCGGTCAACGAGGGCCACCAGTTCGGCGCCGAAGCGGCTCTGGTCGTCGTCTTGGGCATACCACAACCGTTCGAGGAGGCGCAGCTGCTCGTCGCGGACGGCACGCAGAAAGGCTTCGCGGTATTTTGCGGGCGGCTTCGAGCGCCCCGCTGCGTCGCGAAAATCGGCCCGGGCCCGCTTCCGCACCCCCTCCGCATTCCATGTGGCGAGAATCTGCTTCCGCCGCTCGTCGAGCATCCTCCGCAGTGCCTCCAGCGACGGCCCCAGGCCGCGGATCTGCTCGGGATCGAGCATCACCGCCTCGGCGAGTTGCTCCGCAGTCAGCTCGTCGAGCTCGCCGAACTCAAGCAGGTGCTCCATGGCAGGGGTCAGCATGTCAAACTGCGGGCTCCGCGGCGGCGGAATCCGGGCCGGATCATACTTCTGGTAGGAGTGGACGATGCCGCCGAGCGAGTCGCGGTGGGCCATAGAAAAAACCTCTTCCCGGGCAGTGGCTAACGGTAACCGCGGGTGTCGTAGATCGTGTGGCCGTGCGATTGGATCCGCGAGATCCGCTCGGTGGCGTAGAGCCCGGCGAGGATGAACTCGATGCAAGAGGCACGCACCGCGGGATCCTTGGCGGCGTTCACCTCGAAGGCCTTTTCCCACAGTTCGGGAACGTCGGCCACTATCGTGGAATAGTCGGCCGATGGCACGGCGTCACCGACCTCGATCTTCATCCCCTCCGCAAAGACCTTCGCGATGGCATCGACCGAGTGCTTCTCGACATATTCGTTGAAGACGGTGGCGATCGCATCGGCGATGATTCCGTCGAGGACCTGACGCTCAGAGAGTTGGTGGCTCCCCATCAGATCGAGCTCGAGTTTCCCAAGGCTCGACGCGTAGATATGACCGAGGTCGCTGATCCTCGGCACCGCCGGCGTCTCGCCGAGGCGGACGGCCCGGTGCCGGGCACTGGCGACCATCGTCCGGTAGTTGGCTATCGAGAACCGGGCGCTGACGCCCGACTGCTGGTCGATGTGCTTGCTGGCGCGGGCGGTGATCGTGATCTGTTCGATGATCTCTTTCATAAACGGCGGCACGAGCACCGGCCAAGAGTGCCCGCCGTCGACGCCCGCCTCCTGCTCGAGCATCTGGATCCCCAAGGCCCGCTCGCGCGGATAGTGGGTGTGGATGACGGCGCCGATCCGGTCCTTGAGCTGCGGGATCACCTTGCCAGAGCGGTTATACGTGGAGGGGTTGGCGGAGAAGAGGAGCATCACATCGATGTCGAACTTGACGGGATAACCGCGGATTTGGACGTCGCGCTCCTCGAGAATATTGAACATCCCCACCTGCACCAGTTCGTCGAGCTCCGGGAGCTCGTTCATGGCGAAGATGCCGCGGTGCATCCGGGGGATGAGCCCGAGGTGGAGGGCTTCTTCAGAGGCCATGCTCGTGCCGCCGGCGAGTTTGGCAGGATCGATCTCGCCAATGATGTCGGCGAACTTCGTGCCGGGGGCGAGACGCTCGGCGTAGCGCTCGGCGCGCGGCCACCAGGCAATTGGCACCTCTGTCTCTTTACGGCCGGCGACCAAGCGGCGCCCGGCGGAGGTGATCGGATGAAAGGGGTCGTCATGGAGGGGGATCGAAGGATCGTCGAGATACGGAATCCAGTCGTCGAGAAAGCCTGCCAGGAGCCGCATCAGCCGGCTCTTTGCCTGCCCCTTTTCACCAAGGAACAGCATGTCGTGGCCGGCAATCAAGGCGATGTTGATCTCCGGAATGACGGTGTCGTCGTAGCCGACGATGCCGGGAAAAAACTCACCGCCAGAGCCGAGGCAGGCGAGGAAGTTCTCGCGCACCTCCTCCTTCACCGTTCGGCTCCTCCAGTCGGAAGCCCGCAGTGCGGCGAGCGTCCGCGGCAGGGTGGCCAGATCGCGGGGGGCGGGGAAGGGCAGGGGACTGGCAGCAGACATCGGCGGGTCTCCGGGGGAGTCCGTCGATTGTAGGCGCACGGCGCCGCTCCGCACACACGCTTCGACCGTGTCATCTCGGCGGGGCGGTGCTTTGTCAGGCTGGCGGATGCGGTCTGGCGGCAGGGATCAGCGGGAGGCGAACTGTAATTGCCGTCCCCTTGCCGGGGGCACTCTCCACGCGGATCCGTCCCTTGTGGGCCTCGACAATCTCCCGACAGGCCGACAGCCCCAGGCCGCTGCCCCCCTTGCCGGTCTCATCTGGGCCGCTCTTGGTTGAGAAATGCGGGTCGAACATCCGCCGCATCACATCCGCCGTCATCCCGCAACCGGTGTCGCGGACCGTCATATCGACCAGACCACTGGCGGAGTCGTGCGACAGCCGGAGGATCAGCCTGCCTCCCTGTGGCATCGCCTGGCGGGCGTTGACGAGGAGATTGATCAGCACCTGCTGGATCTGACCGGGATTGGCCGACACCTGCGGCACCGGCGTGTACTCCCGCTCCAGTTGCACCCGGTACTTGGTCATCTCCCGTTCCAAGAGGACCAGCGAATCCTCCAACAGTGACTCGAGGTTCACAGGCTCCATCCGCGCAGTGCCACGGCGAGCCATCCCCAGAACACTGGCCGTGATCCGCGCGGCGCGCGTGCCAGCGGAGAGAATCCGCTCCAGGGCCTTGTCGCGGGTCGGCTGGTCGCGGTGGCGGAGTCCGAGCCGGGCATAGTTGAGGATCGTGGTCAGGGCGTTGTTGAACTCGTGCGTCGTCGTTCCCAGCAGGTCGCCAAGGCTCGCGGCCTTGCGGGCTTCGAGGACCTCACGGCGCAGCGCCGCCACTTCCGCTGCGTGCTTGCGTTGCATCCCCTCGAACTGCCGCTGCACGGCCACCAACTCACTCTCTTCTCCCCCAGAGACCGGCTGCAGATCGCGGGACAGTGGAGGAAGATCGCTCCTGCCCCACGACGACGTGCCAGCCGGTCGTTCCCCCACGATCTGGGCAGCCCCGGGCGGCCTCGGCAGAGGCATTCGCTTCGCCGGAGACGGGGATGCCGGAGGGCGCTTGTACGGCACGAAGCCGTCGCCGCCATGCCCCAATCCCATCTCTTCAATCGCCATCGCCCCTCCTCCAAGAAGACTGCAACACCGCACGAGCTCCACCGACTGCACGAACCCTGCTTTGGCCCCCGCACGCATCGGCCCAAAACCCTCAATCGCGCCGCGCCGCCAGCTGCCCAGTCGCCGCTAAGACCCCCGCCTTCCCCAATGGCCCCATCGAAATCGACCCCCCGACAGGCAATCTTCCGGCAACCCCCAACGCCCGCCGCTCCGCTACCACTTAACCTGATGCCACCGTTGGACTTGCAAACAAAGAGAAGCGTCCACTGGGGGTATCGGCGGCCTCCGTCTGTTGTCCAAAGGAACCCCTCCACGCACCTTTCTGCCCACTCGACCGTTTCATCTTCATCGCATGGTCTGCTCCCTCGATCGCTGCTACCATGCTGATGTTCGTCTCAACAATCAATTTTTTCCGGGTCGTTTTCCTCTTTTTTCACCGCGTCGCCCCTCCGCCCAGCCGGTTGTTCACCGGCCTGGCGATTGGGCCCCAAGGGCCGCACGATGCCGACCACACCGCATGCCTTCAGCCGCCACATTGAATCCCCGCGACTCTCCCCCCGGATGGCGGCCATGCAGCCCCGGCGGATGGCATTTACTCTGGTGGAGTTGCTGGTGGTGATCGCGATCATCGGCCTGCTGGTGGGAATGATGCTTCCTGCCGTGCAGGGGGCCCGCGAAGCCGCCCGGCGGACTGAGTGCAAGGCAAATCTCAAGCAGGTGGGCCTGGCGATGATGATGTTCCTCGACCGCAAGTCACGGGGAAAGTTCCCCGATGCCTGCATTCTGCCGAGTGAGGAACTTCTCTTTTTCACCCCCACCCGGCCGATCAAGCCGAGTCTCGCCGCCGTTCTCGGCCCCTACTCGGAGAACAACCGCAACATCTTCAAGTGCCCCTCCGACAACTACTACTTCCTCAAGAGTTCCAAGGCGATCGACAAGTTGAAGACTGATCTTTCCGCCATCGGCCGATCAATCCCCAACGACGCCCCGGAGGAGTACAAAACGCTTCCCTACGAGGGAACCAGCTACGAGTACCCACAGCGCCGCTTGGCGAACAAGACCCGCGAAGAGGCCCTTATCAGCCGCAGTGGGCAGCAGAATGGGACCTCGAAACTATGGATCACCTACGAATTCGAAGCCTTTCACGGTGGCGGTCTCGGCGCACTGTTCTCGTCCGAAGAGTCAACGTTCAACGACCCCGATCCGAACCGTCCCCCAGCGCAGGACGGGGCCCGCAACTTCCTCTACCTCGACGGCCACGTCGAGAATCTCTGACTTGAGTCCCGCTCCCGCCACCATTTCCATCACCGACCCCGAATCACTGCGAGAGGATTCTGATGGCCAGTTCCACGATGCGTTCCCGGCGGTCCTTCGCCGAATTCGAGTCGAACCAATCGAAGCGATCGAAGATTTCGCCGGCGCGCTGGATCGGCTTATTCGCGATCCTTGCTTTGCTCGGCCTCGGCGGCGCGTGGATGGCGGGCATGTTCAGCAAGCGTCCCGACGTCCGCATCGTCGAGATCCAGAAAATGGCCGGTGAGATGCAGGCCAAGTTCTCCGCCAACGGTGGCCCGCAGAACGAGGCCGAAGCCAAGGAACTGGTCTCTGCGATGGGACAGATGCGGGAGAAGATCCAGGCTCTTCCCGAGGAACTCCGTGGGCAAGCGATGCGTGGCGGCATGGGGCGGGGAATGATGGCTGCCCAGCAGAAGCAGATGAAGGATTACTTCGCGGCGCCGCCGGCCACTCGGCAGGCCCAACTCGACAAAGTGATCGACCGTGAGCAGATGATGATGAAAGCCTTTGCATCAGCCGCTGGCGGCCCCGGTGGCCCTCCTGGGGGTGGCGGCGGAGGTGGTGGTGGCCCTCCCGGCGGTGGCGGTGGTGGCGGCGGCCCTCCCGGCGGCGGTGGTGGTCCCGGCGGACCGGGGGGCAATCCAGAGGCCTTCCGCAAGCAGATGCTCGACAACACCAATCCCACTCAGCGGGCACAATTCACCGAATTCCGCCGGGCGATGGACGAGCGCCGCCAGCAGCGGGGCATGACCGGCGGCGGTGGCTGGGGGCGCTAGTTGCCCGTGGAAAAAGTCATCCATGACCTTTTTCCACTTCGGATATCCCCGGTTTGCTCCAGTGCTACGCACTCGCGGCCGCCTCGTGCGGCAAGGGCCGGCACTTTATCCACAGCTTGCTAGCAACTCGCGGGGTCTCCTCCTTCGGCAGGGCGATGTATGTCACAGTCCCTCGGCCTCCTCGAAGAGGCAATCCAGCTGGCCCGCGAACTCGGGTACCGTGTTCGCGAGGAACCGCTCGGCGACCTCCCCGGCGGGGCGTGTGATTTCGGCGGTCGTCGCCATATCCTCATCAACGCGGCCCACTCCGCCGCAGAACGGCTCGACACGCTCCTCTGTGTCCTCGCCGTCGATCCAGGTCTGGCCGATCAGCCGCTGAGCCTGCTGCTGCGATCGCGGCTGGGGGGCGTGGGGAATCGGAGGCAGGGAGACCATGCCCCATCCCACGGGGCCTCCCCTCACACGCCACAGTCGCGGTAGAGACTGTGGGTGGCAATGTATCGCTCAACGGCAGCGGGCACTTGGTAGCGGATGCTTTTGCCTGCGCTGACCCTGGCACGGATGGCCGTGGAACGGATGCCAATCAACGGGCAGCGCACCCGCTCGGCGACGACCCGCGCGGCACGTTCCGGGCCCAGCAGTGCCGCCAGAGCCGGCTCGCAGACGAGCGACGCGATGTCATCGATCCCCTCCCGCTCCACCGCCAGCAGCTGCGCCAACTCGAGAATCCGGGCCGGTTCACGCCACCCCGGCAGCCCGGCCAGCGCATCGGGACCGAGGATCAGGGAGAGCGAATCCCCCGGCCTTGCAGCAGCCAGTGCGGCGAGCGTGTCGACCGTCCAACTCACTCCGCCCCGGTCCAGTTCCGACGACAACACCGCCAGCGCAGGGTTGCCTCTGACGGCGAGTTCCAGCATCGCCAGACGGTGGCGTCCCTCGGCCAGTCGTCGTGCTTGCTTGTGGGGCGGAACAGCCGCCGGTACCAACAGCACGCTGTCGAGTCCCGCCTGCTCACGGCAACACTCCGCCACCACAAGGTGGCCAAGGTGCACAGGATCGAAACTCCCGCCGTAGATTCCGCAGCGCACGATGCCGGTGACTCCCTGCTTTCAAGGCGGGTGGTTGGCCGGGCCAGCCTCCCTGCGGTCTAATTCCTCACCATGGAAGACCAGCATACGGGCCAGCGGCAGTTGTTCGAGAGCCAGCCTGCCTGGATTGAGGACGACATCCGTCAAGGGACGGTTGCCACCGTTGTCCTGCCAGACGGCGTCGACAAGCCGTTGGATTATCTGGTGCCGGAACGCCTCGTGGCGGAGGTCGAGCCGGGGCGGAGGGTCATCGTCCCTCTCGGCCGGGCCAACCGGGAGCGGCTGGCTTACTGCGTCGCGGTCCGCCACAGCGATTTACCCGGCACGCCGCTGAAAGAAGTCGCTGGCGTGGAGGATCCCGCGCCCCTCCTCTCGCCACGGATGCTGGAACTGACCAAGTGGATGTCGCAGCGCTGGCTGGCACGCTGGGGGGAGGTGCTGGAGGCGGTCCTTCCTGCGGGGGTCAGGCTGTCGCGCGGCGTCCGTACCGACCCGCTCTTGATAGCCTCGGGGACTGCCCCCAAGCGACGCCTGACCGCTGCTCAGGGGGCCGTCCTCGAAGCGGCGGCCACCCCGGCGACGGCCGCCGAGCTTGCCGCGCGTGCCCAATGCGGCCGCGCAGTCGTCAGCAGGTTAGTGACTCTCGGTCTGCTGGCCGATGCCGGGACGCGGCCGCGGGAATCGCTCCGGGCTGCAGCGCGCGTCCCGGCCCCCCATCTCCGCCCGCAAGCCCTCTCGCTCGCGCAAAGCGCGGCACTCGAAGCCATCCTCCAACCGCTGCGGCAATCGCGGCACGAGACCGTGCTCCTCTTCGGCGTCACTGGGAGCGGGAAGACGGAGGTCTACCTGCAGGCAGTCGAGGAGACGCTCGCCCAGGGACGGCAGGCGATCGTGCTGGTGCCGGAAATCAGCCTCACACCGCAGACCTGCGACCGGTTCCGCAGTCGGTTCGGCAGTGTGGCGGTTCTCCACAGCCATCTCACGCCGGCGGAGCGGCATGCGGAATGGCGGGAGATCGCATCCGGCCGAGTTGGTGTCGTGGTGGGCGCACGCAGCGCCATCTTCGCGCCCACGCCCCGCCTCGGTCTGATCGTCATCGACGAGGAACATGAGTCGTCGTTCAAGCAGGCCACCGCCCCGCGCTACCACGCCCGCGACGTCGCGGAGTGGATCGCCCGCTCCGCCGGCGTGCCTCTGGTGCTCGGCAGCGCCACTCCGTCGCTGGAGTCGTTTGCCCGCTGCCAGGCGGGAGAGTGGCGGATGTGCCGGCTCCCCGAGCGTGTCGGAGGCTCACAGTTGCCCGCGGTGATCACCGTTGATCTGCGCGATCCGAAGAGCCGCTCCCGCGGCGCGATCAGTCCCCGGCTGGCAGCTGGCATTCGCTGGGCGCTCGACTCCGGCGGGCAGGTGATGCTCCTCCTCAACCGCCGCGGCTTTGCCACCCACATCCAGTGCCGCGCCTGCGGCCACGCCGCCCGCTGCGGCCAGTGCGATCTCTCTCTCACTCTCCACCAACCAGGCAACCGCGGCATCTGCCACGGCTGTGGGCTGGTGAGCCGCTTGCCGCACGACTGCCCAGACTGCAAGGCGCCGCAACTGGCCCAGCGTGGCACCGGCACACAGAAACTCGAAGAGCAGGTGCGCGGGCTCTTTCCCGCCGCCCGCGTGGCGCGGATGGACACCGACACGATGCGGGCCCGCGGCAGCCACGAACGGACGCTCGATGCCTTCCGAGCCCGTGAACTGGAGATCCTCGTCGGCACGCAGATGATCGCCAAAGGGCTCGATTTCCCGGCAGTGATGCTCGTGGGGGTGGTGAACGCCGACGCGGCCCTCCACCTGGCAGACTTCCGCGCAGCAGAGCGGACTTGCCAACTTGTCACGCAGGTTGCGGGGCGGAGCGGCCGCGGCTCGGCTGGCGGAAGAGTCGTCGTCCAGACGAGCACGCCGGAGCATCCGGCGATCCAGTCGGCGGGTCGACACGACTACGAGTCATTTGTCCGCCACGAGTTGCCCCTCCGCCGGGCGCTCCTCTACCCACCCTTTGGAAGCATCGTTCGGATCGTCGTCCGGGCTGCTGTTGAGGACCGGGCGGCGGCGTGGGCCGGCACGCTCGTCGAGCGACTCCGCGAGGCAGCAAAGCGGGCCGGGCTTGGCAATAACGATGGCTTCCGCGTCCTCGGCCCCGCTCCGGCACCGGTGGCGCGCCTCCGCGACCGTTTCCGCTGGCATCTCCAAGTCCACGGCACCGATGGCACGCGACTGCGGGCGCTGGTGGTGGCTGCCACCGCCGGACTCAAGACCCCCGACGACGTCGCCTGGATCGTCGACGTCGATCCGGTGGAGATGCTTTAGCAGGCTGTGGATACCCTGCCGGCACGTGCTGCACGAGGCGGTCGCGAGTGAGTAGCACAGGAGACCGGCGATATCCGAAGTGGAAAAGGTCAGGGATGACTTTTTCCACGGGCAGATCGTTGCTCGTGGTGCGGCGGCTGTTTACCCGATGCCACCGAGGACGGTCGCCCGGCCGACCCGGCCGACGCCCAGCATGTAGGCAGCCGTGCGAAGCGACACCTTCCGCTCCTGGGCCAGTTGCCAGACCTGCTCGAAGGCGCTGCCGAGGATCTGGTCGAGTTCCTGACGGACCCGGTTGATCCCCCACTGGTAGTGCTGTCGGTTCTGCACCCACTCAAACCAACTCGCCGTCACGCCACCGGCGTTGGCCAGGATATCGGGGAGCACCGTGATCCCCGCCGAGTCGAAGACCGCGTCGGCGTCGGGCGTCACCGGGGCGTTGGCCGCTTCGATGATCAGCGGCGCCTTGACGGCGGCTGCATTGGTGCCGGTGAGCACGCCACCAAGTGCCGCCGGGATAAGGACGTCGCAGTCGACCGCCAGCAATTCCTCGTTGGTCATGCGATCGCCACCCGTGTAGCCCTCAAGCCGGCCGCTGTGGGCCTGGGCGAACTTGAGCATCTGGGGGACATCGAGGCCGTCCGGGCGGTGAAACGCTCCGTCGGCATCGCCGATCGCCACAAACCGACACTCGGCATCGTGGAGAAAGCGGGCGGTGAAGGTGCCGACATTGCCGAATCCCTGCAGCGCGATGCGGGTGCCGGGGGCCTGGCGGCCGCGGCGGGAGAGGATTTTGAGCGTCAGCGCGCCGACACCGCGGCCGGTCGCCTCCTCCCGGCCGGGGATACCGTGATACTCGACCGGCTTGCCGGTCACGCAAGCCGGCGAGAAGCCGTGGTACTTCCCGTACTGGTTCATGATCCAAGCCATCATCTCGGCGGTCGTTCCCATGTCGGGGGCGGGGATGTCAACGTCGGGGCCAAAAAGGTCGTGGATCGAGTCGACGAACCGTCGCGTGATCCGCTCCAGTTCCCGCGTCGAGCGCTTGGTCGGGTCGAGGGCGATTCCCCCTTTGGCGCCGCCATAGGGGATGTTGACCACCGCGGTTTTCCAGGTCATCAGCGCCGCCAGCCCGCGGACCTCGTCGAGATCGACCTGCGGGTGGTAGCGGAGCCCCCCCTTCATCGGGCCACGGGCATTGTTGTGCTGCACCCGGTAGCCGATGAAGGTCGCCATCTCACCGGTGTCGAGCTCCACCGGGATCTGCACCTGCACCTCGCGGCGGGCAGTGAGGAGGAGACGGCGCATGGCGTCAGACAGGTCGAGTTCGTTGGCAGCGCGGTCAAAGTAGATCCGAGTGGCATCGGCAGACATGCATGGGTCTCCAGTGTGGCGGGGCGTCCGCAGCGGCGATCTTATTCTGAGGACGTTTCCCCCCCACAAGATTTCTCGCTCCGGCTGGGGTGCAGGTGCCGAATGGGTCGGCAGCGGATACTCTTTTCCTCTACCACCCAGGCGACATGAGGACTCCGCCGATGCCCGCTCCCACCCCCGACGAGTTCTGGACGCTCCTCGCGGAGGCGAATCTCACCGACCGCGGGGGATTGGACAAACTGCGACGAGAGTTCGAAGGACTGCCATTTCCCCCCGGCGCCAGCGCCGCGACAGCCACGGAACTCATCGCCCGCTGGCTGGTGAAGCGGACCGTGATCACGGAATGGCAGGCCCGGCGATTGGTGCGTGGAGAGAAGGGGCCGTTCTTCCTCGGTGATTACCGGCTCCTCGACCGTTTCGAAACCGGCCGGGGAGGGAGCGTCTTCCGCGCCCGCCACGAGCCCAGCGGCCGTCTCGTCGGCGTGACAGCGCTCAACAACAAGTGGTGCCAGCAGGCCGAGGTGTGGTCCGACATCCTCAAGCGGACCAAGGTCGCCAAGCAGGCCTCCAATCCGGTGCTGACGCGAACGAACAGTCTGGAGAAGTCGGGATCGCAGCGCTTCATTCTCAGCGAGGACACCGTCGGCCTGCCGCTGGCGGAAGAACTGGCCAGCCGCGGACCGCTGCCGGTCACGGAAGCCGGGAGCATCGTGCTGGCAGTGGCCTGCGCCGTAGCCGAACTCCACCGCCTCGGAGTGGTGCATGGCGGGGTCTCGCTCGACACTGTCCGCCGTGAATCTCCGCCAGCGGCGGCAAAGGACCAGTCCGGACCGATCCGCCTGCTGCAGTTCCCGCTGGTCACCGATCCACACCTGGTGCCGCTCCGCTTCCAGTGCGACGCCCCCGACGCGGTCGCCAGGCTGGGGACGCGGGCCTCGTTCGTGCCGCCAGAGTGGCTCTCGGCCGGACGCACCTGCGACACCACCGGCGATGTGTACGCGATCGGCTGCCTCTTCCACGCACTCCTCACCGGTGCCCCACCGTGCTGGCAGGGGGATCCGCAGAAAACGCTCGCCCATGTCGCCTCCGGCAACGGCCCGGCGAAGCTGGGGCTGCCGCGCGTGCCTGCGGAAGTGGCCACGCTCGTGTCGTACCTCACCGCGCGCGATCCCGCCGAGCGCTATCCCACCGCCGCCGAGGCCGCCTTGGCCATCGCCGCCTGCCTCGGCATCGAGCCGGAATTGGCGGGACTGCCTGAACAGCAACCGATGCTGACGCCAGGCTCTGGTCCCGGCGAAGCATCTGGTTCGATAGCTTGCGAAAGCGCACTCGGCGGCCTGCCGCGGATCGATTCTTCCAGCCCCCCATCAGCCTCAAGCGGGTCGACAACCAGCCGTCGGGGGGCCGTCAGCGCTGCAAGGCCAGCCTGGCTGTGGCCGGCGGTAGCCGGCCTGGGGCTCCTGACAACGGCGATCGGCGGCGGCGTGCTGGTGCTCAGCAACACGGCAGGGAAGGGGGGAGGCACCGTTCCGGTCACCGCGACCTCCGGCAGCAGTCTTCCCGGCGGCGGCGCCCCAGAGCCTGCCCCCCCTGGCGCTGCTCCTCCAGCCAATGGATCGCCGGCAGACACTCGGCAGAGGACAGGGGCGGGGGTCCCGGCAACTGCGGTAGTCGTCGATCGAATCGTCGACACCGACTCCCCCGATATCCCGTTTCAGCCTCCGCAACCCCCTGGCCCGCCACCGGAATTGCACTACCTGCCCCCCGGATCGCAACTGGTGCTCCTGGCACGCCCCGCCGCCGCTCTGGCCACTGCGGAAGGAAAACTATTCGCTCGTTCGCTGGGGCCGCGGGCCGCGGCCGCTCTGGAGGCGGCAGCGCAGTTGGCAGGCTGTCCGCCAGAAGAGATCGCGGAGATCCAGTCGGGCTGGCAGGCCGGCGGACCGGACGAAGTGATCGGAGGGACGCTGATTCGCGGCGTCGAGAGGTTGATCGTGGCTACCGATCGGACGGCCCGCCAACGGGCCTGGGGGCCCACCGAGGAGGTCGATTGCGAAGGGGAGATTATCCACCGCTTGGCCACCGTTGCCCTCTGGCTCCCCACCGACGCCGATGACAAGGCCCTCTTTGTCGGCCCGGAGGAACTCGTCCGCCAGACGATCATCGCCCATCGCCAAGCAGGTGGCGCCGGCAGCGCTGCCGGCGTCGAGGCCAGCCTCCCACGCGATCTGGAGATGCTCGTGGGAATGCTCGACAGCACCCGGCACATCACCCTCCTCGGTTCACCGAACTATCTCCTCTACGACGGCCGGCCGGTGTTGGCAGGACCGCTTGCCAAACTCGTCGAGCCGCTCAGCTGGTTTCTTGGCGACTCGCTGCGGGCCGCAGCCCTCTCGATGCACTTCGAGCAAAACTGCTACCTGGAGCTCGACGCCATCGCCCCGGCCGACACTCCGCCGAAGCAGTTGGCCCAGAAACTCTCCGCCAACGTCGCGGCCCTCGCCGAAGCGGCGGAGGACTATTGCAATGCACTCGATCCCCACCCCTACGGCCGCAAACTGGTGATGCGGCTGCCGCGGATGCTCGGTGTGGTGGCTGACCACATCCACGCGGGCACCGAGGGGCGGGGGGTCGTGGTCAACGCCTGGCTCCCGGAGCACGCCGCCCACAATCTGGCTTTGGCAACGGAACTGGCACTCGAACAGACCCCGCGGGCCGCAAGCGAACAGGTCGCCACCACCGGATCGTCTGCCAAAGGGGGTCCAAAGCCGCCCAGCGGAGCACTCGACAGGCTCGCCCAGCCGATCTCGCTGGTGTTCGGGAAGGACACCCTCGAGAAGTCGATCCAAATGATCTCCGACGAGATCGGGGTGGAGATGGAGATCATCGGCCCCGATCTGCAACTCGAAGGGATCACCAAAAACCAGTCGTTTGGTCTCGACCAGAAAAACAAACCCGCCGTGGAGATCCTCCGCGCGATCCTCGCCAAGGCGAATCCCGATGGAAAACTCGTCTACGTCGTCCGCACCACCGATGGGGCGGAGAAGATCGAGATCACCACGCGGGCGGCGGTCGAGAAACGGGGCGACACCATCGCCCCCGGCCAGAACCCACCGGCCCCGCCGGACGAATCGGCTGAAAAATAACACGAACATAGGGAGAGACGATGATTATTGTCATGCAGGCCAACGCCACGCGGGAGGATCTCGACCGCGTCGTCGCCAAGGTGGAGGAGAGGCGGCTGAAGCCGCACGTGATTGTGGGGACGGAGCGGACCGTGGTGGCGGTCATCGGAGACGAGCGTGGCGCTGCCGGAACCGGCTTCGAGACGCTCTCCGGCGTGGCCTCCGTGATGCCGATCCTCGCTCCCTACAAAGTGGCCAGCCGCGAGGTTTGCTCAGAGCCGACAGTGGTTACTGCCGGACCGCTGGTGATCGGCGGCGGGCACGTCGGCGTCATCGCCGGCCCTTGTTCGGTGGAAAACCGCGACCAGATCATCGCCACCGCCAAGGCCGTCAAGGCGGCAGGGGCCACCGGCCTCCGCGGAGGCGCCTTCAAACCGCGCACCAGCCCTTACAGCTTCCAGGGGCTCAAGGAAACCGGCCTCGAACTCCTCGCTGAGGCCCGCGCGGAGACGGGGCTGGCGGTGGTCACCGAGGTGGTGGCATCAGAGGACGTTGCGTTGGTGGCCCGGTATGCCGATGTGCTGCAGATCGGCGCCCGCAACATGCAAAACTACCGCCTCCTCGAGGCGGTGGGCCGGACAGACGTGGCGGTGCTGCTGAAGCGCGGACCGGCGGCGACGGTCGAGGAGTTGCTCCTCGCCGCCGAATATATTCTCGACGGTGGCAACCGCCGTGTCATCCTCTGCGAACGGGGCATCCGCACCTTCGAGGCCCACACCCGCTTCACGCTCCCCCTGGCGACGATCCCCTGGCTGCATGCCCGCACCCACCTGCCGGTGGTCGTCGACCCCAGCCATGGCACTGGCCATGCCAACCTCGTCAGCAGCATGGCGGCTGCGAGTGTGGCGGCGGGGGCCGACGGCCTGATCATCGAAGTCCATCCCGACCCCCAACGGGCCGCCAGCGACGGCGGACAGACGCTCGATTTCGAAGCCTTCGGAAAATTGATGGCGGTCTGCCGCCGCGTTGCCGGGGCAGTCGAGAGGACGCTGGGCTGAAGGGGGAAGCGTCAGTCGAGCATGAGGACGGCGATCCCCATGTAGAGCACGATCCCCACCACGTCGACGATCGCCGACACGAAGGGATTACTCATCAGTGCCGGGTCGAGGCCCAGCGAACGGAAGACCAGCGGCAGCACCGAGCCCACCATCGTCCCCAGCATCACCACTCCCATGATCGTCAGCGGGATCACCAGCGCCTGCAGCGCCGTCGGTGCGTAGAACAGTGCCAGAAGAAACCCGGGAACTGCCAGGAGGAGCCCGAGGAGCAGGCCCAGCACGACTTCGCGACGGAGAATCCGCGGCCAGTCGGTGAGTTTGCAGTCTCCTGAGGAGAGGGCGGTGATCACGAGCGTGGCTGACTGGTTGCCGGAATTGCCGCCGCTGGCGATCACCAGGGGGATGAAGGCCACCAGCCAGGGATGGGCAATCGGGTTGCGTGCCAGAACCATCGCCGTGACCGCCGCGGTGCCGAAGAGGATCGTCAGCCACACCCCCCGCTTCCAGGTCATCGACAGCAGCGCCGCCTCGAGGTAACTCTCCCCCAGCGGCGTGATGGCAGCGGCCCGCTGGGCCTCGTCGGTGGCGTCCTGGCGGACGGCGTCGAGGACGTCGTCGTGCGTGACGATGCCCACCAAGCGGTTGTGGTCATCGACGACGGGAATGGCGAGGAAGTCAAAGCGGGCCAACTTCTGCACCACCTCGTCGCGCGGCTCCTCCACCCGGACGCTGATCGGGTCGCGCTGCATGAGATCGCCGACGAGGGCGTTGGGGCGGGCGAGGATCAGGTCGCGGAGGGAGACGAAGCCGACGAGCTTCCGCTCGGGATCGAGGACATAGATGTAGTAGATCGACTCGCTGTCGGGAGCCTGGGAGCGCAACCGGGAGACCGCCTCGCCCGCCGTGATCTCGGCGGGGAGCGAGGCGTACTCCGTGGTCATCAGGGCGCCGGCCGAATTCTCCGGACAGGAGAGGAGCATGCGGATGTCGTGCCGCTGGGCCTTGGCCACCAGCGGGAGAATCTCCTCCACCAGTTCTGGCTCAAGTTCCTTGAGGAGATCGACCCGGTTGTCCGGGGCCATGCACTCAAGCAGGGGGCCGAGGTGGCGGCGGTCGGCCGCTTTGAGCAGATCCACCTGCCGGGGCAGGGGGTAATACGGGAAGATGTCGGCCTGCCGCTCCACAGGGAGGGCGTTGAGCAACTGCCACAGCTCACCATCCTCGAGCCCCTCCGAAAACTCGGCCACGGTGGCGGGGTGGAGTTCCTCGGCAACCTCGCGGAGGCCGACGACATCCTCTTCGGCGAGCATCACCCGCAGTTCCGGAATCAGGAGGGGATTAGCGGTGACCATGATGGCAGGCCGCTTCCGGGGAGCCGCCTATACTGGCGGAGTCGGTCGCGAGGCGGGATTCGGCGGCGGAGGCGACGCCCCTTGTCAAGGCGACATGAAGGCGACGCCCGGGAGGGCGGTGAGGGATGAGTATGCCATGAACCAAGCCGGAACCGAACGCCGATTCGTGATCCCCCTCGTCTTGCTGATCTGGCTGGGATGCGGATCCCCGCTGAACTGTCATTGGCCCTTCCTCGACCACGGTCCGTCCGCGGGCTGCGCTTTTGCTGCCGATGCGTTGCCGGCTGCCAACGACCGCTCCGCCGATGCCGGCTGGGACCACCTCCTCCACCGCGCCTACCTCCCCGCCGACTTCGATCAACAGGTGTTCGACGAATTGTGGACCACCTGGGAACAACCGCTCCGCTCGGAGGCGGAAGGGGCCGACGTGGCCAGGCGACGGAAGATGGCGATGGATCGCTACGGCCTCACGCCCCACCCGGACGACCCCTCGCGGTCGCTCCAGTATGTCGTCGACGATGCCGGCCGCTGGTCGATGAGTTGTCTGGCCTGCCATCAGGGGACAGTCGCCGGCCGGACGATCCCCGGCGCCCCCAACACGCTCTACGCCCTCGAGACCCTCACTGAGGAGGTGCGTCAGGTGAAGATCCGGCTGCAAAAACCTCTCGGGCACATGGACCTCGGCGGCCTGCTGATGCCGCTAGGGACGACCGTCGGCACCACCAATGCGGTGATGTTCGGAGTGGCCCTACTCCGCCACCGGGATGCGGATCTGGCGATCATCCCCAAGTCGCCACGGTTTGATCTCGCGCACCATGACATGGATGCCCCGGCCTGGTGGCACTACCACTCCCGACGGCGAATCTACGCCGACGCCTTCGCCCCCAAAGGCCACCGGATGCTGATGCAGTTCCTGATGGTGAAGGAGAACGGCCCCGAGCGGTTCCGGGAATGGGAGGATGAATTCCGCGACATCGAGGCCTGGATCGACGCCCTCGAGCCCCCTTCCTGGGAGGGGCCGGTCAATGCGGCGCGTGTCGCGGAGGGGCGGGAACTCTTCGTCACCCACTGCGGCAACTGCCACGGGACGTACGACGGGCCGCGGAACGGCCCCGGTCGATCCTATCCAGAGCGAGTCATCGCCATCGACGAGATCGGCACCGACCGCGACCGCTTTGACGCCCTGACAGCGGACCAACGCAAGGCACTCAACGACAGCTGGTTCGCTGCCGATACAGACTCCATCAGCGGCATCGAGTCGCCGATCGGGTACGTGGCGCCCCCCCTCGACGGCGTGTGGGCCAGCGCTCCCTACCTCCACAATGGATCGGTGCCGACGCTCTGGCACCTCCTTCATCCGGAAGACCGACCGCGGGTCTGGCGGCGGGGGCCGGCCAATGCCTACGACACCGAGCGGGTGGGGTTAGCCGTCGAGGTTCGCGACGCCTTCCCCCCGGGCCGTCTGCCGGCTGCCGAGCGGCGGACCTGGTTCGACACCAGCCGGCCTGGCAAGGGGGCCACAGGGCACACGTTCCCCGATGTTCTCGACGAGGCCGGCAAGGCCGCGGTCCTCGAATACCTAAAGACCCTCTGACTGCCCCCCCGTTTCCCACGCCAGCCGCTCTTCTCCGGAAGATTTTTCTGCTACCGTAGCAACGCGGCATCTTCCCCTTCCGGCCCCCTCCCCGGGCTGCCGGTGGATCCCTTGCCGCTCCCCTCCGCTGGAACCCCACCATGACGCAGTTGGAATCCGCCCGCGCCGGCACGGTCACCCCCGAAATGGCCTTCGTCGCCACGCGGGAGGACCTCCCAGAGGAGACCATCCGCTCCGAGGTGGCCCGGGGCCGGATGGTGATCCCGGCCAACGCCGTCCACCTCACCAAGCGGCTCGAACCGATGGCGATCGGCATCGCGGCCTGCACGAAGATCAACGCCAACATCGGCAACTCCGCGGTCACCAGCGACGAGGCGACGGAGCTTGAGAAACTCCATCTGGCGGTCCACTACGGCTCCGACACCGTCATGGACCTCTCGACCGGCAAAGACATCGACCGCATCCGCCAGGCGATCATCGATGCCTCCACGGTGCCGATCGGAACGGTGCCGATCTATCAAATGCTTGAGGAACTCGGCGGCGACATCGAGGACATGCGGCCGCACCACTTCATCGAGATGTGCGAGAAGCAGGCCCAGCAGGGGGTCGACTACATGACCGTCCATGCCGGTCTGCTCCAAGAGCATCTGGCGCTGACAACCAAGCGGATCACGGGGATCGTCAGCCGTGGTGGTTCGCTGATCGCCCGCTGGATGATGGCCCACCGCCAGCAGAACCCGCTCTACACCCATTTCGAGGACCTGTGCGACGTCTTCCGGCAGTACGACGTCACCTGGAGCCTCGGAGACGGGCTCCGCCCCGGCTCGATCGCCGATGCCAGCGACGAGGCTCAGTTTGCCGAACTGCACGTCTTGGGTGATCTGACGCGTCGCGCCTGGGCCAAAGGTTGCCAAGTGATGGTCGAGGGGCCGGGCCATGTACCGATGGACCAGATCGACATGAACGTCAAGCGCCAGATGGAGGAGTGCGACGAGGCACCGTTCTACGTCCTCGGCCCCCTCGTGACCGACATCGCCCCCGGCTACGACCACATCACCAGCGCCATCGGTGCGGCGATTGCCGGCTGGAGCGGGGCGGCGATGCTCTGCTACGTGACACCCAAGGAGCATCTCGGCCTCCCCGATGCCGAGGATGTGAAGCAGGGGGTGATCGCCTACAAGATCGCCGCCCACGCTGCCGATTTGGCCCGTCACCGCAAGAACGCCAGGCAGCGTGACGACGCCCTCTCCCGGGCCCGCTTCGCCTTCGATTGGAACGAGCAGTTCCGTCTCTCGCTCGATCCCGAGACAGCCCGCCGTTACCACGACCAGACGCTCCCTCAAGACACCTTCAAAAGCGCTCACTTCTGCAGCATGTGCGGTCCGAAGTACTGCTCGATGAAGATCACCCAGGAGATCCGGGCAATGGCCGCGGAGCAGGAGGCGGAGGCGGCCTCAGAGCCAGTGGCAATCCAGCTCAAGTGATCGCCACCGGCTCGCCAATCAATCGCTTTTTTATCCATCGCTATACAAAACGGTCGCTCCTGGAACTCCTTGGGGAGTGAGGGGACCGCAGTTCGGATGGTTCCCTGCCGCTTGTCCCGCAGTCGGCAGTGACTCCCGATGACCTCTCCCCCCAACCAGCCTCCTGCAACTGTCGGCTTTGCCGACCGCGTTGCGGCCCTCCGCCGGGCTGGACTCCCGATTGCTGACGGCAGCAGCGGGCAACTCGAGGCACTCGCCGAGGCGGCGCGGCTCGGGGCCGACCCCGATCTGCTGCTCGAGGCCGCCGTCCGCTTCGGGCAGGATCTGGCCGTGCATGCGCGCGTCGGCTGGCGACCTTGGTTTTATCCTGCGCTTGTCTGTTCGGGAGCGGTCCTGGGCACGCTGTTCATGAGCCTCTTTCTGACGCCCCTGCTGCAAAGTGTGTCTGCCGAATTCCGTCTGCCGCCATCGGTGGGACTGCAGATGCTTGAGTGGGTCCGGAGGCTGACCCCAGCGATTCTCCTGCTGGCGGTGGCAGCGCTCCTTGTGGCGTGGCTCGCCGTGCGGGTCCGGTGGACGCGGGAGACTGCGGCCGATCCGCTGCGGACAGCCCTTGGCTGCGCCACCCTCGCGGCGCTTGGCGAGGCGGGGGTGCCGGCCGCTTGCTGCCGCGATGTGGCGGCCCGCTTCGGGCTCGGCTCCAAAGGGGCTGGGCAGCCATTCGCAGCCTGGGCGATCGGCGCTGACACTGGCGCCATTTCCCCTGCCGACGCGTTGCGCCTGGCGGAGCGCACTTCCAGTGTCGCCGCGGCCCGGCGCGACGGCGCCGAGCGCCAGGCATGGGCATCGGTGGCCGCCATTTTGGTCGCGGGAATGGCCACGCTGGTCTATGCGCTGGTCCTCTTTCTGCCGGTGGTCGAGTTCTTTACGTCGATCTCCGCGGCTGCCGCGACCCGCTGACAAGCCATGCCGAAGCACCATCCATCCGCCGCTCCTCTCGACACGGTGCTCGGGCCGTGGCTCGATCGTGCCCTCGAGATCGGCGGCGGGCTGCAACCGGCACTGCGGGCCCTGGCGGCCTCGATGCCTTCCGGGAAGCGGCAAGAAGAGTGGATCGAGGTGTGCGACATCGTCGCCGCCAAAGACGAGCGGCTTGCCGCAGCGGGGCTGGCTGGCCATCCGGAGAACTGGATTCCATTGATCGCCGCAGCCCCACCGGGAGCGACCAGCGGCGACGGTCGATCGGAAGTCGAATTCCTCAGTCGGGCGATCGACATCACCACCCGCGATGAACCGGGACGGGGATGGTGGCGACCGGCCGTCTATCCGTTGCTGGTGATGGCGACTGCAATTGCGATCAGTTGCCTCCTGGCAGTCATGGTCGTCCCCACGTTCAAGCAGATCTTTAACGATTTTGGGATGCGGTTACCGGCGATCACCGTCGGTGTCATCTGGCTTTCCGACGCGATCCAGAGCTTTGGGTGGATCGCGGTGGCGGCAGTGGCAGCCGTGGCTGTGGCTTGGCGGCCGATCTGCTCTTTCTGCCCCTCCTGGCTCAGTCTCCCCGGCCAGCGCCTCGCTTGGTCGGAGCGTTTCGCCCGCTTCAGTGCCGATCTTCTCGATGCCGGCCTGCCGGAAGATGACGCGTTCGCCCTGGCTGCCAGGGCCAGCCGTCCGGGGCAGGGGGTGCCTGTGGGCTCTGCGGACCGCACCGCCAGTCCGCGTTGGCTGACGACTACCGTTGGTTATGCCCTCGACGCACCTCTCGGCCGGAAGCCGCGCGCCCGTCTCCTTCGCCAACTGGCGCGTGGTCACGACCAGCGGCTGAGTGTCTCGCGCAGCTGGCTCGCTTGGGGCCTCGGGCCCTTGGCGATCTTCGTGACCGGCTTCTTCATCATGCTTCTGGTCCTCGCCCTCTTCATGCCACTGATCACACTCGTTACCGGCCTCAACTGAAGACGCGCTCGGGCACCATCCACCCATTCATCCATGACTGATCAACCACTCCCTGCTGGATCCACTCTGACGCTGTGGGGCGTTGTCCGTGAGTTCGTCGGCGGACTGCTGCCGACATCGAACGGTCAGCGTCGGGCACTGGCCGGACTGCTGGCAACGGCGGTCGACGAACAGATCCCACTGCCTCCGCTGCTTTTCGCCTGGGCGACCGACGAGCGCGGCCTGCAAGCAGCCCGCGTCCGAAAGTTGGCGACACTGCTGGAACGGGGAACGCCGCTGGAATCTGCTCTGCCCCAGGTACCAGGCGCCCTCCGTCCCCGCGATGCGACGGCGCTGCGGCTCGCGGCTGGTTTGGGCTGCGGAGCGGAGAGGGCGCTGGTGGCTCTCGACGATCCCTCGTCGGCCGCGGCCGCGGTCGAAGAAAACCTCCGGGGCACGATTGTCTATACCGGAACGCTGGTGGCCTTGTTCGTTCCAGTGGCGCTGTTGATCGCCTTGAAGATCGTGCCGCAGTTCAAAAAGATCTTCGACGACTTCGGCATGGAGATGCCGGTCTGGTTCCGTCTCACCAACACCCTTTCGGCGATGGTGGCCACGCTGTGGCCGATCGTGGTCCTCGGATTCCTCTTTCTCGGTGCGCTCGTCTTCTCGCCCCGTCTCCGGACCTGGGTCTGCCGCCGCTGCGGCCTCGGGGTGCTCGGCGTTCTCAACGACGCCCGGTCAGCGGAGGTGTTCGGCGCCCTCGGAGCCGAGCCCGCTGGTTCCCGGCCCGAGTTGGTACTCGCCGCGCTCTCGGGAGCCAGCGACGATGCCCGGCTCGCGGCCCGGCTCGGTGGGGCAGAGGGCGGCAGCACTGTCGGCCGGACACTCGCTGCGACGGGGCTGGCAACCCCGTCGGAAGCAGACCTGATCGATGCGGCATCTGGCAGCCGTGGAGCATGGGTGGCGACAGCGCTAGCGCGCCGTCGCCGCGCCCGGGTCCTGGAGCGCACTTGGCTCGTGTCCGAACTTCTTCTCCCGGTGATCGTGCTCGTCATGGGGGCCTTCGTGCTCACCGAAGCGCTCGGGATCTTGACTCCGATCTCCAAACTCATCATGGGGCTCTCCTGATGACGGCCATCATCCCCCATTCGCTTCTTTCCAAGCGGGTCGGCCCTCGGGGTCGCCGTGGAGTTGCCCTCTTTGAACTGTTGGTGGCATTTTCACTTCTGGCCGTGGTCGTCTCGGTGTCGGCGGGGCTCGTCGTCCGCCACGGTCGCCTCCTCACCAGCGCGCGGAACCAGCGTCTGGCGATTGACGAACTGACCAACCAGATGGAAAGGCTGACGGCGTTTCGGCCTGACGAACTGGCTGCGTTTCTCGCCGCTCCGATCCCATCGCCGCTCGTCCGCGACCATCTCGCTGAAGTCACTCTCGGCTGCACGATCGACGAACCGACGGCGGGCGATGACGAACGCAGGGTCGTGCTCGCAATCGAGTGGAACGAGCCTGGCAGGCGTGGCAATCCGCTCCGCCTCGCTGGCTGGCTGCGGGGCACACTCCCCGTGGAGGTGGCACCATGATGATTCGCTCGGAAACGGTTCGCTGGAAACGGCGCGGCGTGTCGCTCGTTGAGCTGATGGTGGCGATGACCGGCGTGAGCATGGTCCTCGCCATGACTGCGGCGCTGCTTCACGGCGTCCTCCGGGCCCAGTCGGAAAGCCGGCTGTTTTTTGACGACGAGCGGGCGAGCATTCGGCTGGCAAGGCAGTTTCGTGCCGACGTGCACGCCGCTTGCGGGATGACGACCGCCGCAGCGGCAAAGCCCGATTCCGCAGAGGCAGAGACACTCAGGCTTGCCGCGCTGCTTCTGCCGGATGGTCGGACAGTGGAATACTCCCTGGCGGCCGGCAGACAGGGACTGATGCGATTGATCATCCCTTTTGGTGGCAACGGCTTGGTCGCCCGCGAGGATTTTCGATTTGCCGGCCCTCTGGCCGCAGCGATCACTACCCATTCCCCAGCCAATGGCCGGCGCGTCACGCTCGCCATCGGCCCCCGGCCCGATGCTCCTGAGCTGGGCGACCGATCGCCCGGAACTCCATCCGCCCTCGGCAAGACGGTGCCACGCTCATCGGCCGAAGCCCGCCGCAAGCCGCCAGCACTTGCCATCGACGCAGACCTCGGCCGCGACCTCCGCTTCACGCAGCCCGCCACCGCGGAGGAGCCTCGATGACACTTTCAGTCCATTCAAGCCGGCCCGGCTCAACGCTCGTCGCCGTCCTCGCGGCGATGACCGTCGTGCTCCTATTGCTCGGCGGAATGCTGAAGATCGGTCTCATCGGCCGGCGGCAGTTGCTCAAGGAGCTCGATGCCCGGCAGGCTGAGTGCCTCCTTGAGGCGGCGGCAGATCGGGCCGCCAAGCGGCTCGCCGCCGATCCAGCCTGGAGTGGCGACGCCCGGACGGTGGCCGCCGATCAGATCACGGGCGTGGGGGCCGCATCCGTGACGACCAGCATCGCGGCTGGCGAGGGTCGCGGCCCCGCGCTTCAGATCGTGGTCGATTATCCCGCCGGCAGGACCGACTCGGTCCGCCGCGAGCGGACCTTCCCTTTCACTCCGCCGGCAGCCGTTCGCTCGCCGACATCCGCCTCCCCTCCCACCGATCCTCCTTCCCTTGAGGTGTCCCCATGAAGATCGTCCACTTGCCACGTCGATTCAGGGCGTTCACGCTCATTGAGTTGCTCGTCGTGATTGCCATCATCGGCGTCCTCGTTGGCCTCCTCCTCCCGGCCGTCCAGTCGTGCCGTGAGGCGGCCCGACGCTGTGCCTGCCTCAACAACACGACGCAGATTGGTCTGGCGCTGCACAATCACGAATTCCACACCGGCCATTTCCCAGCCGGGGTCACCAACCCTGACGGCCCGATCAAAAACGAAGCGCTTGGGCAGCATGTCAGTTGGACGGTGCAGATCCTCCCCTACATGGAGCAGAACGTCATCCACCGGATGTTCGACCAGGCAGCCGGTGCCTACGCCGAGAAGAACGACCTCTTACGGCGAACACGGATCAACACGCTCCGCTGCCCATCGTCCCCTGACCCGCAGGACGTCGATGAAAACGCCCAGGGGAAGATCCAGGTGTCGAGTTACGCCGCCTGCCACAATTCGATCGAAGCCCCGATCGACACCGACAACGACGGGATGCTGTTCCTCAACAGCCGGACTCGGTTCGACGACATTTTTGACGGCAGTTCAAACACGATCCTCTTGAGCGAGCGGGTATTTGCCCATTCGCCGCAGGACAACGAACTTCCCGATCTCGGCTGGCCGTCGGGGACGCGAGCCACGCTCCGCAACACCGGCCGGCTCGAGCAGATGTCGATGCGGAACATGACCGGCGTGGCAGACGTGGAGACGTTGGAAAAAGGGGCGCTGTATGTGGGCGGTTTTGGGGCCTATCACCCCGGCGTCGCGGTCGTCGGAATGGCGGACGGCTCCACGCGGGCGCTGGCGTACTCCATCAGTCCAGAAATCCTCCACCGCCTCGGCAGCCGTGCCGGCGGCGAGCTTCCCGACTCGAATTGGTGAGGGTGTCGGGGAGCGCGGAAACCATCCGTGCGACTGGAGTGTGAGCCATCGGGCGTCGATTGTGATCCACTCCGCAAGTCTGGTGCTGGAATCGGCCTCTTCGACCCTGCCAAGCAGGCACTGCCTGCCGGCGGCGCCTTGAGCAGCCGACGCGACGAGAACCAGCCAGGCAATGCCCTTTTGCTGCGCACTCAACTGCCCTCACAATGCGCTGCCCGCACCGATGGCCAGCGGCTCGGCAATCGTTTCTAAAAACAAATCTGCCGTTGGCGAATCGACTCCAGATGGCTGGAAACATGGGCTCAAACGCTCGGCTGACCATCGGCGCTTGCAGACTATTTCCGCCGCCAGACTGGAGTTTGGCACGCAATGTGATCTGTAGAAGAGCGGCGGTCAGAGCATCTCTGCCGCTCGAGAGGTCAGGCGACGCGGAGACGCCTCCTCTCGACGTGCTCTTCCTTCTGGAGATGCCCGATGCGTTTGTTATGTCCTTCCGAAAGGGGGATGGCGCTTCTCGATGGCTGGATGGTGAAATCGCTCCCCCGGCTCACATCGCTGCTTGCCGGCACGGCGAAGGTTGCCTTGGTGGCCACGGTTGTTGGGGGGGCGATGCTGGGCGGTGCGGCGCTCGCACAAGACGCCACCCCTCCACCCCCGCCGCTGCCCACCGTCGAGGAAATGGTGCCGAAGTTGTGGATGGCGGCCGACACGGTATGGGTGCTGGTGTGCAGCATGCTCGTGTTCTTCATGAATCTCGGGTTCGGCTGCGTCGAATCGGGATTCGCTCGGGCCAAGAATGCCGTCAACATTCTCTCCAAGAACTTTGTCGTCTTCGCTGCCACCACCATCGCTTTCTGGCTGCTTGGCTGGGACTTGATGTTTGGCTCCGGCGACGGTGCCTGGATCGGGAACTCGGGCTCCTTTATGGTCGGCGGAGCTGATAACAGCCCTGCCATGGGGGACAAATACCAGGGCGTGTACAGCGCCATCGGTTGGGCCAACGTCCCGCTGTGGACGAAGTTTTTCTTTCAATTGGTGTTCGCGGGGACGGCGGCCACGATCGTCTCCGGTGCGGTGGCTGAGCGGATCAAGTACCACTCTTTTGTGCTCTTCAGTTTCCTCATGGCTTTGCTGATCTATCCGGTCACAGGCCATTGGGTGTGGGGGTTTGGCTACCTGGCGAAAGAGTGGAATTTCTGGGACTTCGCTGGCTGCACCGTGGTGCACTCGGTGGGCGGTTGGGCAGCCCTGACCGGGGCTGTGATTCTCGGTCCACGCATCGGAAAATACTCCTCGACGGGCAAGGTGCAGGCCATCCCTGGGCACAACATGTCGCTGGCCTTCATCGGCTGCCTCGTGCTCTGGTTCGGTTGGTTCGGATTCAATCCCGGCAGCACGATGAGTGTGGCGGCGGACGGTGGTGCGGCAGCGTCGCTGGTGGCAGTCAACACCAACATGGCAGCTGCGGCAGCGACCCTGACGGCGACCCTCACCGCCTGGCTGTTGCTTGGGAAACCGGACTTCGGGATGACGCTCAACGGCTGTCTTGCCGGCCTTGTAGGGATCACCGCTTCGGCGGCCTTCACCAACGCCCAGTGCGCGGCGATCATCGGAGCAATCGCCGGAGTGCTGGTGGTGTTCGCAGTCCTGTTCTTCGATCGGATCAAGGTCGACGACCCGGTGGGCGCGACGAGTGTTCACTTGGTGTGTGGGATCTTCGGGACTCTGTGCGTGGGACTGTTCACCACCACCGATCTGTCCACGACGGTCCTCTCGAGTCCTTTCGGCACCGCGGCGGCAGGGGGGCCAGCGGCTGGGCTGTTTTTCGGTGGAGGCACCAAGCAACTCATCGCCCAGTTGGTGGGGGTGCTGCTGGTCGGGGCCTATGTCGTCCCGGTGTCGGCGGTCTGCTGGCTGGTCCTCAAGGCCGTCGTCGGACTGCGTGTCTCTCCGCATGAGGAGGTCGAGGGGCTCGACATCGGCGAGCATGGCAACGAGGCCTACCACGGTTTTCAACTGATTCGCACTGAGTAGTGGGATCTCAGACTCACATTCGGCACCTCCGCCGAGAGGGTGCCGCCGGGCAGCAGGGCCCGGCGGCACCACCCGTCCAGAAGGATGCCCCAACGGCTTGGGTGGGCACTCCGCCTTGCTCACCCAGGCCGGGGTATTCTTCGGGACTCAGGAAGGGTTTCTTCGGGTGGCGTGTGTGGGGGCTCGATGGAGCGGCTTCCTTCCTCTGGCCGACAGAGGAGAGGGAAGACGAGACGAGGGCGGCCCGAGGAAGGAAACATTGTGCCCAGGGCAGGGGGGGTGATAGGCTCTGCCAAACTTGAGGAGGCGGGGGTCCATTGAAACTGATCATCGCCATCATCCAGCCGAGCAAGCTCGAGAGCGTCAAGCAGGCGCTTTCCGCCGTGGAGGTCTTCCGCCTCACGGTGTTGGACGTGCAGGGCTTCGGCCGGCAACGCGGGCATGTCGAGGCCTACCGCGGTCACGAGATCGCCGTCAATCTGCTCCGCAAAGTGCAGTTGCAGATCGCCGTCAACGACGATTTCGTCGAGCCGACGATCAACGCCATCGTCGAGGGGGGGAGATCGGGTGAGAAAGGGGAGATCGGCGACGGCAAAATCTTCGTCCTGCCGATGGAGGAATGTGTCCGGATTCGCACCGGCGAACGTGGCAGTGAAGCGATCTGACCGTGAGCAGGCTGTGGATACACTGCCGGCTCTTGCCGCACGAGGCGGTCGCGAGTGCGCAGCACTGGAGAAAACCGGAGGTTTTCCCAGGGGGAAAAGGGCAGGGATGACTTTTTCCACGGGCCGTGAGGGCGACTGCTCACGCTGTGGCACAGCGTCGCTTCCCGTGGCGAGCAGTCTTTTTTTTGCCCCTGACTTTAGCCCTCAGCCCTGCTGAGGATGAAGCCGCGGCTGGGCCCCCGCCGCCACCCTGTTGACCGCGGCCAGAAACGCCTTGGCCGAGGCCTCCAGCGAATCGGTCGACACGCCGCGGCCCCGGTGGACCTGGGTGCCGGCAGCAGCCCCGGCAGGTTGCAATTCCACAGTCACTTCGGCCTGGGCATCCTTTCCCACCGTCACCGCTTGGACGCGGAAATCACGGCAGACCGTGACAATACCGGTGAGTTTTTCGATCGCCAGGAAGATGCCATCGATCGGTCCATCCCCAGCGTTGACCTCGACCGACATCTCCTCGCCTCCCTGCATGACGCGGAGTGCCACACGGGGTGGTTGGCCGCTGGAACAGGAGAGGTTGTAGCCGGCCAGCGTGTACCTCTCGGGGAGGTCAGCAAACTGGTCTTCGCAGAGGGCCGCGATGTCTCCGTCGTAGATCTCTTTCTTGCGGTCCGCCAGCACCTTGAAGCGGTCGAAGAGCGTCTGCAACTGCTCCAGCGTGAGTTGGTACCCAAGCGCCTTGGCCCGATCGGCCAAAGCCGCCCGTCCGCTGTGCTTTCCCAGCACGAGATCGGTGCGCTCAAGGCCCACGTCCTCGGGCCGCATGATCTCGTATGTGCTCCGCTCCTTGAGCATGCCGTCCTGGTGGATCCCCGCTTCATGGGCAAAGGCATTGCGCCCCACGATCGCCTTGTTGCGGGGAACCTGGATACCGGTGATGGTGGCCACCAGTTTGCTTGTGGGGACCAATTTCTGGGTGACGATCCGCGTCTCACACCCGTAGTGATCGCGGCGGGTCCGCAGCGCCATCACCACCTCCTCCAGCGAACAGTTCCCCGCCCGCTCCCCCAGACCGTTGATCGTGCATTCGATCTGCCCGGCCCCCGCCTCGACTGCCGCCAGACTGTTGGCGACAGCGAGGCCCAGGTCGTCGTGGCAATGGACGCTGATCACCGCCCGGTCAATGCCGCGGACACGCTCCCGCAGCGTGTGGATCACACGGTGCATCTGCTGGGGGGTGGCGTAGCCGACGGTGTCGGGGATGTTGACGGTGGTGGCCCCGGCGTCGATCGCCGCTTCCACGACGCGGCAGAGGAAGTCGATCTCGGTGCGGGCGGCGTCTTCCGGGGAAAATTCCACATCAGCACACAGGCGACGGGCCCGCTGCACCCCGGCCACTGCGCGGGCCACCACTTCGTCTTCCGTCATCCGCAATTTGAATTCGCGGTGAATCGCGCTGGTGGCGAGGAAGACATGGATTCGCGGCCGTTCCGCCTGCTGGAGCGCCTCCCAGGCGCGGTCGATGTCGGTGTCGTTGCAGCGGGCCAGCCCGCAGACAACCACGCCGCGGACCGTCGCAGCAATCTCCTTGACGCTGGCGAAATCTCCAGGAGAGGCGATGGGGAACCCGGCCTCGATGACATCCACCCCAAGTTGCCAAAGCGCCTGCGCGATCTCCAACTTCTCCGTGAGATTCATGCTCGCGCCGGGCGATTGCTCGCCGTCGCGGAGCGTCGTGTCGAAGATCCGGATCGGACGTGTGGTGGTCATGGGATGGCCTGGGCGAGAGTGGACAGGTCCGTTTGGATACGGTGGGGCAGCGAGGGGAGGGAACGGATCGGGAAGTATAGGGGCGGAGGCGGCGTTGTGTAGAATCGGGAGGCCGATTCAATCTGTCTACAGACCGTCTGTCCGGAGTCCACCGCATGGCCGCTGCCACTCCCCCCGAGAGCCGCACACCGGGCCCCGGGGCGATCCACGCGCCGGGAGGAGCGTGGCGAGGCGTGTGGGGGACGCTGCGTGGCGGACTCGGTGGGGTCGCGATGCTCGCCGCGGGCGCGGCTGCCTGGTGGTGGTTGGCCACGCACCACTTCAGTGGCGGCGAGCATCCAGAGGTTCCCCTTCGCGAGGCGGCAGCGGCCGAGGAGGCCCGCGGCCTGGCGGATGAAGTGACGCTTCCCGAGGCCTCCCGCGTGGCTGCCGGTATCGAGCTCGGAACCGTGACCCGCCAGCAGATTCGCGACCGCCTCACCGTCCCCGGCAGGATCGACTACGACGCCCGACGCCGCCTCGATTACGCCTCCCCCGTCGACGGGATCATCTCCAAGGTGCTGGTACAGGTGCGGCAGCGGGTCTCGAAGGGGGACTCGCTGGCGGAGATCTCCAGCCCTGATGTGGGCAAGGCACGCGACGAAGTCCGTCGTCGGGAGGACGATCGCGCCATCGAAATGAAGGCGGCAGAATGGTCCACCACCGTGGCCGATAACGTGGAATCGCTCCTCGACATCCTCTCCCGGCGGCCAGGCCTGGCGCTGGTGGAGGAGCAGTTCAAGGACCGGGTGCTGGGGAGTTACCGGGAGAACCTGCTGGGGAGTTATTCCAAGTTGCTGTTCGTCGAAAAGGTCAACGCCAGCACCCGCTCGCTCGGAGAAGGGGGGGTGCTGTCGGGAAGGATCATCGAGGAGCGCACGAGCAATCTGGAGGTCGCTCGGGCCAACTTCGATACCGCCTGCGAGCAGTCTCGCTTCATGACCCGACAGGACCGCGACCGAGCCCGGGCGTCGCTCGCTCAGGCCGATCGCCTCGTGCAGGTGTCGCGGGAATACCTGCGAACGCTTGTCGGCAGCCGCTTGGGCGCCGAAGCGGCGGCGGTGGCCGACGACGGTGCCGACAGCCCCGGCGACACCAATTCCCTCAGCGCACTGGTCCTGCGGACGCCGTTTGATGGGTTGGTGGAGGACGTGTTTGTCGCCCGCGGCGAGCGGGTGCAGGCCGGCGACCAGATGTTTGTCGTCGCCGATACCTCGACCCTCTGGGTGCGGGCCCAGATCCACGAACGGGAATGGACCGCCGTGGAAGTCGCCGAGGGCCAGGAAGTGCGGGTGGTGGTCCCCGGCGCGGAGCGGCACGAGACGACCGCCCGAGTACACCATGTGGGTGCCACGGTCGAGGCCGAATCAAGGAGTGTCCCGCTGGTTGCGGAGCTCACCAACGACATCAATGAGACCCATATCAAGCCCGGCATGTTTGTCTGGGTCGATCTCCCCCAGGGCACTCTCCGCGAGGCAATTGTGGTCCCGATCGGGGCGGTGATGCGGCACGAGGGACTGGCGTTTGTGTTTGTGCCTCTCAGCGGCGGACGCTACCGCCGTGCCAACATCAAGACGGGGATCGAGAGCGGTGGGCTCGTGGAGGTCCTCGATGGCCTGCAGGAGGGCGAGCAGGTGGTGTTGCAGGGAGCGTTCGTGCTGAAGAGCGTGCTCCTCCAAAACCAGGAGTAGCCGGCTGTGGATAAACTTTCCGAACTCGCCCCAGGAGTCGGTCGCGAGTGCGGGGCGCTTGAGAAAACCGGAGATGTCCTCAGTGGAAAAACGTCAGGCATGACTTTTTCCGCGGGCAGCACGGGCAGTTAGTTGGTCTGGGATGGCCTTCAGCCGTCCGATGTGTCTGTGCCCAGGGACGTGGTGGACGGGAGGGCGGCGGTGCTTTCAGGCCTGATCCAGTGGTCGCTTACCAACCGGGCGCTGGTGATTGCGCTGTTTGTGCTCATGTCCGTCGGCGGGCTGTACGCGGCCACGCGGATTCCGGTCGATGCGGTGCCCGACTTAGTCAACGTTCAGGTTCAGGTGGTCACCGAAGCAGGCACGCTCTCGCCGCTGGAGGTGGAGCGCTACGTCACCTACCCGGTCGAACTGTCGATGAGCGGGCTGCCGCATGTCGAGGAGGTGCGGAGCATCTCCCGCTTCGGGATCTCGCTGGTGACGATCGTCTTCCAGGAAGGCACCAACATCTACCTCGCCCGCCAGTTGGTGGCCGAGCGACTCTCCGAAGCCAAGCAACGGATCACGGTCGGCCGTGGAGATCCGAAACTGGGGAGCCTGAGCACCGCCCTGGGGGAGATTCTGCAGTTTGAGGTCCGTGGTGCACGCCACAACCTCATGGAACTGCGCAGCATCCTCGAATGGGACATCGCCCCGGCGATGCGCGAGGTGCCCGGCGTGACCGACATCAACAGTCATGGTGGGTACGCCAAGAGTTACCAGGTGCGGATCGACCCCGATCGGATGAGCGCTCAAGGGATCACGCTGGGGGAGGTGCTCGCCGCCCTGGAACGCAACAACGAGAGCACCGGCGGCGGGTATATCGTCAAGCATGGGGAGCAGCGATTTATCCGTGGTCAGGCGTTGCTGGGGACCATTGCCGACATCGAGCAGGTCGTGGTCCGCAGCCCGTCGGGGGGTGTGCCTGTCCTGATCCGCAATATCGGGGATGTCGGGATTGAGCCGCTGACACGCCAAGGGGCGGTGACCAGGGACGGCCGCGGAGAAGTGGTCACCGGGATGGTGATGATGGTCCGCGGCGAGAACAGCCGGCGGGTGGTCCAGGCTGCCAAGGCAAAACTGGAGACGATCCAGCGCACCCTGCCAGCCGACGTGCAGCTCGAGATCCTCTACGACCGCTCCGAACTGATCGCTCGAACGCTCGATACGGTGGTCCACAACCTCGCCGAGGGGGGATTGCTGGTGATCGGCGTGCTCTTGCTGCTGTTGGGCAACGTCCGGGCCGGGCTGATCGTGTCGCTGGCGATCCCGCTCTCGATGCTGTTCGCAGCCAACCTGATGCTGGCCACCGGCATCTCCGCGAGCCTGATGAGCTTAGGCGCGATCGACTTTGGCCTCGTCGTGGACAGTTCGGTGATCATGGTGGAGAACTGCGTGCGACGGTTGGGAACAGCCTCTCCGGGGGAGTCCAAACTCGACGTCGTCCGTGATGCCGCCATTGAGGTTCGCGGGCCGACGATGTTTGGCGAATTGATCATCGCGGTGGTCTACCTGCCGATCCTCTTTTTGGAGGGAACCGAAGGGAAGCTTTTCCGTCCGATGGCGCTGACGGTGCTCTTCGCCCTCCTCGGTTCGCTGATCATCTCGCTGACCCTGATGCCGGTGCTGGCGGCAACCGTTCTCTCCCGCGAACCGGAACGCGAGCCGCTGCTGATGCGGATCTTCCACCGCTTCTACCATCCGCTGGCCAAGGCGGCGGTGTGGCATCCGGTCTGGATCACGGCCGCGGCCCTCAGTCTCGTAGCGGCTTCGGTGCCGGTCGCGATCCGACTCGGCGCCGAGTTCATGCCTCGGCTCGATGAAGGGGACATTCTGGTGGAGGTGGTGCGCCTGCCCAGCGCCACGCTCGAGGACTCCGTGCCGATGACGACCCGCATCGAGACGGTGCTAGGGGCGTTTCCGGAGGTGCGGACGGTGTTCTGCAAGACCGGTCGGCCGGAGATCGCCAACGACATTATGGGGGTCCAGCAGACCGACGTCTGGGTGATGCTCAAGCCCCGACGGACATGGCCCCAGGAAATCTCGCGGGACGAATTGGTGGAGCGGATGTCGGAGGCACTCTCCGCTGCCGCGCCCGGCGCCAACTTCGGCTTCAGCCAGCCGATCGAGATGCGGGTCGACGAACTCGTGGCGGGGGTCAAGTCGGACGTCGCCGTGCTGCTCTACGGTGACGATCTCGACACCCTGGGCGAGCTTGGCAAGCAGATCGAACGGGTGCTGCGGGGGATTCCAGGCGCCGTCGACGTGCGGGCCGACTGGCAGGCCAACGTGCCCACAACGCTGATCGACGTCCGCCCCGACCAACTCGCCCGGCACGGCATCGACGGAGTCGAGGTGATGCGAACGGTGTCGGCGATGGGTGGAATCCCCGCCGGAGTGATCTTCGAGGGACGGCCGCGCTATCCCTTGGTGGTGAAATTCCCCCGCGAATGGCGGGAGGATCCGGAATTGGTGCCGCAGATCCCGGTCGGAGCGGTGGGGGGCCGGCCGGTGCCGCTGGGTGAGCTGGCCGATGTCCGTTCCGAAGAAAGCCCCCCCTCGGTCGAGCACGAGAACTCCCGACGACGAACGTTTGTCTCCGTCAACGTCCGCGGCCGCGATGTGGCCGGATTCGTCGCCGATGCGCAGGCCGCCGTCGGCCGGGAGGTGCCCTTGCCCTCCGGCTACTCGCTCGCCTGGGGAGGGGATTTCAAGAATCTCGTTTCCGCCGGCCAGCGACTGGCCCTCATCACCCCCATGGTGCTGGGGCTGATCGCCATGCTGCTGTACACGAGCTTCAAGTCGTTTCGCCTGGCGGCGCTGATCTTCTGCGCGGTGCCGGTGGCGGCTTCCGGTGGAATCGTGGCGCTCTCCCTGCGGGGCATGCCATTCTCGATCGCCGCCGGGGTGGGGTTCGTCGCCCTCTTCGGCGTCGCCGTGCTCAATGGCCTGGTGTGGGTGAGTGGTGCCGAGCATGCCAGGCAATCAGGGATGTCGCCGCGGGAAGCCGCCCTCTCCACGGCGGAGGTGCGAATCCGTCCGGTCCTGATGACCGCTATGGTGGCGAGCCTCGGATTCCTCCCCATGGCGATCGCCAGCAGTGCCGGAGCGGAGATCCAGCGGCCGCTGGCGACCGTCGTCATCGGCGGCATCATCACCAGCACACTGTTGACAGCTTTCGTGGTGCCGGCGGTCTATCCGTGGTTTGTCCCGCCGCCGCGCCGGCGACAGATCGCAGATGCCGGATCTTCCGGGTAAAACATTCCCGTCGCCCCCCTTCCCGGCCCGTGGAAACCATCGTCATGACCCGCCAGATGACCATCCAGGAATTCCAGTCGCTGATCCGTGCCATGTACCACGACAAGGACGCCGCCCGGGGAGTCGAGGGGACGTTCATGTGGCTGACGGAGGAGATCGGTGAATTGGCGACGGCGCTGCGCAGTGGAACCAAGGAGGAGATTGCGCTTGAATTCGCCGACGTGCTCGCCTGGCTGGCGACGATTGCCAACGTCGTTGATGTCGATCTCCAGGCTGCCGTGGCCAGGAAGTACGGTGCAGGCTGCCCGGGTTGCGGTCGTCTGGCCTGCATCTGTTCGGATGCGGAGAAGCCATGAAGGAGGCGCTGCGTCCGACGCTCTGGAGATGCCTGGGCAGATGTCTGGGGAGAGGGCGGGTGTCTCCCATAAGGAGCCTCCTTTGCCAGATGTGCATGCCTGGTTTGTGGGCAGTTGTGTGGCTGTTGACGATCGGTCCGGCGGCGTCGCGGGGAGACGCCGAATGGACGTCGCGAGTCGGATTCGACGGCGTCTACCGCTGCGGATCATGGACCCCGCTGGTTCTCGAATCAACGCAGTCTGAAGCGGCCGTGGTGACTGTCTGGGTGGAGGATCCGGATGGCCAGTTGGTCGGCTCGCCGGCTGCCGAGGTCGTGACCCTCGACGATGGCACGCGACAGGCCCGGGTGCGGGTGCGATTCGGTCGTCCAGCGGGCCGCGTGCTGGTGGAAGACGATTCCCAGGGCCTCACCGCGCTGCAACTGCAGCCGCCGCTGGAGTCGACTGAGCGGGTGCTGTTGGTGGTCGGCGACCTGCCCAGCGCTGAGAGAGCCTCGCGCTTGCTGCAGCGGGAAGACGGGGCGCGGCTCCGGGTCGTGACCGTCGCCGATCCGGCCCGGCTTGGATCCGACGGCCTCGATTATGACGGTGCCGACGCGATCATCGTCTGCGGGAGAACCGTGTCGGCGGCTCCCCCCACTGCCGCCGCTCTGCGGGGGATGGACGCCTGGGTGCGGCGTGGTGGCCGGCTGGTGTTCATCGCCGGCGCTTCGGCCGTACAGCCAGCCCTCTCCGCCTCCGCCGCTGCCGCTTGGCTGCCGGGGCCTCCCGGGAAGCCAGGCAGCGTGGCCCGGATGGTGCCGCTGCGACGCGCGGCTGCAATCGAGACCTACTGCAAGGCGGGGCGGCCGCTCGACCGGGGTGCACTCGCCGGGCTGGAGGTGCCGCTGCTTGCCGATCCTGCCGGCATCGACGGGGCCATCGAGGCCTGGGAATGCACTTCCCCTACCGATCTCCCTCTGGTCGTCCGCCGGGCCCACGGTTTCGGATCGGTCACCTGGATCGGTCTCGACATCGATCAGGGGGCGTTTCGCAACTGGCAGGGCACCGATTCACTGCTGGTAGAACTGCTCGGAGGACGGCCGGCGAAGGCGGGCAGGGCAGGGGAGGTGAGCCGGCAGACCCTCGATTTAGGGGGGCAATTGCGGTTGGCAGTCGACCGCTTTCCTGGCGTGGTGGCCGTGCCTTTCGAGATCATCGCCGGGATGGCGCTCCTCTACATCGGCTGCCTCTATCCGCTCGACTGGTGGCTCGTCTCCCGCGGCGGGGGGCGACCGCGACTGGCTTGGCTGACTCTCCCCTTGCTGGTGGCGGCATTCACCGGCCTGGCTTGGTGGACGGCCGGGCGCTGGAAGGGAAACCGGTGGCAGGCCAGTCGGGCCGACATCGTCGACATCGACATCGCCGCCGGGATCGCCCGGGGGACATCCTTCGCCGGGGTCTGGTCGCCGGACAACGCCCTCCTCGACATCTCCGTCACTGTGCCGCAGGGCTACGCTGCTCGGCCAGGCGACTCGGCCGTGTCGTGGTACGGGATCTCCGGCCGTGGCATCGGCGCCACCGATGCCTCCACCGCCCATCCGTCGCTGGCGGCAGATTCCTACGGCTATCAAGGCTCTGCTGAACGCTTGGCTGGCGTGCCGATTGCGGCCTCATCCAGCCGGCTCTTTGAAGCGGAATGGATGGCCGATGAAGTGGCAAAAGCAGTCGTGTCGAGCCTGACTGCCGATGTTCAAGGCACGCTCCGCGGTTCGCTCGAGAGCCGCCTCCCGTTCCCCCTTGAACAGTGCGGGCTGCTCCATGCCGGCTGGTACTACGAGATCGGTACTTTGGCACCCAGCGGGAGATTTGTTCCCGCAGCCGGCAAGGGGCCACGGACGCTCGCCGCGGCGCTGACCCGCAGCGCGAGTGTCTTCGATCGGGTGCGGACCGAACGCTGGAGCCTCGAGGAAACCGACATCGATCGGATTCTCGAGATGGCTGGCTTCCACGCAGCCGCCGGCGGCGAGGCATACACCTCTCTCGAGGCCGGAAGGCTGGGGCGGATCGACCTTTCGCCGCTGCTGCAGATCGACCGGGCCGTGCTTGTCGGTCGTGGACCGTCAGGCACCGTGTGGGGCCGCTCGGCAACCGCGGAAGACGGCCGGACAATTCCTGACCAGTTCATTCCATCCGCCGACACGTCCACCCTCTGGCGGATCGTCATTCCCCTGGATCATCGCAGGCCATGATCGAAACCATCGACCTCACCAAGAAGTACGGTGACTTCTCGGCGCTGGAATCCCTCGACTTGAAACTCGAGAAAGGGGATCTGTTCGGTTTCATCGGCCCCAACGGTGCCGGCAAAACAACCACCATCCGCATCCTCGCCACGCTCCTTTCCCCCACCTGGGGCGAAGCGTACGTCTGCGGCCACTCGATCTACACCCATCCCCGCGATATCCGCCGGGCGATCGGCTACATGCCCGACATCTTCGGCGTCTACGACGACATGCGGGTCATCGAGTATCTGGAGTTCTTCGCTGCCGCCTACCGCATCGACGGTGCCGAACGCCGCCGCGTGGCGGATAGGTCGCTCGAACTCGTTGACCTGACGGTGAAGCGGGATGAATTGGTGACCAGCCTCTCCCGGGGGATGACGCAGCGGCTCGGATTGGCCCGTGTGCTCCTTCACGACCCGCAGGTCCTCCTTCTCGACGAGCCGGCAAGCGGGCTCGATCCCCGGGCGCGGATCGAGATGCGCGGCCTCCTCCGTCGGCTGCAGGGGTTGGGGAAGACGATTCTCGTCAGCAGCCAC
Organism: Planctomycetota bacterium; assembly: GCA_003669605.1. Classification (GTDB taxonomy): domain Bacteria; phylum Planctomycetota; class Planctomycetia; order Pirellulales; family UBA1268; genus QWOP01. The sequence goes on from QWOP01000031.1 coordinate 42,731, forward strand.
ATCCTTCCGGAATTGGCTGACATCTGCAATCGCGTGGGGATCATCGAATACGGTCGGCTGTTGGCGTGCGGTGACGTTCAGGAACTCCTGGCGCAGGTCCGCGGCCGTCCAGTGATCCGGATCCGAGTCGCTGGACCACCGGAGCCGGCAGCCCGCCTGCTCGAGGGGACGGCCGAGGTATCTGGGGTTGCAGTCCGCGACGGTGAAGTGCTGGTGACGCTGGCGGAGGGGGTCGACGATCCGTCGCCGATCGCCTCTCGGTTGATCGCAGCAGGTTTCCAGCTGCAATCGATGCGGGAATCGGAAGTGAATCTCGAGACCGCGTTCCTGGAAATCACCAAAGGCTCGCTGGGTCGCCCTCCGGCAGAACAGCCCACTCCTCCGCCGGGCGGTGCCGCCGGGGTTTGAATGGCTCGGGCCTGAGAGTTGGTAGACTCCGAGCGGGACACTCCGAGCGGTGCGACCGTTCCGGTTGGGGGTGGCCTGAGGCCGCGAGAGGTCCGCGGAGTGGCGACTTCGAGAAAGGTCAGCGGAGGATCAGCATGGCGATCTTGGGGCAAGGGACCGGGGCCAACAGAAGGTGGGCATCCTGGTGGCAGCGTGCTCTGGCCAGCACCCTGGGGATGATTCCTGTTGCGTGTCTGCTGGTGCTTGGAACACTCGTTCCGCCGCCGCCGGAAGTCTGGGCACAGCCTGGTTCAGCCCCTCCTCGGCCCCGGCAGGCCAACAAGACCCGGGCCACTCCCCCGCAAACGCCGGCGGCTCCGCAAACGCCGGCGCTTCCCACCCCGCCATCAGCCGGTCTCGACACCCCGAAGAGCACGCTGGGCTACGCCCTGGGCCTCATCAAGGGGAGCACGATCGCGGAGGAATTCAAGGCGCAGAAGGCGCCGTTTGACTACGCCGCGTATGCCCAGGGATTCTCCGACGCCATGAACGGTGTGCCGGCCCGTCTCCCCGAAGAACAGATCGCCAGTGCCTTGCGGGAGTTCTGGGGACAGATGGAGAAGGAGCAGGAGGTATTCCGCCGCGAGATGGTGGAGCGCGGAAAGGTCCATCAGGAGAAGGGAGCCGAATTCCTCGCAGCCAATGCCACCAGGAAAGGAGTCATCAAACTCCCCAGTGGGTTGCAGTACGAAGTCCTCACCGCAGGCAGCGGTCCCAAGCCCAAGCCCACCGACATCGTCTCCACCCAGTACCGCGGCACGCACATCGATGGCCAGACGTTCGACGCCACCAATGCGGAGCAGCCTTCGGCGAAGTTTGCTGTCGAGGAGGCGGTGCCTGGATGGCAGGAGGCCTTGCCCCTGATGGCGGTGGGCTCGCGGTGGCGCTTGGTGTTGCCGACGGAATTGGCCTACGGCGAGGAGGGATTGCCGCCGTTGATCGAGCCCAACGAAGTCCTCGTCTACGAACTGAAACTGCTCCGGATTGAACCGCCTCGTCGGGCGGGGGGCGATTGATCGCCAGCGGCAAAACTCGCCCGGTGCAGTGGGGCAGGGGGGTGGTCCAAGGCTGGCGGGGAGCGATGGACATGAAACGGGTGCACCGGGACGGGGGACGACGGATGACCGCTCCATGGCGCGGGATGACGATAGCGATGCTGGTGTGGACCACCGTGGTGGCTGCGGCCCCTCCGGAGCCACTCGCCGAACGGATGGCGGCGCTCCGCGAGCGGATGGTCAGGGACGACATCGCCGCCGGAGGGGTTGTCGACCCGCGAATCCTCGAAAGCATGCGAGGCACACCCCGTCACGAATTCGTGCCGCCGCCGCAGCGGCATCTGGCCTACGTCGACATGGCGCTGCCGATCGGTGAGAAGCAGACTATTTCCGGGCCGTTCGTCGTGGCCTATATGACCGAGCGACTGCAGCCGAAGGCCACCGATCGTGTGCTGGAGATCGGCACTGGCACAGGGTACCAGGCGGCAGTGCTTTCGCCCTTGGTGAAGATGGTGTATTCGATCGAGATCAACAGGCCGTTGGGAGAGAAGGCGGCGAAACTCCTGACACGGTTGGGCTACAGGAATGTCGTGACGCGGATCGGCGATGGTTTCCAGGGATGGGCTGAACACGCCCCCTTCGACAAGATCATCGTCACCTGCTCCCCCGAGGAGATCCCCACGCCGCTGGTCGAGCAACTTGCCGAAGGGGGAATGATGGTCATCCCGGTCGGCGAACGCTACGAGCAGATGCTCGTCCTCCTCACCAAACGGGGAGGGGAGATGATCCACGAGTCGCTTGTTCCGAGCTTGTTCGTGCCGATGACCGGAACCGCCGAGGACGCCCGGCAGGTTCAGCCCGACGGAACCCGGCCGCAACTGCAAAACAGCAGTTTTGAAGACCTGCTGCCCGACACGTCTGTCCCCACTGCCTGGTACTACGGTCGGCAGATGGAGGTCGTCGAGGGAATCGACGCTCCGCAGGGGCAGCGCTACTTGAAATTGGAGAATCACCAGCCGGGGCGGCCAGCGCAACTGTACCAGGGGTTCCCCGTCGATGGCCGAGAGATCGCTAGGCTCAAGGTGTCGCTGTCGGTGCGTGGGGAGGGGATCCGCGAAGCGGCGTCCGCCGAAGAGACACCCTCATTGGGGGTGCAGTATTTCGATGAGCGCCGCAGTCGCTCGTCGCGGGCCATGCTCCCGATCGGAAAGGGGACGTTTCCGTGGCGGAGGGTCGAAGGCGCGCTCACGGTGCCCCCCTGGGCACGCGAAGGGATCCTGTTGGTGGGAATGCTCGGGGCGACCGGCAGGCTCGAGGCGGATGACGTCCGGATCGAGGGCGTCAGAAGGTGACGACGGCTGCCTCGTTTGGGCGTCGACAGGGGGCGAAACCAGCGGCACAACCGCCACAATCCCCCCAGCCGTTCGATCCACCAGCCAGGACCGGCCGCTAAACTCGACTCATATCCCCTAGGCTTCTTGCTTTGCCTAGCCGTCAAACTATCTTTGGCTCATGCGGACGGTCGGTTCCCGCGCCTGTGCGGGTCCTTGGCCTGGGGCAGTCTCAATCATCCAAAGGGAGAACGATCCTGATGTCGGTCCTTCGTCATTGCTGCAAGTTTGCAGGGGTTGTCACTTTTCTCGCGGTCGTGGCGACAGCCTGCGACGCGCATGCCGGCTGGCATCACCGTTACGGGTCCTCCGGGGGCTCCGGTGGCTCGTCAGGAGGCAGTTCGGGTGGCTCGTCAGGAGGCAGTTCGGGCGGTAGCTCGGGCGGCTCCTACGGCGGTTCGTCCGGTGGCAGTGCCGGCGGCTACGGTGCCGGTGGTTCTTCGGGCGGGAGTTACGGCTCCTACGGGTCGTATGGTTCTGCCGGATCACAGGGTGGGTTTCTTTCCCACCATGCCGCCAAGAAGGCGATGCGGAGTTATCGTCACGGCTCGAGCGGCGGTTCGTCGGGCGGCAGCTCGGGCGGTTCGTCCGGCGGCAGCTCCGGTGGCTCCTACGGTGGCGGCAGTTCGGGCGGCTCCTACGGTGGCGGTAGTTACGGTGGCGGTAGTTACGGTGGTTCCTCGTCCCCGGCTTACTCCAGCGGTGTCGACTATTCCTCGGGGTATTCAAGCGGCTATCCGGTTGAGACCCAGCGGGTCATCAGCGAGTCGCCGATCTACGGCGGCAGCGAGGTGATCGGTGTTCCGTCGACCTCCAACGAAGCCGCGGTCCCGGCCGACGGTGCGATGCTCGTCGTCAACCTCCCGGTCGATGCTGAGGTGTTCGTCAACGGTGCCAAGACCTCTGCCACCGGTGCCACCCGCCGTTATGTGTCCCGCGGACTGGCCAAGGACAAGGAATATGAGTTCGTCGTCAAGATGGTTGTCGATCGTGACGGCACCCCCCGCGAGCAGACCAAGACGGTCACGCTCTCGGCCGGTGGCCGTTCGAACGTCTCCTTCGACAGCGTTGTCGCCACCCCGAAGACCAGCCTGACGCTCCACGTCCCCGCTGACGCGAAAGTCTGGCTGGCCGGCAATGAGACGTCGTCGAGCGGCGCGACCCGCCTCTTCGAGACGACCAACCTCAAGGGGGGCCAGACTTGGAAGAACTACGAGATCCGTGTCGCGACGATGGTCGACGGCAAGGAGCAGGTTGTTTCGAAGACCCTCGACTTGGTCGCCGGCGGAACGGTCGAACTGACCCTCGACCCGGCCCAGCGGACTGCCTCGGCTGACGCCCAGGTCTCCGTCCGCTGATCCTGGAGCCGACTGGTTGCAAGTGTTCAATTGCTCCCGCGCGGTGGATGCCGCGCGGGAGCTTTTTTTTGGCTTGCGAGTTCCCCCACAAGTTGCGCGGGAACGGCGGCCGAAACGATTCCTCGAGGGGGCGATTGGGGCGCCCGCCCAACAGCCTGTTTTTCACGTCAGACCCCGACGGCCTCAGACCCTGACGGTCAGAGCGGTTGCCACCGGCAGCGACAGCAGCCACTCCACCGCCCCACGATTCCAAATCCCGAAGTCAGCCGATCGACAATGCCACGCCTTTTGCCCCCTGCCGCCTGGTCGCCCGCCGCCCGCGTCGCGGCATCGCTGGCCATTCTCCTCTACCTGGCAACGGTGATCGTGCCACCGCTGGCTGGCCCCGCGCCCTCAAGCGACTTGGCGATGCGGTTGGTCCAACCACTGCGCCCGCTGGTGGGGGGGCTGTACCTCGGGCACGGATACCGGTTCTTTGCGCCTGATCCCGGCCCCGGTCATGCCATCCGCTGGACGATGAGACTCCCCGACGGCTCGAGCCGCTCCGGGATTCTGCCCGATCCGGACGTCGATCGACCGCGTCTGCTCTACCACCGCAGATTCATGATTGCCGAGAAGATCGCTGGGCTGGTCCCCCCCCCCGATGCCCCCGAAGAGGTTCGCCGGGAGGGGAAGCCGCAATGGCAACCGCTGGTGATGGGGGTCGCAGGGCAGCTCTTGAGGCGGCACGGTGGCGTCGAAGTTGATCTTATGATGATCGAGTTCGACCTGCCGACTCCCGAGGATTTCCTCGCTGGGAAGTCAGCCCCCGACGGCGAGACGCCGCTGGGTACTTTCGCCCTTTCTGCCCCTCCAGCCTCCAATCGCCCATGAGCCGCCGCCACCGTCCGCCCCATACCGACCGGGCCGGTCGGCAATCCGATATCATCCCGGGCCCTTGGGCCGGTGGGACCGCGGTCTCGACTCCGTCAGGGGAGGGGGGAAGTGGCGCGGTTGCCACGCGAGACGACGAAGCGTCAGGGCAGGGGGGAGCGGGCTGGTGCGTTTCCTGGGCGAATGCCTGGCGGAGTTTCTGGTTTACCCCGGCCGATCCGCTGCCGCTGGCGGTGGTGCGGATCATTGCCGGCACAATGCTCGCTTGGTCGTGCTGCGTGTGGTTGATGGATGTCGATGCCTTCTTCGGTCCATCGGGTTGGCTGCGGGACGGCGACGTCTGGAGGATGAACGATCAGCCTTGGCAGTGGAGTTGGTTCTTCGCCGCCCGCTCGCCGACGGCCATCCGCGTCCTCACGCTGATCACACTGGTGGCGGGCGTCTGCTTGGCGGTGGGTCTGGCGACACCGGTGGCAGCGGCAGTGTCACTGGTGGGATTCATCAGCGCCGCCAACCGCACTCCCCTGACGGTGTTCGGTTTTGACGACGCTTTGGGGATGCTCCTGATCCCGCTGGCGGTGGGGCCATCGGGGGCGGTCCTGTCGCTCGATCGGCGGCTGGGCCTCCTGCCCGCAGCCGCGACGCCGTCGGTGGCTGCCAACATCGCCCTCCGGCTGATCCAGGTCCATCTGTGCATCGTCTACTTCTTCTCCGGGATCGCCAAATTGCTCGGCGTGAGTTGGTGGGAGGGGACGGCTCTCTGGGGGGCGGCCGCCAACAGCCGCTACCGGACCCTCGACATCACCTGGCTGGCCCGCCACCCGCTGCTGGTCAACGCTCTCACGCTGGGTACGCTGTTCTGGGAAGTGTCGTACCCAGCACTCGTTTGGCCACGGCTCACCCGCCGGCTGGCAATCGCCATGGCGATCCTGGTGCACGCCGGCATCGGCGCCGCTATGGGAATGAAAGAATTCGCCATCACGATGATCGCCGCCAACCTTGCCTTCGTGCCGGCAGACAACTGGCGGGCCCTGTGGACGCGGCTGCGGTCCCGGGGCTGACCTCCCTCCCTCCACACTCCCCCACACCCGTTTTTCGCGACAGTCGCCCCTGGTTCCCGAGAGCCCAGCCTGTTCGTTGCACCCCGTCTTTGCAGATCCCTTGGAAACCGATTTTATGATCGACACCATCGCAGTCGTGGGCGCCACTGGCGCCGTGGGCCGGATCATCATCGAGTCGCTGCTGGCGCGGAAATTTCCCGCTCGGCGAATCAAACTGCTGGCGTCGCCGCGGACTGCCGGGAAGCCCTTCACGGTTGCCGGGACCACGTTTGACGTCGAGGTCTTGCGGCCGGAGTCGTTCGACGGCGTAGCGATCGCCATCGGCAGTACTCCTGACGAGGTGGCCGCCGAGTTCGTGCCCTGGGCTTTAGAACGGGGGACCGTCGTCGTCGACGAGAGTGGATATTTCCGCATGCGCCCCGACGTGCCGCTGGTGATCCCGGAGGTCAATCCCGGCGACATCGACAAACACCACGGGATCATCTCCAGCCCCAACTGCTCGACGACGCAGATGGTGATGGTCATCAAGCCGCTCCATGACGCTGCGCGCGTGCGGCGGGTGATCGTCAGCACCTACCAGGCGGTGAGTGGAGCGGGATTGGCAGCTACACAGGAACTGGAACAGGCCACCGCCGACTGGCTGCAGGGCAGGGGGGGGACGAAGGCGATCTTCCCGCACTCCATCGCCGCCAATCTGATCCCACAGATCGGTTCACCCCGCCCCGGCGGCAGCACCAGCGAGGAGCTGAAGATGGTGCACGAGACGCGGAAGATCCTCGGCGATGAGTCGATCGGTATCTGTGCTACCTGCGTCCGCGTGCCGGTGGCCAACTGCCATAGTGAGTCGATCCTTATCGAGACCGAGACAAAACTCTCCGCTGCCCAAGCACGGCGGTTGCTCGCTTTGGCGCCGGGGATTATCGTCGTCGACGACCTGGAGCAGAAGATCTATCCCATGCCGCGCGACTGCAGCGGCCGGGACGAAGTCTTCGTGGGGAGGATCCGGGAGGATGACTCCGGGCCCAATGGCATCGCGCTGTGGTGCGTGTCAGACAACCTGCGGAAGGGGGCCGCCACCAACGCTGTGCAGATCGCCGAGGTGCTTGCCGCCCGCCTGGGGACGCGGCCACTCGGCGCCCCGGTGCGGGCATGACCCGCACGATCCGCCTCAGGCTGGCCTACGAGGGGACCCAATACTCCGGTTGGCAGCTGCAGCCCGGGCAGGCAACGGTGCAGGGGACCCTCGCCGAGGCGATCCGGGCGGTGAGCGGCGAGGAGATCCGGCCGCGGGGATCGAGTCGCACCGATGCCGGCGTCCATGCGTTGGCCCAGGAAGTGTCGTTCGACACCTCAAGTGCCCTCGGGGCTGGGACATGGGTTCGGGCCCTCAATGCTAGGCTGCCATCGGACATCACCGTCCTCGCCGGCGAGGAGGCACCGCCAGGCTTCGATCCGATGTGGGCCGCTGTCAGCAAGACCTATCGCTACCGGATCCACGATGCCCCCTGGCGGCCGGTGCTTGCGCGCCACCTCGTCTGGCGCCGGAAAAGCCGCCTCGACGCCGGCCTGATGCAGACTGCTGCCACCGCCCTCGTGGGGGAGCACGATTTCACAAGTTTTGAGACGACGCCCTCCTCACGGCTCTCCAAAGTGCGCACAATCCATCGTCTCGACATCTTCCGGCGGAGGAATGGCGACGACCTGTCTGACGCTGAAGTGTGGGTCGAGGTGGAGGGAAATGGATTCCTCCACAACATGGTGCGGATCATCGTCGGATCGTTGGTGTTGGTCGGCTGCGGCCGCAGGCAGCCTGGCTGGATGGCGGAGGCTCTGGCAGCGCGAGACCGCCCTGCCGCCGGTCCGACCGCTCCCCCCCAGGGACTGGTGCTGCTGTCGATCACGCTGGACCCGTCCCGCCTCCGGCCGGCGCCGGCGGCGACGACCTCCTGACTCGATCTCTGATTCCGTCCTCCCCGATAGCGACCAAACGACTCCATGGCAAAACTCCCTGATCGCATCGGACCTCTGACTCTCCAGCAGCAACTGGGGATGGGCCGGCAATGCCAGGTGTGGAGTGCGTTCGACACCTCCACCGGCACCCAGGTGGCGGTGAAGATCTTGGTACCGGAGTACTCGCGCGACCGTTCGCAGCGCCGCCAACTGGAGCATGAGTTGAGGGTCGGGCAGAACCTCCAGCACCCGAACCTGATCCGTGTCCACCGGCTCTCGGAGTACCAAGGGCTCTTCTGCCTGGTGATGGATCTCTTCCAGCATCCCAACCTCCGCCGCTGTGGGGCCTCGGCGGCCGAGCGCGAGCGGACGAGGCCAAAGGTGGTGAAGATCCTCACCGGGATCGCGGAGGCGCTCGGGCATCTCCATGGTCTGGGGTGGGTGCACCGCGACGTGAAGCCGGCCAATGTTCTTGTCGGCCCCGATGGCGATGTGAAGGTGCTCGACTACGCCATCGCGGCCCAGCCCCCGGGCTTCCTGGGAAAGTTGCTGTGGACGAAGAAGCAGGCCCAGGGCACGCCAAGCTACATGGCTCCGGAGCAGATCCGCGGCCAACCCCCCGATTTCCGCTCCGATGTCTACTCCCTCGGCTGCGTGGCCTACGAGATGCTCGCCGGAGCGCCCCCATTCACCGGCAGCGACCAGAACGACCTCCTCGGCAAACACATCTATGCCAATCCTCCGGTGGTCGAAGCGGCCAACCGCAACGTCACCCCGGCAGCGTCAAAACTCATCCGGCAGATGATGGCCAAAAAACTCGCCGACCGGCCAGCGACGATGCAGGATGTCGTCCGCGGGCTGAAGACCATCCGCCTCTTCGAGCGTGATCCGGGGGCCGACTCAATGCCCGTGGAAAAACACCCCTGACCTTTTCCCCCTTTCCGCGGTGCCAACTCGAATTGACTCTGCTTCCGTCGCCGTGGGAAAGTACCGGGTTGGTCCCGTTCCCCCCCGTGCTCGGAGCCCCCAGCCATGTCCCGAGGCCTGCACCGGCTTCCGCTTGAGAAGCCGATCTACGAAATCGAGGACCGGATCACGACGCTTGAGGCCGCGCCGCTCGGCGCCGGGCAGCAGGAGGAACTGCGCCGCCTCAAGCGGGAACTCGTCGATGTCCAGAAAAAGGTCTTCGGCAGCCTCGATCCCTGGCAGACTGTCGAAGTGGCCCGCCATCCCGACCGACCGAAGACGAGCGACTATCTGAGCCTGGTGTTCGATGAGTTCGTCGAACTCCACGGCGACAAGTCGTTTGGCGACGACCCGGCAATGCTGACCGGGTTTGCGAAACTCGACCGCCACAAGGTACTGGTCGTCGGTCACCAGAAGGGAAAGACTCTCGCCGAGCGGCAGGCCTGCCACTTCGGTTGTGCCCACCCGGAGGGCTACCGCAAGTCGATGGGCAAGATGCGGTTGGCGGCCAAGTACGGCCTCCCGGTGATCTGCCTGATCGACACTCCCGGCGCCTATCCGGGCGTCGGTGCCGAGGAACGGGGCCAGGCCCAGGTGATCGCCGAGAGCATGTTCCTCATGGCAACCCTCCCGGTGCCTGTGGTCTGTGTCGTGATTGGCGAAGGGGGTTCAGGGGGCGCCCTGGGGATCGGCGTTGGTGACCGGGTGGCCGTCCTCGAACATGCCTACTACAGCGTCATCAGTCCGGAGGGGTGTGCCGGGATCCTTTGGAAGGGTGCCGAACACAAGGCCGAGGCGGCGCGGGCGCTGAAGATGCGGTCGCACGATCTCAAAGGCTTGGGGGTGATCGATGCGGTCATCGAAGAACCGCCCGGCGGCGCGCACCGCGATCCACGCCAGATGGCCAGTCGGGTGAAGAACTATCTGGTGCGAACGCTCCGCGAACTCATCCCGCAATCGGGCGCGGGCTTGGTCGATGCCCGCTACGGAAAGTTCCGCGCCATGGGCCGCTTCCTCGAGGCCGACCAGACGACGGCCTGAGGGCTGGGAGCCTCTGGGATGGGAGCCTCTGGTATGGGCGCCTTGGCATCGATCGCTTTTCGGGCGGTGTCTGTCGCGGTCTGCCCGGATGCTGATCGGCGCTGGATTGGCGGCAGGTTGGCGTCACGAAAAGGCCTGTTTGAGGCCCCCTTCTTCCCCTCTCCCCAACGTCCGATAATGTCTCTTATGTCCGTTTCCGCATCGGTTTTCGCCGGGGTTTTTGGCGTTTTTCATTCCCGCTCCCCTGCCGCACGCCGGCGGTTTTTGAAGGCGGGATTTCTGCAGCGAGAGCTCTGTGTCCAAACGCTCTGTCAGCGGACCGGCAACGGTGTCTGAGCGCCCACGGGAAAGGCAGAGGGAGTGGACGGAGGGGATCCGATTTGAGCACCGTAACGGCTGCCGTTGGTACGCGGAGGCAGTGGGGTTTGCGGAGCACCCATCGCCGGGGCAACCGGCAGTGACTGGAAGCCGGCCGGCAGCGTCTGGGATGGAATGGCCTGGGACTGGGGTTGGCCACCGCGGGGGACGAACCAGGCGCTTCCCGGTGGGAGCGTGCCGCCGGCCTGCTGCACCCCCCCCTGCTCTGCTCCCGCCCACGCTGCGGCCGAGCTCACGCCTTGGATAAGCGACTGCAGCGACAGTTCTTGGCCCGCAGGGCTCGCGGATGCTGACTGTCCGAACCCTGGCAACCCTCCGGGAGCGTCGGCGCGGCCGTCACCGGGTTGGGCGAACTGCCGCTCGAACTGCTTCACAAACGGATCGACGGTGTCGTGAATCTCCTTGGGGAGATAGGTGTCGGCGCGAACGATGAGATCAGCCACAAAGCGCCCACAGTAGCTGGCCACAATCTGATGACGGTACGCGGGGGCAAGCGTCACTGAGAAGAACGTGATCACGACGCACAACAGCGCTCCCTTGGCCAATCCGAGCAGCAGTCCGAGTTGGTGGTCGAAGGCCGAGAGATGGACGGCATTGATCGCTCCCGCGATCATCCGGAACACCAACCACACCACCAGCGACGTGCCGGCGTAGAGGGCCAGCATGGCGATGTAGCGGTTCCAGGGAGCCTGTTGTCCAAAGTAGGGAGCCAGTGGCGCGGCGAACCGCAGGGCCACGAATGAACTGGCGACGATGCCGGCGATCCAGGCCAACTGCCAGACCATCCCCTTGAAGTAGCCAAGCAGGGCAGCCACGGCGAGGATGCCGATCATCACAAGGTCGTATCCCTCGACGGCCACGGTCGCACTCCTACTGGATGGGAATCGGTGCACTGCTCCGGCATGCCGTCTCTACCGCGGCCTGCCAGGGGGGCGGGAGTGTAGAGGCTCCAAAGCCGCAACCGAAGGGCATTTCGCCCGCGGCGGCGTCCATCTCCCGGCCATCGATCGCGGCCCCTTGGCAGCCGGGGCAGGCAAGGGGAGGGCACGCCATCACCAAGCCCGTCCGCAGCCCGACAAGAGGGGTGTGGCTGGGGTTGCCTCAAACGCCTGGGTGATCTGCGGTAGATGGGGCGTCTATGCCGAAACAGCAAATCCGGCCGCCTGCGCAGACAGCCCATACCACCTCAGGCTGCCGACCTGCGCAGCCATGCTGGTTTGCGCGGTCTCACAAGATGCGTGGACTGCTCTCAAACGGCGGGAGATCGGCTCCACAGCGACATTTCCTATCCGGAAGCAAGGGGGGCGCGGGGGGAGGCTGTTGACGCTCACGCGATCCCAGTGCCGACAACTCCCTTGGGTCTGCACCCCATTCAGCATGAAGCCGAATGGAACAGCCTCCGTCCGCGTCATTGTTTGACGGCGCTGGCGGCGGGAATGGACATTGTCGCCAGGGAGGGTTGCGGTGCCCGGCTTCCGCGTGCACATCACCGGATCGACCGCTGTCGGGGCGGGCTACGCCGCCGCGGCTTGGTCCGTCGGTGGCATGCCCCCCTCGACTTGTGCCCTCGCCGGCGGCCTCTGCGCCGTGGCTGGGATGCTCCCTGACCTCGACAGCGGTCCGGGGGTCCCCCTCCGCGAGAGCGTGGCCTTCGCTGCGGCGGTGGTGCCGATGCTGATGATCCACCGCTTCGAGCAGGCGGGGATGACTCTGGAATCGATGATTCTCGCCGGTGCAGCGATCTATTTGGCGATCCGCTTCGGCCTCTCTTGGGTTCTTACCAAGCACGCCACCCACCGCGGCATGTACCACAGCCTTCCGGCAGCAGCGGTCGTCGGCCAGATCGCCTTTCTGGCCTTCGGTGCCGAGGATCCGCTCCGTCGCTACTTCATTGCCAGTGCTGTGGTTCTGGGGTACTTGACCCACCTCGTTCTCGACGAGATCTGGAGCGTGAAACTTGGGCAGTTTGGCCCGAAGTTCAAGACGTCGTTTGGCACGGCCTTCAAGTTTTATGGTGGCGAGGCTTGGTCGAACCTGCTGACCTATGTCCTGGTGATCGCATTGGGGGTGTTGGCAGCCGGCGACGCAGCCTGGAGCGAACGGACGCTGCACATGCGGCAACACACCCGACAGCAGATGGAACAGGCGGCCCGATCGATGCAGGCCCCGGCGCCGTGGAATTACCGCCGCTGACCGTCCCCCTCGACGGCCCTTGCCGCGGTGACGCCGGGGATGGATCATGGGGGATCCTTCCGCCGCCCACCGCCCCAGGCCCATCATGCCCCTTCCCCTCCTGGGCGTCGCTGTGAGTTCTTCAGTGGTGCTCGCGGCTGAACTACTGCTGATCGCGGCCGCTGCGTATGCTGGCGGCTCGTCGGTGGCCTTCCTCACCCTCGGCCACCGGCGGATGCAGGTGCTCTTGTCGTTCACCGGTGGGATCATGCTGGGGGTGGCTCTCCTCCACCTCCTTCCCCACGCATCTGCAGCATTCGGCGGTCGGATCGAGGATGTGGTCCCTTGGGTGCTGGGGGGCTTTTTCCTGATGTTCCTCCTCGAGCGTGCTTTCCACGGGCACGCTCACCACGCCGTCGATCCCACAGCATGTTCTGCGGACTGTCATCCAGAGCATGGGGAAAATGACCATGACCACGCTGCTTCCGACGGGCGACTGGCGGAGGCGGGGCATGGCGGGGAGGCCGGCCGGTGGGGATGGTGCGGGGCTTTTGCCGGCCTCGCAGTCCACAGCCTTGCCGATGGCGCGGCGCTCGCGGCAGCCGTCGGCGTCAATGGAAGCGCCAATGGGGGCGGAGGCGGATGGCTGGCGGGCTGTGCCACCTTTCTGGCGATCCTCCTTCACAAGCCCTTCGATGCCGGCGTCATCGCCACGCTGATGATCAGGGCGGGATCAACCTCCGCGCAGCGACGGCTTGTGAACCTCGCCTACGCGTTGCTGGTCCCTGCGGGGGCGGTCGTCTTCCTGGTCAGCCTCCGGGGCGTGGGGGACGGCCGCAGCCTCGTTCTCGGCGCGGTGCTGGCCATGGCGGCCGGGGCCTTCCTCTGCATCGCCGCAGCCGACCTCCTGCCGGAGGTGGAGTTTCACAGCCACGATCGGGTCCTGCTGTCGGCATCGCTGGCCCTGGGGATTCTCGTGGCCTGGGGGATCACCGTGCTGGAAGGAGCCAAGGCGGCCGATGCCCGTGCCGTCAGGGTGCACGCCGCCGCCGATCACGATCCCGCTGCTGCCCGCTGATCGCCCGCTGGCCCTGATCGCTGCCCGCCAGTGGTATCGATGTCGAGGCCCCGGGCATCGCGAATAGCCCTCACCTCCCGCAAGACCTCCTCGATGAGGGCCTGCTGGCGGCGGAGGGGGGGGAGCTGGGACTGGAAGCACCAGGTGATCGCCGCCGCCAGGGCCAACGACCCAACAAGGTGGGGAGTCACCCAATTCTGTGAACCGGGGCGGCCCGCCGCCGGGTCTGCGGCCCCTCCCAGAGCAACGATCGACACCACCGCCAGCATCCCCAACAGGGCGTACGGAAAGGCCGACCGCTTGATCGCCCGGGCCCGGTCGGTGAGGGCCGGCGACAGCCTGTACGTCTCCACCACCTCCCGGCACCACCTCCCGGTACCGATGAAGTAGGTGACGGCAAGGCTATTGACCAGCACGACCATCAAGGCCGCAAAGATACCGGAGAGCCGGTGGACAGTCCCCCAGCGGAGCACCGCCTGATCGGTTTGGCCGTGGAGATCGCCCAGCCACAGGCCGAGGCCGGCGGTGGCGAGCATCAGGGCCACCGCGAACGTGGCGACCCGGGAGAAGACGCGTTCCATCGAGTGACTGGCTCCTGCCTGAGGAAAGGCCACCGCCGGATGCGGTGAGCGTGGCATGACTATAGGCTGATGGGGTGTGCCGCGCAAGCACAGCCACAGCGAGGATCATTCCCGGACAAGCCCCATGCAGACACTTACCCACCCATCCGCGGCGTTGCCGGCCCTGTTCGTCACCTGCGGCGATCCCGCCGGGATCGGTCCCGAGGTGGTGCTCCAGTCTTGGGTGATGACGCCGGCGCACCGCAGCGCCCGGCTGCGGGTGGTGGCGCCGGCGGGCTTGTTGCGGGGCGTGCTGGCAACGATCCCCGGGCTCCCCAGGGTGTCGGTGGAAGCGGTAACTGCGGCCGATCAACGCCCATCGGACCCTGGGACGGTGTTGGCGATCGATCCCGGTGGCGATTCTTCCGCAGTCACACAAGAGACGATAGTCACACCAGGAACGATCTCCGCTGCCGGCGGACGGGCGGCGATGACGGCACTGGAAACCGCCTGGGGGTTGGTGCGGGGGGCACAGGCTGGTGCCGCAGCGCTGGTCACCGGTCCTCTCAACAAGGCTGCCATCCACGCCGCCGGGTACGGCGTCCCCGGACACACCGAATGGCTGGCGCGGGCCTGCGGCCTCCCCGACCATGACGCCTCGATGATGCTCTGGCTCCCTGCCGAGGATCCTCAAGACCGCCACGACGGTGGCCGCGGGCTGGGAGTGGTGCACGTCACGCTGCACCAATCGCTGGCCACGGCCGTCGCGAAGGTATCAGTGGCCGGTATCGTTGCCGCCGGCCGCCGGCTCGATCCGTTGCTCGCGGCGCTCCTCGGCCGTCGGCCGCGGATCGCCGTCGCGGCCCTCAATCCGCATGGTGGCGAAGGAGGGCTGTTTGGTGACGAGGAGTGGAACGTGATCAGCCCCGCAGTGGCAGAACTCGTGGCTGCGGGGATCGATGCCAGCGGTCCGTTCCCCGCCGACACGCTCTTCCTCCGGGCCGCCAGGGGAGCCTTCGATGGCGTAGTGGCCATGTATCACGACCAAGGGCACATTCCGGTGAAATTGCTGGGCATGCACCGGGCCGTCAATATCACCCTCGGGCTGCCGCTGGTGCGGACGAGCGTGGCTCACGGCACCGCATTCGACATCGTCGGCTGCGGACGAGCCGATCCGGCAAGCATGCTGGCCGCCATCGATGCCGCGGTGCGATTGCTGGGGGCGGGGTGGCGCGGCGATCGCTGCGCTTCGTGAATGGGACAGCAAACACTGCCCCCGGTCACTGCCGCATCGGATGGACGTTGGGAACGTAGGTCTCGGTGATATCGGCAAGCCCCTCGGTGGCTGGCTTGTACACAAACACCGAGACATCGATCGGGTCACCGATCCGCACATCGTAAAACTCGAGCAAGCCCACAACCTGTGTCGGCTGGGGGGGCACAGGCCGGCGACCGGGAATTGCCAGCCACTCGATCCGGCAGGGGAACAATTCCCGCTTGCTGATCGCCAACCGCACACTCCAAGGCATCCCTTCGGGGATGTCCTGGGGCCCCACTCCCTGCTCACTCTTAATCGCCTCGGCCTGATCCTTGAGCAGCCACGCCAACGCATCGAGATTCCAGGTCCCCTCGATACTCCATATCGGCACGTCATCGATCATCGCCGAGGTGATGGAGACGAAGCGGAAGTACTGCCGCAGCAGCGCCAAGTCGCGTTGCACGCCCCCCAGATAGGCGGATTGGTCCTTGCGGTGCCCGATCCCCAGTAATTCCAGGCGCTCACGGACACGGCGGACATCGATCCGTTCCACGTGTGGAGGATGCGGCCCCAGGCGACGGTAGTTCCAGGCAAACAGACCATCGCAAATGTCCAAGACCTCGAACTCCTCGGTTTTGGCGCTGAGCCGGTATTCGTAGCGGTAGCGTTGATCTTCAGCGACACCAGACTGAATGTAGCGCCCAGTTCCCTTGAGAACGGTGTCACCAACCCGTACCAATTGACGGACGCGGGCCGAGAGCGCCGGGGTCCGGGTGAGGCCGCCAAACGCCGCCGCCACCACCCGCTCCGCCCTCCCCGCTTGATCGATTGCCGACTCCTCGGGCCCGGGAGCGGCCGCAACGCTTGCGACAGGCGAGACTGCTGCGGCGGTGACCGCGGTCGAAGCATCGATCACGTCCGGAGTCGCCGGCAAGTCGGCCGTGGCCGCCCGTTGGTAGACGCTGCCGCCGGTTGCCGGGGCCCCGTCCGCCGGAAGCGGGGCATCGACCAGCCCCCTGGCCGGCCCCGCAAACAACCACACGCACAGCCACGCTCCGACCATCGCCAGGGTGATGCCGCGTGGGCGCAGGGGCTGAGGGCACAACGCCCTCGGGGACGGTCGCCGGCGGAGCCGACGCAATCCGGGGAGTCTGCGGGGGAGGGTGTCCGGTACGGTCGTCACGAGTTTGAGGGTTTTACCAAAGAAATGATCGGTTTCTGGACGAACTTGTTGGGGCGGGTGATGGCGTCCGGTCGCGGGTCTTACGGCATCTGCCGTGGGACACGAGTGTACGGAGGCCCACCCGGCGGGCCCAAGGTGGATTCCCACCTCCGGTGCTCGCAGAGGCATGGCAGACGAATTTTGTTCGAGCAGGCACACGCGACCCGATCGCAGGCTTTGGAGGTGATCCGATGGTGAAACGACATCTACAGGGCTTCGTCGGCTTGTCGCTGGCAGCCTCCTTGACCGGCTGCCATATCCCGGCGAATTCGCCCTTCACGGGGCTGGCACAGATCCGGCCGGTCGCCACTCCGCACACCAACGTGGCCCCACCGGCTGCGATGCTCCAGCACCCCGGGCCGGGTGTCGAAGGCCCCGGGCCGGGAGTCATCTCCCCGGTGGGCTACGAAGAAATGCTGGCCGCCAACGGCGTCGATGCCGGAGGGATGGGGGGCCCCGGAGGGATGGGCGGGCCCGGGTACGGAATGAATGCCCCGGTCTCGCAGATCGGCTTCATCGGGCCCGACGGCATGCAGATCCACTGGGACGTCACGGAATTCGGCGGTTTCGACTCCGAGCCGTTGATCACGCCAGGCCGCTACGACTTCGTGCAGGGGGCGATCTACCGGCTGAAGCTCACCGACATCCCCGGACAGGAGGGGCTGGAACTCTATCCAACGCTGGAAGTGGCACCGGTCACTCCGCGGACCGATGCCTTCCTGGCGCACAATGCCATTCCCTTCCAACTCACGGATGAGGATCTCGACCAGGTGACCAGCGGCAACTTCGTCACCAAGGTGGTCTACCTCCCCGATCCGGAATACCAGGAACTGGCCGTCGCCGGAGTCGAGACCTTGGTGAGCACACGGCTCGATCCCGGCTGCGATCCGGTCGTCGAGGCGGACCGTCGCGGTTCGATCATGGCGATCATCCGCATCGGCAACAAGGATCTGGAGTCTCCCGGTAGGGGAGGCGCTGGGGCTCTGGCCGGCAATGGTGGAGCGGGTGGCGCTGGGGGGCCAGGAGGTTCGGCGGCCTGTCCGATGCCGTTGGGCGTGCCTTGCGGTGGTGATCCATCGCAACTTCCGCCGGCGTTCCTGGCTGGGATGACAGCTCCCGTGTATGGCATGCCAATCACCGGCACGCCGATCGGACTGCCAGGCCCGGCCCACATCCCACTGGGGGTCCCCGCTGGTCTGCGACGGCACACGATCACCAATCACACCAAGATGCATATCCCGGCCCCGACGAGCGAACTCAAGCTCCACGTGCAGCAGTATCCCGGCCTGAGTTACCCCAAGCCGGCACACCGGGCTTACATCTTGGAACGGTCTGACGTGCCGAACATCCGGCTCCGCCAGCCTGACGAGGACCGGCTGCGGTTCGTCGGCAACGGTGGCCCAGACCCCGACACCGCGGCTGGTGAGTGCCCGCCGGCCCCAGAGGATTACATCCCCTGAGCGGCCCAGAGTCTGATGTGCGGGCCGGTTTCAACACGGCCCGCACATCCCCTCCGGCTGGGTCTGCGACGGTTGTCTTCCCTGAAGTCTCTTCCCTTGTCTCACCGCACTCTTTCACAGCTTCGACGAACTTCCCATGAACACTCACCGCAACACCGGACGCACGGCCGGTACGACAGCGCGGTGGCAGGCTGCCGGGACGCTGTCCCGGGAGGCCGTCCGGACAGGGACCGTGCTGCGGGTGGTCTGTGGGCTGCTGACAGCCGCCAGTTTCATCCTCCCCATCGCGACGCTCCAGGGCGCCGAGGTCGGGGAGGATGGAACGGCGGGCATTCTTGTCAGCCCACCCATGCCGGGAGCGATTGGCGCCCACCGACCCCCGCAGGCCGGTCCCTGTCCGGAAGCCTCCCTTGCCGTGGCACTCCAGCCGGTTTCGATCCGGGGGCCGAAGGGGATGACGGTCTCAGCAGAGACCTTCGAGGGGTGGTCGGCACCGCAAGCCGCCCCGTTCCGCACCGCGCTCTTGGTGGGCGCGACCTACCGGCTCCGGATCGGTGGTCTCGGTGGATACGAAGGGCTCGAGGTCTATCCGACGCTCCGCATCCTCGCCCGTCTGGCAACTCCCCCCGGCATGGATCACCGCTTCCCGGTGGAGGTTGTGATCGACGAGAACGACCTCGTCATGGCGCTGGATGGTGGGTTCGTGCGGCGGGTGGTCTACATGGACTGCGATCCCGACACCGCCGACATCGCTGCGGCGGATTGGTTTGATGTCCGGCCTGGCGATGACGCCTTGGATATCGCCGCCACACTGGGCGCCCCGGTCGCCGAACTGATCCTTGGCAATCGGCTCCCCACCCCGGGAGTCGTGCCATGAAGCCCGCTGGTGCCGCGCCTCTGATCCGCTGGCTGACGATCGCCGCCGGAGCCGTTCTGTTGGCATCGTGCCGCTCGATCACGGCGCCGCCGGCTGCGGTGTCGGCGTTCATGGCAACCGCGATTGTGGCCGAGGCAGACTCCATCGACGGCCCGGGAGCAGCAGCGGATACAAGCCCCAAAACGACGTCAGCCACCACACCCGTTAATAGCCAAACGGCAAGCGCCGTGCGGGACAGCGCGGTCCGGCGTGCCGGCCTCGAAATCCCCTCCCCTCCCCTGCCCCGTTTCGCCCCGAGTGGCGCTGTGCTGCCGGTGCCGCTGGGAAGCGGTCCCGCAGTCGTGGCTGTCGGCGGCTGGTCCCCTGCTGGCGCTGGCCCCGTCCACGCTGGTGGGGCCTCCTGTGGTCCGGCCTGTCGGGGGACTGCCTGCCATGGTCCGGCCTGCCGCCTCCCTGCCAACCGGCTGGTGGGCCGCGGTGGCGGCTGCCAGGAGGGAGCCTGTCAGGACTCCGCCTGTGGGCCAGTCGGCCTGCCGATCATCCCGCTGCCGGTGGTCGGTCCCTGCCTGGTGTGCGACGGTGGCGACCACCAAAAGCCCGCGTACCCGCAGGGGCAAAGCGGCATCGGCAACATCACATCCGGTGACACCGTGGCCCGGTACCGCGCTGCCGGCGGCCCAAAACCAGATTTCGACGAGATGGCCGAGGCGCAGGCCTGCCTCGTGGAGTCGAACTGCACCTGCGTCTATGCTCCTCGTTTTTCATCCGTCCGTCAGGTGACACGCCCCTTCGAGAATGCGGTTCTCACCGCTCCCCGCGGCCTGGCGCTCGATACCCTCGCCGAAGCCGAGGCCGTTGGGCAGGGCGTCTGCGACAAGACGCAGCAGACGCAGTTGGTCGCCGCCCGCCGCGTCCAGCCGGGGCTGTCGGTCGAGGATCGGATTCCGGTACTCGCCGTCGACAAGGTGGTGCCGCCGCGGCTCAAGGAGGCGTTCGACGGCCCCGCCGCCCGCGTCCTCGATCTCCTCCCCGAGAGAGTTCATAACGTCGATGCGCCTCGGCTCAAGATGCGGATCGAAGTCCCGTTGGCATGGAGTTGCGTCTCAGCCGCGCAGGTGACCGTCAACGGCGAGGCCGCCGACGTGCTGGCGGTCGACCATGGCGTAGCCACGCTGCGACTGGAGTCTCCGGGGCGCTGCGAACTGACGCTCAGCAAGCGTGCTGGCAGTGACACCGCCAGGCCGGGTGAGGAACTCGACTTCACGATCTTCATGCTCAACTCCGGCGACCGCCCCCTCACCGATGTGGTGCTGGTGGATGCGGTCCCCGGTCGCCTTGAGGTCATCGAAGGGAGCCCGGTGTCGAACCTTCCTGCCGACATCGCGACAGCCCGCGGAGAGGACGGATCGACGAAACTCTCCTGGAAGTTCAGCGGCACGCTCAAGCCAGGCCAGAGCGGATTTGTGCGATTCCGCACGATCGTCCACTGATCGGCTGCCGCTATCAGCCCGTGGAAAAAGTCATCCCTGACCTTTTTCCACCGGCCCAGAGCGCCCCCCCCAGAGCGCCTCGCTGAGGGCCTCTCTCCCCGGCCCCTCCCCTTCTCTGCCGGGCTTCTCGGCCGTGGCCGATGAATTCCGCCCTCCTGCATTGCCCGGGTCGGGGCCAGCCCGGTACGATCTCGCGGAAGAAGTTCCGTCCGTTCGCGCCCCTGCTCCCCCGGGAGCATCCCTGGGAGGATTCCATGTCTGCCGTGTCTGCGAGTCTCCGTCGCTTTTGCCTATCCCTCGTGAGTGTCTCGGGCGTCGGGGCCTCGCTCCTGGGGCTCAGCGGACTTGTGATCACATCCGGGCGGGCAGCAGCCCAAGTGGCTGTCGATGACGTTGCCGATCCCGAGGCGGAGGTGGAGAGCGGAGTCCCCGAGGTGCCCGAGATCCCCGACGGCACCCCTGAGGAGTTGATGACGTTCGTCGACAACCTGCGGAAACGAAACTTCCGCCCCACGTCGCGCGATCAGGCGATGGCCTTCTTCAAGCAGGTGGCCAGCACCTCGGTGACGGTCGCCGACAAGATCCTCGGTCAGATCGAATCAGACGACGAATTCTTCGTTCCCGCTTCGCGGATGAAGCTCGAGAGCCTGACGATGCTCGGACGTCTCGGCGACGAGCAGGCGGGCGACGAGGCGGCGGCCTATGCTGCGTTGCTCATCGACAGCGGCAGCGACGAACTGGCCGATGAGGCCCGCCGTCTGTTGGTGGTTTCCGAAGCCCAGCGGGTTCTCCAATCGGGCGACTTGAAGGCCGGTGAGGTCTTGGTGAAGAAGGTGGCCGGCATGCTGGCGAAGGCCCCGGATGACGAACAGACTGCCGGCTTGGCAATGCAGTTGGCCGGTGCCTTGGAGCAGATGCCCGGCGGCGAGTCGCTCGCCGGGGCTGCCTACGCAGCCTTCGCCCCCTCCTTCGCCCGCAGCAAAAATCCCCAGATCAATGCGATGGAGCCGGCGATTGCCGGCAAGTCTCGCCGCATTTCCTTGCCCGGCAATTCGATGGAGATCACAGGCACAAACCTCGACGGCAGCCCCTTCAACCAGGCAACCCTCAAGGGGAAGGTGGTTCTCGTCGACTTCTGGGCCACGTGGTGTGGCCCCTGCGTGGCCGAGATGCCCAACGTTCTCGCTGCATACGAGCAGTATCACAAGCAGGGGTTTGAGGTGGTGGGAGTGAGCCTCGACGAGGACCGCGAAGCACTCGACGCATTCATCGCGGCCAAGGAGATTCCCTGGACGATCCTCTACGAGCAGCCGCAGGGGGAGGGCTGGCGGCATCCGCTGGCTACCTACTACGGCATCAGCGGGATCCCCACCGTGATCCTCATCGGCCGTGACGGCAAGGTGATCACGATGGATGTCCGCGGCGAGAAACTGGGCGAGGAGTTGGCGAAGCTCTTCAAGGACGCGAAGTGAGCCCGGAAGGCACCACGGACGCGGCCAGAGCGACGATCATTTCCCGGCGGGCTGCCGCCTTCGATTCCTCCGGGATCCGGAAGGCGTTTGATCTCGCGGCCCGGCTCCACGACCCGATCAATCTGGCGATCGGCCAGCCCGATTTCGCCATGCCCTTGGCCGCCTCCGAGGCGGCCAAGGGGGCGATCGATGCCGGCCGAAACGGCTACACGCCGACGCAGGGAATCGCGCCCCTCCGCGAGCGACTCGAAGGGGAGGTGAGGGCCGAACTCGGTCAGTCGTCCCGCCGGCTGCTGATCACCAGCGGTTCCAGCGGTGCTCTGGTGTTGGCCCTGATCGCCCTTATCGACCCCGGCGACGAGGTGATCCTCTTCGAGCCGGCGTTCGTGATGTACCGGCCGCTGGTCGAGTTCCTCGGCGGCCGCTGCGTGATCGTCGACACCTCGCCGACATTCAGCATCGACGTCGATCGGGTGGCAGCGGCGATCACGCCTCGCTGCAAGGCGATCCTCCTCAACACGCCATCGAATCCGACTGGGTTCGTGGCCCCGCTCGACACGGTACGGGAGCTGGCGCGGCTGGCCGAGCGCCGCGGAGTCACGCTGATCAGCGACGAGCTCTACAGGATGTATTGCTACGACGAGCCGTTCCATTCCCCGGCAGCCCACAGCGACCGCGTCGTCGTCATCGACGGATTCTCCAAGTCGCACGCCATGACCGGTTGGCGGGTGGGCTGGATGCACGGGCCGCCCGAACTGATCGAGGCCTGCACGATGCTCCAGCAATACACCTTCGTCTGCGCCCCGCAGGTGGGCCAGTGGGGAGCGCTGGCCGCGCTCGACGCGTCGATGGCCTTGCCGCTGGCCGAGTGCCGGAGGAAACGCGATCGCTTGATGGAGGGACTCGCAGGACGCTACCGTTTCGTCCGTCCGGGGGGCGCTTTCTATCTCTACCCCGAGGCACCGGGGGGATCGGGGAAACAGTTCGCCGAGTTGGCGGCCGATCGCGAGAAACTGATTGTCGTGCCCGGCAGCGTGTTCGGCTCCGCCGACACCCACTTCCGCATCGCCTACACCGTCACCGATGACATGCTCGAACGGGGAATCGGGGCGCTGGTCCGGCTGGCCAACGGCTGACACCAAATCGGGCGGCGGCCGAATCGGGATCGGCCTCCACAAGCTGCCGGGGCTCAGGCCGACTTGTGCCGGGGTTCGCGGTGCGGCACCACCGCATCGGTCCCCTCGACGTTCCGTTCGGAGATCACGTACGCGGTGCCGGAGTGGTCCGGGAGGTCGAACATCACATCGAGCATCACATCCTCGATGATCGATCGCAAACCACGGGCTCCGGTGTCCTTCCGCATCGCCTTGCGGGCGATCGCCACCAATGCCTCGTCGGTGAATTCCAGCTGACAGTTCTCCATGCCGAAGAGTTTCTGATACTGCTTCACCAACGCGTTCTTCGGTTCCTTGAGGACCTTCACCAAGGTCGTCTCATCGAGCGGTTTGAGCGAGGAGATCACTGGCAGCCGGCCTACGAGTTCCGGAATCAGGCCGAACTCGAGGATGTCGTCGGAATCGACCTGGGGAAGGAGTTCGGCCAGACTGGCGTCCCCCTTGCAGCCAGTCGGCTGGCCGAAGCCAATGGCCCGCTTGCCGAGGCGACGGGCGATGATCTTGTCGATTCCCACGAACGTCCCTCCACAGATGAAGAGGATGTTTGAGGTGTCGATCTGGATGTATTGCTGCTCGGGGTGCTTGCGTCCGCCCTGCGGCGGCACGTTGGCGATCGTCCCCTCGAGCATCTTCAACAGGGCCTGCTGCACCCCCTCGCCGGAGACGTCGCGGGTAATCGAGACGTTCTGGCTGGTCTTGCCGATCTTGTCGAGTTCGTCGATGTAGAGCACGCCCCGCTGGGCGGCCTCGATGTCGAAGTCGGCTGCGTTGAGCAACTTGAGGAGAAGGTTCTCGACATCCTCGCCGACATACCCAGCCTCAGTGAGCGTGGTGGCGTCACCGATGGCGAAGGGGACGTTGAGCACCTTCGCCAGCGTCCGCGCCAAGAGCGTCTTACCGCAGCCGGTGGGGCCGAGGAGGAGAATGTTCGACTTCTCCACTTCGACGTCGGAGCCCTCATTGCCGAGGGTCAGCCGCTTGTAATGGGTGTGCACCGCCACCGCCAACACGCGCTTGGCGTGGTCCTGGCCGATCACGTACTCGTCGAGGTGGGCCACGATCTCGCGGGGCGAGGGGATCGAGGTGAAGAGTTGCTTGCTCGTGCCGCGGCGCTTCTTCTCCTGGTCGAGGATCGACTGGCACAGCTCGATGCACTCGCCGCAGATGTACACGTCCCCAGGGCCCTCCACCAGCGGGCCAACGTCGCGGTAACTCTTGCGACAGAAGGAACAGAAGGCGTTTTTCTTTGTCGTGCCCCCAGTGCCGCGACGACCGAGACTGTTGACGTCCTTGCCTGATGGCATGTGGGGAATCCCTTTATTTTGGCTGCGGGGGCGAGGGGCTCTGGCCGTGGGCTCAAGTGCTGGGGCTGTCTGGGTCGGCTGGAAGCGGGGGCTTTGCCGGTCCGGCACCCGCCGCAGCACCTGTAGAGGGAAGAGGCGGGGCTGATTCCCCGACCATCTCGGCCCTTTGCATGTGCGGTTCGACGAGCGTTCTTATTTTTCGGTATTCCTCTTCGCTTAAAACACCTTGGTCGCGGAGATTTTTGTAGCCGGCCAGCGCGTTTTCCCAATCGCCCCGACCGACACCCCCTCCGTCGCCTTCGTCACGCCGGCCCCAGCCCCCGACCACGCGGAGGATGGCGATGCCCAGAGCGACGAGCACCGCCAAGGCGATGACGCTCACCAGATAGGACTGCACGGCTGCAAGGCCTCAACTCATCAGGAATGGGGAGAGCAAGAGGCCCAGGGCCCCCGGCTGCGCGGATTATTGCAGCGTCCAGCCGGTCAGGTCCAGCGCGAAACCCGCCCATCGCCCATCTTCCGCAGCCCCCCTGTCTGCTCTCTTTCTCAGTCTGACGCCGGAACGAGAGAGACTGCACCGACTTTTCCCATCGTTCCGAAAAGTCACGACATTGCCGCTCGCAGCGGTCGATCCCTGCAGCATGGCTGCTGAATCCAGATACCTCCGCTTATCGCCCCGATGCCGCTGGATGGCCAAGCGCCTTGTGGGGCCTCGCCTCGGGAGGCTGGGCGGCGCATTGATGCTCATCGCAGCGGCAGCGATCGGGAGCCTTGCCGACGAGCCGGAGCTGCCGGTCGTGCCGAAGTTGCCCGATCTTGTGAGGACGAAAAACCAGGCCTTCGCGATTCCGTTCAAGGTGGCTCCGTCGCAGTCCGCCGATCAGGCAGCCCAGCGGGTCGTCCTCGAGGCCTCCAGCGACCTCGGAGTGACCTGGAGTCGGGCCGGCGAGGCGGCCCCCGCTGCCGGGTCGATCGCCTACCGAGCCGGAGTCGATGGCGAGTATTGGTTCCGCCTCCGGGCAGTCGACTCCAAGGGGCGTCTTCGCGGCGGGACGGGGCCAGACATGCGCGTCCTTGTCGATGCCGCCAGTCCTCGAATCGCGGCCCGGGTATGGCGTGGGGGAGATGGTGAGATCGTCTGCCGTTATGCCGCGGCTGACGACACGCTCCGACTGCAGTCGCTGGAGTTCGAGTACCGGGCCAAGGGGGACGCCGACTGGCGGAAGATCGCCTCCGAACCGATCCTCTCACGCGAGTCCCCGGCCCACCTCGTCGGCGAGGAGATCTGGTGGGCCGGCGAGAAAGTCGAATCGCTCGTGGTTCGAATCACGATCACCGACGCCGCCGGCAACAAAGCGGTCCAGCAATTCACGATGGAGCCTGCCGATCCCGGCGTCGACCAGACGCTGCTGGCCCGCGAGATCGGGGCACCGCCGCTGCCTGGTCAGGCCGGAGCAGGCGAGACCGCCTCCCCCCCTGCCCTGGCCGGGCTGCCGACTTCAACATCTGGCGAACCGCTCCTCCCCGCACCGCAACCGCCGGTGCCGGGGGAATGGCCCGCCGATTCCTCCACCCCGTGGCAGGGGGACACGCCGGCGGGGTTCTCAGCCCCGCCAGCAGCGGGCGAGGCCGGGCTCGCTGGCGGTACTCTCAGCGGCGGATCGCGGAGCGTGCTGGCACGGCCGGTGGGACGGGGAGTGCCCGTGGCCCCCCCGTCAGTCACGCCTGGCACGAGCGCGCCTGCTGCTCCCAGCCTGCCGTCGGCCGCTCCTCCCGCCCTCGATGCCGCCACAGCCGCGACGACTGTTCGTTCGCTCCCCACCGAATACCGCGGACGCCCTTTGCAGTTGGTGCGGTCGCGCCGATTCACCTGGGAATACCAAATCGAAACCGATCGGCCCGATGCCGGTCCGGTGCGGGTCGAACTCTGGAGCACCCGAGACGGCGGAGTCACTTGGGAACGCAGCGCGGTGGACGACGACGCCCAGAGCCCGATCGACGTCACCCTTCCCGCCAGCGGACTCTACGGCTTCCGGCTCGACATCGTTTCCGACGTTCCAGGGCCCGGCGGCGGGCCGCGTTCCGGCGAGATGCCCGAGGGCTGGATTGGGGTCGACGACGAACCGCCGCACGTCGAAGTCATCGAGGCTGTCCGGGTCCAGGGGGTGGAGCCAGCCGCTGTCCTCATCCGCTGGGTGGCCCGCGACCAGTTGCTCGTGCCCCGGAGTGTCAGGCTGCTCCATTCCCCCAGCCCAGACGGACCTTGGGCCACCATCGCCGAGGCCCTCGATTCCCAGGGAGAATACCGGTGGCAGCCGGAACGGGGCTGTCTGCCCCGGGTCTACATCCGGGCCGAGGCGGCTGACGCAGCCGGCAACATCGGCCGTGGCACCACTCCCGAACCGGTGACGGTGTTTGTGCCCCGGGTGGTGGGGAAACTCGGCGGCGTGAAACTGCTGGCCCCCTCCGGCTCGCCCTGACAGGCCGCCATGGGAGCAGCCTGCTAAACTCTCCCGTTCCGCAGTCTCTCCAACCGGTGGCCTCCGGTGGCCCGGGCCGCGGCCCTTCCGCGAGCCCACCCGTGGCCAATGCGCCCAGTGCCCTTGAGATCCTCCGTGGCTCAGCCACCTGGCTGCCCGGCGAGCAGTCGGTGGTCGCGCTGGTCGGCGACGAACCGTTCCTCGCTCAGCGGATGCTCGCCCTTCTCCGCGACACGCTGGTGCCGGATGAGGCCGATCGCGACTGGGCCTGGCGAGAGTTCGCCGGCGATGCAATCGCCGATCCGCGGGATGTGTTCGATGAGGCCGCCACGGTGCCGATGTTTGCCGGGGCCACCCGTGTGGCTGTCGTCCGGGGGGCCGACGCCTTCGTGACGCAGTGCCGCCAGGCACTGGAGACTCTCGCCGCGGGACGCCGCGGCAGCCGCGGACTGGTGATCCTGGAGGTGAATTCGATGCCGGCCACCACCCGGTTGGCAAAGGCTCTTGCTGGTCAGGGGGCGATCATCGATCTGGCGATCCCGCCCCGTCTCGATCTCGCCGCCTGGGTGAAGCAATGGGCTCAGTCTCGCCACGGCTGTTCCCTCGCTTCCGCCACCGCCCAGCGGCTGCTGGAGCGGCTGAGCAATGATCTCGGACAGGTCGATCAGGCGGTGCAGAGGCTGGCAGCGGCGGCGACCAACCAATCGGCAGGAAAGCCGATCCCCCCCGAGGCCGTCGACGACATGGTGGGAAGTCCCCAGGAGCGTTCGGCATGGGGGATGGTCGATTCGGCAGCCGCCGGCAACGCCCCGGAGGCGCTCGCTGCGCTCGCCGATCTGTTGGCCTGCGGTGAAAATCCAATTGCCCTGGCGGCCCAATCGTCCACCAGCCTTCGTCGGCTCGCTTCTGCGGCACGCCTCCTCTCGCTGCCGGCTGGTGCCGGCCGCCCGGCCAGTTTCGACGAGGCACTCCGCGCCGCGGGGGTGGCCGCATGGCCCAAGGCGCTCGCCCAGGCCCGCGAGGCTCTCCAGCAACTCGGCAGCCGCCGGGCCCGAAGGATTCCCGTGGTCTTGGCAGAGCTCGACAGGGCTCTGAAGGGGGATGCTTCTCGCGGTCTACGGTCGCGTCTGGCCCTGGAGCGATTGATCTGCATGATGGCCCGTCAGTCGCCCCCTGCCGGAAGAATGGTCCCGGCGGCGGCTGACGCGGCGAACCAATCAGCGAGTGGCGGCAGATCCCCGGGAACGCGGAGGTGACTGTGGACGTTGACGGACAGGACGGTCGGCGGGACGTGTGGGAAAACCCGCTGGCAACCCGCTATGCCTCGGCGGAGATGGCGCGACTGTGGGGGGACAAAAACCGCTACCGGCTGTGGCGACAGACTTGGCTGGCGCTTGCCGAGGCGGAGTCCGAACTGGGCCTGCCGATCACCTCCGCGCAGCTCAACGCCATGCGGGCCAATCTGGAGCCGATCGATTTCGCCAAGGCCGCCGCCTACGAAAAACAGATGCGGCACGACGTCTTCGCCCACCTCCACACCTTCGGTGACGCCTGCCCGGTGGCCCGACCAATCCTCCATCTCGGGGCCACCAGCGCCTTCGTCACCGACAACACCGATCTGATTCTGATGCGCGATTCCCTCGATCTGATCGCCGCTCGGTTGGCAGGCGTGATCGAGGCCTTGGCTGCCAAGGCGACTGAGACCAAGGAGATCGTTTGCTTGGGTCTCACGCATCTCCAGCCCGCCCAGCCCACCACCATCGGCAAGCGGATCTGCCTGTGGATCCACGATCTGCTGATCGATCTGGAGGAGGTCCTCCACCGCCGCACTCTGCTCCGCGCCCGTGGCGCCAAGGGAACGACCGGCACGCAGGCGAGTTTCCTCGAACTCTTCGACGGCGACCACGCGAAGGTGCGGGCGCTCGACGAACTGGTCTCGCGAAAACTCGGCTTCAATTCTTCGTATGACGTCACCGGCCAGACATACTCCCGGAAGATCGACTCACAGGTCGTGGCAGCGCTTGCCGGCATCGCCGAGTCGACCCACAAGGCCGGCAACGACTTGCGTCTGTCGGCCGCTTCCGGCGAACTTGAGGAGCCTTTCGAGCAGGACCAGGTGGGCTCGTCTGCAATGCCCTACAAGCGGAACCCGATGCGGGCCGAGCGGATGTGTGGACTGGGCCGGTTTGTGATGGGGCTCTTTGCCACCGCGTCCCAGACGGCTGCCACGCAGTGGTTCGAGCGGACGCTCGACGATTCGGCCCCCCGGCGGCTTGTGCTTCCGCAAGCCTTCCTGGCGACCGATGCCCAACTGGTGCTCTATACAAACATCGCCCGGGGGCTGGTGGTGATCCCCGGAGCGATCCGCCGCAACCTGGAGAACTACCTCCCCTTCATGGCGGCAGAACGGATCCTGATGCTCGGCACGAAGGCCGGCGGCGACCGCCAGGAACTCCACGAGGCCTTCCGGCAGCACAGCCACGCCACCACCAAGGCACTCCGCGAGGGGCAGCCCAACGACCTCGCCGTCCGGTTGGCGCATGACCCGCTCTTCGCCGCGATCGACCTGCCCGCGGCGATGGAGTCGCAGGGGCTTGCCGGCCGCGCATCGGCACAGGTGGATGATTTCCTTTCCGGGCCGGTCCGAGAAGCTCTTCGCCGCAACCCTGGCCGGGCCGCCGCGGCGCATCTCCACGTTTAATTCGCTGGCCGACTCCGATCCAAGGCCGATCCGGTTGGAGTCAGGCGCGTGCCGTTGCCCCTGCCTGACCGGCCGTCAGATCCGGTCTTGAACGCGGGGCTTGCTCCGGCCGGAGCGGCAAGCCGCGCACAGACCGGTGATGATCAACCGGTGGCCTTGGGCGCGGAACTGGTGACGGGAGGCGACGGCGTCGCGGATCCGCACCAATTCGTCGCTGGAGAACTCGATCAGCGACTGGCAGCCGCTGCAGTGGAGATGGTCATGCTGCGGATAGCCGTAGTCGTGTTCGTAGACGGCGCGGCCACCGAGCACCATCTTCCGTAGCAATCCAGCATCCACCAACTCCGCGAGCGTCCGGTAGACCGTGGGCCGACTGGCCGTGGCACCGTCGGGGGTCTTTCGCAATCCCTCGAGCAACTGTTCGGCGTCGAAATGCTCGTGATGGCTGCAGACGTGCTCGACGATCATCCGCCGCTGCCGCGTGATCCGCTTTCCGCGGGTCTGGAGGAACTCCTCAAACCGCTCACGCGGTGTCATCGCCACATCGACCTTGCCGAGTGAGAAGTCGGAGGTAAGGGGCATGATGGCACAACCGAGATGGCCTAGGCGGGGATTGTCCTCACCAGTCTACCACCGCTGTTTGGCGGTGGGGGACACTCGTTCCACGATCAAACGACAACAGCCAAGCCGTTGCCGGCCTGGCTGTTGGTGGTGGATTCAGCGGGGCCCCGGTGGGGGACGAGCGGACAGGTGCGGATCACTCCGCAAGCCAGCCGCCGGTCTCCGTCGGGGTGGTCCCGGTGGTGTTCTTAGCCGAGCCTGTCCAGCAGACGCTCGAGGGCGAGGTCGAGTTTCTCGGGAGTCTCGTAACTTCCGTCCGCGATCGCGGTCCGGATGGACTGAACGCGGTCGAAGCGGATGTCGGAGGTGGTTCCAGCGGCACGCACGCCGTCGACCGACAAGTCGACCGAGTCCTGCACCTGCCCCACGCCCATGCCCTGCGTTGCCTGGGCGGCCTTCGCCGTCTCCACGGCACCGGTCGACTTGACCGCGGCGGCAGCCCGCGCACCCTGCGTGAACGTGATTCCGAAAATGTTCATGTTGCTCTCCTTGCAGGCGTCGTCCCCACATCCTTCTCCCCCACACGCCACGGATACGTATCCGCTGCCCGGAGGGTTCGAGTGAATGTCTGGCTGCCTGATCCTCGCTATTGTTGCCGCGCTTCCGCGTTCCGGCGACACCAGTCGTCGGCCGCCGTCCCTCCCGGATCCGTCCCGGCATCAAGGGCGCCGCGTCTCTTCCCACTCATCCATCGACCGCAGCCTTACCGAAACTTGAACTGTTTTTTTTCCCTGGCCGTCCCGGCCGAGTTCTTCCATCCGGCCCATTCGCCCTCAGTTCCCCAGCTTCCGTCAATCGACCCTGTCCCCGGGCCACCCCCCGCGTTCCGGGCAGCCCCACTTCGCAAGGCACAGAACTCACATCGCGAACTCTGGGCGGCGCCGCTCAAGCTGGTTCTGCAGTCGCTCGACAATAGCGCTGTGCATCTGGCTGACGCGGCTCTCCGAGAGATCGAGCGTGGCGCCGATCTCCTTCATCGTCAATTCCTCGTAGTAATAGAGGATGATGATCAGCCGCTCGTTGCGGTTAAGTCCCTTGGTCACCAACCGCATCAGGTCGGCCTTCTGGATGCGGCGCGTGGGATCCTCGCCCTTCTTGTCCTCCAGAATATCGATCTCGCGGACATCCTTGGAACTGTCGGTCTCACACCACTTCTTGTTGAGGCTCACGAGACTGGCGGCGTTGGCCTCCACCAGCAGTTTCTCGAAATCCTCTCGGGAGAGTTGCATGTACTCGGCCACCTCGGCATCGGCCGGGGCGCGGCCGAACTTGGCCTCCAGCGTCTTCAACGCCTCGTTGAGTTTGCTGGCTTTCGACCGCACAAGCCTTGGTACCCAGTCCATGGTCCGTAGTTCGTCGAGCATGGCCCCGCGGATGCGAGGGACGCAGTAGGTCTCAAACTTCACCCCCCGCGCCATGTCGAAGGCATCGATCGCGTCCATCAGGCCAAAGGTGCCGGCCGATGTGAGGTCGTCGAGTTCGACGCCTTCCGGGAGCCGCGACCAGATCCGCTCGCCGTTGTACTTCACCAACGGCAGGTAGAGCTCAATGAGCCTGTTGCGGAGATCTTCGTTGGACTGGTCGGCCTTGAACTGCCGCCACAGTTCCTGGACCTCTTCTGCAGTCGGCTGTGCCGAGTATTGATATGCCACGACTTCCTCCATGAAAGGGCACGCTCGACAGGGGAGACGGTCCCGCGAAAGGGACCCATCCATCGCCGCCGAAACATTTGTCATCGTCCGATCACACCCGGACGCTTGAAACAATCCATCCTCGACCGTAAACCCGCTTTATCGCTCGTCGCCGGCCGATCCGGCAGACTCTTCCTCCAACCAATCTTGTTTTATGCGGCCAACAGTGACTCCTCGTCGCCCACCGTCGCAAACACCACCACACCCTCCTCGCCGGCCACTTCTTCCTCGGCCAGAACGTGGAGCGCGGGAAAATGCCTGCTGAGCCGTTCGCGGACCTGGCCGCGGAGGTCGCCGGGAACCACGAGCACGGCTGGCACGCCGCGTTCGATCCGCGGGGCGACCATGCGGCGGAGGAGGGCCACGATCCGGGCCACTCCCCTCCCCTTCGCAGCGGCGGTGCCCCGACCATCGCCGAGCAGTCCATCAAGGGCCGTCGCCGAGAGCCGGACCACCACGAGGCGGCCGTCGCCGTCGCGAACGCGGCGGCAAATCGAGCCGGCGCGGGCGCGGCGAACCGCCTCGGTGAGTTGGCCGGGAGCATACTGGGGAGAGGCGTGGTCAGCGAGGATCTCGAGCACGTCAGGGAGCGGTCGGATCGGCACCCCTTCGCGGAGCAACCCCTGGAGAGCGCGGTGAATGCGGGCCAAGGTGAGTTCGCCGCCGGTGCATTGCTCGACGAGTGTCGGCTGGGTGGCCCGCAATGACTCCAGCAACTGCGCCACCGCCTCCCGTGACAAGAGCCGATCGGCATGGCGGCGGATTGCCCCTTCGAGGCTCTTTGTCAGGCAGGCGTTGTCGTCCAGAACCGTTGCCCCGCGGCGCTTGGCGGTCTCGGCTTGGGCCTCCCCGACCCAGACGCCGCGGCGTTGGCCGCCGGGCTCGATCCCCTCCGGTCCATCCAGCGACAGCGTCTCCCCGGCGCGGGGCAGCGCCAGCCGGCGCCCCTCCGGGAGAACGGCCTCTCCGACCACTTCGCCGGCGACCGTCACCCGGTATCCCCGCGGGGGGAGGGCCAGGTCGTCGCGGAACGCCACGTGCGGGATGACCATCCCCAGTTCGGAGGCTACCTGGCTGCGCATCGAGCGCACCGAGCGGACCAGCGGCGCGTCGTGGCCGGTCACCAAGCCGAGTAAGCCACGCCCCATCTCCACGATCAGCGGTTCGTCGCCGAGGGGAAGCGGCGCCTCTGTCGACTCGCGTTCAGCTGGCGGGGGGCTGGCCGCCCGCCGACGTTTCCCCAGGATGATCGCCCCCACCACGAGCGTCGCCGCCATCGCCAGAAGGGGGAGGCGCGGCAGGCCGGTGATCGACAGGGCCGCGAGGAAGGCAGCGGTGATGAGGAGAACGTGTGGCCGCGAGAAAAATTGCGTGCCAAGTTCGCGAGGCAGATCGACGGCTTGGCTCGATCTGGAAATCAGCAGGCCAGTGGCGACCGAGACAAACAGCGCCGGCACGGCGCTGACCAGACCGTCGCCAATCGTCAGCCGCGAGTAGAGGTCGATGGCCCGTGGCAATGACATACCATGCTGCACGACGCCGATTGCCAACCCACCAAGGAGATTCACGGCGGTGATGATCACGCCCGCCACGGCCTCGCCGCGGACAAACCGGCTGGCACCGTCCATGGCAGCAAAGAAGTCGGCCTGCCGCTGCAACTCCTGACGCGCCTTGCGGGCCTCGGTGTGGTCTAACGCGCCGGCCTGCACCTCGGCGTCGATCGCCATCTGCCGCCCGGGGAGGCCGTCGAGCATGAACCGGGCGGCGACCTCGCTGGTGCGCGTCGAGCCGGCGGTGATGACGACAAACTGAATGATGGCGATGATCGCAAAGATCACCCCGCCGACGACGAGATCATTGGCGGCCACGAAGCGCCCGAAGGCCTCCACCACCTCGCCTGCGGCGGAGGGCCCGTCGATCGCGGCCCGGGAGAGCACAAGCCTCGTGGTGGCGACGTTGAGCACCAGGCGAACGAGCGTGGAGCCGAGTAGGAACGTGGGGAAGACGCTCATCTCC
Organism: Planctomycetota bacterium; assembly: GCA_003669605.1. Classification (GTDB taxonomy): domain Bacteria; phylum Planctomycetota; class Planctomycetia; order Pirellulales; family UBA1268; genus QWOP01. Next base: position 76,768 of record QWOP01000031.1, read on the forward strand.
AGCGGCGTCCGGGCCGCGAGGGCCCCCAGCAGCGCCAGAACCGAGATGGTGAGGTTGGCTGCCAGGAGCAGATCGACAAGCGCTGCCGGCACCGGTGCCAAGACCACCATCGCCGCCAGGAGAATCACCAGCGGCACCGCCCAGTCGAGCGGGTGCATCCGCAGTGAGACAGCGGTGTCGGAGGGACGGGCCATGGTTCGGTCTTTTGAATCGGTCGCGGCAGGGTGTTCGTCGGGGCGGGGACAATAGCGGCCGGGGGCCGGGCGGTCCAGACCGCTCGATGCGACCAAACTCGCTACAATCCCACGACTTGTGATGCGGCGGGCGAGGCCCCGCAGGGCGCGGGACGGCGGTGGTGCGACAGCAGCAGGAGGGAGAGGGCGATGCGGTTTGAGCGTCTGGGGTTGCAGTTCGACTACCCCGAGAACTGGGTGGTCGACACCGGCGACGGCGGTGATCGCCTCGCCGCGGTCACCCTCTCCACGCCGGAGGGGGGATTCTGGTCGGTGAGCGCCCATGCTCCCGGGGGCGATCCGGACCAACTGGCGACCGCCGTGGTCCGACAGATGCAACACGAATACCAGGATCTCGACATCGCCCGCGCCACCGAGACTCTGGCCGGCCACGCGCTGGAAGGCTATGACTTCAATTTCTACTGCCTCGACCTCACCAACACCGCCATGGTGCGGACAGTCTCCACCACCAACAGCATCCACCTCATCTTCTGTCAGGCTGAGGATCGTGAGTGGGAGCGGGTGGAGCCGATCTTCGCGGCAATAACAGCGAGCCTTGTCCGTCGACTGGCCCCCCCCTGAAACCCCGCTTCCTGCCGGCCGTCCCGCGATTGGCCTCCCCTGCTACACTCGGCCCCGACAACTGTCTTCCCCCGCTGGAGAGCGCCTGCTTGCAGGCAGTTCCCCCCGACTCGACAAGGAATGTCTTCCCTTGCACGCCTGGATGCCACCCCTGTCCGAAACCTTTGTCTTCGCACAGATGGCCGATCTGGCCAACGTGGCTGAGATGGCCACGCAAGCCAGCCCGATCCATCTCGGTCACTGGCTGGCCTTCGCCGCCTTCGTGGTGGTGATGCTGACGCTCGACCTGACGGTCTTCCACCGCAAAGCCCATGAACCGTCGCTGCGCGAAAGCGCGTTTTGGACCTGTTTCTGGGCAGCCTTGGCCGCCTCGTTCAACATCTTCGTCTGGCGATGGCTGGGGGGGCGGGCTGCGATCGAATTCCTCACCGGGTATTTGGTGGAGTGGTCGCTGTCGATGGACAACGTGTTCGTGTTTGCGGTGGTCTTCGGCTACTTCAAGGTGCCGCTGAAGTACCAGTACCGCGTGCTCTTCTGGGGGATTCTCGGCGCGGTGCTGATGCGGTTGCTGTTCGTCTTATTGGGAACAGAGGCGATCGAGCGTTGGAACTGGGTGATGCCCTTCTTTGGGGCGTTTCTCATCTACACCGGCATCAAACTGGCGTTCGGAAACGAGGAGGTCGATCCCGGCGAGAGTTTCCTCCTCAAACTCGTGCGGCGGGTGGTGCCGAGCACACCCCATCAGGACGGCGACCGGTTCTTCGTCCGCGAATCGGGCCGCTTGCTGGCAACACCGTTGTTCCTCGTGCTGCTGGTCGTTGAGGGAACCGATCTGCTGTTTGCCGTCGACAGCGTGCCGGCGATCCTGGGGGTCGTCGACCAGCATGCCGATTACTTCCGCTTTATTGTGTTCACCTCCAACGTCTTCGCCATCCTCGGCCTGCGGGCGCTCTACTTCCTCCTCGCCGGCGTCATGGACCTCTTCCGGTTTCTCAACTACGGCCTCTCGGCGGTCTTGGTGTTTGTCGGGGCGAAGATGATCGCCGAGTGGGCCCGGCACCAGGAGTGGCTGGCCAAGTTTGGTGGCTGGGACGCCCATGGCGAGGGGCACCTCGTGCCCCCGTGGTTGTCGCTGCTGATCGTGGTCGGGTTGATCGGTGCGAGTGTGGCGGCGTCATTGGCGTTGCCAAGTGAATCGAACGAACATGGCAAACCCGGAGGAGACGACAAGTTTGCCGCTGATGACGATCAGCCCCCAGGCGGACGACAGGGCTGATCCTCTGGCAGAACCACTCCCATGATCACGATGATCACGATGATCACGATCGCGATGCTGGGGCTGGCGGCCATCGTCCGCGGCGACGACGACCTCCCCTACGATCCGCTCCTCCTGGGCGACCTCGGCGATCCGGGCCCGGATGTGGCAGGAATGTCGCTGGAGATCGATGTCCGCGACGACGTCCGTTCCCGCACGATCCCGCTGCGAATCTGGCTGCCGGCCGATCATCTCCCGGCACCGGTGATTCTTTTCAGTCACGGACTCGGTGGATCGCGGGACGGCAACGCCTGGCTGGGGCGCCACTGGTCGGGCCGTGGCTACTGTGTGGTGTTCCTCCAGCATGCTGGCAGCGACGAGGCAGTCTGGCGGGACCTCCCCTTCCCGGAGCGGTTGCCGAGCCTGAAAGCGGCGGTCAATCGTGCCACGACCCTCGACCGCTACAAAGATCTGCCGGTGGTCATCGACCGGCTCGGGGAGTGGAACAGCGCCCAGGACGGGCCACTCGCCGGACGATTCGACCTGGCACGGATCGGTATCGCCGGCCATTCCTTCGGCGCGGTGACAGCGCAGGGCGTGACCGGCCAGCGGACGCCCGCCGGCCAGACGCCGTTGAGTGATCCGCGGATCCGGGCCGCGGTGTTGATGAGCCCGTCGGTGCCGGATGGCTGCGACGCCGCCACGGCGTTCGGCGGCGTGGTGATCCCCTGGATGATCTTGACCGGTACCGACGATGAGTCGCCGATTGGCAACGCCACCGCCGCCTCGCGTCTGGAAATCTTCCCCGCCCTGCCTCCCGGCGGAAAGTATGAACTGGTGCTTGCCGACGGCGAGCACCAAGCGTTTGGTGACCGGATCCTCCCCGGCAGCAGGCGTCCCCGGAATCCCAATCACCATCGCGTGGTCCGGGCCCTCTCCACCGCGTTCTTCGACGCCTTCCTTCGCGACCGGGCCGCTGCGCGGGAGTGGCTCGAAGGAGACGGTCCCCGCGGCGTGCTCGAACAACACGACCGCTGGCAGTTCAAGTAGGGTGGCCTCGCGGTCGGTGAAAAAAGCTTAACGCAGCCTTTTCCGGATGGCCCCTCCCCGATTGGCACGGGATTTGCGCATGACGTCTGTAAATCAGGAATTTTCTGCCAATTCCTGCTCTTCCGAGGGGGGATGAGACGGCCCACTACTTCCGGAGTGCGGGGGGGGGCGCAGGATAATGCCCCCGGGAGGACAGAGACATGGCCAGTAGCGCCTTTCCAAGGCGCTCGCGGCCGAAGACGTACACCGACGATTTCAAGCGTGATGCAGTCAATTGTGCGGACGGTTGGCCGATTTTCGGGTGGGTTGATCCAGACTTCCGCTGCCGGCATCAGCGGCCTCGGACGAACCGCTCGGGGTTGCCAGCATGGGCGGCCGCCAACACGGAGTTCCGCGCCTCGAGGACTGCCGTGCCCTGGCCAGTGTGCACGACGGCCGGTGCCAGCAGACCAATTCCCCAGTGTCGGTGCTCCTCGTCGTGCCCGTGGCCGTCACTGCTGGCGAAAAGATCAAGAGCCTGCGGCAATGGGCCTCGGGCCGATGCCTCTCAGCGGACCGGGCGGGCGTCTACTCGCGGTCGGAGGGGGTGAGTGGCGGTCGGGGGCGGAGAGAGTTGCGGGAGCCGGGGGTGAATTGACCCCGCTCATAGAAAGCAGCGAGGGGAGCATACCCACATGGAGGCCTGCCCCCTCGCGATCAATCCACAATGGCCGAACCCGCGTCAGGCAGCCTTCACCCGACGCCGCTCGATGAGGCCGAGGACGCCGATGACGAGGGAGAGGACAGCGCCCGTCCCAGCCGGGTCCATTTCGGGTACAGAGGATACTTGGAGGTAGTCCAATTCAACGATCGATCCGTTACTGATCCATGACCCACCTCCGCCGCCTTCCCGATTAGAGATGCCAAGACCGTTGGAAAAAACGGAATTCTCGGTGGCTGAGATCAGCGTGTGCGCCCACCACAGCCACCCTTGCATGCCCTGATAGCCTCCAGACGGTGATCAAAGATCCCGTCCAAAAGGAGGCGTTTCATGAGTCGGCATTCGGATCCGCGGAAGGCCGCGGCGTGGGAGCGGCGGATTGCCCGCTTCAGTGATTCAGGGCTCACGGTGGCCCGATTCTGCGTTCGCGAGGGAGTGTCGATCGCGACCTTCCACTACTGGCAGCGGAAAATTCGCGACGTTTCGGCCAAAGAGGCGGCTTGGTCGACGTCAGCTCTGCCGAGGGCTCACTTCGACCCGGTCGAAGTCGTGAGCCGTCAGGCCGTAACGATCCGCTTCGCAAGTGGCGCGGTGATGGAGATCCCAGAGGACCGAGAAGACCTCGTGAAGGCCGCGGTCCGTGCGCTCGCGAGCGAGGCCCAGCCATGCTGAGCATCGCGTCTTTGCCGACGATCTATCTCCACGCCGGCGCTACCGACATGCGGAAGAGCTTCGACGGCCTGGCGGGGATCATCCGCGGGAGCTTCGGTGGCGACCCCGCCGACGGCAGCCTCTTTCTGTTTGTGAACAAGCGCCGCGACCGACTTAAGGCTCTGTGGTGGGACGGTGACGGCTTCGCGCTCTGGTACAAGCGGCTCGAGCAGGGAACCTTCGAGACGGTGGCGGCGAAAGATGGGAACCCGCGGGTGCGGATCGACAAGACACAACTGGCGATGATCCTCGGTGGCGTGCGGCTGGAGACGGCACAACGGAGGAAGCGATACCGGCGCGTCCTTGCCTGAAAAAAATCCGCGCGGCTGCCAAAATGGCGCTTGCGCTTTTGGAAGAAGGTTTTTATGATGCGCGCATGACGAAGGAATCACGCTTTCCGACCGACCTCGCCGCGTGCCACGCGATGATCGCGGAGCGGGATTCGAAGCTCGCCAAGCAGGCTGGTGTCGTCGCCGCACATCAGCGCGAACTCAAGACGAAGGATCGGTCGCTCGCCATGAGGGACCGTAGCCTTGTCGAGAAGGACCGCATCATCGAGCGGCAGAAGATCGAGATGGCGCGGCTCGAGAAGGAGCGTGATGCGGCGCTTCAATTCGCCTTCCGCAAGAAGCTCGAGCGCTACACGACCGACCCGAAGCAATTTGTGCTCGACTTCGGCAACACGCCGGAGATCATCGACGCCGCGGAGGGGATCGCGGACGCAGCCCTAGAAACGATTCAGAGCTACGAGCGACGCAAGCAGGCAGAAAAGAAGCCCCGCAACGAACAGCTCCCCGCCCACCTCCCACGCTACGAAGTGAAGCTGCCGGTGCCCGCCCATCTCAAGACGTGCCCGACGCACGGCGAGCGGAAAATATTCGGCTTCGACTGGCAGGAAACGCTCGAGATCTTGCCGCCGAAGATCGTCGTGCGGCGGACGGGGATCCCCAAGCTCACCTGCCCAACCGCTCCCGAATGCGGCGTGGTCGAGGCCGATCGGCCCGTCGGCCTGGTCGAGGGGAACCGATACGACACGAGCGTCGCGGCCGAAATCATCGTGGCGAAACACGGGTATCACCTGCCGATCTACCGCCAGCAGGATTTTTTCGCTTCGTGCGGCTGGACGCCGGCACGAAGCACGCTTTTGAACGTACAGATGGCTGCGGCGAAGCTCATCAGGCCTTTCATCGCGCACCTCCGGGAGGTGGTGCGGGCTGGACCAATCATCGGCACCGACGACACCACGGTGACGCTGATCGTGAAAGACTCTCCGCCTCCCCTTGATGACGACGATCCAAAGGCGCGCCGCGCCCGTGAGGTGATCGCGGCTGCGCAGGCGGAGGATCGGGGTAGCATCACGGCGCGGATGTGGGTCTATCGGAGTATCACCGACCCCATCAACCTCTTCGACTTCACCGTCAGCCGGCATCGCGACGGTCCGGAGCTGTTTTTAGAAGGCTTCAGCGGCAGCCTGATGGCTGACTGCTACTCCGGCTACGAGGCGGTGCGGACGAGGAGCGACGGGCGGATCATCCGCGCCGCGTGCGCGGCGCACGCGCGAAGGAAGGTGCTTGAAGCAGAGCCGAATCACCCGGTGCATGCCCACATGCTCCTGGAGTGGTTTCACGATCTCTACGACATCGAGGCGCGTGCCCGTGATTTCACGCCGGTGGCGCGGCGTGAAATCAGGCAACTGGAATCGAAGCCGATCTGGGAGCAGATGCGGGCCTACCTGGCCAGTGACGCCGTGGCCAACGTGATGCCGAAAGAGCCCTTCGGCGAGGCGATCCGGTACATCAACAACCAATTCGAGCACCTGCTGGTCTATCTCGATGACGGCCTGATGCCGATCGACAACAACGTCACCGAGCAGCTCATGAAG
>QWOP01000017.1 GCA_003669605.1 Planctomycetota bacterium
CTCTCGCCGCTGGAAGTCCTGAAATGCGCCACGCAGACCGGCGCTGAGATCATGGGACGCGGACACGACCTGGGGACGCTTGAGAAGGGGAAGTTGGCTGATGTGTTGGTGGTCGCTGGCGATCCCACCACCGACATTGGCGTCCTCCAAGACCGCCAGCGTTTCATCGCCGTGATGCAGGGGGGCCTGATCAAGGCGGGCAGGCTGGCCGCGGCGATCGGCTGACACCCGCGCTCTTTGCTGGTGGGTGAGGAGGGTGCGACTGGGTATAACCGTGGCCTCCCGCCGCCCTTCCCCGAGGCCTTTCCCGTGATCGAACCCCGCACGCTCAAGGGATTCCGAGACCACCTCCCCGCACAAGCACTCGCCCGGGAGGGGATCCTCGACGTCGCCCGCCGGGTCTACCGCTCCTACGGCTTTGTGCCGATCGATACGCCGGCGCTTGAATACCTGGAGATCCTCACCGGCAAGGGGAGCGAGGAGACCGACAAGCAGCTCTACCGATTCAAGGATCACGGCGGCCGTGACGTGGGGATGCGGTTCGACCTCACCGTCCCCTTTGCCCGTTTTTGCGCCCAGCACATCGGCCAGCTTGGGGTGCCGTTTAAGCGCTACCACATGGCGACCGTGTGGCGCGGCGAGAACACACAGCGCGGCCGCTACCGCGAATTTATGCAGTGCGACTTCGACACCATCGGTACCACAAGCGCGCTTGCCGATCTGGAAACGGTGCTCGTTGTCCACGACCTCCTCTCCCAGATCGGCATCAAGTCCTTCACGATCCGAATCAACGACCGCCGCGTCCTCTCCGGGATCCTCGAGCGGCTGGGGCTCGTCGAGCGGTCCTCCACGGTCCTCCGCTCCCTCGACAAACTCGGAAAAACTCCCCCTGCCGCCGTGGCGGCGGAATTGGAAAGCAACGGCATCCCCGCCGCTGCCACTGCCGATCTCCTCTCCCTGGCGGGGCTCGGTGGCGAGCCGGGCGGTCTGCTTGCGGCGCTGCGGGGTTTGGTGGGCGAATCGGAAGGGGGACGGGCTGGAGTTGCCGCCCTCGAAGGCCTCTTGGCAGGTGCGGAGAAAGCCGGGGTGCAGGCCGGTAGGATCGTCATCGACCCCTCGATCGCCCGCGGCCTCGACTACTACACAGGGCTGGTGCTCGAGAGTTTCCTCGATGAGCTACCGACGCTGGGGAGCATCTGCTCCGGAGGGCGTTATGACAACCTCGCCGGGCTGTACACAAAGCAGCACCTGCCCGGAGTGGGGGCGTCATTGGGGATCGATCGACTGCTGGCAGGGCTCGAAGAACTCGGCCACCTCCAGTCGCGGGAGACAGCCGCCGATGTGTTTCTCGTCTACTTCGACCAGCAGCACCGGGACGACTACCTGCGGATCGCAACGGCGCTGCGTGCCGGCGGGATGGCGGTGGAGCTGGCCTCGGAGCCGAAGCGTGTCGGGCAGCAGTTGAAGGTGGCCGCGAAGAAGGGATTTCCCGTGGCGCTGGTGATCGGCAGTGACGAGTTTGCTGCCGGAACAGCCCAGTGCAAGCACATGGCCTCCCAGCAGAACGTCGTCATCGACTGGCACGGTGATCTGCGGGTGCTCGTGGACGCGGTGCACTCGCAACTTGAGGCCATCAAGGCTGGGCACTGAAGCGGGCCCCAGCGCTCCAGTGTCGTTAGCCGGCGTGGTGCCGGCTGAGGTCTGCCAGTGCCGCAGCGACCGCGGCCGCAGTCTGTGGTCTGTCGGCAGGTTTGTGGGCGATCAATCGCATCACGAGGTCGGACAGCTCGGCAGGGAGCGCCGGTGCGGCCTGCGACAACGGGAAGGGCTGGCCGGAGGCGATGTTGGCCAGCATTGCCACGGCCGATTCCCCTTGGTACGGAAGGCGACCGGCCAGCAATTCATAGAGAATCACGCCCAGACCGAAGATGTCCGCCCGCTCATCGACCGTACCGGCGGCGACCCGTTCAGGCGCCATATAGCCTGGTGTACCGATGATCGCCCCGTCGAGCGTGATCCCGGCGGCTTCTGCGGCAGTGTCACGGGCGAGACCAAAATCGATGATCGTCACCCGCCGCTGGGGGCCGACAAGGATCACGTTGTCGGACTTCATGTCGCGGTGGATCAGTCCCTTCCGGTGCGCGGCATCGAGCCCCGAAGCGATTTCGTAGCCGATGCGGAGGACCTCGGCCAGCGGTATCCGTTTGTCCCCACGGCAGTGCTCCGCCAGCGTCGGCCCATCGAGGTACTGCATCACAATAAAGGGCAGACCGTCGTCCTCCCCAATCTGGTGGATGGCGACGACGTTGGGATGCTCGACGGCTGCCGCTGCCCGACTTTCGCGGAGGAATCGCTCCCTGGCCACCGGATCACGTGCCTTCTCACGGAGCATGACCTTCACCGCCACGTCCCGATCGAGTCGGTCGTCGTGCGCCAGCCAGACCAGCCCCATGCCTCCCCTGCCCAGCAGGCAATTGACACGGTGGCCACCGATGGAGGTCGGCTGCGGATTACCGTCATCGAAGCGGATGATGGGATCGGATGCGGACAGCAGCGGATCGGATCCCGGGGCAAGGAGAATCGTCTCGGACTGCGTCGCACCGTCGGCATGCGTCTCGCAGTGGCCGCGGCGGAGGACGAACGAGCAGAACGGATCACCGCGGTGCATGCACGAGGGCTCTTCGAGCGTCAGAGACTCTCCGTAGTGTTCTGCCATTCCCCTGATGAGACCGCGTGCGAGCCGACAGAGCCGCCGCGATGATGTGTACACAAGGTGCAGTTCGTCGGGATCGGGACGCACCGTCTCCAGCACCGGAGGCGTGGCCCCGGGATTCGCGGCCCGGACCCAAGTGTGGATGATCGCCTCGGTGTGCTCGATGAGGTCGAGTACCCCCCAGGCCGGTTCAATGGTTGGTCCTGCGATGCGGATCAGATGGGGAGCGAGGAATCTTCCGAACCGCTCGATCACCCCCGGCAGAGGTTCCCCTGTCGATTGGGAAATCGACTCGAGGATCGCCACGGCCTCGGCGTCGGGGTAGACGGCGGAGGGAAGATACCGCGGCGTGCCCGAGGCGGTTGTCCCCCCGGATGCAGTGCTCCGCAGAGTCGCCGTCATCGACGGCCCCGGTGTCACGGCCGCCAGGAACTTCTGCAGGTAGAAGAAGATCAAGCCATGCACGATGCAGTTGCCGTTACGAGAGCCGTGGCGAGGCAGAGGGCCCCCCCATTGGCAGGCCAAGCCGACCACTCTAGCAACAGTCAGCGGCCGGATGAAGCCTCTCCGGCAGATTCATTCGCCCGCAGCGAGTGATGATCCACAGATCCGTTGGCGGTAGAGGAGGAGCCCGTGGGCGGCGTGGTACAGAGCACCACACTCCACGTCGACGTCTGCCGTCTGCTCCAACAGCACCACCAGCCGCATCGCGGCGCGCGTCACCCATGGTTCGGCGAGCCGGTCGTCGTTGAGCGCCACCGCCAAGACCTCGAACACGTGCCCCGTCGCCCCCAAGCGGGCGAAGACATCGGGGGAGTTACCGGGACGTTGGAAAAAATGGATCGAGAACCCGCCGTCTGGTTGCTGGTAGCGTCTGGCCCGTTCGATGAGGTCGTCGATCCGAGCCTGGGCCGCGGCCCAACCTCCGCTGAGCCCGGCGTCGGCAGCACCCTGGGGATGCAGCGCCTGGCGGTGCGCCTGGACAGCCTTGAGGAGTCCGTAGAGCCGATGGGCGCCGCCGCAGGCACTGTCGTCGATGTCGGCCCCAGCCTCCATCGCCACCACATCCTCCACGCTCCAACTGCGGCCGTCGCTCGAGGTCCAGGAGGCATCCGTCGGCAGCCAGGCGGCGAGGGCCATCAGCGTCCAGGTCGCCTCGCGGCCGGGGCGGATGTCGGCTTGAGCCTGCGTGAGCAGGTCGCGGAGAGTGAACATCCGCCCTGCCACTTCGATCGGCGTGTCGATCGGCAGGCCGGCGGCACCGCACTGCGACAGGTAGCCCAGCCACTGGTCGGGATGCCCCTGTCCGGTGGTGCTCCCCTCGTCGATCGTCGCCAGGAGCCCCTCCGCGGCAGGCCGGATCCTCCATCCGGTGAGCCCCCCGCCACCAAGCAGGTAGGGGAGGGCTTGGGTGCGTCCCTCGGCAGTGGCCAGGGGGAGTTCAGCGCCGAAGGCGAGGATGCCATGCACGACCTGCCAGGCGCCGTGGACCGAGGCGTCGAGGAGACGCCGATCGCGGGCGTATGCCAAGGCGGCATCGATCCGCCGACAGAGTTCGTCGCGGTCGGCGTCGGCGCTCGCGCTGGGGGCGGCCGGGAGGGGGATCGACGTCTTCTGGCAGCCGGACAGGAGCAGCAGGCTGCCAACCGCCAGCACGGCGGCCACGGCCGAGAGGGAGCAACGGATCGGAAGGGGGCAGACTCTCGGGATGGACGAACCCGGAGACAGACGCCGAACAACTCCGCCGCGACGAACGTAGGAATGGGCCATGATCGGCGGACCGGGTTCCGTGCGGGGAGGTGGATGCAGGGATCTGCCGGCGTTTGTCCACCGGTGGCCCGCTAGAATACCCTCGTCTCCGCTCGCCTGCTGCCGACAAGGCCTCCCATTTCGGTGCCAATCCCGCCTGAGGTCCGCTGCTATGCCATTTTTTTACTTCGATCCCGCCTACATGCTCGCCATCGCCCCGGCGCTGGTGCTCGCGATGTGGGCCCAGTGGCGGGTGAAGAGTTCGTTCGAATCGGCGTCCCATGAACCGGCCCCGCTCTCCGGGGCCGCCGCGGCCCGCCACATCCTCGATTCGGCCGGGGCGACGGAGGTCGCCATCGAGCAGGTTCCGGGACAGCTCACCGATCATTACGACCCGCGGACAAAGGTGCTGCGGCTCTCTGAAAACGTCTACGGAAGTCGGTCGCTGGCCGCGGTGGGGATTGCCGCCCACGAGGCAGGCCATGCCCTCCAGGATCATCAGGGATATCCACTGATGTCTCTGCGGAACGCCGCAGTGGGGATCGCCAACGTGGGGAGTGGCGCCGGGTTGATGGTCTTCATGGTCGGCTTGGGTTTGGCGATCAAGCCGTTGGCATGGGTTGGTATTGCCCTCTTCGCCGCCACGGTGTTCTTCCAGTTGGTGAACCTGCCGGTGGAGATCAATGCCAGCAACCGGGCCAAGGAGCAACTGCAGCAATTGGGGATCGTGCCGGCGGCCGATATGCCGCATGTCAACCAGGTGCTCAACTCCGCTGCCTGGACCTACGTCGCCGCCACCCTCCAAAGCGCGTTGACGCTCCTCTACTACGCCAGTTATCTCACCGGCGGCAGCCGCAGCGATTCTGAGGGCTGATCCGTTCCCGATTGCTCCTATCGGCTCCGGTTCGATGCGGCGCGAGCATCCACCCGCTCACCGAGCGGCAGCCCTGGCGTTGGTGGGAGAGAGTCAGTGATTGAGAGAGTAGAGAAGAATGTTGAGGGCGATCTTCTCGGCGTCGTCCCGGCTGTAACCGGTGCACTCCAACGAATTCTGCTTCTCCAGGGCACAGGAGAGGTCGTATGGGGAGAAGACCACAGCCCAGCGGTCGCCGAGGCGGATCCCTTCGAGTTTTGGCGGCACTTGACGCTTGCGGGAGGCCATCGGGCCGTCGCCGCCGCTCGGCTCACGGAGCGTGACGGTGCGGATGTCGTAGCCGCCGTACTCACTGCGCGTGAAGATCGGATCGTCGGCGGGGATCTCCTCGAGTTTGTTCTCGGGGAGCAGCGCGGCGATCTCTGCGCGGAAGGCGGCTGTAAACGCCGTTGATGCGCAGACACTGTCTGCCAGCAGGGTGCCGCCGCGCTCGAGGAACTGGCGGAGTTTTTCCCGCCGTGGTCCATCGAAGGAGAAGGCCTGTCGGCCATGCATGAACACCAGGTGGTAGTCGAACAGCCTCGCTTCGGCCGGATCGACGAGATCGGGGTGGTCGTCAACCCGGATCCCCAGTTCGCGGGCCGCAGCCCGGAGAATGTTGGCAAGCGCAGCAGGCGCCGCGTCGCACATCCCCGCGTGCCGCAGTTTCGCCAACGCCAACTGGCCGCGATTGAACTGTTCGCGAGTCTGATCCGGCTGGGGGAGGTCGATGGCGAACAATTCATCCTTACGTTTCAGTTCCCGGTTGGTGGCGTAGGCGAGAACATTGGTGCCGATGGCCAGCGCTGCATCAACCTCCTTCTGGATCGCAGGAGCCAAGCTCCGGGCTTGGGTGCTGCCCAACTCCCAGAGGCAAGAGAGGCTCGGCATCGCCACGGCCTTCGGGTCGAGGTCGGTCGGGGGGGCATAGATCAGGCAGGTGCGGCAACCGTAATCGACCCCGAGCAGCGGGCGGTGCAGGTCCGGAGGCACGATCTCCTCGGCGTGCCAGGCGGGGTGCTCGGGGGGGAGAAGATGGAGTCCGTATTCCGGTTCCGGGAAGATTTCCCCCACCAACTGCCGCAGCCGGGCGTCGAACTGATCGCTCGACGGACAGCAGGCCTCGGCAAACACGAAGCCCCCCTCGTCGATGTAGCGACGCAGCCGTGGGCCAGCATCGGGCCCAAGTTGGAAGGCCGACTTGCCGGAGATCCACAGCACCGGTGCCTGGAGGAGGTCTTCCAGGGTGGCCGTCTGCGTGTCGAGGACGTGCCACGAGAGCCCGGCGGGATAGTCTTTCCGCCAGCGGGCCTCGACATGTTCGACGAGATGGGCCACGTCATGGCCGTGCCGGTTCCAGTCGGCGACGGGATCGTGGCGGCTTTTGGCGACGATCACTGGCCGCCGCCCTTTGGCGAGGAAGAGGAGGGCGAAACTCGTCGACACCAGCGGATCCTCGACCCGCCCACCGCGGAATGATCCCTCCAGGGGATCTTGGGTGCTGACCAGCAGACGCGCACCCTCCAGGTACCAGTCGGCGTCGCCGATGAATCTCCGGGCGGTGAACCGGCCGACACGTTCCAGGCCGTAGAGGTAGTAGTGGTGCCAGGTGCCACCGGCCGCCGGGTTTTCTTGGACGGTGAACATCCGCCCGAGCCACTGCAACCCCTTCTCCAGCGAACGGGGTGAATCGCCCCCCCCGCAGCAGGCGACCTGATCGCGGTTGGCGCGGGCATCGGGCCTGCCGACATGCTGAGAGGTGATCCACACGCTGGCGATACCGGCGCATGTCATGCTCCCCGAACCGCCGGCGTTGCCGATCGTGTAGCCCCACGAGCCATCCCGGTTGGCGCACTTCTCCCAATAACTCTGTGCCAGCATCCACACCTCCTGCTTCACCCGCACCCCGGCCCGATCGGCCTCATGGAGGGCGAGAAGCGCGAACTGGGAATTGGAGTTGTCGCCGGTGCCTCTGGCCCGGCCGTACGACCAGGCGCCGGCAGCCGGGCCTTGGCTAACCTGCGTCGACTCCAGCCACTCCACGTTCCGCTGGAGGATCACCCGGTCGGTGTCGGGGGAGAGCATCGCCAAGAGCATCGTCTGCAACGACACCGAATAGGTCTCTTCGGGCTTCTGCCGGCGCATCCAGTCCATGCCGAGCTGCATCTGCGGTTGGGTCGGGTCGACGCCGGCATTGGCCAGTGCCAGCATCACCAGTGCGGTCGCGCCCACGCGCGTGTCCTCGGCCCGCATCGCGCACTCCCACGATCCATTGCCCTGTTGCTGGCGCAGGAGCCAGTCGCGGGCCCGCTCGATCGAGCGCTGGATTTTTTCGGGGGAGACTTTGACCGGTTCGCGGTCGGCGGCCTGCACCCCCTGAAGGGCAGTCGCAGACAAGAAGGCGGTCGTGGCGACGACGACGGCGACGAATCGGCGTGACGGTGGCATGGGCGGCTTTGGCAAGGGAACGACGGAGAGCGGGGGAGGGACTCTGGATTCTACCGATTAGGGCCCGGAGGGAATCTGGCCGTCGATCGTCCGCCAGCCGGCCGAGGCCCTGGAAACAGCGGTGCCCAGTGGGGACGGTTTGCGGCTCCAGCGTGGGAGGCCGATACTAGTTGTTTGCCCGCGGGGTATTTCCCGCGGCGGCTCCCGGACCAGGAAGGATCCACTCCGTGTCGACCACGCCGCGTCCCAAGTCGATCGACGACATCCTGGTTGAATTCAGCCAGCACCGGAAGCTGATGCGGGAGGAACTGCAGAAGGTGATCGTCGGTCAAGACGAAGTCATCGAGCAGTTGTTCGCCGCGATCTTCACCCGCGGCCACTGCCTGTTGGAAGGGGTGCCGGGGCTGGCCAAGACGCTGATGGTCTCCACTCTGGCCCGGATTCTTGACGTGGGCTTCAAGCGAGTGCAGTTCACCCCCGACCTGATGCCCTCCGATATCACCGGCACCAACGTGCTGGAGGAGGACGAATCGGGCCGGCGGAGTTTCCGCTTTGTCGAGGGGCCGATCTTCACCAACATCCTCCTCGCCGACGAGATCAACCGCACGCCTCCTAAGACCCAGGCGGCCCTCCTCCAGGCGATGCAAGAACGCGAGGTGTCGGTTGGGCAGGAGACGTACCAACTCCCCGACCCCTTCTTCACGATTGCCACCCAGAACCCGATCGAGCAGGAAGGAACCTATCCCCTCCCTGAGGCGCAGTTGGACCGCTTCATGTTCAACATCAAAGTCGGGTACCCATCGGCCAGCGAGGAGGAGCAGATCCTCATGGCCACCACCCGGGCTGAGAAGCCCGAGGTGCGGAAGGTCCTCTCCGGGCGGGCGATCGTCAACATCCAGAAACTAGTGGGAAGTGTGGCGGTCAGCGAGTACCTGGTGAAGTACGTCGCCCGGCTGGTGAGATCGACCCGTCCCAAAGACCCGCAGGCCCCCTCCTACGTCGCGGAACTGGTCGATTGGGGCGCTGGTCCGCGGGCCGGCCAGTTCCTCATCCAGGGAGGCAAGGCGATGGCGGCGATGGACGGCCGCTTTAGTGTCTCGGTGGAGGACGTCCGGCGGATCGCCGTCCCTGTGCTCCGCCACCGCATCGCCACCAACTTCCAGGCCCAGGCCGATGGGCTGACCAGCGAATCGATCGTGGAACGCCTGGTGCGCGAGGTGCCGGAGCCGGAGATTCCCAGACTGGTGAAGTGACCGGTGTGGGGTTTGGTACCGGCCAAAAGGTGCATCTGGCGTGTTGATTTCGGGGGCGGAGGCCCCGTTGCATGGTGCGGGCGGTCGAGGAATACCTGAAGCCGGAGGTCGTGCGCCAGATCGCGCGGCTGGATCTCCGCGCCCAATTCATCGTCAAGGGCTTTTTGCAGGGGCTCCATGCCAGCCCCTACCAGGGCTTCTCGGTGGAATTCAGCGAACACCGCAAATACTCCACCGGTGACGATCCCAAGGACATCGACTGGCTGGTGTATGCGAAGACGGACAAACACTACGTCAAGAAATTCGAGGCCGAGACCAACATCACCGGCTACCTCGCCATCGACGCCAGTGCCAGCATGGCCTACACCTACCGGCAGCAGTTGACGAAACTCGACTACTCAATCTCTCTGGCGGCGGCGCTGTGCTGGCTGATGGTCCACCAGCAGGATCCGTGCGGCCTGATGGTGTTTGACGAAAAACTCCATTCCAGTCTCCCGGCCCGCTCGAAGCGATCGCAGATCGCCCAAGTGCTCTCGGTGCTCTCGAAGGTCAAGCCGGCCGGGAAGACCGACATCGCCCGCAGCCTGATACAGATCGCCGCCATGCTCCGCCACCGTTCGCTGGTGATGGTATTCAGCGACCTCTTGGCCGACCCCGATCCGATCCGCGATGCCCTCCTCCGCCTCCGCCACCGCGGCCACGACGTGATCCTGTTTCACATCCTCGACGAGGCCGAGGTGAAGTTTCCTTTCCAGGGGATGGTGGAATTCACCGATCCGGAGAGCCGCGATCAGTTGGTGATCGATGCCGACGGCGCTCGCCGGGGCTACGTGGAGGCGGTCACAGCCTTCCGCGAGGACTACCGCCGGACCTGTTTTCACGCCGGTATCGACTACGTTCCCCTCGACACGAGCATGCAGTTTGACCGGGCCCTGATGGAATACCTCGTCAGCCGCCGGAACCGGTTCTGACCCTCGTTCCCCGACTGGCACCTGCGTATCCGATGGGATTGTCCTTCCTCACGCCGCTCCTCCTCGCCGGCATGGCCCTCGTGGCGGTGCCGCTGGTGCTGCACCTGCTGATGCGCCGAAAACCGGTGCCGCGGGAGTTTCCTGCGCTGCGGTTCCTCAGGCAGCGGGCGGTTTCCAACCGCCGCCGGCTCCGTCTCAGCCATATTCTCCTGCTGCTGTTGCGGATGGCGGGCTTGGCGGTGCTGGCGATGGCCCTGGCAAGGCCCACGCTTCGTGGTGCTGGTTGGTTGGCCGACGGCGAGGGGCCGGTGGCGGCGGTGGTCGTGTTTGACACCGCGCCGCGGATGGAACTCCGCCAGGCCAACCGCACCCGCCTGGAGCAGGCGGCACTGCTGGCCAAGTCGCTGTTTACCAAGTTGCCCCCCACCAGCCAGGTGGCGGTGATCGACACGGCTGGAGGGGCCGTGACGTTTTCGCCCACCGTCGCGGCCGCTTCGGCCCGAATCGACAGGCTGGCCATCGGCACCGCCTTGCAGACGCTCCCTGCAGCGATGGCCGAGGGCTTCCGGTTGCTGGAGACGGTGCCCGGTGTCCGCCACGAGATGTATGTGTTCACCGACTGCTCCCGCGGCGCGTGGGATGGGCGGACGGCCGTCGACCTGGTCAAGGCCCACGCAGACGCGGCGGTGCTGTTTGTCGATGTCGGGGCCAACGCGGCTCAAAACTTCTCGCTGGGGGCGATCGATCTTTCGGGCGATCAGGTGGCTGCCGGCTCGGCATTGTCGGTGTCGGTGGAGACTCACCGCAGCGGCTCCGACGCCAACCGTCCGCTGGCGGTGGAGTTGCTGGCCGCCGATGGCCGCTACGCGCGGCGGGGGGTGAAGCCGGTGTCCTGGAAGGCGGGGCAGCCGGGGCAGGTGGAATTCGAGATCGTCGGCTTAGAGCCTGGAGTGCGGCAGGGGAGGGTGGTGCTCGAGGGCTCGGACGACATGGAAGCGGACAACGCCCGCTACTTCACCGTCGAGGTGGGAACACCAGCAAAGGTGCTTATCGCGGCGCCTGCGCCCGCCGAGGACAACGGCCGGTTTCTCCTCCAGGCGATCGCCCCGGCCGCGCTCCGCAAGGCGGGCAAGGGACGGTTTGATGCGGCGCTTGTCGATCTGGCCAAACTCGATGCCATCCCCTGGGACGGCATTGCGGGGATGGTGATTGCCGATCCACCGCCGCTCCCCCCGCGGACACTCGACCTCCTCTGGCAATGGGTTGCCGGTGGTCGTGGGTTGGTAGTCTGGCTGGGACCGAGGGCCGCGGACGCCCAACGATTCAATTCCGAGGCCGCCCAGAAACTGCTCGGCGGACGGATCATGCGGGTCTGGCGGAGTCCGGGCGAGGATAACTTCCTCTCCCCGGCGAGCCTCGACCATCCCATTCTGGCTCCCTTCCGCCGCGTCGGTGACGCCGTGCCCTGGCAGGATTTTCCGGTCGAGCGGCTCTGGGAATTCCAGCCCACCGATCCGGCCCCCGCCGGGGGCGCCGCCGCACAGGCTGGTGCCGCGGCTGATTCCGCGGTGCCGATCGCCTCCTACCGCAACGGTCTGCCGGCGATCCTCGAGCACCGGATTGGCCAGGGGACGGTGATCACGGTGACGACTCCGGTGTCGCAGGCCGCTGGCGATCCTGATGCCTGGAACACGCTCGCCACCGGTTTCGAGCCCTGGCCGTTTGTGATCCTCGCCAACGAAACCCTTCTCCACGCCATCGATACCGCCGACGACCGCAACATCCTCGCCGGCGCCCAGGCTGTCCTCCACCTTGACCGTCGCGACATGGCAACGGCGACGGTCAGTACGCCCGGAGGCGACGATTTCCCTGCGGCCGTCGATCAGCGACGGGCTTCAATCACCGTGACGACGACGCAGGTGCCGGGCAACTACCGGGTGCGGTCCGGCGGTGCGGCGGCGGGGTTCGCCAAGGGGTTCAGCGCCAATCTCGCTCCCGACGCCACCGACACCCGCCGGCTTGCCGAGGCCACTTTCCCGGCTGTCTTCGGCGAGGGGGCGCGGATGGCAGACACCGAAGCGGAGCTGGTGCGGGATGTGAAACTCGAACGAGTGGGCGCCGAACTCTCCGGCTGGTTCATCCTCTTGGCGGCCCTGGCTCTGGCCGGTGACTGGATCGTGGCCAACCGGTTTTATGCCCCGCGGGATGATGGATCGCCGCCCGCTGAAGCGGTTGCTGCCCCGGCGGGAACTTCGCCTTTGGCGTCTGCCGTTCCGCCTCCGTTGCCGGCAGCACGAGCCGGGAGGAGGGGGTGATGGTGCTCGCTCTTATCCTCCAGGAATTGTCACTTGAGTTCGATCCGGTAGGGTCGTGGTGGCTCGTGCTGTTGGTCACCTGCCTCCTGGCGGTGGTGCTCTTGGCGGTTGGGCCGGACAAGACGCGTGTCTCACCGGGGCGTCGCCTGAGCTTGGTCCTCCTCCGCCTGGGGGCGTTCCTGGCCCTCATCGCCTGTCTGCTGCGTCCCACGCTCGTGGCGAGCAGGAAGGCGAGGCAGCAGGGAACGCTGCTCGTACTTGCCGATGCCTCAGAGAGCATGACGGTGGTTGATGGCGCTGGAGGCCGGACGCGCTGGGAGGAGATGTCTGCAGCGCTCGCTGCGGCCCGCCCTGCTGCTGAAAAACTCATTGCCGAGGGGGATGTCGACATCGCTCTTTGGACCTTCGACCGCGATGCCCGTCCCGTGGCTGGCGATGCTGTCAATCCGTTCCCGCTCAAGCAGTGGGAACGGGGGGTGGCCAGTGATCAGACCGCCATCGGCGGCGCTCTCGACGATGCGGTGAAGGGAGTTGGCGGGCGTCCTCTGGCGGGGGTGATCGTCCTCTCCGACGGAGCCCAGCATGCCTATCCACCCCGCGATCAGCCGCCGCAGGGAGTGGCCCGCAAACTGGGCGACGCTGCGGTGCCGCTGTGGACCATCACTTTCGGGCAGCAGCGGGGAGGAGGGCAGGGGCGTGATGCTGCCGTCACCAATCTCTCGGTCGGCGAGACGGTCTATCTCAAGAACGCCTTGGAAGTGGCTGGCCGGATTCGCCTCGACGGTCTGGCCGACCGCGATGTGGTGGTGAAACTGATGGCCGAAGACGCCGCCGGTGGGATGGAGGAAGCGGCACGGACAGTGGTCCGTGGCAATGCCCAGGGAACCGAGGAGGCGGTGCGTCTTACCTGGACGCCGAAGGTCCTCGGAGAGCGAAAACTATCGCTGGTCGTCGAGCCCCAGGAGGGGGAAGTCGTGGTCACCAACAACGAACTTTCTACCTTCGTCGAGGTCATCGATGGTGGGCTGCGAGTGCTCTATCTCGAGGGTGCATTGCGCGTCGAACAGCGGTTTCTGCGCCGCGTGCTCGCCGCGAGTCCCGATATGCAGGTCGACTTTCAGTGGATCGACGTTGCCGGTCGAAAGAACTGGCCGGTGGATCTGGGACGGACACTGGCCATCGACTACAACGTGATCCTGATCGGCGACCTCGATGCGTCGGCGCTGTCGCAGCAGGACTTGGGAAGGATTGTCGCCAAGGTCAACGGCGGTGCCGGCATTGGTTTCCTCGGCGGGTTCCACGCCTTCGAGGCCGGTGGCTGGGGAAGCACGATCCTCGGTCAACTCCTTCCCTTCGAGGCGGATCGGCTCGCCCGGCAGCCGTTCGACCAACCGATCCGTCCCGGGCTCCACATCCCGGGGCCGGTGAAGCTCGTTCCCGACCAGCGATTCGGCGGGATCTCCATTCTCCGCCAAGGGAAGAGCGAACAGGAATCGAGAGCGGTATGGCAGGCCATGCCGCCACTGGAAGGGGCCAACGATCTCGGTCGGTTGGTGCCCACGGCCAAGCCGCTGGCGGTGACCGGCGACGGCAGGCCGTTGCTGGTGGCGCGGGAGTTTGGCGAGGGACGGGTGCTGGCGTTTGCCGCCGACACCACCTGGCGGTGGGCGATGCAGGGAGCGCTCGACCAGCACCGCCGTTTCTGGCGACAGTTGATCCTCTGGTTGGCAAAGCAGGACGACGCCGAGAAAGACTCGTTGTGGGTCCGGCTCGCGCAGCGGCGAGTGTCACCGGGGGCGACGATCCCCTTCGATGCTGGTCTCACCAAGCCCGATGGCACAGCGGTGGCCGATGCGGTGATCGAGGCGGTTGTGGTGTCGCCTGGGGGGACGTCGCGTCCGGTGCGGATGGCCCGCAAGGGGGAGTTGTTTTCAGGTGTGCTCGCGGAGTTTGAGGAGCCGGGTGACTGGAAGGTCACCGTTCAGGCCACCAAGCCGGGGGCGGCAGCGGCGGCGGTCCGTTCGGCGCGGTTCACCGTGGTGCGGCAGGATTTGGAACTGGCAAATCCCCGTGCGAACCCGCTCTTGATGAGACAATTGGCGGAGGTGACCGAGGGGGGAGGCGTGCGGTCGCCGGAGGAACTTGGCGAGGTGTTTGACGACATTCGAACGCGGCCATCGGCGTTTGATTTGCAGCAGCAATGGTCGGCGACGCTCTGGGACAAGTGGCCGATGTTCCTCCTCATGGCGGGACTGTTGTGTGTGGAATGGTATCTGCGGAAACGCTGGGGGTTGGTGTAGGCGGGGGCCGCTCACCGGGACCCCCTTTTCTCCCCAGCGGCTGTTTTCAGCCGTGCATTTCCTCTGTCGGCCAGGTCTGCCGCCTGCTACCCTCCCCACCCCCGCAGGCTGCCCCGTTCCCGGGGCCGGTGCGTGCCCGGCAAGGAGGTCGGAATGCGCAAGCGTCGCCCCATCCGCCGCAAGTTGTTCCTGGGAGGAATGCTCGTCCTCCTCATGGTGGCGCTGTTGTCGGCGAGCAGTTTTCTCGGCACCTATTCCTATCGCCGGCTGGTGCGGGGCCTGAGCAGCCGAGCGGCGGAGCTGCCGCTGGCGAGCGACTTAGGGGAGAGTGTCGCCACGCTCCGCCTCGTGCACGCCCGGGCGCTGGCCGGGGATGCGGTGGCCCGGGCGGTGGCGGTGGAGGTCTTTCTGCCCACCCCCTTTGTGAACGCTGGCGACGACGACGAGGAGCTGGAACCCGATCCGGGGCCGTGCAGCGGGTCGTTCGACGAGGCGCTGGCCCGCTCGAAGCGGGCGCTCGACGCCTACCGGGTGGAACTCGAGGAGGGGGATGTCGGCAACGTCCCCTTCAGCGACCGCAGCCGGGAGCGAGATACGGTGGGGAAGATCGCCGACTGCCTGCAAGAGATCCGGGCGGCGGTAGGGAGTGGAGCCCCGCTCGACAGCGAACAGTGGCAGCGGATCGGCACCGATCTGGGCCGGTTATCGGCGCTCTCGGCGATGCTGCCAACCTTTCTTCAGGAACATCTCCACGACCTCTCGAGCGAGGTCCGCACCGGGTACCGGATGTTGATTGTCACAACCTGGGCGGCGGCGATGACGGCTGCCGGCCTGCTGGCGGGCCTGGCGATTCTCACCTACCGCTGGGTCTTCCGGCCGTTGCGGTTGTTGGGAAATGGCTCGCGGCGCGTGGCTGCCGGCGACTTCGCCTACCGCCTCAACCTCGACAGCCGCGACGAGATGGCGGAACTGGCCGAGGCGCTCAACGACATGACCGAGCGTTTTCAGGAGATCCGCGACGACCTCGACAGCCAGGTGCAGCTCCGGACCCGCGAAGTGGTCCGCAGCGAGCAGTTGGCGAGCGTCGGCTTCCTGGCCGCTGGCGTAGCCCACGAGATTAATAATCCCTTGGCCGCGATCGCGATGTGTGCCGAGTCGCTGGAGAGCCGGCTGGCGGGGCTGGCGATGGACGACGTCGAGGCCCAGGTGGCCCGGCGCTACCTGGAGCTGATCCAGAACGAGGCGTTTCGTTGCAAGGGGATCACCGAGAAGCTTCTCGATTTTTCCCGCTTGGGAGAGGTCCGTCGGCAACCGACCGCCATCATGGCGCTGGTCAGCGATGTCGCGGAGATGCTCCGACACGTCGGCCGGTTCGCAGGACGATCGATCGACATCGAATCTGGCCCCGACCTCCTCGTGATGGTCAATCCCCAGGAGGTCAAGCAAGTTGTCCTCAATCTCCTCGTCAACGCACTCGACTGCGTGGAGGAATCTGGGCAGGTGCGGGTGGGGGTACGGCGCTCGGCGGGAACGGCGGTGGTGACATTCACGGACGACGGCTGCGGGATGACCGAAGAAGTCCTCGAACATCTTTTTGAGCCATTCTTCACGCGGCGGAAGATGGGGCAGGGGACTGGCCTGGGGCTCTCCATCGTGCACCGGATCGTGGCCGATCATGGAGGCCGGATCGAGGCCAAGAGCGATGGCCCCGGGCGGGGCGCGACGTTCCGCGTCACACTGCCGCTGGCCGACGTGGTAGCGGAGCCACCGCGGCGGGTGGCGTGATCGATCCTGGAACAATGGAGACGATGATGACGAAAGCCGGCCGTCCGATGCGGGTCTTGTTTGCCGACGACGAGATGTCGCTCCAGGAACTGATGCGGATCGAACTGCCCCGTCTCGGCCACGAGGCGACGGTCTGTCCCGATGGCCGGACGGCGCTTGCGGCCATCGACCGCACCGCCTACGACTGCGTGATCGTTGATCTCGACATGCCTGGGGTCGGCGGCATGGATGTGATCGCGCGTGTTCGGCAGGTGGCTCCCGACACCGAGGCGGTGATCATCACCGGCAAGTCGTCGCTGGAGACTGCAGTGGCTGCGGTCCGTCAGGGGGTTTTCGACTACCTCACCAAGCCCTGCAAACTCGCCGACATCCAGGCGGTCTTGGAACGGGTGCGGAAAAAACGGGAACTGACCCTCCGGTTGCGGGCGCTTGAAGGACGGCTCCGTCGGGCGGAGGGGGCAACGCAATTGGTGGGGGGATCGGTGGGGCTGGGACGGGTGAAGCAGTTGGTGTCCCGGGTGGCAGCGAGCGATTCAGCGGTGCTGATCCGCGGCGAGACCGGCACCGGGAAGGAACTAATCGCCCGGGCGATCCACGACGGTAGCAAGCGGGCGGGAGGGCCGTTGGTGGCGGTGAATTGTGGTGCCTTGCCGGAGCACCTGGTGGAGAGCGAGCTCTTCGGTCATCGCAAGGGGGCCTTTACCGGTGCCGACGAGCACCGGGCGGGGCTCTTCGAGGTGGCCGACGGAGGAACGTTGTTCCTTGACGAAATCGGCGAGCTTCCCAAGGCGTTGCAGTCTCGCTTGCTGCGAGCGCTTGAGAGCGGTGAGATCCGCCGCGTCGGCGACAACCATCCGATCATGGTGGATGTTCGGGTGGTGTGTGCGACGCATCGATCGCTCGAAGAGATGGTGGTGGCGGGGAGTTTTCGCGAGGATCTGCTATTCCGCATCAACACCTTTGAGGTGGCAATCCCACCCCTTCGCCAGCGGCTGGAAGATCTTCCGGCGCTGGTGAATCATTTTGTCCGGACAGCGAGGCCGCAGACGCCCCTGGAGGCGGATGTGATGGGGCCGGAGGTGCTGGAGATCCTGGCGGCGCATCATTGGCCGGGGAACGTCCGTGAACTTGCCAACTGCATCGAGCATGCGTTGGTGCTGTGCGATGAGTTGCCGTTATCGGCCGACGATCTTCCGGCCAGGCTGGGGGGGATGCGGGCCAGATTGACTCTTCCTTCGCTACCGCGGACCGCGCCTTCTGGATTGGCAGGGGCTGCCAGCGTGGTCGCAGGCGAGGGGGGGGGGAGTGTTGCTGGTGAGTCTGCAGCATTTGCAGTGCTCAAGGCCGCCGGTGGGGAAAGCGTTGCCGCGGAAGGGGCTGCCGGCGTGTCGTCGGTGTCGGAAGAGGTGCCGGTGCGAGAGTCGCGTCCGGTGAGCCTGCGGGAGCTTGAGATGCAGGCGATCCTTGAGGGGCTTGAGCGCAACCGTGGCAACAAGCCGCGGACGGCAGAGGAATTGGGGATCAGTCTAAAGACGCTCTACAACAAGCTCCACCAGTTGGCCGAGACGCAGGCTGTTCTCTCCCAGTCTGAACCGGCGGCCTGAACCGGCGGGGAGGAAGCGCGGGCGGCTGGTTTTCCACTCAGACGCCGCCAAGCAGCGAAGCAGCCAGCCACCTTCATCGAGGGAGGCGTCTGAGGAGTGCCCTGACGACCGCTCGCGTGCCAAACGGTGCTGTGGCCCGAGCAAGCCAAGCGAGAGCGAGAGGCAGCGTATAGCTGGGCCGGATCGCGGCGGCAAAACGGTATCGCTCCACGGCACATTCGATCGCTGCATGGCCAGCCGCGAGGTCATCGATGATCGCCCTGAAGTTGGTTTTGCGACGGAGCTTCGGGGGGAACGCGACAAAAAGTTGTTTGGCGAACATGCGCCGTGGCCGGCCGGCCGGGATGAGGTCGATGAGGCTGTACAGATCGCGGGTAACCGTGATTGGGTCCCATGTCGGAGGTGCCCCCCACGAGCAGATCGATGCCGGCGTGAACACCATGCTCGTCTCCTTTCGCGCCAGCGCGCGGAGAAGCATCGCAATCGAGGGCCCGGAGGTGTGGATGGCAGCGTATCCATCGATCATGTGGGCTGCGACAAACGGGCCAGAATACACTCCCGCCGGCAGAAAGAGGAGGTTTCCAAAACAGTCGAGATTTGCTGCAAATGCACGCGCGTCGGAGACGACGATCTCCCGGCTCCGCGTCACCCGGTAATGCTCAAGGAGAGAGGTGTGAAAGTTTACGTATCCGGCCCGCGGATGCCGGGTAATCACCTCTCGGATCGTGCGCACCGCATCGGCATGGGGCCGGTCGTCGTCCGGGAGGATCCAGAGGTGTCCGTCGCCCGCCTGCTCGCAGCAGCGCATGATGTTGGCGTTGGCCCCGATGTTGACCCGGTTGCGGATGATCTCGATCGGGGCCTGGTTGCGGAGGAAGCGGCCGCAGACTGCGGCGGTATCGTCGTTGGAGTCGTTGTCGATGACGACGAGCCTCGAGTCGCAGTCGAGTTGCGGGACAACGATCCCCAGCGTGTGTTCGAGCGCCGCTGCCCGGTTATAGGTCGGGATGGCGATCGTCAGGAAAGGCGTGTTGGCCATTGACGCCTCTTCAACGTCCCGAGGAATGTGGCGGCTCACTTCCCGGCATTCGTGACTCGGTGTTCGTGCAGCCAGTGTGCGAGACGATCGGCAATCTGACCGTCGTCGAGGCCGTGCTCGCCGAGGGCATGTTGATGGTCGCCCGCCGACTGCGTGAAGGCGTCACGAAGGCCGATCGGCTCGACCCACAGCGAGCGCATCATACCTGCGGACTGGAGCATCTCCAGCACGAGGCTCCACAGCCCTCCCGCGCTGACATGTTCCTCGAGCACCGCCACCCGCTGTGCGTCGGCAAGCAAGGGGATCAGGTCGACCGGTGCCGGCTTGAGCCGCGGCACGGAGATGCAGCGGATCCCGTGTGTGCGGGCGAATTGCCGGCCGACACGCACCATCGCGCCGGTGGCGACGATCACCGCCGGCGCAGAGTCAGCGGCAGCCTCGCTGACAATGACCGGTGACGTCCCCGGCACGGGCCCTGAGTGGATGTCGTCGGGGTGGGATTTCCCGATGCGGAGGTATGACGGGTGGCCGCCCTCGCGGGCTTCGATCCAGCAGGCCCGAAACTCATGGGCATCGCAGGGTGAATAGATCGCGATGTGGGGAAGTGGCCGTAGGCAGGCGACATCTTCGCCGCACTGATGGGATGCGCCGAGCACTGAATAGACAAGCCCCGCACCGTCTCCCAGCAAGATCACCGGAAGGCTGCCGTAGCAGAGATCGATCTTCACCTGTTCGAGCACTCGCATCGGCACAAACGCTGCCAGCCCGTAGATGCAGGGGCGGAAGCCGGTGCGGCAGAGACCTGCCGCGATGCCGACCATGCTCTGTTCCGCCACGCCGACGTTGACGAACTGGTCTGGATGACGAGTTCGCAGGGCATCGAACAGTTCGTAGCCGTGGTCTCCGGAAAGCACGAGGAACCGCTCGTCCTGCTCTGCCGCCTCGAGGACTAGTTGCGAAAGGGCCTGGCGCATCAGCGGAGCTCATCGAGGGCTGCGGCGAGGGTGTCGTCAGTAAGTCGCGTGTAGTGCCAACGGTTGTTGGCTGCCATGAACGAGACACCGTTCCCCTTGACCGTTCTGGCGATCACGGCGCGTGGCATGGCGGGCTTAGATTCCTCGTGGCGGACTGCAGCCGCGATGGCGTGCACATCGTGTCCGTCACACTCCACGGCGGCAAAACCGAACGCGGCGAACTTTGACACCAGTGGCTCAAGGCGGAGCACTTCTGCGGTGTGCCCCATCGCCTGGAATCCGTTGGCATCGACAATCACGGTGAGGTTTCCCAGCCGCCGATGGGCGGCGAAAAGCATCGCTTCCCACATCGTCCCCTCATTCATTTCCCCGTCGCCAACGATGCACCACACCCGGCGTTGGCTCTGCTGACGCAGCAGGCCGAAAGCCATTCCCACCGCCACCGGCAGGCCATGCCCAAGCGATCCGCTCGATACTTCACACCCCGGGATATCCACCTCGCAGACTCCGCGCAGTCGGGTTCCATTGCCGAGGTAGTTGCGCAAATCGTCATCCCCCACCCAGCCGAGTTCCCGGAAGCAGGCGTACAGCGCCATCACGCCATGCCCCTTGGAGAGTACGAGGAGGTCTCTGTGGGGCGCCAGCGGGTCGGAGCGGTCGTACTGCATGATCCCTCCGAAGAGGGCTGCGCAGATCTCAACGATCGACATCGCGCAGCCAAGATGGGCTGAACGACCGTGATGGGCCATGTGGAGGATGTGACGGCGGAGGACACGAGGGTCGAGGGCGGCAGTGCGAATGGCTCGGCTCAGGAGGGTTTGGCAAATGCGTTTTGCCTGGCAAACAGGATCCCCAGTATAGCCCTTTGTGCCTTGAGTAGTGCCGACGAGCAGCGGGCGGGGTTCGTCGAGGTGGCTGATGGGAAGACGCTGGTTCTCAAAGAGATCGGCGAGTTTTCCAAGGCGTTGCAGTCTTGGTTGCTCTGTGCGCTTGAGAGTGGTGAGATTCGTGGCGTCGGCGACAACCCTCTTCACGGTGGATGTTTTTTGGGGGCGACGCATCGATCGCTCGATGAGATGGTGACGGGAGTTTTCCCGAGGAGCTGCTGTTCCGCATCAACACCTTGGAGGTGGCGATCCCACCCCTGCGCCAGCGGCTGGATGATCTCCCGGCGAGGCTGGGGGGATGTGGGGCAGAGACTCATCGCGTATTTCCACGGCGGGAGAAGGAATTGGGGATGCCGGCCCAGGGGTACCCGGCCGCCTGGTATCCTTCCCCCATCTATGGGGAGGCCTTCTTCTGCATCCGGTGCGGATGGGCCAGCGGCGGAAACTGCTGGTACGGGGGATTCTGTGCGCGGACTTCCCTCTGGGGCTGGGTGGGATTCCGACCTGCCTGCGTTCCAGGCGGCGGAGCCGAAGGTGGTGTGCCTCCGCTTGGTCGATTTTGTCCCCGATGCTGATCAAAAGCAGCAGGATGCCTGGCGGCATTGGATTCCCCAACTGCAGAGGCAGAGTTCGGGTCTGCTCGCCGTCGACCCGCTGGCGATCACCTATTCGGCGATTCTCGAATACCGGTTGCCGCGCGACCTCCGCCGCCCCGATGTGATCGTGCTTGAGCAGGGGGTTGTAGTCGTTCTTGAACTCAAGGGTCCCGACACGAGCGAGCGTGCTGGACTCGATCAGGTACTCGCCTACGCCCGAGACCTCAGGGCCTACCACGAGGAGTGCCACAACCGTCCTGTGGTCCCCGTGCTCGTGAGACCGCAGTTCGGAGGAGCAGCATCTCCCGCTGAGGGCCGCAGCGTGGATGGGGCCTGGGTCGTCTCGCCGCAAGGCATCGCAACCCTTCTCGGACGGCTGGTGACCACGTTGAAGGCCGAGCCGCTTTCTCTCCAAAACTTCCTCCGCGACGACGCCTACTGCCCTCTGCCAAGTATCGTCGATGCCGCCCGGGAACTGTTCGAGCATGGAGAGTTGCCGTATATCAAACGGGCACAGGCTCATACCGAGCCCGCGTTGGAGGCGATTACGGCAATCGCCAAGGAAGCCAAGGCGACCCAGACTCGCCACCTCGTCGTGCTGACGGGGGTTCCGGGAAGCGGCAAGACGCTTGTGGGACTGCAGATCGTGCATGCTAAGTGGCTCGATAGGCTTGCTTCACCCGATGGCTCGGCGCGGCCGAAGAGCCCAGCCGTTTACCTCTCAGGCAATGGTCCGCTCGTGCAGGTACTCCAGCACGCTTTGTCATCGGCCGGTGGCGGTGGCCAGACTTTTGTGCAGGACGTCAAGAAGTACGTCGAATACCATTCCAAGAAAGGACGCGTACCGCTGGAGCATGTCGTTGTCTTCGACGAGGCCCAGCGGGCTCACGATCCCGATCAATTCGCCAAGGTTCACAAACTGCCTCAAGCCGATTTATCGGAGCCGGCGCACTTGATGCATTTCATGCAGAGGGTTCCCGAATGGTGCGTGCTGGTGGCCTTGGTGGGATCAGGGCAAGCGATCCATAACGGCGAGGAAGTGGGGTTGCCGCTGTGGCGGGAGGCAATTCTCCGTGACCAGGCTGCTGGCAGTGGCACGCAGTGGATCGTGCATGCCCCGGAGACCATTCGCGACGTCTTTGACGACGTGGAGATCGTCCTCCGAGAGAACAATACCCTCAACCTTGATCACGAAATCCGGCATCACATGGTGCCACGGGTGCATGAGTACGTCGAACACATTCTCGGCGAACGGGTAGGCGACACTCGCGAGCTAGCCGAGCATCTCTTTCAGAGCAACCACCGCTTTTTGGTCACTCGTGACTTGGACGAGGCAAAACGCTACGTGCGCGATCGGTATGGAGAAGCACCGCTTGCTCGTTATGGCCTCATCGCATCGTCGCGATGCAAGACGCTGCCGTCGCTCGGAATCGACAACACGTTCAGTACGCTCCGCCGTTTTCGGGCGGGGCCATGGTTTAACAATCCCAAGGATGATCCCCTTTCATGCCGCCGTCTAGACATGGTGGGGACGGAGTTCAAGGTACAGGGGTTGGAACTCGACATGGCAATTCTGGCCTGGGGCACCGATTTTCGTCGCGTCGGTGGAGTGTGGAGCGACTCGATGGCGACCAAGCACCAGAAGAAGGTCCTTGATTCGTTGCGGTTGCGATTGAATGCCTACCGGGTGCTGCTGACACGTGGTCGTGATGGTACGGTGATCTTCGTGCCGCCGGTGCCGGAGTTAGACGAGACGCACGAGTGGATTGTCGGGGCAGGCGCGGCGAGTTTCGCGTGCGGTCGCTGGTTGCCATCTCAATCTCCGTCGGTGTAGGCAGAAGGTGTTTGCCGAATTGTTTAGCGTGGAAGCGACGCGTCGCATCCTTCTTAAGAATTACTTCGGAGTAGTAGCCCATGGCCAGGGATACAAAACAGTCAGCGATGAATGCCATAGCCGATCTGTTGGGCATCGGTCGAATGTCGATTGGTCGCGGCTCAACTGAACCGAAGGAATTTCTCGACCAAGTGGCTATCGTCCTGGGGATGAACCCAGACAAATCCCAGAACAAACAGAAACTCGCTGAGGCGATTGCGGTAAGGTTGGGACAGCCGTGGGATGCGACTTGCGACTCACGTGATCGAGCGCACAGCGGAGGAGGTACGGTCACCAAGGAAGGATTGTCACGCATTCTGGGTGGACTAAGGGATCCAAAAACAACTTCCGTTCAGTTCTTTGAGGACCAAGTCGAGGATGCCCTTTCATCAACCATGTCGGCAGTTTCTAAGCCCGAAGGAAACGAGCGGCCGCCGAGGTCGAAGTTGTCGCCATCCGGTTTTGTGCGAAGCCCACATGTAGCGGCATGGGTTCGTCGCCATTCGGGAGGTGTTTGTTCGCTCTGCGGCAATAAAGCACCATTCATGACGTCACGTGGAGTGCCATTCTTGGAAACCCATCACGTGCATCCGTTGGCGGAAGGGGGACCAGATACAGTTGCCAATACAGTGGCTCTGTGCCCGAACTGTCATCGAAGCGCCCATCATGCCGAAGATTCCTCGGCGCGAAAGCAGAAGTTGCTGGACTATCTCAGGACGCGAGACCAAAGAGAACCAACGTAGCATCGGAAGAGCGACATCGCTCGTTCGCCTGAACTGATGCGTCAAATGGCGATTGTCGAGAGTTATCGAGCCATGCGTAACAGCGGCAATCGCTCGTCTTCGTCAGGCAAGGAGAACTCCTTGCCGAGGAGAGCTTCACCGGCGAGTGCCTGAAATGCTAGCCGGACAACTCCGACGTTGACGGCGTTGCCGAGTTGCCGGTAGGCGGCCTTGTCATCAACTCCCGCCATCTCGAACACAGAACCGGGAATCCCTTGCAGCGAAGCTGCTTCCCTGGGAGTGAGGCGGCGGTAGTCGTCGAGACCGGACGCCACCTCTGGACCGACCACCGACGTCTGCGTGATAGCCACCAATGCGGGCAGATAACTCGCCGGCTTGACCCGCAGTCCGCTCGGCCGGATCTGGATCACGAGATCACGGAGCGTACGACCCTTCCGCGTCGGATGCTTCTTTCGGGCCTGCCATTCGAATTTCTGCCGTGAGAATGGAAACTCATGGACGGTCTGCTTTTTCGGTCCCCATCTCTTCTTCAGCCAGCCATCGATGAACGAACGGTTTGCGTTGTAGAAGCGGGAATTCTTTTCGAGGAAATCCCGCTCCCAGTCCGGAGCGTCGTCCGGAATCTTCGGTTTTACATCGAACGCATGGGCCCAGATCGGGAACCCAGGCAGATCATCGATCGGCATCTCCTCGACGAAATGATTCCACGCATCCACCCAGGCACGCTCGTCGCTGCTCAACCGGTATTGCTGCACATCGGGGACGTCGCAATCACGCGCCAGGAACTCTCCGATCGCCCAACGATCCGGGCTCCAGGTGTGGAAGGCATCGCGTCTTAGCAATGGGGCAGAGTCGAGCCGGATCTTCCCCTTCGTCCCCGCATGTTCGGCCATGATGAAGACACGGTCGCGAGCCTGAGGAGCGCCCCCGTAATCCGGCGGAATCAGATGGGGCGAGAGCACCACTGGTTCGTCGGCAACACGGTAGCCCTCGCCACGCAGCGACTCGATGATCAACGTCCAAGTGTCGGTGTGTCGCGGGCCGGCAAGGTTACGGACATTCTCCAGAATGATGAAGCGGGGATGCTTCGCACGCACGATCTCCATGATGTCGAAAAATAGCGTGCCTCTGGTTTGATCCCGTGTGCCGCGCTGAAAGCCTGATTTCGAAAATGGTTGGCAGGGAAAACCGCCGCAGAGGACGTCGTGATCGGGTACGAGGCGAGCGATTTGCGCTGTGGAGCGAGACGATCCGTCGTCGTCCACATCCTCCCGGGTGAGGGAACGGATGTTGCTGATAAACAGCTCCGCTGCCAGGGAGGGAAAGGATGAGCGATAGACGTGCCGACACGCCTCGTCAAACTCGCAGGCCATCACGCATTCGCCACCCAGCCCGTGCAGTGCATGGTGAAAGCCACCGATCCCGGCGAACAGATCGATGAACGTGAACTTCGCCATCGGCTTTTTCTTGTGACTTGTCGTGCCGCTGGCTGTGGATGACCCTGCAGGCTTGGGATTTCGTTTTTTTCGCTTGACGCCCATGTCGGTCCCCAGATTCATCTGCAGACCTGGCCTCAGGTCGTTTCTCCAGCCATTTTCGGCGAGTCCAGTCCGTGGTCGCGTTCGATTTGCCATAGCAGCCGTCTCCCTCCAGGCAGTCGTTGGTTACAAGCAGTGTACAGGAGTACACCATCCCGTCAACGTCATTCGGGGGGGCATGGCGGAGGTCTGGCTTATGGCAGCCGTTTTCGAGCGGGACGCGATTCGGAAAAGAGCACGCATCGTCCGCGCCATTATCCAAGTCCGCACGGTGGCGCACAGTGGCGGGCCGTTGTTCCGCCCGTAGATCCAAGCAACAGCGGCACCTCGCCGAAGGGAACGCGCGTTACCCCCAGGAAGCCACTCACCGAGGCGACGCCTGACTCGTGCCTTATCCGGTCTTCCGCACCACCCCCACCAGGATCCCCAGCACCCGGGCGCTCTTTACGTAGATCGGTTTCATCGAAGCATTCGCCGGCTGGAGACGGATCCGATCCCGCTCCGGGAACCA
>QWOP01000071.1 GCA_003669605.1 Planctomycetota bacterium
GATGCCGACGCCGATCATCGTCACGGTGAAAGTGACGCTCAAGATGTTGAGGTGGCCAACGGTCGCGGTCGCCCAGGCGAAGGCCCACGCCATGCCGATGACGAGCACGCCGTTGGCCATCAGCGCGTGCCGCACGCCACCGAAGCCGGCGATGATCACGATCACCACCGCTGCCATCGAGAGCCCGCTCGCCCAAACCATCGATTGGGCGCTCGCCCGCATCTCGTCATCCTCCATCACCGGCAGCCCAGTGAGGCCGATCGTTACGGTCGGATGGCGGGCCGCCACGCCGCGGATCAGCCGCCGCAGCTCGTCGGTCGCCTCCGACGCGCCGGCGAAGCCGCCATTGGATTTGGCGAGCCGCAGGAGGACGAAGCCCATCCGCCCATCCTTGGCGAGGAGCTGGTCGCTGGAGAGATCGCGGAGGGTGGAGAGCGAGGCGGGCATCCCCGGCCATGGGGAGACGAAATCCTCCGGGCCCGTCGCAGCCATCCGGGCTGCCGGCTCGAGCCCCGCCACGAGGCTCTCGGCGTAGCGCTCGAGCGTCGCCACGGGCAGTTCACGCGGAGCCGGGGCGTTGCGCGGCGAGCCGAGCACCATCTGACTGGCGAGCCCGCCGACCATCGAGCCGACCTTGAGACTCGCCCAGCCGCCGTCGAGGATCGGGTGCGATTCCTCGAGGAAGTGATCGATCTGCTCGAGCTCGTCGGGGGAGAGGTAATGGAGCCCCTTGGCGCGGATGCGGGAGAGATCGACGGCGTGGAAGACGGAGCTGAAGAGCCGCTCGTCGTGGGCCACCTCCTCCGAAACCTCCTCGAGGACGCGGATCGTCTCCGCCCGCGTCGGCCCCTCGACGACGACCACGGCATCGTCGTCTTCGCCGAACTCGGCGACGTAATCGACCCACAGCTTGTTGTAGTCGCTGCGCGGATCGAGGAGATCGGTGCGGTTGACCTTGTACCCCAGGCAACGCGCCGACCAGACCCCCGACACCACCGCGGTGAAGACGGCCACCGCGACGATGGTCCATCCGGCCCGCAGACAGAGCTCCGTCCAGGCGACGAGGATCCGCCCGATCGGGCCTGGGTGGGCGTGGCCCGGCCCGGTCGGCCGGGGGGCTGGGGCAGGAGCCGAAGTGCGATCGGTGGGATCGTCCGGGCGCATGCGGTGATTCACCTTCCGTGGCTACGTCCCCGGGACCGTCCGGTGGCTCCGGGGGCGAGCGATAGTAGGGACTCTGCACAGCAGGGCCAACCCCCGATTTGCTTGAAATCTGGCAATCCAGGAGGCCTGGGTCGACTCTCCTGATTGAAAGGGGAATGACTGTGCCGCACCGGCTGCCCAGGCCGAAAACTCTCTCTGCAGGGTGGCCGGGGCGGGTCACCGGCAGGAAGTTTCCGGGGGGAAATGTTTCATGCGTGCGCGAATGTGGGGTCTGTCCGCGGCCATCGGGCTGCTGGCAGCCTGTGGGACGGTCGCGACCGTTTCGGCGGTTGAACCGGTGGCCGGCGGCTTGTCGCTGTCCACCATGTTCGGCGACGGCGGCTCGTCAGGGCGCGATGCCCGGAAGTCGGCCAGCAAGGCGATGCCTCTGGACGGGATGGCGGAGGCTGACCGGCGGGCGGCGGAGAAGATCCTCCGCAACCCGACGCTCTACCGCCGGCTCCCCGTCGAGTCGTTCACCTGCGATCGGGCCCTCCTCGACTTCTCCCTGGCCCATCCGGAGATCGTCGTCGACATCTGGCGGGTGCTCGGGATCAGCAAGGTCGCGCTCGATCCCACCGCACCCGGCCAGTGGCAGATGAGCGATGGCTGGGGTACGGAGGGGACACTCCGCCTCCTCCGCCACGAGCGCACGGCCGAAGGGGGGACGATGGTGCTCCTCGGTCAGGGGGGCTACACCGGGTCACTCTCGCCGCAGCCGTTGTCGGGTTCATGCCTCCTCCTGGTGCGCTACCGTCCCACCGGCGCCGCCGCCGACGGCACCGCCCGGCACGCGATGCAGGTCGATGCCTTTCTCGATGCCGATGGCGTGGGGCTCGAGATCGTCACCCGCACGCTCCAGCCGATGATCGTCCGCTCGAGCGCCTCAAACCTCCACGAGATTTGCCAGTTCATGGCATCGCTCTCTGCGGCCGCCGCGGAGAATCCCGAAGGCGTGTCGCGGTTGTCCGGCCGGCTGACGAAGATCGACTCTGCCGACCGGCAGACGTTCGCGGCCCTGGCCCGCAACGCGGGGAGCGGCGGCATCACCGTCGACCCGATCGCCGCCGAGAAGCTTCCGGCGAAGCTCGCCTCACGCTGGATTCCGGCCCGTCAACTCCAGACGGAGCAGATCCGCTGAAGCCGGCCAACGGCTCTTCCACACTCGTCGTCGCCACGGCCGGGATACCGGGGGGCTTCCCGGCCGTGGCCGACGGGCATCGGATGCTTGTCAGCGTGTCAGATCGGCACGGGGGGGCGGCGGTGTCTGGGCGACCCGCGGGCGAACCTCGGTTGCGACGAGATAGGAGCGCTTGTACTCCGGCATGTAGCCGCGGGCGCCGCGGACCGAGATCTGCTGTCCCACCAGCGGCGCCAGATTCACCCCCGGCTGCGGATTGACGAAGACGAGGACGTTGTTGCTGCCATCGACGAGCGCCCAACGCGGCGCGTCGGGGCGGCGCGAGACGACCGTCGCCAACCGCCCGGTCGTCTCGCTGACATCCGGTGGGGTCCAGCCGGGACGGCCATCGGCCGGAGCGCCGCCGGGGAGGACACCGGGACGGATGGGGCGCGTCCCGACCCCACCGAGACTCGACCACATGCTCCCCAGCCGCAGCGGCGACGGGTCGGTCGGCGGCCCGGCGGCGAACGATTGCTGTTTGGACTGGATCGCCTCGAAGCGGGCGATCCGGGCATCGATGGCATCGGCCCGGAGCCGATCGGGATTGGAGTTCGAGCGGGTGGCGGCCAGCCGCAGTCGCTCGCGGAGCTGGGGGAGGTTCCAGGTGTCAGGCGGGCCTGCCACCGCCACAGAAAGGGCCAGATCGATCTCGGCCATTTCGTCGGCCATCGAGACGGGGGGGGCGACGACCGCGACCGGCGGCGGGGCCTCGAATACCCCGGTACCACGCGGCAACCAGCCGGCGAGCATCCGCTTCGCCTGCGGCACGGCTCCGAGCGGCTGCGGCGGCGCGGGAGGGACGGGCACGGGGGAAAAGGGGGCTTCGTTGGCTGCCAGGGTGATTGATTCCTCGGCCCGCGGGAGTGGTGCGATCATCGCCGCCGCAGGACCTCGTTCCTCCCCGCTGCCACCGGCTGGCGTGACGCCGGCGTCGAGCGCTGCCTGACGGATGGACGGCGACGACGCGAGGTCGGCATAACGCACCCAGCGGAATTCGCCCGCCGGTGGCTCGATCCGGGCCCAAAGGCCGGCATGCCGGCCGCGGTCGATGCGAGCGCGATCGAGGACGCGGACGCGCTCCCCCGCTTCCAGACGCACCTGAGCGACGTGGCGCAGATCGTTGAGCTGCGACCCGACACGGGCCACGGCCCCGTCGGCGACAACCACGCCGACGCCGGCCCCCGCCTCACCGGAAGGGGAACGGGCGACGGGGTCGAGGGCCGCCTCGTCATCGATGTCGGCGGCCCGGACCCAACTGAAGCTCCCTTCGACCGGACGAACGGCACACCATCCGGTGGCATCGATCGCCCACACCTCGAGCGCCCGCCCGAGCGCGAGCCGCTCGGTGGGGTAGAAGTCGTCGCCGGGCCCGGCCCGCAGATAGGCCATGTCGACGCCGACCTCGGCCGCCATCGGCAGCGTCCCTTCGTTCTCCGCCACCGGCCGATCCGCCGGTTCGGCGTTGCGCAGCACCGACACCTCGACCGGCTCCGTCGGGGCCTGCCCGCAAACCTCCGCCCCCGGCAGCAGCAGCCACGTGGCGAGGGGCAGCAGCACCCACAGCGTCGACGTTGCCCGGCGCGACGACCAGCCATCGGGGGCGGGGTGCGCTGGGGTGGCAATCGGGCGCTGCGGCCGTGCGAAAACGGCGCGGTGGGGAGGCATCGCCATGGCGTGAGCATCCATTCCCTGGAAACCCGCCGGTTTGACGGCGGCAATCCCCACAGGCGATCCATCGCCTGCCGAGCGGAAAGCCGCCGCGGATCCTGTCAAAACGCAAGCGCGTAGACGAGGCTTGGGCGACCTCGTCTACGCGCTGTGGGCAGGCCGTTGAGACGGCCCACCAATGGTCTTTTAGTCCACCGACGGACGCCACTCAAGCCGCGATTCGGGATTTCATCCGGAGGGGAGAAACGGCCCGTTTTCACCCTCTTCTCCCCGGCCAAGCACCCCCCATTAAGAGCGGTCCGTGGCTCGGCGGGGAGGGTCAGGAAACCTGGGCGGTCGGCGG
Organism: Planctomycetota bacterium; assembly: GCA_003669605.1. Classification (GTDB taxonomy): domain Bacteria; phylum Planctomycetota; class Planctomycetia; order Pirellulales; family UBA1268; genus QWOP01. The sequence goes on from QWOP01000071.1 coordinate 4,398, forward strand.
CGGCGGCCAGGGGTGGTCTGCAAGCTGCGCCAGCGCCAGCACGAGGCTCTGCGTTCCCAGCCGCCCCCGGCCTTGGGCCAGCAGCGCCGTGGAGAGCGACTCCACCAGCGCCAGCCCCGGCAGGGGGAGATCGAGGCGGCGCGCCTCGTCGAGCGCCAGCCGCATGTCCTTCACGAAGTGCTCGACCATGAATCCCGGGGCGAAGTCCCCGCGCACGATCCGCGGAGCGAGGTGGGAGAACGACCACGACCCGGCGGCCCCGCCGGAGATGGCGCGGAGTGTCGTCTCGACATCGAGCCCGGCACGGTGGGCGAAGAGGAGTGCCTCGCACATCCCTACCATCCCGCCGGCGATGGCGATCTGGTTGACGAGCTTCGTCCGCTGACCGGCCCCGGCGGCACCACAGGCGACCACGTTCCCGGCCACGGCACTCCAGCACGCCGCCAGCGCCTCGCGCGGGGCATCCGCTCCGCCGATCATCACCGTCAGCGTCCCCTCGCGCGCGCCCTTGTCGCCCCCCGACACCGGGGCGTCGAGGCTCCACACGCCCCGCGCCGTGGCGGCTGCCTCGATCTCCTCGGCCAGCCCCGGCGAGCTCGTGGTGTGGTCGATGAGGATCGTTCCCGGCCTGGCTCCCGCGAGGACGCCATCCCCACCGAGGATCGTCGCGCGGACGTCGGCAGGATGCCCCACCATCACAAACACGACGTCGGCCTCGGCGGCGACGATGGCCGGCGAATCGGCCCACCGGCAGCCACGCTCGAGGAGCGGTTCGGCTTTCGAGCGCGAGCGGGTGGTGAGGATCATATCGAAGCCGGCATCGCGGAGCCGGCCGACCATCGATCGCCCCATCACGCCGGTGCCGACCCAGCCGAGACGGGTGACACCGGGCCGCACCAGGGCCGGGGGGGAGCCGGCCATGCTGGCCGATGTCGTCGACTGCGCCGTCACGTTCATCCCGTCGTCTCCTCGTGATTCGTCCCTTCGTCGGTGGAGGAGCGACCGTGCCCTCGCCTTCCGACAACGCCCCTCTCACCAGCGATCGATCGGTCGGTCGAGCACTTCACGGAGGAGGATCACCTGGCGGATGGTCTTGGGATCGCGGAACATCGCCACGAGCTCATGCGCGACCGTCGGCACCGTCTGCGGCGCGACCGCGGACTGGTCACCGCCGCCAGGCCGGATTCCCGCGTGGGCAAGATCGTGCGAGAAAGCCCCCTCGACATGCCGGCCGATCTCGTCGGCATGGCCACCGAGAAGCGTCGGGGGGATGTTCGCCGCCGGCTTCCCCGCTCGCGCCGGCGTGGCAGCGGAACGGCTCGCCGCCGGCGAAGGCGTCCGACGCACGCCCCCCTCCTGGCCGCGCGGAGAAGCTTGCGCCGCGGGCCTCACGGCCACCGGTTCGCGCCGGGGGGAGGCCTTGGGGAGGACCGGTGGGTTCTGGGGGGTGCGGCGCGGAGGATCGGGAATCCCCCCCTCCGCCTGCCCGCGCCGGAAGGCCTCGATCTGACGCTGGAGATCCTCCTGGGCTGCACGGCGATCAGGCTCGCCGGCGAGGACGACCGGCGGCCGCACCTCGCGGACCTGACCGGGTGCCGGCCCGACCTGCCTCCTGGCATTCGGATCGGCCCCGCCCGGGATCTTCCCCCCTCCGCCGACGCGCCGCACGACCCCCACGACCTGCGACACGATCCAGATCAAGAAAAACAGAAACGGGATCAGCCCCTCGAGCCAATCGTTCGCGGCCAGCGGCAGGACCAGGCACGCGACGAAGGGGGCAGGGAGCATCGGGGATGGTTCCGCAGCGGGGAATGGACCAGGGGGGGACGCGATCAGCGCGGGCTCACTGCCCGGAAGGAACGTTATGGGTTGCCGTGGCCGGCCCGTTGCCGACGCCGGCGATTGCCCGGCGCATGTCGGTGTCGGCCTGGAGATTGCGAATCTTGTAATAGTCGACAATTCCCAGCCCGCCACTGGCGAGTGAATCGGCGATCGCCCGCGGCACCTCCGCCTCCGATTCGACGAGTTGGGCTCGGCTCTCCTCGATCCCGGCGATCATCTCCTGTTCCTTCGCAACCGCCATCGCCCGACGCCCCTCGGCGTTGGCCCGGGCGACACGCGTGTCGGCTTCGGCCCGGTCGGCCTGGAGGCGGGCGCCGATGTTCGCCCCGACGTCGATGTCGGCGATGTCGATCGACACGATCTCGAAGGCGGTGTTGGAGTCGAGGCGGCGGGCGAGCACGGTCTTCGAGATCAC
>QWOP01000072.1 GCA_003669605.1 Planctomycetota bacterium
CCGTCGGTGAGGACGTAGGCGCCGCTCCTGCCGGAGACGGTGAGCGTCGTGTCTGAGGCGGACTGTCGCGTGACGGTGAAACCGGGGGCGGCTTGCTTTGGCGTCACGGTGGCACCCCCAGCGCCGACCGAGGGCAGCTGCTCCAGCTTGGCCTCGATCGCCTCGGCGTTGGCTGTGGCCGGGATCGCCACGAATCCGGCGCCGTCGGACATCACGTAGACGCCCGGCGCATTGAGGCCGGTGAGGGAGGTGACGGAGAGGCCGGAGGCGTTGAACGTCGCGGGCGCGAAATCGTCGGCGGTCGCTATCGCCAACGGCTGGGCGGTGCTCGCGCCGGTGATCACGTATTCCGGCGGCGCCACCGAGACGTTCCAGGCACCGATCTTCCCAAGTGTCCCGAGTGCTGCCTCGATCGTCGCCGCGCCGTCGGTGGCCCGCAGCAGCGCGAAGTCGATGCCGTCGCTGACCACGTACGCGCCGGTCGCACCGGCGATCGTGATGGCTGTCGGTGCCAATGGGTTGTCGAAGGTGGCGAGACCGGAGGGGAGGTCGCCGGCCTCGGATAACCGAGACCCGGCCACCCGCAGAGCGGGTGACAGCGCGTGACCGTCACTGCGCGCGATACGGAAGAACGGCAGGGCGACAGCGATCGCCGGGGCTCCGGAAGCGATCAGGGCCTGGGTCTTCGATCTGATGGTTTCGGTGTTGTCCGTGGCCTGCAGGACGGCGACACTGGCCCCCAACTTCACCAGATAGATGCCGGAAGAACTGCTGACCGTCAATTCGTTGGCCACATCGAACCGCGCTGTCGCGAAGTCGCTCGCACCGGCAACCCGCAGGGAGGAGAGCAACCACGAGCCGCCGTTTCTGGAGATCTCGAACGTCGGGTGTCCCTGCGAAGGCGTCCCAACGGCCACACTCACATGACCCTGGCCGACCAGCCCGATCCCCTCGAGGGCATTTATGATCGCTATCCTGAGGGCGGTCGTATTGTCCCGCGCCTCAATCGCCACGGAAACGTTGCCATAGCTGAGGACAAAATAGCCGGTCGTCCCGGTCACCGTGAGCAGCCTCATGCTGCTGCTGCTTCCCTGAGGGGCCAGAGTCGCGGCGGTCAGATCGGCCGGAGCGACAGTCTGCAGCTGCGGTATCGTGCCGCTAGAGGCACTCAAGACATAGGTGCTGCTGACCGTGACCTGGCCCGCTCCAATGCTGTTGAACCGCTCGAGCTCCGTCCTGATATCCCCGGCTGTGGCCGTGACCGGCAGCAGGGCGTGGTCGGTGCCATCGGTGAGCACGTAGGCACCCGTCGGTCCCGTCACGACGAGCCGGCCTTCAGTGAGCGTGGCCTTTTGAAGATCCAAAGCGTCCACGATCTTCAATTCGGGGAGCGACGCGAGGGACCCGTCGGGCTGGATCTCGTGCCGCGTGGTCACCACGGCCGCGCCGTTACCCGAGAGCGATTGAATCGCTGTTTCGATCGCCGGCGCGGTGGCCGTCGCTGGAATCGCGACATAGTTGCCGCCAGACTTCAGCACGTAGCAGCCGCTCTCGCCGACCACCGTGAGCACGCCGTCAGTGAGGTGGGCCTCGGCCATCGTGGTTGGGGCAACGACCGTGAACGCGGCATCGCTCGCCTTCCCCTGCACCGTCGCCGCGGCCGATCGGACGACGGTGAGCGCCGGCAGGTCGCCGGAGTCGACTTGGATCGTGAACAAGCCGGTGGCATTCTTCGTGACGGAGACAGGCTTTCCGACGGGAATGCCGGTGCCAGTCACCACCATGCCCACGACCAGCCCTGTGGTGCTGGGGAGGCCGCTAACAACGGCGCCGGTGATCGTCCCACTGATGTCCCCGGCCGGGAGCGACAGCGTGACGGCAGTACCGGGGACTGTGGCGGCCTTCGCCAAAGTGATCGTCTTCTGGGCAGCATCGATCGACACGATCGTGTTGCCGAACGCCGGGAGCGTCTCGATCGCGGTCTTGATGGCCGCGGCGTCGGCCGTGGCGTCGACCGGGACGATGGCCGTGCCGTCGGTCAGCACGTAGGCGCTGCTGACGCCACCCGAGGCCATGCCCGTGGTGATGGCGATCGTGCCCTGCATGGAATCAGCCACATGGAGCAGCGGCAGGGCCGCGAGATCCCCCTGGGCACGGATGCGGAACACGCCGCGGTCGACATCGATCGAGTTGCCGGAGGGGAGCGTTCGCAGAGCGGTTTTGATCTCTGAGGCCTTGTCGGAAGCATGGAGCAGGGCGTATTTGGCTTTACTATTGACGACATTCTTGACGACATACAGCCCCGTCGCCCCCTCGACCGTCAATTTCCGACTCGCCCCGGTGCCGGTGAGCGAGGCCGCCGCGAAATCGGCAGCGATCGCCGCACGCAGAATGCGGAGCGAGCTGATCCCACCCGTGGCGCTGATCACGAAGTTCCTATTTCCCCCATCGGTGACCGTGACACCGGTCAAGCCGGTGAACTTCTTGAGGGCGGTTTTGATCTTGGATGCGGTGGCATCGGCCGGGAGCACGGCTGAGACGGTGCCGTCGGTGAGGACGAAGCACTCGCCCGTTTCCCCCACGTGCATCGTGAGGCTCACGCCGAGAGTGGGCGTGTTCAGGGCGCTCGGGGCCAAGATCTCAAGCGAATCGAGCATGGCATCCAATCCACCAGTGGCCTTGAGGTGGAACACCGGCGGCGCGACCGACACGTTTTCCCCATCGATCCCCGGCAGCCACTCGAGGGCCGACTCGATCTCCGCGGCGCTGTCGCTGGCGTGGAGGAGCGCGTAGCCCGGCCTACCGCTGATCACAGCGCTGATCACATAGATGCCGGTGCTTCCGGTGACGGTGATCCGATGCGACAAATTCGAGTAATTGGCGGCCGCCAGATCGCCGGCTTCAACCACGCGCAGTGCCGGGAGCGATCGGAGATCGCCGCTGGCCGCGAGGCGGAAGATCGGAGGCGTGACGTCGATCTGTGGCCCTCCGGTGGGCACGAGCGACTGGAGCTTGCCTTCGATTACGGCGGCATCGTCGGTTGCCCCGAGGAGCGCGACGCTGCTGCCGGACTTCACCAGATAGATGCCGGTTGAGCCGGTGACGGTCAATTCGCTGGCCGCGTCGAAGCGGGCCACCGCGAAATCGGCCGCCGTGGCGATCCGCAGCGACGGCAGCTTCCACGAGCCGCCGTTCTTGGAGATCTCGAAGGTCGGGCTTCCACCGGGGGTTGTCACGTCGGCCACACTGACATGGGCCCCGATCCGATCAAACCCCTCGAGCGCCGACCTGATCGCGTTCTTGAGGGTGGCCGTCGTGCCCGTGACCGCGACAACCGCCGATTCGAAACCGTCGCTGATCACGAAGAAGCCGGTATCCGCGGCGAGCGAAAGCCGCTGGGTCGCCGCGCTTTGCCTGACGAGCGTCGCCGCGGTCAGGTCGGAGGGCTTGAGGATCTGCATCGCCGGCAGGGGGCCGCTCGCGCTGATTTCGTACGTTTGCCCGACCGTGACGCGACCGGCACCGATGCGGCCGAACTTCTCGAGGGCGGTCGTGATCGCCGCGGGGCTCGTCGGGAGCGGGAGGAGGGCATGGTCGGTGCCGTCGGTGAGAACGATCACCCCCGGCGAATCGGTCACCCCCGGCGAACCGGTCACCCCCGGCGAACCGGTCACCCGCAGATCATTGGGCGCATCGAAACTGGCAGCGTTCAACACCGCCACCTTCGTGAGCGTCGGCAGCGTGGTGAGGGCCCCAACGGCCGAGAGGTCGAACGCCGTCTGCACCGAAACGGTCCCGGCGCCCGGCCCGGCGAATCCTGCCAGCACCGAGCGGATGTCGGCGGCGGTGGCGGTGGACGGTAGCGCGGCGTAGTGGCCGATTCCGTCGGAGATCACGTCGGAGATCACGAACGGCTTCGATCCGACGATCGTCAGATCGTGATCGGTGGCGTTATAAGAGGTGGTGAATTGGCTCAACTGGCTCGCGCTGGCCACCTCGATCGCGGGAAGCGTGGTGACGCTTCCCTTTGCCTCGATGCGGAAAAAGGGCGCGGCGACGGTGAGCGTCGGCGTCGGCGTTGCGGCGGGCACGATCAACCGGAGCTTGGTTTGCATCGCAACGACAGCGTCATCGGCCTCGAGGAGCGCGACTGTGTTGCCGGACTTCACCAGATAGATGCCGCTGTCGCCGCCGACGGTCAATTCGTTCGCCCCGTCGAAGCGGGCCGCCACGAAATCGTCCCCCGTGGCGATCCGCAGCGATGCGAGCTTCCACGTGCCGCCGTTTCTGGAGATCTCGAAGGTCGGGCTTCCTCCGGTGGTCGTCACGTCGGCCACGCTCACGTTGTTGAGCCCAATCGAACCGAGGCCCTGAAGCGCCACCCGGATGTCGTAGGCGGTCGCCGTCGCTGGAATAACAGCAAAATCGGCCACGTCGCTGATCACGAAGAAGCCGGTATTTGCGGCGAGCGTGAGCCGCTGGGTCGCCGCGCTCTGCTGGACGAGCGTGGCACCGACCAGCTCCGACGCCGGGAGGATGGTGAACGACGGCAGGCTAGCCAAAACCGGGACCGTCAGGCCGTAGGTTTTTCCGACGGCAACATTCCCCTGGCCGATGCCCGGGAAGCCCTCGAGGGCTGTCGTCACCTCCGCCACGTCGGCATCGTGGGCGAGCGCCACGACGTGGCTTCCGGAATTGTTTGTCAACACGTAGCAGCCGGCGGGACTGGCTGTCACGTGGAGATCGAGGCGCTCGCGGATCGCGACGCTCGTAAGATCGTCGGGGGAAACCGTCTGAAGCGGCGATGGTGCATTGGAAATGCCGTAGACCGTGGCAACCGCGACGTTCCCCGCCCCGAGCCCGGCGCCCCCCTGGGAGGCCTCAGCCTCGAGTTTCGCCTTAATCTGCTCGGCCGTGGCGCTGGCCGGGATCTGCACCGTCGTCGATCCCACCGAGAGAGCCACAGTGCCGGTGGTCGCGAGAATCGCAAGATCGGCGACATCCTCCGTGCCGCCGACGACCAGCCGGGCCGACCGGGCGAGCTCTGCGGCGGCGAACTGCGTTGCGGGGACGACCGACAACGAGGGAAGCTCCACGGCGGCGCTGCTGCCACGGATCTCGAAGTGGGCTCCCGCGGCGGCCGACACGGCCGTGACCACGACCTTCCCGGCACCGATGCTCGGCAATCGCTCGAGCGCTGCCTGGATCGCCTTCGCCCCTGCCGCAGGAACGACCACGGAATCGGTGCCGTCGCTCAGGACCACAAAGCCCGAGGTGCCGTTGGGCGCCAGGCCGGTGAAGGCGAGGTTGTCCTCGCCGGTGATCGTCGCAGCGACGAGTTGGCTCGATATCGCCAACTGGAGCGTCGGTGCGGAATCGAGACCCGGGAACGAGATGCCATACTCTGGCGGCGCCACGGAGACCTTCCCGATGCCGATCAGCGGCAGGCCCTCGAGCGCGGTCTCGATATCCATCGCATCGGCCGTGGCAGAGACGAAGACCCAGCCTTGGCCATCGGTCACGACGTAGCCGCCGGTGTGCCCGCTCACCACGAGTTCGCTCGAGGCGGTATACGTGGCGGCGGCAAGTTTGCTATCGCTCGGCGCGACCAGCTTGAGCTCCGTCGATGCGCCGGGCCCGCTCAACGCGATCGTGAAGACGCTCGGTTTGACGGCCACGTTTCCATCGCCAAACCCCGGCAGCGTCTGGAGTTTGGCCTTGACCGCGAAGGCGTCGGCCGAGGCGGGGATCGCGACGTAGCCCGTACCGGCTTGCACGACGTAGAAACCGGTCGTCCCATGGACCGTGATGTTTGTGCTGGTGTACTCGGCTTGTGCCAAATTGTCCGTTTCCACCACCCGCAGCGCCGGCAGTTTCGCAAGCGCGCCGTTCTTGCGGATCTCGAACGTGCGCGTGCCCGAGGCACTCGCGATCTCCGCGACGCTGACGTTGCCACTGTCGATGCTCACGAAATCCTGGAGCGCCCTGCGGATCGCGAAGGCGTTGGCATTGGCCGGGATCGCCACGGCGGCGGTGCCGTCGGTCAACAGGTAGTATCCCGTCGTGCCGGTCACGGTGAGATTATTCGCCGCGTTGAGCACGGCCGGGGCGCTCACCGGGTTGATGGTCAATGCCGGCAATGAAGGCAGCGATGATGCCTTGTCAAGATGGAACGTCGTGCCCACCGAGACATGCCCCGCTCCGATGCTCGGCAGATCGGCGAGCGCCGCGGCGATCGCCTCGGCATCGGCCGTGGCCGGGAGGACCGCGTAGTCCGCCCCGTGGGCGAGGACGAAACAGCCGGTGGTGCCCTTCACGGTGAGTTGTGTGTCCGAGATGAGTTGTGTGTCCGAGAGGCTCGCTCCGGCTGCGGTGAAGTCGGTCGCGTTCGCGACCCGGAGCGGCGGCAACGCGGAGAGCGACCCGTCTTTCTGGACGCCGAAGGTCGTCGAGACCGACACGTTCGCCGAGATCGCGCCGAGCGCCTGCTCGATCGCGCCGGCGGTCGCTCCGGCCGGGAGCGCCACATGGAACGTGCCGGCGGTGTTGGTGAGGACGTAGCTGCCGCTCGTCCCCTCCACGGTGAGGTTATTGTCGGCGAGTGTGGCATCGGCCAGAGTAAACTCGTCGGCTGCCGCGATCCGCAGGGGCGGCACAGCCCGCAAGTTGCCCTGTGGCTCGATGCGGAACAGCGGCGGAGCGACCGAGACATTGCCTGGCCAGATGCCTGGCCCGATCTCCGGCAGCTTCGCCAGGGCGGTCTTAATGTCGGATGCCGAGGCGGCGGCGGACATCGCCACATGACCGGCCTTATCGGTGATCACGATGATGCCGGTCGCCCTGCGCAGCGTGAGCTCCGTCGGGCTGTCGAAGGCGGCGGTGCCGGTGGCCGCGAAGTCGGCTGTGGAGACGGCGCTCAGGTTGGCGAGATTCCACGTGCCGCCATCATTGATGGAGATTTCGAACCCGCCCCCGTCGTGGCTTGCGACACTGACCTTCCCAGGGCCGATGGCGGGGATCCCCGCGAGCGCTTGCCGAATCTCAAACGGCGTCGAGTCGGCCGGGATGACCACGTAGTCGGTCTGGGACGGCGAGGTGTATCCGAGCACGAACAGACCGGTCGAGCCTGCCGGTGTCGTCAGCAGTTGATAGCTGCCCGAAATCGCCTCGAGCGTCGCGCCCGTCAGATCGGCGGGCGCGACGACGCCGAGCGACGGCAAGGCGGCAAGCGCCCCTTGCGCCTGGATGCCGAAGGTCTTGGCCACGGAGACCTTCTCGCTGCCGATCGAGGGGAAGCCCTCGAGCGCGGTCTGAATCTGGTCGGCGGTCGCGGAGGCAGCCAAGACGGCGTGGTCGGTGCCGTCGGTGATCACGAAGAACCCCGACGCGTTGGGCACCTGCAGATCCCGCCGGCCGCCAATGACGGCCGGGGCGAGGGCACTGGCGGCGGCGATCGACAGCGCCGGCAGGGAGGCGAGCGTCCCCTTTGCAGCCAGGGTGAACCGACCCGGCGAGCCGATCACCGCCGTCACCGACACATTCCCCGCGCCGATGCTCTTGAGGCTCTCGAGGGCCGCTCTCACATCCTCGGCCGTCGCGCCTACGGGGATCGCCACGCCGGCGCTGCCGTCGGTGATCACGACGGGGCCGGTGCGGCCGGTGATCGTGAGATCGACCGTTTCGGCGAGGCTCGCCGCGGCCGCATCCTTGACCGCGACGTTCTGGAGATTCTTGACCGCGAAGCTGCGGGGGGCCCCGGAGAAAACGTCGTATTCCGGCACGGAGATCGTCATCGTGCCGTCGAGGGTGAGATTGGGCGTGACGAGCCTCCCCACGACGGGCAGCGCCATCGCGAACGTCGCCGTGGGGTTGAACGTGGCCTGCGAGGCGAGCGACTGGATCCCGCCGAACCCGACATGCCCCGGGGCGGTGGCATCCCCGAAGGCCACGTCGACCTTCCCGGCCAACGACGCCTGGCCACCGACGATCCGCAGGCCGCTGCCCGTGTTGCCGGCCGTCGGCACGAGGGGGAGGTTGACGCCCGAGAGCGCCGCGGTGGCGCTCGCCTCCACCTTCTTGACATCGATCGAGAAGTCGCTGGCCCGGGGGAACGGGACGAGGCTCCCGGCCACGATGGGCGAGAGCGTGCCGGGGGTGACCGGCGTGCCGGTGCGGGGGCCGGCCAACGTGGCGAGGCTGACGCCGAAACCGACATCGATGGAAAGCGCGGCTGTGGCCTCGAACTGCGGTGCCTCGGGGGGCAGAGCGCCAAGATCCAGGCCGAGGTCGGCCAGCCCTGCGCCGAGGGCGACATTGAAGTCCACGGTCTTTGACCGCGTCAGCTGGATCTCGAACGACAGCGAATGGTTGACGCCGTCGAGGATCGCGGCCACCGTCGTGGTGCTCCCAAACGGAACGCCCGCGTCGAGGGCGCTCTTCAGGGCGCTGGCCATGCCGGCGAGGGTGGGGAACGCTGTGCTGGGATCGGCAGCGTCGATCGCGTCAAGTTTGAGGGTGGCCTCGGCCGCCTCCACGACCGCGATCTCCGGCAGCACGCTGCCGGTTCCCTTACCGATCGTGAAACTCCTGGCGCTGCCGACGACCGGCGTCACGGTGACAGCCCCGCAGCCGGAAAGTGTTCGCAGCTGCGTCTGGATCGCCGCTGCCGTGGCATCGAACGGGAGCGTGACGCGATTGGCACCGCTCTGAAGGACGTAGACGCCGGCCCCGCCCGTGATTCCCAGCGTGTACGGCGCCCCTGTCGGGGCCCCGACCTCTTTCCGCAGGGTCGCATCGGCCTCGACGGCCAACGCCAAGGGGGGCAGTGCCTTCAGGCTGCCCGCGCTTTCGCGCTCGATCCGGAAGACGCCCGCCGAGACCGGCGTCACCTTGACGTTCCCGGAGCCGCCGACCGGCCCGGAGCCGATGGCCGGCAAGGCCCCAAGCGCGGTCCGGATACTCACCTCTGTGGCGGTGGCGTCGAACGTGGCGTAGGTCGTGACCCCGCTTGAGTCACGGGCGCCGACAACCACCGGGCCGCTTGCGCCCTTGATCGTGAGGAGGTCGAAGGCGGTGTCATGCTGCGACAGATAGTCGCCGACAGCCTGCCCGGCTCCGAGGACCGACTGCATCGTGGTGCCGGGCTGGAGGACGCTCTTCAGGCTTTTGTCGACCAGCGGCAGATTGACGTTCAGGAAGCGGTTGCCATCGAACGCGTTTTTCAGATCCGAGGCCTGGCCCGTGAGTGCCGCGAGCCCCTCGTTCATCGCCACCGTCGTGGCGTGGATGTCGGTGCGGGCCTGGATGAGCGCATCGCCCGAAAGGGGCGAGCTCCCGAGCGCGGGCCACCACCCGAATTGCCCCTGGAGATTGACCGTCTCGACGTTCGCGTAGGAGGTGCTCCCCAGGCTCCCCCCACCGGCGGCGTTGACCTTCCAGACGCTCGGCTGGTTGAAACCGACAAGCGAGTCGCTGTCATCGCCGCCGTCGTACTTGATTTCGAGGGCTGACGAGGGATTGACTGCGGAGAGATCGACCGTGTCATCGCCTAAATCGGTGTTGATCTGAAGCGACTTGAGCCCGTCGGCATTGAACGATGAACCCAGCGTCACGCTGTCGTCACCGGCGCCGGTGTTGATGATGACGGTCTCGTAGCCCCTGAACCGTTTCAGTTCCGTCACCGTCTGTCCGGAGAGACTGCTGATCACACCCCACTGATTGCCTCCCTCGTTCACGGAACTGATCTGGAGCAGGTCGGCGGCGCCCGGCGTGGTCTCGAAGGTGTACTTGTTGTGCGGAACGGCCGAGCCGTCAGTATCATTCGCGGACAGCATCACCCGCGGTTCGAGCGTCCCGATCCCCGGCGTGAAGCGGACGGCACGGCGGATCAGTTGTCGACGTGCCTTCCGGGCACGCGCTTCTGCCGCTTTCCCATGCATCGTGCCGGGGAGTGCCCCGCGACGCCCGCGGCGGAGGAAACAGCTGCGGATCGTGGCAAATGCCGACCGGGGCCGGAATGGCCGCAGAAACCGGGGAAGAAAGCCCCCGAACCGGAAGCGACGGACCATCCCCAAGAGCCAATTTCTCAAGCGCATCGAGATTCCCTTTGATTCAGCGCGCCCCCCCCCAGCGGAGCTGTTTCCAACGATGGTTCCGCCCCTTTGCCACCCGTTTCGGATCATTCACGCCCTGCGGCTCACGGGGGGACGCACCCTCCCCAAGAACAGCAGATTGCATGACGTTTTGGCAAGAAAAGCGGGTTATACCCGCGAATGCGCGAATTTACGAACATTCGGTGGCATTAATTCGAAGAAAAACCCATCCCCCGCCAAAAGGCCACCGCCTCCGGCCAGCGGTCGAGGGTGTCGATCGAAACCTGGCTGGCGCCGAGCCCCCAGGCATGGTCGATCGCGGCCGCCACAAGCAACCGTCCCACCCCCAGACGACGCCGATCTGGTCGCACGAGCAACCAGGGGATCGAGAGCCGCGGCAGACTTCCGCCGCGCGGCGACGATTCCAAAAGCAGGATCACGCCAGCGGCTGCCGCTGCCTGAGCCCCCCCCTGCCCCACCACTCCAGAGACTGACGCAAACTCAGCGCGATCAACCGCCAGCCAGGCATGAACCCGCCGCCCCGGCCGACTGGCACACTCCGCCAACAGCCCGGCCGGACGCAGCCCACAGCAACGAGCCAAGTCCTCAATCGCTCCCTCCACTGACTTCGAATCACCCCCTCGATCCTGCGGCCAGTCGAGGGGGGCAACCAAGGGGATCACAAGAGGGGCGGCCTCGCGCACGCAAGCCCCCCCCGGTGGACTGTCCGCCTGGAGCAGTCGCCACGCCTGCACGTTTGTCGTCATCCGCAACACACTCATTTGTCGGATGGTAAACGATTTCCACCGCACAGAGCGACCCAAAGGGAGCCGGCACAGGCTCGAATCGTGGCCTATCCTTGTGCGCAACCCCTTAACTTGCCGTAACCGGCAGTTTTGAAGGCAATTGCACGCCGGCTATTGACGGAAAAGAGATCGAAAACGATCATCCAGGTTGGTTTTAGACCACTATTCACTCGTCGTACGAATTGACTTATGGTAGATTTCAGCCATAATGCTGTCTTCCAATGGGAGATGTGTGGCTTGCAGACCCGTCAACGACGCAGCCGGCTGATCGATTTCATCCGTTCCCGCGGCTTCGCGGCGCTCGATGAACTTGTGCGCGAGTTGGGGGTCTCGGAGTCGACGATCCGCCGCGACCTCGATGCCCTCGAGGAACAGGGGACCGTGCGGCGGACTCATGGGGGGGTGCTCCCTGCTGGCACAGTCCACCGGCTCGCCGAATTCGACGAACGTCAGCCGGCCCATTGGGCCGCCAAACGGGCGATCGCCGCCGCTGCCGCCGAGCGGATCGACGATGGCGAGACCGTCCTCTTGGACGGCGGCACCACCACCTACGAAGTCGCCCGCCTCCTCGTTGGCCGCTCGATCCAGGTAGTCACCAACAGCCTCCCGGTCGCCAATCTCTTTGCGTCGGAATCCCGCGCGGATCTTGTCCTCCTCGGCGGCTACGTCTCGCCGCGGACCGGCGTCTGCCTCGGCCCCTACGCCAACGAACTCCTCGGCCGGTTGCATGTCACCACGACGGTTCTCTCGGCGGCAGGGATCACCGCCGAAGGGCTTTACAACGCCCATCTGCTGCTAGCGGAAACCGAGCAGGCAATGCTCCGCGCCGCCGGACGGGTGTTTGTGGTGGCCGACAGTTCCAAGTTTGGCCGCAAGAGCCTGACGTTCGTCTCCGGCCTCGACTCCATCGATCTCGTCGTCAGTGACTCCGGGCTTGGTCCCCAGTGGCGGCAACAGATGGCGACGGCGGGGGTCGAAATGGTGATCGCTGTCCCCCTGCCATCTGCCGAACACGCATCCCACTCCAATCACGCCCCCACGCGGGAGAGCCACACATGATCACTTCCGCCTTTCCGGGGCTTTCCGCCGGACTCGATCGCACGGCTGTCGAGCGGATCGTCCGGGAGATTGTCCTCCGCGGCCGCGGAGCCCCGCCGTCGCAGATTGCTGCCGACACCGCCGTCGCTCTGGCCGCAGGCCATGCCCTCTCGCGAAGCGAACCCAAACTGGTGGTGAGCATTTCGGCGCGGCACTGCCACCTCACCGACGACCATGTCGAGCGGCTCTTCGGCAAAGGGCGGACGCTCACCCCCCACAAGAGCCTCTTCCAAGATGGCTTCTACGCGGCCGAGGAGACGGTGATGATCATCGGCCCGAAGCGGAAGATGCTTCCCACCGTTCGGGTTCTCGGGCCCACTCGAAAAGCCTCGCAGGTGGAACTGGCCTTTACCGATGGCATCTCGCTGGGGATCGAACTGCCGGTGCGGGCTAGCGGCAAGATCACAGGCACTCCCGGCTGTGTCCTCGTCGGCCCCGCCGGCGCCGTGGAACTTGCCGAAGGGGTGATCCGAGCCGAGCGGCATGTCCACATGAACTACGCCGACGCTGCTCATTTTGGCGTCAAGGATGGCGACCGGATGAGCTTGGCGATCGACGGCGGCTGCGGCGTGATCCTCCGCGATCTGCTGGTGCGGGCCGATGCCACGAGCAAGCTCGAGGTCCACATCGACACCGATGAAGGCAACGCCGCCGATCTCGACCACGCCAGCGGCGTTCGGCTCATCAAGCAGACCTGACAGGGAGCCCAGCAGTGGCCAAGAAACCAGCGAAAAAGGCAGCCCGTCGAGTGACGCAGCAGCGTCTCCCGATCACGCCTGCCGACACGACACAACCGATCGTCCAGCCGGCGCGTGCCGGCGCGATCGACGGGGGTGGCCCCGGGATGATGGAACGGGCCGCGGGGCAGACCGCCCGGCGGCCGACAGGAGCAGTGCTCACGATGGCGAAGAAAATTGAAGCCCTCGGCATGATCGAGACGAAGGGGTTCGTCACGCTCGTCGAGGCGGTGGACGCGATGATGAAGGCGGCAAACGTCACCTTCTTGGGGTGGGACAAGATCGGCAGCGCCCTGGTGACGGCTTTCGTCTCCGGTGACGTGGCCGCGGTCAAGGCAGCAGTCGACGCAGGTGCTGCGGCGGGCGGCCGAATCGGCGACGTGGTCAGCGTGCAGGTCATTGCCCGCCCCCACGACGACATCGACATCGTTCTCCCGGCCTCAGCGGCCAGCGCCCGCGGTGGCATCGAGTGATTGTCTGGCATGACCGTTTGCCACCGGCGGCTGTTTCCCTCCCTCCCTCTATTCCCTCCTTCTTTTTTAGAAAGTAACACTCCATGAACACTGCGATCGGACTGATCGAAACCAAGGGGCTGATCGGCCTCGTCGAGGCCACCGACGCCATGGCGAAGGCGGCCAACGTGAAGATCCTCAAGCGGGTGAGCATCGGCGGCGCCTATGTGGCAATCGTCGTTCAAGGTGACGTCGGCAGCGTCCGGGCTGCTGTCGAGGCCGGCGCTGCTGCCGCCCAGCAGGTGGGCGAGCTCGTCGCCAGCCACGTCATCCCCCGTCCCGCCGAGAGCCTGACGGAAGCGTTTTTCTCTTGAGTCGCCCGTGGAAAAAGTCATCCCTGACCTTTTTCGAAAGCGTGCCCAGGAGAAGCGCCTGTCGCCCGACTGCGGGCAGACGGCGTTGATTCCCGTTCCGGTGGCGGGGGCAGGTGGCCCCCGCCCCGGGACAGGAGAAACAGACCCGCAGGAAGAGACACTCCCACTCTCGCTGAACACCCCCACGAACCGATTGCCAGCAGACTTCCCCCACACGATTCAGATGCCAGTGTGGCGTCTCATTCGCAGTCGATTGCACAACGGATTGCACACCGGATTACGAAGGACCGACCGATGATCATCCTCGTCGCCAACCTCGGCTCCACGAGCTTCAAATACCGGCTGTTTGACCTCCCCGACAACGCCCGAGATGCCGGCCTTGAGCGGGAACTGGCCCGCGGCGGAGTGGAGCGGATCGGTGCTCCCGAAAGCCGGGTCTACGCCCGGACCGACGGCAAGGGGCTGGAGATGGTGATGCCGGTTCCCGATCATGCCGTCGCCCTCCAGGCGGCGCTTGAACAACTCACCGGCCAGGAGGGGCCGCTGGGAAACATCAGCGAGGTGGCGGCGGTCGGGTTTAAGGCAGTGCATGGGGGACGGGTGAGCGGTGTCGTCCGCGTCACCGCCGACGTCTTGGCGGCGATGGATGAGATGGCCCTTGTCGCCCCGGCCCACAACCCGCCCTACGTCAAGGCGATGCGGTTGCTGGGAGAGAAACTGCCGAGCGTGCCGCTGGTGGCCGCTTTTGAAACCGGCTTCCACGCCACCATCCCCGATCGCAACGCGCTCTATGCGGTGCCGACAGAGTGGGTGGAAAAGCACCACGTGAAGCGGTTTGGATTCCACGGAGCCAGCCACCGCTACGTTGCCGGGCGGATGATGGAGATCGTCTCCCGCCGGCCACTGCGGGGAGTCTCATGCCACTTGGGGGGGTCGAGCAGCGTCTGCTGGATCCACGACGGAAAAAGCGTCGGCACCTCGATGGGGATGAGCCCGCAGTCTGGACTTCCGCAGAACAACCGGGCCGGCGACCTCGATCCGTTTGCCTTGCTTCACGTCGCCAAGGCGACCGGCCGGAGTTTCGAGGATCTGCTCGTCGAACTCTCCGGCCAGGCGGGACTGGCCGGGATGTCGGGCACCTCGGGCGACATGCGCGACCTTGAGGACGCGGCGGCCGCCGGCAATGCCCGGGCGCAGACAGCGATCGACGTCTATGTGGCGAGTATCCGCCACTGGCTCGGCGCGGGAATCGTGGAACTCGGCGGCCTCGATTGCATCGCCTTCGCCGGTGGCATCGGCGAAAACTCGCCGCTGACGCGGGCCGCAGTCTGCCGCGGCCTTGAGGATCTTGGGCTCAGGCTCGACGCCGCTGCCAACGCCTCTCCCGGTGACCGCAGCCAGCCCGGCGGCGGTGAGCGGTCGATCGCCGCTGCCGACTCGCCTGTGGCGGTGTGGATCATCCCCACCAACGAAGAATTGATCGTGGCCCGCCAGACGCGGGATCTGCTGGCACAGAAAGGAAACGGTGGCTGAATGTTCGTCGCCCTTGTAACAGGCTCCGTCGTGGCTACGCAGAAGGCCGAATCGATGAAGGGGCACAAGCTCTTAGTTGTCGAGCCCTACCGGCTCGACGACACCTCCCGCGACCGGCTGGTCTCCACCGGCCGGACCTTCATCGCCGTCGACACGCTCGGCGCCGGCGAGGGGCAATTCGTCCTTGTCACGCAGGGCTCCAGCGCCCGCCTCACCCCCGAAACAAAATCCCTCCCCATCGACGCGGTCGTCATTGGGTTGATCGACAGCGTTCGCATCGATGGCCAAAACATCTTCTCCCGTCACGACTCCGAGAACTGAAGGATCCCATGTCACAGGCCGCCTGCCCCTCCGAGATCAGCGACATCGTTCGTCAGGTGATCGCCGAACTGCGTGCCGCCGCGCCCGCGTCCGTCAACGGTCTGCCTCCACTTGCCCCCATCGCCGGGCCGGTGGCGCCTGAATCGTTCGTCGGCCGCCACGGCATCTTCGATTCGGTCGACGAGGCCGTCCGCGCCGCCGAGGAGGCTTTTTTGCGACTTGAGCGGCTCGGCATGGAGGGCCGCCGCAAGGCGATCGCCCACATTCGCCGGATCTCCATCGAAGATGCTGTCGAACTGGGAACGATGGAGTTCAACGAGACGAAGATCGGCCGGCTGGCACACAAAATCGAAAAACTGAAGATCCTCGGCGAGCGCGCGCCAGGGGTGGAATTCATGCGGAGTGAGGTCTTCAGCGGGGACCACGGCCTGGCAGTCATCGAGTACGCCCCCTTCGGCGTCATCGGTGCCATCACGCCGGTCACTCATTCGCTCCCCACGATCACCGGCAACGCCGTGAGCATGATCGCCAGCGGCAACAGTGTCGTCGTCAACCCGCACCCCAGTGGCAAGCTGGTGGCCGCCGAGGGGGTCCGCCGCTTCAACCAGGCGATCCACCGCGAGATCGGCATCGACAATCTGATTTCGCTGATCGCCGAGCCGACGCTCGACACCGCCGCGGCTCTCTTCAAGCACCGCGGGGTGAAATTGATCTGCGTCACCGGCGGCCCCGCCGTGGCCAGGGCGGCGATGGAATCGAGCAAGCGGGCGATTGTCGCCGGTCCTGGCAATCCGCCAGTCGTCGTCGATGAAACGGCCGATCTCGACCGGGCCGCGCGCTCGATCATCGCCGGCGCCGCCTACGACAACAATCTTCTCTGCATCGCCGAGAAGCAGGTGTTCGTCGTGGAAAGCGTCTTTGAGAAGATGATGGAGGCGATGGGCCGGGCCGGAGCCGCCCGTCTCAACGCCCAGCAGGTCGACGCCCTGACTTCCAAGGCGATCGTCTGGACCGGCGAAGGGCACCACCGCCACCAGGTGGCCTGCAAGGATTTCATCGGGCAAGACGCCGCGATCCTGGCCCGTGCCGCGGGCACCGGCGTCCGCGACGACGTGGAACTGCTCTTCGGGGAGACCTCCGTCGACAACCCCTTCGTCCCGGTCGAGCAGATGATGCCCTTCGTCCCTTTTGTCCGCTGCCGGGACGCCGATGAGGCGATTCAGCGGGCGCACCAGAGCGAACATGGCTTCCGCCACACCGCCATCATCCATTCCCACGACGTCCGCAACATGACGAAGATGGGCCGCTTGCTCGACACCACGCTGTTTGTCAAAAACGGCCCCAGCACCGCGGGCCTTGGCCTCGGCGGCGAGGGGTATATCTCCTTCTCCATCGCCACCCCCACCGGGGAAGGCGTGACCACGCCGCTGACCTTCACCCGTCAGCGTCGCTGCACGCTCGTCGACGATCTCCGCATCCTCGGCAGCCCACAGTGATCCCGCGTGCCCAACTGGAGCCTCCCATGCAACTCGCCCACGTCCTCGGCACAGCCATCGCGACAGTCAAACATCGCTCGCTCAGCGGCACCAAACTGCTGGTGGTGCAACCGCTGTTGCGCGACCGCACCAGCCCAGACGGCGACCCGCAACTGGCAATCGACACCATCGCGGCCGGCCCCGGCGACCTGGTGATGATCACCAGTGACGGTCGCCTCCTCCGCGACATCCTCAAAACCGACGCCACCCCGGCTCGTTACAGCACGATCGCGCTGGTTGATGACGTGACCACCTTCTCCGCACGGAAGCCAACCGCATGACCACCCCGGCAGCACCCACATTCTCCCCCGATCAGATCGCGGCAGTCGTCCGCGAGGTGCTGCGCCGGCTGGGCATCGATGGCACTCCGCTGGCCTTGCCTGTCCCGCTTGCCCCGTCGACTCCCGTCGCCAGGCCGCAGTCTCCCCCCGCCCCCTTTGTCAGAGCGCTTTCGATCAGCGGCACGCCCGCCATTGCTGACAAAGTGGTGACCGGAGCCACGCTGGCCGGCCTGCCGGCAGACACCAAGAGCGTGACGGTGCGGCACGATGCTGTGATCACGCCATCCGCCCGCGATCGCGCCCGGGAATCGGGGTTTGCAATCATCCGCCAAGTGAAGGGGGGATCGGCCGCGGCGGCTGGCAAACTCCCTCGACCGTTCTTTGTGGCCACTGCCGAGTGTGCCGGCGACGTCTCGGGACGCTCCGCGAGCGTCGTCAGGGCTGTCCCCGGCGCTCAGCAACTGCCCGCCACAGGGCTCAGCGACGTGATTGCGGCGCTGGCCCTGCATGCCTCGCGTGACGCCGCCTGTGGCGTGCTCTTAGCCGGCCGTCCGCACGTTGCCACGGCGCTTGCCAATCGTTCCCGAGGAATTCGGGCCGTGACCGCCCGCGACACGGCCACCCTCCTGGCAGCGGCGCGCGAGTGTGCCGCCAACCTGATTGTCGTCAGCCCCCGCGACTTCTCCGGCGTCAGCCTGGAGCGGGTCTGCGTGACGATCGCCACGGCGGACGGCGGGCCGCCACCTGCCGAATTGAGTGCCCCGGAGTGCGGCTGCCAGAGGGAATCGTCCCCGGCCTCCCCAGAGGCCTGCACCTGCCACAACCACCACTGATTGACCACTGATTCCAGTTCCAGCAACGACCGCCGGCTGCTGGCAACGCTCTCCACACTTCTTTCACACCGGATGACCACGACATGCGACTGGGAAGGACGATCGGGACGGTGACGCTTGTTGAACCGCACCCCACGATGCGGGGCGGCGCGCTGCGCTTGGTGGTGCCGCTGTCGGCGGCAGATCTGTCGGTCGGAGACGCCGTCGACGCCACCGGCCAGGCCGAGCCGCTGATCGCTTGGGATGACCTGGGCAGCGGTGATGGCCAGCTCGTCGCCTTCAGCGAGGGGGGAGAGGCGGCCCAGCCATTCCGACCGCTCGACAAGCCGGTTGACGCCTACATCGCCGCAATCATCGACCGCCTCGATCTCCCCGGACTCCCCAAGCACACCTCCGCCCCGGCTGGACAGCCGCGGCGGCGGCCGACCTGAACGGCATCACCCGCACCATCCATCCAACCGTCAACGCTTCCGCCCCAGATCAATTTTCCGCAACCGGCAGAGACTCCCTGACCGGAAGCATGGTGAATACTCGTAACGACACCCCAGCCCCCGGAGATACCACCTATGGCAACCAAACCGGCCGTGAGAACCGCCACCAAGCCACTTTCGAAGCTCAAAGATGAGATCTGCGACATCGGTCGCCGGATCTACAACAAGGGGTTTGCCGCGGGCAACGACGGCAACATCTCCTTCCGCCTCGGTCCCAACGAGGTCCTTTGCACGCCGACGATGATCTCCAAGGGCTTCATGAAGCCCTCTGATCTGTGCATCGTCGACATGGAGGGGAACCAGATTGCTGGCGAGCGGAAACGCTCCAGCGAGATCCTCCTCCATCTGACGATCATGAAGGAACGCCCTGACATCAACAGTGTCGTTCACTGCCACCCCCCGCACGCCACGGCCTTTGCGGTGGCCCGCGAGCCGATTCCGCAGTGCGTCCTCCCCGAGGTCGAGGTCTTTCTCGGTGACATCCCGATCACGAAATACGAGACCCCCGGCGGTCAGAAATTTGCCGACACCGTCAAGCCCTACGTGAAGACGGCCAACGTCCTGATCCTCGCCAACCACGGCACGGTGAGCTTCGGCGAAACGGTGGAGAAGGCCTATTGGTGGACCGAGATCCTCGACGCCTACTGCCGGATCCTGATGCTCTCCCGCGACCTCGGCCGCGTCACGTATCTCACCCAGCAGGAGACGAAGGAACTGCTCGATCTCAAGGCGAAGTGGGGCTACAGCGATCCGCGGCTCGACAAGGGGATGGAGAACTGCGACATCTGCGCCAACGATGTCTTTCGCTCCAGCTGGGGTAACACCGGCGTGACGCGGAAAGCATTCGACGCCCCGCCGCCGATGGGCGCTGTCACGCAGCCAGCTGCCCCCCCTGCTCCTCCGGCCACTCCGGTAGCCCCCACGGCAACCGGCGCCCTTGATTACGACTCCCTCGTCAAATCGGTCACCGAACAGGTCTGCCGGGAATTGGGGATCGGAGCGGCCTAACCGAAAAAAGCCCCAGAAAAGAGTCGGCCGGCTCTCTGGCAGGCTGTGGATAAAGTGCCGGCCCTTGCCGCATGAGGCGGTCGCGAGTGCGTAGCACTCGACAAAAACGGAAAGTTTTCCAGTGGAAAAAGGTCAGAGATGACTTTTTCCACGGGCTGCTGGGGCGAAGGGGCAGCCCCGATGCCACGACAGCCCCGTAACCAGCGAGATGACAGGAGCAATTGAATGAAGGTCGGAATTATCGGTGGCGGTGGGATCGTCGGCTCGTCGGCCGGCTTCGCCCTTCAGCTCGGCGGCATCGTTCACGAGATCGTCCTCGTCGATATGAATGCCGACTTGGCCGACGGCCAGGCGCTCGACATGCTCCACGGTACAGCGGCGATCGCCGATCAGGTGATCCGGGCTGGCGGCTATGCCGATCTGGCTGATGCCGACGTGATCTGCATCACCGCAGGACTGCGGCGGAAACCCGACGAGAGCCGGCTGGCGCTGATCAACCGCAACGTCGAACTGTTCGGCTCGATCCTGGCGACGATCCAGTCGGCGGGACTCCGCAGCGATGCAATCGTGCTGGTGGTCTCAAACCCGGTCGATATCCTCACCTATCTGGCCGAAAAGGCGCTCCAGCTGCCCAAGGGCCGGGTGATCGGTTTGGGAACGCTGCTCGACACGCTCCGCTTCCGCAGTTTGCTGGCGATGAACCTCCAAGCCCCGGCCACGCAGGTCCAGGCGATGATCATCGGCGAGCATGGCGACAGCATGGTGCCGGTGTGGAGCAGCGCCACGATCGCCGGACTGCCGCTCGACAAATATCCCGGATACACGGCCAAACTTGGCGGCGACGTCTTCCAGCGTGCCAAGACCAGCGGTGCTGAAATGATCAAGAAGAAGACCGGAGCGGGGTTTGCCGTCGGCGTCTCGATTGCCGAGGTGATCCATGCCATCGCGCTCGACTCGAAGCGCGTGTTACCAGTCTCGACGGTGTTTGCCGGAAGCGGCCCCGCTGGCCCCTACGGCCTCCGCGATGTCGCCATCTCCGTGCCCACGCAGGTGGGACGAGCCGGTGCCGAAAAGGTGCTGGAGATCGAACTCTGGCCCAAGGAACTCCAAGGGCTGAAGCGGTCGGCCAGCGTCCTCCAAGAGACGCTCGCCCAGGTGTTTGGCGGCAAGATGGCCTGACCAGACGCGACGGCACCCCCGGCGAACGGTGTCAGCCGCCAGCACGCCGCTGGGGGTGGGCGTGTGGATGGACATGGCGGCGATGCGTCGGCTGCGGCTGGTGCGGGATCGGCAGACCGAGCAGATCTCCCGAGGGCGTGAAGCCGTCCCCCCCCACGTCGACGAAGATCGGGTTGGCGACGGCGACCGGCTTGTCGACAGCATGCTCAGGTCCGGCCACGACGCCGAGGGTCGAGTCCTCCCCGATCGCCGCCACGATCAGATGCGCATCCTTCTCCAGCCGCACGGGAATTGTGTGCGTGAAGCGGACAACGCCGCGGCCAAAGAGCGTCGTCTGCTCGCGGCGGGTGAAGTTGAGCCGCGGGTCGGCCCGGCCGTTGACGAACACCTGCACGCGGTCGATGTCGAACCAATTGGGGCACTGGACGCGAACCTCAATCTCCACTGCGCCGTCCAAGTCGCTGACATCGTCCCCTGGTCCGGCGACTGTGCTCGTCGTGCCATCAGCCGCCGTCAGCCGAACCTCGAGGAACGGGCCGTTGGTCATCACCATTCGGCCCCGCTCGGCGGCGTGCACCATGTCGTCGATCTCGATCGCCGCTGGATCGTCGGTGGGGCTAGCGAGATAGTTGCGAAGGAAGCCCGAGCCATGGAAGGCGTAATGGGCGTCGGTGTTGACGACCCCCGGCACGCGGTAACCAAGATTCAGCATCTGCATCCAGACGAAGACAGGGCTCGTGGGCTTGCGGGGATCGACGCTCTGCGGCGGCGCGAGGAAAATCTCGTGCGGCGGATGGACCTCGATACAGTCAACGAAGCCGAGCATCCCCTCAAATCCCGCATCGGCCGAGCCGTCGGTGTCGCGGTCGCCGAGCACCTGCACGAGGTGCGGATGATTCATCTGCACCAATTTCTCAGCGCCGTCATCCCACAGGGCGAGCCTCTCGATCTGCACAAGCGGGCTGTCGTTGTCATGCACCGGCCCACCACCATCCTGCGTGAACGGCTTTTCCAGGATCGGGAAGGCGTTTTGATGATTGATCGGCAGCAGTGAACCGGTGAGTTCGATGCCGCTGCATGTGGCCATCAGATGCCGGACGCCGATTCGCTCCAGGATCGGTGCATACGACGACACCCGGTTGTGCTCGGTGCAGGGGGCAAACTCGATCTGCTCGCAGAGCAGGTTCTGGACTCGACCGAGTTGGCTCGTGGTATTGTCGCCAGAAGGGGTGGCATGGCTGTGGAAGTCGCTGCTGACCCAGCCGCGGGTATCGACCGTCCGCCGCAGTGTGGCGACAAGCGGTGCCTCGCCCCCCTCTTCAACTTCCAGTGTCGTCATCACCGCGTCGTGTTCCGGGCCATGGCTGATGACGACGTCATAGCTTCCCGGGGGAATCTCTTGGCGAAACCGTCCGTCATGGCTGTAACGGAGGTTTTTGAGCGCCGTGTCGGCAGAGTCAGGACCGAAGAAGGGATCGGCAGACCGCTTTTCGCCGCTGGCTGGCGGCTGGCGGCGAAACTCCACCTTACAGGGGATCGGCCCCCCGTCAGCGTCGCTGATCGTGGCCACAACGAACCCGGGCCGCGGGAGCAGAGCCTCAATGTGCACCCTGTCGGTCTGCCCCGGCTGGCCTGAAAACTCTCTTATTTCCCGGCCCACTGTCCCCACCGTAACCCGCCATTTCCCTGCCGGGCTTGGCAGCAGTGTCAGGAGCTGACCATCGATTCCGGTTCGTCCGGCACCATATCTCTGTTCCCCATCGAAGAAGGTCACGAGTGCCCCCGCCACGGGGCCAGCCGCATCGACGGCGCTGAGCGTTGTGGGGAGGAGTCTGATTCCCGCTCGGCTGGCCGCTGCGGCCCGAAGGCCGAGCAGGTCAGCGGCGGGAAAAAGCCTTCTGATCAATTCCACCGAGGCTCCGGGGGCCAACTCCACGGTCGCCATTCCCCCAATCAGATAGCGCACCGGATCGCCGACACCCCGCGCTGCACTGACAACATCGGCGTGGAATGTCGCTCCCACCGGCGCGATTCCGTAGGCTTGGCCAAACCATTCGTCGTCCCACCAGGCGACGTTGGCGGCGCTGTCGAGCCCGGCCGAGAAGGTGCTGTCGGCCCGGACCCGATCGATCAGATCGATGGTCACCGGCGCAGCGTGGGGATTCACGTAGCGCGTGGAGACGGTGAGAAAGTCATCGCCGTCAGCGAGCGTGTAGGAAGTCTCGACACGCGGAGTCTGCGCCCCCTCGTCAGCAATCATCCGGAAAGTCACGCTGCTTCCCCTGACCGCGACTGGCTCAAGCACCCGTTCTTCCTGCGGCAGCGAGTCGCCGTCGCCTGTGACGAGAGCTTCTGCGAAACGATAGCGGAGCGTGCCGTTGCCGGGCCAGTAGCAGCCGAGTTGGTCGTTGGGGCGGCCGGCGCTTGTCAGATCGATGATTGCCCCACCGACATTGCGGATCGTCATGTTGGCGTGCCGCGTCGGCACGGTGTCGCCGATGACGGCCACAATCTGCTCATTGCGGATGATGTGGTCGCCGAGAATCCAATCGGCCTCTTTTCCCTCAACAAGCGCAGGCCCGCCGAGGGCGGCAGCCTCGATGACAGCCGGCGTGATCGTGACGATCTCCGCTGCCAGAACCGGTGTCACCGAAAGCGTGGCGGCCAGAAACACCCCCAGCATGGCGATACTCAACAACAGCCTGCAGCACATCAACGACTCCTCCAGCAGGTTTTCGGGACCGGCAGGCCTGTATCGTATCGCCGCGAAAGCCTGGCGTGGGGCCCGTCACCGCAGCCACACGCCTCCCCACACCTCGGGAGCGCCTCCTCTGGAAAACCTTGCACCCCAAGAGCCGCCTTCACCCAAGCCCTCCACCGGCTCCCAACTGCCCGTGGAAAAAGTCATCCATGACCTTTTTTCACTGGGAACACCTCCGGTTTTCTCGAGTGCTACGCACTCGCCATCGCCTCGTGCGGAAAGTTCTGGCAGTTGCTCCACAGCCTGCTGTCAGATCCCGGTTATTTCACCGGTGTGACAGCGCCACCGACGCCGGCGGAACCGACGGGAATCGTGGTCGCCCCGAGCATCATCCACGATTGAGAAAACGACCGTGCATCGAGCATGTTGCCCACGGTGTCCATCAGACTTGCCCCCTGACCGAATGACACGCTCATCAGGGGACGGATGGCCATCCCGCCGACGGCCATCGGCACCATGGCGGTAAACGTGAGCGTCTTCGTTCCGGCCCCCGTTTTGTAGGTAAAGTGCACCGGAACTCCGCCGACGAGCGCAGTCACGATCGGCCTGCCGGCCACCCGGACAGCTTCGTTGAACGTGAAACTCTGCGTGATCATCGTCATCCCCTTGGGGGCTGACGAGGTCCACAAGGCAGTTTGCATCAGTTGCGGCGGCGTCGAGTCGATGCGGATCCGATCAGCGACAGCGGCGGCAAGCGCTGGCAGTTCGAGGGGCACATCGGCGCCAGTCTTCTTTCCCTTGATCGTTCCGCCCTCGAGAACAAGCTTCTGCCCGAACACGACTCCCTGGTTCGCCATGAGCGCCTGATTCGCCATGAGCCCTGCGGGAATCGTCATCTTGAAGGTGAGTGTCTGCGAGCCGCTCCCACCGGCATACATGATCTGTATAACTTTGCCGCTGCCCGGAAGGAGCGCCTCGATCACCGGCTTGCCGGTCACAACCACCGCCGCATTGAACTTGAGTACAACTGAAAGCGTGTCGCCCGCCTTGTAGACGCCATGCTTCGGCATCATGACTGACTGCACCGCCGGAGTGCCGGCCGGCATGACGGGTTTGGCATACGCGATGTTCCAGAGAAAGTTCGTGCCCGGCTGCGAAAACACGCTGCCGCGAACGCCCCCCTGGGTCGTGAACGGCACCATCGACTTGATCGTGCTATTGACGCTGTCGATGCCGTGGATC
>QWOP01000019.1 GCA_003669605.1 Planctomycetota bacterium
GCGGCGTCAGTTCCCCGCCGATCGTGCGGGCGAGCGACCACCGCGGGGCCACCTGCCAGACGCCCGCCGCGGCCGCACCGCCACCAATCACGGCCCGTCCGTTGTCAAGGAAGGCGACGAGGGCTTTCGATTCGCCGGCGCCACCGTCCCAGGTGTCACGCGGAATCGCATCCTGGCCACCATGGAGCGAGCAGACCCCATCGGCTCCGGCACAGAGGATCCAGTTGCCGTCGGGGGAGAAAGCGACCGCAGCGGCCGGCTTCTCCGAGGCCGTCTTCTGCTCGGCAAGCGTGAGGCGGGCCTGATCGGAAGCGGCCGCATCGGCCTCCGACTTGGTGGACTCTTCCTTCCGCTTGGGAAGGTCTTCGTTGGAGCGGGTGACCTGGGCCTGGGCGAACTCAACGGCCCGCTTGGCGGAGGTGGCGGCGGTCTCGGCCCCCTTGCGGGCATCCTCTGCGGCGACAGCGGCCTTCTTCATCTCCTCCATCTTCTTCGTCGCCTCGTCGGCCTTCGCCTTGGCCCGCTCGATCTGCTGGGCGGCTTGGACGACGGCCTGATCGGCGGCGGCGCGGGCTGCGGCGGCTGCCGCGGCGGCGGCTTCGAAGCTCTTCAGCGCCTCGGCAGCGGCCGCGTCACCGGCGCTTGAAGCCGCCACCAGCGCGAAGGCGTCCCTGCCGGCGACTGTTCCCTCCATCGCCGCGACGACAGCGACGGCAGCCTTGGTCGCCGCTTCGTGGGCTGCGGTCGACTGCGTGAGAGCGGTGCCGGCCAGTTCAGCCATCTTTCCCGCCTCGTCGGCGGCCACCAGTGCCGTCTTCACCGCCTCGGCTTTCTCGCCGAGCGCCTTGTCGGCGGCGGCGAACTTCTCGGTCGACTGAGTCATTTCGGTATTGGCAGCCTCGATCGCCTTCTCGGCGGCCGTCACCTGTGCCTTGCCATATTCCACGTCCTGCTTGCGGACGGCGACGTCGACGTCGGCGATCCGCAGCCTCTCGGCGATCCGCACGTCCCCCTTCCACTCAGCCACCAGCGCCCCGTCGGCGACGTTCCAGAGTTTCACGCCAGGCACGGTGCCGACAGTCGCGAGTCTGGTTCCGTCGGCATTGAGTGCCATGCCACCGAGCGTCCCGCCGTGAGCGAATTGCCGCACGACTGCCCCCCCCTCCACATTCCAGAGGCGGATCGTGCCATCGGCGCCCCCAGCGAGAAGATGGCCGGAGAGCGTGGAGGTATCGCTCAGCGATACGACCGGCCCGGCACCAGCATTCAATTCCTTGATTGGCTTGGGAGCTGCGACCACCGGATCGACAGGTGGTGCCGGCAGCGGCAGTGCGAAAGTGCGGACGATGCCGTCGGCGTCCGCAATCGCCAATTGCGATCCGGCGGCGGTGACAGCCAGCGCCCTGACGCCAGCAGGACGCATGAAGCGGCCGGCGACGACACCGTCGGCGGAGTTGGTGGCCACGATGCTGCCATCGGCACCGGCCGAATAGAGGGTGGCTCCGTCGGCGGAGAGCGCTACCGCAGCGACGGCCGCAGTATGGGCTTTCAAGGCGCGACGAACCGCGCCGCTGGTGGCATCCAGAATGATCACGGCGCCGTCCGGTCGGCCACAGGCGGCGGTCGTGCCGGCGGAAACGAGGCTCGTGATGCCAGCGGTCTCGGTGATTTCGGCGAGCCTCGAGGCCCGCTGCCGCTGCCAGAGTTTTACGGTGCGGAAGGAACCGGAGGCGATCGAGTCGTCGGTGGGGGAGATCGCTAGCGAGAGAATCGTGTCGCGGTGGGCGGTGTCGGCAAAGGCTGGTTCGGTGGCAGTCGCGGGATCGACAAGCGCGCCGAGCAGGCCTCCCGAAGCAGTGTCGTAGACGGAGAGCCTCCCTGCGCGTGATGCGGCGGTGAACCGGCCGTCGTTGCTCATCGCCACTGCCAGCACGCTCCCGGCGCCTGCCGGAATCGGCCGCCACGCGATCGCCTTGTGCTCCATTGCAGGCCCGGCAATCGCCCCGTCAGTGATCCAGCGCTCAAGGAGGCCGAGTTGCTCAGGGGTCAACGCCTTGGCCCCCACTTTGTTGTCGGGGGGAGGCATGAAGTCCTCCTGGAGGTGCGCCGAACGGAGCCACAGCGGGCTCTCC
This sequence comes from Planctomycetota bacterium, assembly GCA_003669605.1. Classification (GTDB taxonomy): domain Bacteria; phylum Planctomycetota; class Planctomycetia; order Pirellulales; family UBA1268; genus QWOP01. Next base: position 2,133 of record QWOP01000019.1, read on the forward strand.
GCCACCTTGCCTGCCACCACTCCGGGACCGGAATCGCCACCGGTGAGCAGCGACTTGTAGGAATCGAGGATTAGTCCGCCTTCGTGGATCTTGGCGTTGTGGCAGGCGGTGCAGTTGGCGGCGAGCATCGGCAGGATCTCGTCCTGAAAGCGGACGGCGTCGGTGCGGACCGGCGGGGTGATCGGCAGGCCATCGGCGCGGGCTGCCGCGGCGAACCAACCCGGCGCGACCAACAACCCCGATGCAGCGAGCAATGCACTCCCAGCCGAGCGGCGCCAGAGGCGAGACACCAAGGCCTTCGCCACGAGGGGGTTGGAACGGCTGCTGCTCAGGCTGTTCGTGTTGCTCAGGCTGTTCATGCTGCTCATGCTGCTCATGGAACGTTCCTCGTTCAGGAATGGACTCTTGTTCGCACCGAAAGTTGGGGCGGCGGTCCGGGGAAATCACGCTCGCCTGACGTCACCCAAAGCCAATCTGCTCACTGCACCGGTGGCTCGACGACCACCGAGATCCTTTGTTCGGTAACGACATCCCGATCGTAAAACTTCACCTTACCCTTCAAGACCAACTCGTATCGGCCAGGGGGAGTTTCGCCGGTCGTGACGACCTTAACGCTTCCTTGGGCCTGGTCACCCGGCACGGTGAGCGCCGCCACCGACAGCCCCGGTACGGGAGTGACTGGTGCGGTCTCAAGAATCACGTCGCCGGCGAGGCCGTAGCGGCGCTCGAAGGGGATCGGCAGATCGACTGCGGCGCCCTGCTTCACACTCACCTCGGGGATCGCGGCGAAGAACAGTGGCACCTCGGCGACGGTGAGCATGATCGAGGGGACAACCACCGGCACGTCGATGTCTTTGGGGGCAGCCGCTGCCGCGGCGTCGGCCGAGACCTTCTCCCGCCGCACCCGTTCCTCCTCGGCGGCCTTGGCCTTGGCTTCGAGATCCTTCAGCTGCGCATCGGCCTTGGCTCGGGCTTCGGTCTGGTCTGCAGTGGGCTGCTGCCCAGCGGCCTGGAGATCGGCAAGCGCCTTGTCGGCGGCGGCGAGCGTCTGTTTGGCCGCCTCGACCTGTCCGGCGCGTTCCTGGGCGACAGCCGTGATCCTCTCGAAGTCGGCCTTCGCCAACTCGGCCGCTTGGGGATTGCGGGCATAGGCCATCTTGGTAGCGCCGCGGAGGACGATCTGGTAGGTGCCGGCCGGGAGTTTGGGATCGAGATCGATCTCGGCGCTACTGGTGGTCGCGGCCTCGGCAACCTTGATTTCCGGGACCTTCAGTTCCCCCGGCAATCCCGGGGCGGTCAGTGCCATCTCCCCCTTCGCCCCTGGGCGGTGCACGACTGCCAAGGGAATCGACACCTTGCCACCGCGTGCGGTCTCCCAGATCTTCGTTTCGTTCGGTGCCACCGTCACCGGTGCCGCCTCCGCGGTCACCGCCAGCGGCAGATCGTGGAGTTCGCGGACGACGCGGGCCTGGTTTTGGTTGTCGGCGTTCCAGCGGAGAGCCGCCACGCGGGCGGTGCGGACCACGTCGGCGTCGCCGACCTTCGCCTTCCCCACCACGCGCACCGTGCCCGACCAGGGCTTCATCCCCTCCGCTGCCGAGAGCACCAACTGGAAGCGGGAGGCCTTGGAAGGCCCTGCCGGCGACGCGGTCACACCGGGGGGCAATCCCTCAGCCTGCACCGTGATCTCACCGGCAAAGCCGTCGGTGCGGAAGACGCAGACGTCGATCGTCGTCGACCCACCGATGTCGAGAATCGGCATAGCGTTGCCGGCCTTGTTGGCATCGGCGCGGTTCTGCTCCGCAAGCAGCGCCAGGAGTTTGAAATCGGGACTCGGCCGACGGATCTGCAGCACCCAGGCATTTTCGGGGGCAGCCCGGGAATCGACCTTCAAATCGCGAACCAGCACCCGGTAGGCGCCGTCGGCGGGAGCTTTGAACTCGATCAGCGGGTCGGTGGAGGGGCGGTCGATGGCACCGCCGACGAACTCCGCCGGCCCGTCGTCGGCATAGGCCAGTTCCTTGCCCACCGGCTTGCCGTCGGCGTCGATCGTGACGCTCTCGATCGTCAGTGCCGCATCGGTGGCCAGTCCCAGCCGCGCGGAGAACAATTCGAAGACGAAGATGTCGCCCGCCTTGGCCTCGAAGGAGAACCAGTCGCGGTCGCCGCGGGGATGGAACCTGCCGGCGAGCGTGGCTGGCAGTGTGATCGCCTGCGGGGCCGCCGGCAGGTCGTTGGGCTCGGTTTCGCGCACCGGGGCGGTTGGTGCCAGGATGGCTGGAGCAAGGGGCTGGCTGGCACCGGGCACGTCTCCAAACAGATCGACCAGATCGGAAGCCGAATCGCGTGGCGCGAGCATCCGCCAGGCGTTGCGGGCCACTGCACTGCGGGCCGGGTCGCCGGCGCGGGCGTCGATCGACACCTCTTCGAGTCCCGCCGTGCCATCTTCCGGGGAACCGCTGATCACTGCCGGGGTGCTGCCGGCGAGTCCGCGTCCGAAGACACTGACCTTCACCGACTCCCCGACGCGGGCCACCGGGGGAAAGACAAAGTCGATCTGCGGAGCGGTGGAGATGGAAAGACGGTAGTGCGCGTCATCGCCGCCGCCGGCGTAAAGATCGTGGATACGGAGAATGTAGCGGCCATCGGCCGGCGCCGTGAAGTCGAGGAACGGATCGTCGGAATGCCTGCGCCGCGCGGTGGCGAGGAGATGCCCGTTAGGATCGGTGATCTCGAGCACCGCTTCCATTCGAGAGTCGATCCGACGCACCCAGGCCTCCGCGCGGATCCGCTGACCGGCCTTGAGGGAGACGGCGTAGTGGTCGGCCTTGCCGGCTGTCGCCCGGCCGGTGACGGTCGCATCGAACGGCACCTCGAGAGCCTTTCCGGGAGAATCGATGTCGCCGTTCTTGGCGATTTCGGCGCCGATGCCGACGACGAACTCGCGCGGATTGCTGACCCCAAACCGGCCCACCGCCGCCACGTCGTACAGTCCGGCCGGGACGTCGGGGGCGATGGCGACGAGCATCTTCCGCGCGATCGGGCGGGGCTGGGGATCAAACTCCGTCGGCGCAGTCATCGCCGGCACGGCGGTGATCCCTGGGTGCGAGAAGATCAACGTCTCTAAGTCGTCGAGATCCGCCCCCAGAAGCGTGACTTCCACCTGCGTCCCCTGCTTGCCCCCCGGCGGCTGGAGCGACGCGAGCACGGCCCGCGGAAAGTCGGCCCAGGCTGGGAGGGGGGCAAACCCCGCCAGCAGCGCTCCAAGCAGGCGGGAGAACAACCAGCAGCGGCTGCAGGGAGCGGGGTGGCCAGACTGGGAAAGGCTCAAGGGGCTCATGGGCGTGCGTTCCGCGGGGGTGGGGGCGGACAACGGCCCACCGCGGTTGGGAGCCCCCGGGCGAGTCGCTGGCCGACGGTGTCTGCGGCAAGGGGGTCTGGTCCAGGAAAGTCCCTTTTGAAGGGCACTCTCGGGAAGCGACTCCCTGCCTCGCATCCATGCCTGACGGGTGGAGGGGGCTTAGTGGTTGAAAAGAAATTCCTTGGTGTTGAGCAGCGACCAGATCACATCCTCGTAGGCCGATTGCCGATTGTCGGCGTGGCCTTCGAGGTATTTCTGCACCAAGCCGCTCTCCTCGAGCGACGGTGGCCGTGAGAAGGCCACCAGATAGAGTTCGGCGATCTTCGATCCGTCATCGTGCTGGGCGTCGCCGGTGAGTCGCGAGGCCCGGCCATCGCCCCCCAATTTGCCGAGGATGTCGGCGGAGTTGATGAGGTGGATGCTCTGGGCGAGATTCGCTTCCGAGACCCGTTCGCATTCGCAGGCGCTGTCGCCGTTGGGGCGGCCGAAGACGGTGAGGAAGTAGTTGCCGAAGTTGGGGTCGGGGAGCTGGATCGAGCGGGTGCCAGCGAGGACACCGGCGAACGAGGTCTGCTTGCCGGTGAGGACGTCGATGGCGTCGAGGGCAACTTCAGCGGGGAGCCTCCGCGGATAGAAGCGGGAGAAACTCTGCCGGTCTTCGGCATTGAACTCATTGGGCTCCGCCGAGAGTTGGTAGGTGTTCGACCGGCAGATGGTGCGGATGAGGTGCTTGAGGTCGTAACCGTGCTGCGCGAAGTCGGCCGCCAAGGCGTCGAGGAGAGCGGGATTGGTCGGCGGATTGGTGAGCCGCATGTCGTCTTCCGGCTCAACCAGTCCGCGGGAGAAGAAATGCTTCCAGTAGCGGTTGACCAGCGAGCGGGCGAAGAAGGGGTTGGCAGGCGCCGTCATCCAGTCCACCAGCGCCACGCGGGGATCGACGTCAGCGGCCAGTTCAGCAGGCTTGCCGCCGAGCACCGCCGCCGGGTGGGTGCCCTTGGGGCCGGCGGCCTGGGGGGTGCCGCGGTTGTGGAAGATCTGGTCCTCGCCCGGCTGGGCCCCCTTCTTGCGGCCGATCCGGGAGAAGAACGCGGAGAGTTGGTAGTAGTCCTCGGTGCTCCACTTCTCGAAGGGATGGTGGTGGCAGCGGGCGCACTGGAGCCGTAAGCCGAGGAACAACTGCGACAGGTCTTCGACCTGCTGATTGGTGTCGACGACCTGCCGGTACCAGATCGTGGCCGGATTTCCTCCCGCCTCGCCAGATGCGGTGACGACATCGCGGACGAACTGGTCGTAGGGCTTGTTCTCCTGCAGGCTCGCCCGAATCCACTCATGGAAGGAGTAACTTCCGTGGCGGTGGAGGCCGTCGTCGGTCCGCTTATTGCGCAGAATGGCCGACCACTTGTTGGCGAAGGTGTCGGCATAGTCGGGGCTGTCGAGGAGGCGGTCGATGAGTTGGTCCCGCTTGGCAGGATGGGAATCTTCCAGAAAAGTTCGGGTCTCATCGAGCGTGGGCACTCTCCCGGCGATGTCGATCGTGGCCCGGCGGAGGAAGGTGGCGTCGTCGCAGCGGGCCGACGGCGGCAGCGAGAGCGAGACCAGATTGTCGAGGACGTGGTTGTCGACGAAGTTCCGCGCGAAGGTGGTAGCGGCGGGCATTCTCTCCAGCGGCGACTCCAACGGCACGGTGGCCCGGAAGACGGCCACCTGGCTCTGGTAGCGGATCATGAGGGCGGCCACACCGCTCCGCGGCGGGCCATTGCCGCGCTCGGCGGCGGAGACGACGCCCGACTTATCGACGCTTGCCAACTCCGGGGCGTTGACCTCGTACTGCGCCATCGGGGTCACATCCTCCCTGGAGCCGTCGGAGAGGAGGGCCATGACACGGACCTGCTGCGACTGCCCCGGATGCATGACGCGGATGGTGGGGAAGACCTCAATACCAACAACCTTCGGTGCCGTCGCATCGCCGGGACGGGCCCCCTCGGCGATCCAGCGGCTGATCAGCCGGTAGGAGGGGGAACCGGTTTCGATTAACCGGCCACCGCCGTGAGGCACGACCGCCGCCGCTTTGAGCAGCAGAAGGCTTTCGTCGGGAGCGGTGGTTGAGATCCGGCGGCCGCGGGCTTCTTTGACGAGGTGTTCGTGGTCTTCGGCGGGCTCGAAACCGAGGAGGGAGAGGCGGAAACCATTCTGGCCACCGCTCTTGCCGTGGCAGCCGCCGCTGTTGCAGCCAAACTTCGTGAATACGGGGACAACCCGGCCATAAAATTCGACCGGCGGGTCATTGCCGAACCGGGCTACAACCAGCGGGAGACGGGTTTCGGGGACTTCGGATAGGCCGGGAACCCCCGACACCGTGACGACGATCTCGCCGCTGCCGTCAGCCGTGGGCGTCACCACACCCTCCGGGGTCACGGTGGCGAGGGTGGCTGGCTCGACCCGGTAGACAGACTGCCTGGTGACATCGCGCGACTTCTCGGCATCGCTCCCGGCCGGGACGGCGGAGACGACAAGTTGGCGGCGTCCTTCGGTGCCGATGATATGCACCGGCCCACCATCGGCTTCTCCGGTGGAAACCTCAATCCGCGTGCTGGCGGCAGCGTCGGCCGCAGACACCCGGCCCGCCGGCAGGCCGACGGCAAAGCCGAGCAGCAGGCCGCCGGCACAGCAGAGGCTTGCCCGGACCATGAGCCCCCGGAGCAGGGCGGTCGGCCGGGAAGGGGGCTGTCCGCTCAGGCAGGCGATCGGCAACGCAGGCATAGCCATAGCACTCTCCTCGGCGGCGGAACCCCTCACGCAGACTGAACAAAGTATCCCCCAAACCTGCGTGACTGGCAAAGGCAGCGTGGGGGGCCGTGGGCTTAGGAGGCCATAAGTCGTTTGATAGAATCACGTTGCGTCTGAATGGAAGGAGGCTTTCCGGCGGGGTGTTGGGGAGTCAGCACCTCGTTTAGGCAGTCGTCGGCCGAGAGTCGGCTTCCGCCGCCGCGCTCTTCCCCAGCAGAATGCCGCGATTCCCCCTGTCGCTCCCAGTCACTATTGTTGGCACTCTCCGCCTCTCACGGTTCGAGGGGCGCAGACCGCTGCAAACCCCGCAGGAAGAGTGGCGCTTGGAGCCCTGCCCACCGTCCCTGGCGGCGGCCCGATTGCCGTCGCCCTCCCTGGAACCCCTGCTGCACTCAAACGAGATCCATGACCGCTTACAACCTCACCCATCTGCGGCAACTTGAGGCCGAGAGCATCCACATCATCCGCGAGGTGGCAGCCGAGTTCGACAACCCGGTGATGCTCTACTCGATCGGCAAAGACTCGGCCGTCATGGTCCGCCTTGCCGAAAAGGCCTTCTTCCCGGCCAAGCCTCCCTTTCCGCTGATGCATGTCGACACGACGTGGAAGTTCCGCGACATGTACCGGCTGCGCGATGAGTACGTCGCCAAGCAACTCGGCTTCAAACTCATCGTTCACGTCAACGAAGAGGGGGTGAGGCAGGGAATCTCACCGATGACGCACGGCAGCAAGGTGCACACCGACGTGATGAAGACCCAGAGCTTGCGGCAGGCTCTCGACAAATACCGCTTCGACGCCGCCTTCGGTGGGGCCCGTCGCGACGAGGAGAAGTCGCGAGCCAAGGAGCGGGTGTTTTCCTTCCGGGACGAACACCACCGCTGGGATCCGAAGAACCAGCGGCCCGAACTCTGGAACCTCTACAACACGAAGGTCAAGAAGGGGGAGAGCATCCGCGTCTTCCCGATCTCCAACTGGACCGAGCTCGACGTCTGGCAATACATCCATCTCGAGCAGATCCCCATCGTGCCGCTGTACTTCGCCGCCGAGCGGCCGATCGTGTGGCGCGACGGGGTGATGATCATGGTCGACGACGACCGGCTCCCGCTCGAGCCCGGCGAGACGCCCGAGATGCGCCGCGTCCGCTTCCGCACCCTCGGCTGCTATCCGCTCTCCGGTGCCGTCGATTCCAGTGCCACTACCCTCCCGGAGATTATCCAGGAGATGCTGCTCACCACGTTCTCGGAGCGGCAGGGGCGGCTGATCGATTCCGACGAGGCCGGGAGCATGGAGAAGAAGAAGCGCGAGGGGTATTTCTAAAGTTGCTCGGGGAGAGCCTGGCGTGGTCCCTTCCCGCTCAGGTGTGGTCGCTCACATTCGGTCGCACATGTTCGGTCGTTGGGATCAAGAAGGGCTCCCAGCGCCCAGAGCCATCGCGTCGGGCGATTGGCAGTTGAAACACACTGGTTCATCCTCATGTCACATCAATCGTCACTCATCGCCCACGACATCGAGCAGTATCTCGCGCAGCACGAGCGCAAGGAACTGCTCCGCTTCATCACCTGCGGCAGCGTGGATGACGGCAAGAGCACGCTCATCGGCCGGCTGTTTTACGAATCAAAGATGATCTACGAGGATCAATTGGCAGCGATCGCCAAGGATTCCTCGCGCTATGGCACCACCGGCGGTGAGGTCGATCTGGCGCTGTTCACCGACGGCCTCGAAGACGAGCGGCAGCAAGGGATCACGATCGACGTTGCCTACCGCTACTTCTCCACCGACAAGCGGAAATTCATCATCGCCGACACCCCGGGCCATGAGCAGTACACGCGAAACATGGCCACGGGTGCCTCGACAGCCGATCTCGCCATCATCTTGGTCGATGCCCGCCACGGCGTCCTCACGCAGACGAAGCGACACAGTTTCATCGTCTCGCTGCTGGGCATCCGCCACGTCGTGGTGGCGATCAACAAGATGGACATCGTCGGTTACGACCAGGGGGTCTTCGAGGAGATCCGCGCCGACTACGCGGCCTTTGCGGCCCGGCTTGAGCTCCCCGACCTCCACTTCATGCCGATCTCGGCGCTCAAAGGTGACAATGTGGTCACCAACAGCCCAAACATGCCCTGGTATGCAGGCGCCCCGCTGATGACGCTCCTGGAGACGGTCTACATCGGCTCCGACCGCAACTTCGAGGACTTCCGCTTTCCGGTGCAACTTGTCTTGCGGCCGAATCTCGACTTCCGCGGCTTCTCCGGCACGATCGCCTCGGGGATCATCCGCAAGGGTGACGAGGTGATGAGCCTGCCGTCACGGAAGAAGAGCCGGGTGAAGGGAATCATCACCTTCGACGGTGAGGTCGAGGAGGCGTTTGCGCCGCAGAGTGTGACGCTTACCCTCGAGGACGAAATCGACTCCAGCCGCGGCGACATGCTCGTCCGCCCCGGCAACCAGCCGAAGGTCGACAATCGCTTCGAGGCGATGGTGGTCTGGATGGCCGAAGAGAAACTTGTCCCCGGCAAGCAGTATCTCTTCAAGCAGACGACGAAGCTCACCACCGGGCATGTGAGCACGCTCCGCTACCGGGTGGACGTCAACACGCTCCACCGCCAAGACGCGCCGGCCCTTGCGCTCAACGAGATCGGTCGCGTGGCGATCACGCTCACCGAGCCGTTGGCCCACGATTCCTACCGGCGCAACCGCGGTACCGGCGCCTTCATCATCATCGACCGGCTGACCAACGCCACCGTGGGCGCCGGAATGATCCTCGACCGCGAGCCGGAAGAGGGGCGCGGCGGGGCGCATTGGGAGGACGCGGCTCCAGAGCATGTCCATGCAGCCGATAGCGCCGTCACGGCCGACGAGCGTGAGGCCCGCTATGGGCAGAAGCCAATCACGCTCCTGCTGACCGGACTCACCGGCTCCGGCAAGTCGACATTGGCAGGGGCGCTGGAGCGGAGGCTGTTTGAGATCGGGCGGGCGGTGAGTGTCCTCGACGGCCAGTCGCTCCGCCTCGGCATCAGCCGCGATCTCGGATTCACTGCCGAGGAGCGGAGCGAAAATCTCCGCCGCGGCGCCGAGATCGCCAGGCTCTTCAACGATGCCGGGCTCCTCTGTATCGCCGCCTTCGTGGCCCCGGAGGAAGCAGTCCGGCAGAAGGCAGTCGAGCGAATCGGCCGCGAACGCTGCGTGGTGGTGCATCTGTCGGCGCCGCTGGCCGTCTGCCGGGAGCGCGACACCCAAGGCCACTATGCACTGGCCGATGCGGGCACGATGAAGAACTTTCCCGGCGTCAGCGCGGCGTATGAAGAGCCCGTCAGCCCCGATCTGGTTCTCCCCACGGACCACTGGCCGGTGGCCAGGTGCGTCGACGCGGTGGTGAAGCTTCTCGAGACGCGGGGAGCGATCTGACTTCTCTGCGGGGAAGGGTCTTCCAGCCGGACGATCTGCCGCGGATCGCGCGCCCTGTCCGCGGCGCTAGGGCGGCGGCGATTCGAGGAATTGCCGCAGGCGTATGGTCGCAAGGCGGGCGATCGTGATGGAATCGCTGCGGCCTACGAATGTGAGGAGGGTCTCGTCGCGCGACCGCCACTGGATCTTCTCCAGGATCGTCACGTTGACCAGCAGCGATTTCCCCAGACGAACAAATGTCTTCGTGGGCAGATCGGCCTGCCACTTCCCGAGCCGCTGGCGGAAGAGGCTGTCGCGCTGTGGCGACCGCATGCCGACGCGGGTGTAGTTGCGTAGGCCCTCGATCCAGGCGATGTCGCTGATCTGAAACCGCTCGATCCTTCCACCTGTGGCGCAGGCAACAAAGGCCGTGGTGTCGCTGGAGAGCGAAGGGCTGCTGTGCGGGGATGCTTGATCGCTGGCGACGGGGGAATGATCGTCGTCGCCGGCGATGCCAGCGGAGGTGTCGCGGAGGAGAATCGTCTGCTTGAGGATCCGATCGACGCTCTGCTCGAGCCGGTCAGGGTCAACCGGCTTGAGGAGGTAATCGAGCGCCCCCACTCCGAAGGCTTGAATCGCATACTTCGGGTAGGCGGTGACGAAGACGACGACGGTCTCCGGCGCCACGCTCTCGAGGACGGCCAGCCCATTCTCCCCCGGCATCTCCACATCGAGGAAGACGACGTCGAGAGCGCCGGGGACGCCGTGGGCCGGCGCGGCGGTAAGCAGCTGCCGGGCTTCGGCGGCGCTCGACGCCGTGGCGACGACGACGATTTCCGGATGGACCGAGAGGAGACGCGTGAGCCGCTCGACGGCGTGCGGTTCGTCGTCGACCAGCAGGGCGGTGAGGGGCTTGGGAGTCGGCCCGGAGGAACGATTGGGGCTCATCATCGGATCGGCTCCGAGGGGGCGGTGGCACGGACCGGCAGGCGAATCGTCACCCGCACCCAGCCATTCTCGGCGGCAGTCTGCAGGCTGGCATCGGGGCCGATGAGGAGTTCGAGGCGCTTGCGGAGGCTGCGGATGCCGGTGCTCGGCCTCTGCGACGGATCGGGGACCACCCAGGAACCGGTGTTGGCCACTTCGACGACCAGCCAGCCGGCGGTGACTTTGGCGACGATCACAACCTCAAGCGGGCCTTCGGCTGGGGGCGTTCCATGGTTAAAGGCATTCTCCAGCAGCGGCTGAATCAACATCGGCGGCACGGGGATCGCGTGCGATGCCGGATCACAGTCGAGGGAACACTGAAGCCGGTTACCAAACCGCGCCTGCTGCACGGAGAGATAACTTTCGAGCGCGTGCAATTCGCGGGAGAGCGGTTCGAGCGCTCCAGCGTCGCGGAGCGTGAAGCGGAGGAAATCGGCCAGATCCTGCGTCACCTTCTCGACCGCTTGGGGATGGTGGGAATTGGCAGAGATCGCGTTTAAGGCATTGAAGAGGAAGTGGGGGTTCAACTGGGACTGGAGGTGGCGGAGTTCGTTGTCACGGGCGATCCCCTCGGCGTGGGCGTTGCGGAGATCGCTGGCCAGGACGCGGCGCTCCGCCTCGCCGGCGCGGAGATCGGCTTCATACGACTGTTCGAGGAGGTCGAGGCCGATGTAGATCGCGTACCAGACGCCAGAGGCCACCAGGCGCGGCAGGAGGGAGGCGGAGAAGATGGCGTCGCCGGGGGGGATGACCATCCCAATAAACGTGTCCCGAACATACACGCCCACCAGCGCCATCACGCCGGTGATGGCGGCCACGATCGTCCACCGTGCCGTCCGTGTGCCGCCGCGGTCGACAAACGCGGTCACGATCCAATGGATACCGCTTGAGGCAATCAGCCCGAAGCCGACCCGGGCGGCGATCGTTCCCCAGGGAGTGGGGAGGTCTGGTCGGAAGGCCCTGGTGAGGCCAAGCAAGGCGACAGCGATGCTCCCCCAGAAAATCGCCTGAAAAATCCAAAACACCTGCTCGCGGCGCAGGCTCCGCACGGAGGCTGCAAGCGTTTCGAAAGCGGGTGGCGCGTCAGAATACGTCCGCAATGGCTTCATGATCGGAGTATGCCACAGGAGCAGCCGGTGCGATCGGCAAAGCCAAGCCTGGTAAGACTCCCGCACGCGGCTTATGCGGAGGACGGACCTTCGTTTCCGGCGTTGTTCCGCCGGGTACCGAGCAACTCGCGGAGCCGCGAGGAGGCCATCCGGCCGATCGTGAGCCGGTCGTCGCGGCCCAGGAAGCTGAGGAGAGTGGCGTCGCGCGACACCCATTCCGATTGCGTCACCAGCGCCACATTCACCAGGAGCGATTTGCCCAGCCGCACGAATTGCTCGGCAGGCAACTCAGCCTCCCACTGCGCCAGACGGCGGCGCGTGAGCAGTCTGCGCTGCGGCTCCCGGAAAAAAAGCCAGCTGTAGTTGCGGAGCGCCTCGATCCAGCAGATCTGTTCGTGAGGCACCCGTTGCTCGCCGCGGCCCGCGGCGAGCGGGAGGCCGATGGTGGCGCCGGGCACGAGGCGAGCGGCGGCCGGAAGGCCGGGCTGGTCGCTGACGATGGCTGGCAGCGGGTCGTCGAGGTCGTCGTCGTCGAGGTCTCTCTCATCGCGGAGCAGGTTCACCATCTGCCGGACTCGCTGGACTGTATGCTCGAGTCGTTCGGGATCGACCGGCTTGAGAAGATAGTCGAGGGCCCCGACGCCGAAGGCTTGCAGCGCATAGTCCGGATAGGCGGTGACGAAGACCACCACCGTCGAGCGGGGCACGGCCGCAAGGAGCGCCAGGCCGCTCCCCCCGGGCATCTCGACATCGAGGAAGACGACGTCGATCGGCTCGGCGCTCGCAGACCCCCCCGCAGCGGCTGTGGGGGCCGACTGCGCCTCGGAGGCCTCGAGCACCTTCCTCGCTTCGGCCACGCTTGTCGCTGTGGCCACCACCTCGATCCCAGGAATCGCCGCCAGCAATTGCCGCAGTCGCTCGCTGGCCAGCGGCTCGTCATCGACAAGCAGGGCAGTGATCCGTTGCCCGGCAGAGGCTGAACTGCGGCTGGCGGGCGTCATGCGGGGTGCTCCGCCGACTGGCCCAGATCCCGGGCTGGAAGGCGAATCTGGACCCTCACCCAGCCATCATCTGCACGGGTGGAAACCGTGGCTTCCGGGCCGACGAGCAACTCCAGTCGCTTGCGGAGGGTCGTGATCCCCGTGCTGGGAGACCGCGACGGATCGGGGGGCACCCAGCGGCCGGTGTTGGCCACCTCCACCTCCAGCCAGCCGTCGACGACGGCCGCCGTGACGCTCACGACGAGCGGGCTGGGGCCCGTCTTTGGGCCATGGACAAAAGCGTTTTCCAACAGCGGCTGGAGCATCATCGGTGGCACCGCGACGCCGTGCGACGCCTGGTCGCACCTGATCATGCAGGAGAGGCCGTCGCCAAACCGCGACTGCTGCACCGAGAGGTATTTCTCGAGGGCCTGCAATTCGCGGGAGAGTGGCTCAAGCGTCCGGGCCTCGCGGAGAGCGAAGCGGAGGTAGTCGGCGAGGTCTTGCGTCACCCGCTCGATCGCCTCGGGATCGTGCTTGTGAGCGACGACGGCGTTTAAGGCGTTGAAGAGGAAGTGGGGGTTCATCTGGGCTTGGAGATGGCGGAGTTCGTGCTCCCGCGAGAGGGCACGCGCCGCCGCGACGTCAGCCTCGGCCCGGGCCGCCCGGGCCGAGCTCAAGGAGAGGTCTTCGATGGTCTCCAAGCCGATGAAACCCAGGCACCAGATCCCGGTGGCGATGATCCGCGGCAGATAGAGCGGAGCGGCGTGATCAATGATGAGCGCCATCGTTGCCAGCACCCCGACGCCGCTTATGGTAAAGAGCGCCACGATCCGCAGCGCCCGGGGGAGGTGGCGAAGGAGGGGGCTGGTGTAGATCAGATGGATGACGGCGGAGAGCAGTATCGCCACACTGGTCCGATTGACCGCGCTGAAGATGGCCCCTGAACCTTGCGGTTGGAGGATCCGCAGGAAGGCCCAGGCGACCGAGCCGACGCAGAGCCAGAAGCAGACGTGGTACACCCAGAACGACCGCCGCCAGAGGCGGGCCGTCGACAGGTCGGGGATGGGGGTGGCGGGGGAGGCCATCGGCGCAGTCTGCAACTCATGTGAACCGTGGATGATCACTGTCGCTGCGGAGAGACTACGAAGCCGGGCGGAGCCCACGGGATTGTAATCCCGTAGAACTCCGCCCGGTCGTTCCTAGACGGGAGTGATCGGTAGGGAAACGGAGCCTGGCGGCAGGTTTCTGGAACGGAGAAAGAGTCAGGAGATCCACAACCAAATCAGCGTGCCGAGCGACGCGCCGATCGGCAGTCCGCACAGCGCGATGTCGATGGCGGTCAAGCCAGCGACCGAGCCGGCGGCGAGCCACGACGACAGTCGCCGCGGGGCGAAAGACCAGGACAAGTGGTGGAATGGCTGGGGCATGACTGTCAAAATCATGCCTGACAGATGGCGTGTCAACGTGGTTTTGGCCGTGAAAGTGACCAACTGGGCCGTGGCGCGCACCAAACGGCCAAACGCAGTCCCGAAGTGCTTCTTCAGGGTGACTGTGCCGGCCCCTGGGCCGCCGCATCCCCCCCCTGTGGGGAGTTGTCACGAGCCGGCTTGAGCGTTTCGTCGCGAGCCGGCTTGAGCGTTTCGTCGCGAGCCGACTTGAGCGTTTCGTCGCGAGCCGGCTTGAGCGTTTCGTCGCGAGCCGACTTGAGCGCCTCGTCGCGAGCCGACTTGAGCGCCTCGTCGCGAGCCGGCTTGAGGGCGTTGTTGCCGGCTTTGCGCCGGCAGCAGGCGCAGCGTTCCTCCACCTTCCACTCCACTGCCGGCACCTTCCGCTTGGTTTCCTTCCGCACCGGCACGACGCGCGTCCGCACCTCGGCGCACGTTGGCTTCCAGAGGTCGTGGGTCCAGCAGCCGCAGTCGTCTTTCTGGCAGACTTTCCCACACCACACGCTCGGCCCCGGCACGCAGAAATCCTCACACTTGGAATCCCAGCAGACCTTCTTGATCTCCTTCTCCGTCATCTTCGGCACGCATTCCTTCCGCACGCAGTCGCCGCCGCCACACTGGTCGCAGCGGCCGTCGGGGGGCGGCGGCTCCTTCTTCTTCTCCTTCTTTCCGCTCTCCTTGCCGGCGGAGTCTTTGCTGGTGGAGTCTGGCGGGCTGCCTGCCGGCTCGCGGGCGCGCCCCGGCCGCCCTGCGGGGCGCTCCAACACGCCGGCGTCTGGCGGGGGAGCCTGGACCTCTTTCGTCGCCTGCGTGTCGGCGGGCAGAGGAGTTGGCTTTGCGCGCGGCAGAGGGAGCTGATCGGGGCCAGCGGTTTGCCCCCAGCCGATCGCTGGCAGGCTGAGGCTGGCGATAAGGATCGCGGCGAGTGTTGCCGGCAGGAGAGGGGGCTTCATGGTCAGAGTCTCCACGGACCGGCGGCGGATCAGAATTCGATCTGGAAGCGGGTGCCGAAGATGTCGAACGGCAGGGAACCCTGACCACGGATGTCGGGCATGGCGTGGATCCAGTTGAACTGCACGCGGGTGAAGCGGTTCCACCACCAATTGAGCGCCACCGTCGGCGCGTTGTAGACGCCGTAGCCCGGGGCCGGCGGAGGACCGGTGGAGTTGGAAAGCTGGTTGGCGGGATTGATGTTCGCAAACGAGAGGTCGGCGTACGTCCAGCGGAAAGCCACCTCCCAGGCCCCCATGCCAGCCAGGTGGCCGCGGCGACCGGTGCCGAAGAAGGTTGTGTAGGGGACGACGTTGTAATCGAGGACGCCAGACTGCTTGAGGTACAAAGCACTCTCGCCGGTGAGGAAGTAGCCGCACTGGGCGTAGGCCGCCGGCATGAGCATCGTCGGACCGCCGAGCTGGTTGACACCTTCGAGCATCACCTCGCTTTGGAAGTGGGCCCGGCCGGCGTTGCGGGCCAGTTCAAGATGGGTCATCCAGAAGTTGTTGGCGAGGACCCGCCCTGAATCAGCGACGCGCGGCGTGCCTGCGGCCGTCAGACCCTGACCGGCGGGATCGCCGACGAAAAATTCAGGGAAGATGAAAGAGCGGTAGTTCTTCGCCCCGAGGCCGGTCGTTCCCGAGCCCCCGATTTGCCCGTAGAGGAAGCCTGTGCCGACGTGCGTCAGGTAGCGGCCGTCGGTGAGATCGTCGTAGTCGAGGAGGTGGGTGATCCGGCTGGCGAAAGCGACTCCGCCGTTGTCGCCCATCTGTGTGCCGGCACGGTTGTCGCCGATTGTCTGGTAGACATTCTGCGTGCCGTCAAAAAATGTCAGCCCGGTGGCAAACACGCTGTAGGCCCAGCTCGTTCGCTCGTCCTCGCTCATCGAGTACGCCATGATGCCGACGCGGCGAAAGGGATCGCTGGCCTGAAATGCCGCCGACCGCTCGAGAAACTCCAGATGCCGCACGCTCGTCCAGGCGTCCATCGTGCCCGGCTGACGGAACTGGCCGATGCGCACCGTACCCAAGACCGGGATCTGCTCCTGCTCCCCCCAGATGTCGAAGAAGCTCGGCCGGCCGATTTGGGCAAAGTCAAACTCGATCGAGAAGTTGGTGAACTCGGTCAGCTTGCCCACCGCTTGGAGCCGGGCGCGGCGGAAGCCGACGCCGTCCTGGATGTCGCCATACCACTCCTGGCTGGCTGCCGACTGGCTGAAAAGCCCATCGTCTACTTGGAAGAAGCCGCTCATCCGGATCAGTGGCAGCTGCTCGCTCTTCCCTTCGAGCTTCTCCAGGCGCGTATGGGCCTCGTCGAGGCGGATGTCGAGGTTGCCGATCTGATTGGGATCGAGAACCGGCAGACGCAGCTCTGGCGCGACGCCCTCAGTGAATCCCCGTCCGACGTCGCGATCGATGTTTCCCGCCTGACCAGGATCGAGGGCTGGCGGCCGGAGCGGGTTGGCCGAAGGATTCTGGGCGAACCGCTCCCAGCGGTCGTCATCACGCTCGCCGAGAACTCCGACCGTGGCGGGGTTTTCAGATTCAGCAAGGTCGAAGAGGGCGGTTTCGTCCCCTGCCGCTGCCGTGGGCGCGGTCCGCTCAGCCGCCGAGGCGCCCGGCAGCAGAGCGGCCACCGACCACGCCAATACTGCCAGGAGGGAGGCACGCAGCGACGCTGCGCCACAGAGGCGTGGCGTTCGGATCCGCTCGGTGCCGGGGAGGGAAAGCATGCGCGCGAGGTACGGGGGGGGGACGGGGCCAGTCGTCATTCAGCCCGCCGGGGATGTCTCCTTCCATCGGCATAACCACCCCCAACTCCCCACCCGGAACTGCCGTCAGACTTTGCGCCAGCGGCGTTCTTGCTCCTCCCCAGCTCACCACGGGGACGTAGTTTCTACAGACCACCTGGAGTATCGTGGCGAGGACCATGACTACCCCCATCCCCCGCATCGGCATCCTGACTGTCTCCGACCGGGCGAGCCGCGGCGACTATGCCGACTTGGGCGGCCCCGCCATCCGGGACTACCTCGACGAGGTGCTGGCCTCGCAGTGGGAGCCACTGGAACGCGTCGTCCCCGATGATCTTGAGCGAATTGCCGCGGCGCTCCGGGGCCTGGCTGATGACGGTTGCTGCTTGGTGGTGACTACCGGGGGCACAGGTCCGGCCCCGCGCGATGTGACCCCAGAGGCCACCGAGCGGGTCTGCACGAAACTGCTTCCCGGCTTTGGGGAGCTGATGCGGAAGGTGTCGCTGGACTTTGTGCCGACCGCGATCCTCTCCCGGCAGACTGCCGGGATCTGCGGCCGGGCGCTGGTCGTCAATCTTCCAGGGCGCCCCAAGAGCATCCGCCAGTGCCTCGACGCCGTCTTCCCGGCGATCCCCTACTGCATCGATCTGGCTTACACAGGGGTGGAAAACCCGCCGCGGCTGGAGACCAAGCCCGAACGGCTCGTCGCCTTCCGGCCGCCGGGCTGAGGGGGCGGGGCGACGTCAGCCGCGCACGGCGAGCGCGCGGGCGAGTTGGGGGGCAAAGTAGGTGAGGATGGCGTCGGCGCCGGCCCGCTTGATGACCAGCACGCTCTCCATGGCCGCCTGCGAAGCGTCGATCCAGCCATTGTTGGCCGCGGCGCGGATCATTGAATACTCGCCGCTGACCTGATAGGCGAGCGTCGGCACGCCGAAGGTGTGTTTGACACGGTGGATGATGTCAAGCGCCGTGCCGGCCGGCTTGACCATCACCATGTCGGCCCCCTCTGCCAGATCGAGGGCCACCTCGCGGAGGGACTCGTCGGAGTTGGCGATGTCCATTTGGTAGGTCTTCTTGTCGGTCACCCCCCGGGCTGCACCCGCGCCGAGCGATGCTGATGAGCCGAGGGCATCGCGGAACGGGCCGTAGAAAGCCGAGGCGTACTTGGCGGCGTAGGAGAGGATGCAGACATCCTGCCGGCCAAAGCGATCGAGGGCTCCGCGGATCGCCCCCACCCTTCCATCCATCATGTCGGAGGGGGCGACGATGTGGCAGCCGGCTCGGGCGAGCGACAGGCTCTGCTGGCAGAGCACCTCGACCGTCTGGTCATTGACGATTGTTCCGTCGTGCAACAAGCCGTCATGGCCGTGGCTGGTGTAGGGATCGAGGGCCACGTCGCAGATAATCCCCACGGCGTCCCCCGTCTCCCGGCGGATCGCCCGCACCGCGCGGCAGGCGAGATTGTCATCGTCGAAGGCGTGTGCCGCGTCGTCGCTCTTGCGCTGCGCCTCGACCACCGGAAACAGTGCGATCGCCGGGATGCCGAGCGCCGCCGCCTCGGCCGCTGCTCTGACGAGCCCCTCGATGGGGAGCCGGTCGACCTGGGGCATCGCGGCCACTGGCACCGCGAGCCCTCCATCATGGACGAACAGCGGCCAGATGAGATCGTTGGTGGTGAGCGTGGTTTCGGCCACGAGCCTCCGCAGCCAGTCGTGCTGGCGAGTGCGGCGGAGGCGCGTTGCCGGGAAGGCGGCGGCAGGGGGAGGCTGTCCGGTCATCGGTTGGAGGGTTCCTCTCCGCAAGCATGCAAGGCCTGACGGGCTGGTTCAGCGGTCGTCAACGACAACCACGCTGCCGAGAGCAACCGGCGGCAGGCCGGGGGGGCCGGAGAGAAAGGCGATCGCGCAGGCCTCTTCTGTCTCCCAGACACTCACCTGCCGAGCGATGACGCCCAGATCTGCGAGCACTCCGGGGCAGACCACTTCGAGCAGGTAACGGGCCATGTTCTCGGCGGTCGGGTTCCAGGGGAGGAGGAAATACTTGGTCGGCAGCGACTGCTGGACCGCGTTGATGGCCCCGTGGTCCTCGACGAAGAGGATGAAGGCATGGTCCCAGTGGGTGTCGAGCCAGCCGAGGAGTCGCTTCTTGATGAGCGAGAAATCAACGATCCGTCCCACGTCGTCGACGGTGGCGGCGCCGTCCGCTGCCACCACTTCGACGTCGACCCGGTAGTTGTGGCCGTGGAGATAGGCACACTTGCTCTCGTGGCGGAAGAGCCGGTGGCCAGCACAGAATCGCAGTTGCCGGACCAGCGCCAGGCTGGTCGTGGTGGAGGGGGGAGATGCCATGGTGGGGGCCGCCGGTCAGGCGCGGGGGGCGGCGATCGTCTCCACGCGGATCGGCTTGATGTCGAACTTGGGGTTTTGGCCGAGGAACCGGCAGGGGTTGTTGTGGAAGACCTCGATCGCTTCTTGGAGGGAGTGGCCGCGGCGGCGGTACTCGAGGACGCACTCCTGCAGCAGGAACGGATCGCTCGGCCCCCAGTCAGCCGACGAGTTGACGAGGATCTTCTCGGTGCCGTACTTCTCGAGCATGTCGACCGCCCGCTTCGGCGAGCACTTGGTGATGGGATAGAGCGTGAAGCCCGCCCAGTAGCCGGCCTCGATGCAGGGGCGGATCGTCTGTTCCTCGACATGGTCGATCCAGATCCGCTCGGGGTCGACATTCATTCCGGCGAGGACCTCGAGCACTGTCTTCGTGCCGTGGGCCTTGTCGGCCAGATGCGGCGTGTGGATGAGGACGAGTTGGCCGTGCTTCATCGCTAGGTCGACATGGGCCTCGAGCGATTCGATCTCGTTTTTCGTCGACTTGTGGAGCCCCGTCTCACCGACACCGAGGACCGTCGGCTTGGCAAAAAACTCGGGGAAGTGCTTGAGGACCTCGCGGGTCAGGACGGGGTTCTCCGCTTCCTTGGGGTTCACCGCCACCCAGCAGAAGTGGCGGATGCCGTACTGCGCAGCACGCGTCGGCTCGAACTCGCTGATCTGCCGGAAGTAGTCGATGAAGGTTTCGGGATAGAGCCGGTCGAAGCCGGCCCAGAATGCCGGTTCGGCGACGGCCACGACACCGCTCATCGCCATCCGCTCGTAGTCTTGGGCGGTGCGGGCGATGGCGTGGTAGTGGGGCTGGATGATCTGCATGGCACGGATTCCCCGATCGGTGTCGTTTGGAAGGAGAGGTGAGAAGAGGGCTCGATCCCGGCGGTGCTTGGCCGTGTCTGAGCGCCCGATCAGCCGGTGGCGAACAGTTCAAGGAGGGCAACGGTCCGATCCTGGGTCGGCTTCGGGTCGGCGGCGATGGCCAGCGCCTTGCGGAGCAGCGAGATCTTCTGCTCGGTGGCCGGCCCCGCCGCGGTGCCGTGGCTGCCATGTTGCTGCACCGCCACGTCGTAGCGATCCATCATGGCGGCGATCTCGAGGATCTGGTGCCTCGATTCGAGGAAATAATTCTCGACGACCTGCGGAGGGGTGAGCATTGAGAGTCTCCAAGCGGTGGACGGGACAATCCAATCATACCCCCGTGATGGGGCCGGGGCAGGGGTGCTCCTGAGTACTCATGGGTACTCAGGAGCGCGCATGGGTGGCAGGAAATGCCGGATTTGCTGGATGGATCGTCGCCATGCAATCATCCCTTTCGATCCGCCAGTCTGCCGATGTGCCAGAAAGAGAAGGTGCTTTGATGCTCCGCCGTGATTGCGCCCCGAGCGCTTGCTTCCCCACAGGTGCTTGGCGGCCTCTTCTGGTGCCCGCGTTCCTTCTCTGGGCGCTGCTGCCGGTGGCTTCTGCTGCCGCCGATCCCACCGCGGCGGGGGGACTGCCGGTGCGGGAGGTGAGTGTCTTTAAGGACGGCCACGCCTTTGTCGTTCACCGGGGCACCGTCGCCGTCGACGCCGCCGGCGCCGCTGTCCTGCGTCATCTCCCCGCCCCAGTGCTGGGGACGTTCTGGGCGGGTGCGAACGACGAGGGAGTGGCGGTGGCTGCGGTGACAGCTTCCCGCAATCCAGTTGTCGTCGAGCGCACTGCGCTGACGCTCAAAGAACTCATCGACGCCAATCCGGGGGCGAAGCTCTTGGTGACGGAGATCCCACCGGCCAGCCGCGATCCCATCCCCTATGAGGCGACGCTTTTGGCGGCGCCCGTGCAGACATCGGCGGAGCTCGAAGCCCTCGCCCCACCGGGGGAAGGGGCGAAACTGCCGGTGGCTTCAGACCTCGTGTTCCTGGCCACCGACGAGGGCACGCGCGTGATCCCGCTCTCGCGGATCCAAGACGTCACCTTCTTGGGGGCGAATCCCGCTCCCGCGACGACCCTCGGCCGGGCGGAATTCCGCAACACTCTCACCCTGCGGATGGTCCGCCGCGGAGCCGCCGCCGAGCCGCTCACCGCTGGCGAGGCAGATGTCGGGCTGATGTATGTCCAACGCGGGCTCCGCTGGATCCCCTCCTATCGAATCGAGCTCGACGGCAAGGGGCAGGCCCGCGTGATTCTCCAGGCGACGCTGGTCAACGATCTGATCGACCTCGACGACGTCACCTGCAACCTCGTGGTCGGAGTCCCCACCTTCGCCCTCAAAGGGTCTGCCGACCCGATCGGCCTGGAACAGACAGCCGCGCGTCTCGCGCAGGCGATCGACCTGGGCAACGGCCGCTTTGGCAATTCCTTCTCCAACGCGATGATGTCGCAGGTGGCGGGGGGAGGAGCGGCCGTGGCCCCGGGGCCGGAGGCCGAAGGGGGCGAGTCGGCCGGCGAGAAGACCGAGGATTTGTTTGTCTTTGCGCTTGCCCATCTGAGCCTCAAAAAGGGGGAGCGGATGGTGGTGCCGGTGAGCACGACGACGCTCCCCTACCGCGACTTCTTCAAACTCGAGATTCCCTTTGTTCCCCCCACCGACCTCATCCAGCGGATGGACCCCCGTCAGGGAGCAGAACTGGCGCGCCTTATGGCGGCGCCGAAGGCAGTGCACACGATCCGCCTCTCGAACACCGCAAAGGCCCCGCTGACGACGGGCCCTGCGCTTGTCATGCGCGACGGCCGTGTGCTCGCCCAGGGAATGCTCAGCTACACCTCGCCCGGTGCCGAGGCCGATCTGGCGGTGACGACCGCCGTCGACATCCGCGTCACCAAGGAGGACCGGGAGACGAAGCGGACGCCGAACGCGCAGAACTGGAATGGTGAGCAGCTGGCGCGGGTCGATCTGGAGGGGAGCATTGGGCTGGTCAATCTCCGCGGCAAGCCGGTCGACATCGAGGTGGTGCGGAATTGTCTAGGCAACGTCACCGAGGCCGGGCAGGGGGGGAGAGTGGAGATGCTCAACGTCCTGGAAGACCTGACACTGCTGGGCGACGGCGGCGGGCCGTCGGGGATGCCGTGGGTCGGCTGGTTCAACTGGCCGCCGTGGTGGCGGCAGTTCAACGGCGTCGGCAGGATTCGCTGGGATCTCCGGCTGGAACCGGGGCAGAAGGCGGAGCTTGGCTACCAGTGGCACTCCTACGGGCGGTAGGAGAGTTTTTGACGCGGAGTGCGGTGGCGCCCTGATGCTTCAATTGGCCTACAACTGCGTCGGATTCGGCGCGTCGCCGTAGACCGCCTTCGGGTCAAAGGCCTTTTCCTGTTCCACAAACTCAAGAGTCGCTCCGGCGGCCCGCTCGGCACCCACCGGTACCTTGCGATAGAAGCACGACCGGTAGCC